>DATFSR010000019.1:0-9862 GCA_035262505.1 Candidatus Acidiferrum sp. | reverse complement strand
AAACCACTTCGAGGACACACCCCGGGAAGCGGTTAGGGCTTGCCCCTAACCGCTTCTCTCCTTCTACAAGCTAATTTCTCCGCTTCAAGTCTTTCCCGGTATGCGGGCCTCCGGGAAACTATCTAATGCCGCTTCTTCGCTTGGAAATTCAGGGAAAACCCTGAATAGCTGCGTGATCTTCAGGACCTCTTCCACCTTTGCCGACAAACCGACGACCTTCATCTCGCCGCCCGTTTTCACTACCGAAACGTAGCTGCGGGCCAATTCCCCGATTCCCGAGCTGTCCAGATAATCCAGCGCTGCCAGGTTTAACAAGATATTCTTGCGGTCTTCTTTCAGGAGCCGCGAGACCGCGTCGCGAAGAGCGCTGACTTCAAACGACGTCAGGCGCCCGGCAACATCGAGGATGGTGACCGCGTCTTTCTTCCGAATAGAAATCGTGAATGAGCCGCTCTGCAAGGCGTGTCCTCTCCGCTGGGGGCAAGATTGTACTCCGACAAGACTCACCGGGGAGAGAAACTTCTCCCGGCGCGGGCTGCCGCCAGTCGGATTTCGGAGGCACTGCGGAGAAATGATGCGATGGCCTGGCCATCGTCTGCGGGATCGGAGGATTCACGCCATATTATAACTGAATTACGTATCTTGTAAATACCTAGATAGCGGAAATGGTGCTGCGCTGCAACGGGAAACTACCTGCCAACCACCAGCCGCTGGACCAACGGCTCCGGCAAGCGGGCCGAACGCATGCGTTTTTGCACCCCCTGGATGTCGTAGGGCACGCGCCAGAATTGCACCACGTCGTGTTCAAGATCGGCGATGGCAAAGGCCGCCCGTGGATCTCCGTCGCGCGGCTGCCCAATCGAGCCGGGATTCAATAGATACCGCCGAGCCGGCTCGACGCGCAGCGCGGCATAGGATTCCGCTGGGCGCGGCCGGATCTGCAGCACTTCAAGCTGTGAATCCCGATAGGAAAAGCCCCCCTGATGATGCGTGTGGCCAAAAAACGTGACCAACGCGTTCGAATCGAGTAGCCCGTCGAGCGCCTGTTCCGGGGTAAATACATATTCATCTTCGTCCTGAAACGCGCCGTGAACGAGCACGACTCCATCGGTCTCAAGAGGTCCTTTGGGCAATGCGGAGAGCCAAGCCATGTGTTCCGGTTTGAGTTCCGCTCGCGTCCAATCGACCGCCGCCTTTGCCACGGGATTGAAATCCTCGGTGGCCATCAATCCTGTTACCGCTTTGTCATGATTGCCTCGAATTGTCTTTGTGCCCAATTCGCGCAATTTTGCCGTCACATAATTGGGGTCCGGGCCGTAGCCAACCACATCGCCCAGACAGACGGACAAGTCCCAATGGCCCTTCGCGGCATCGAGAACCGCATCGAGCGCTGTGCCATTGGAGTGCAAATCACTCAGAATTAGAATCCGCATCGTGGTCCTTGAAAAAAATGACCTAGAGTATAGATGAACAAGCTAGCTAATGCACGAAGCCGCGTAACCGCTGCACGAGGAAAAGAATGTCATTTATTGCCGCTCACCATGGGTCTGCCTGCGATCCTGTTGCCGGCTCCCTGGAGCGTGTACAACCTGGAAGCCGGCTTCCGCGATTCTTTTTCCGCGCGCTACTTCTTTTTTATGCCAAGTTTATTTCTCGAGAGCGCGAGAAATTCCTTTTTGAGGGAAAATCGATCTTTCCATCGGAAATTTTCATATCTTTGCAAAATTTTTTTGAAGCCAGGCGAAACATTGCCGGCCGAAATTTCGTCTATACAGGCGCAGCTCTTTACCGGGCTGCTCAAGGCGAGATTCAGAAAAAACCCCGCGGTGGCAGCCGCGGGGTCGTGACACGCAGTTTTTCCGGCCGTTAGTCCAGGAAGAAGAGGTGTCTTCACGGGGGAGCGTACCCGTCCGCCGCTTGCGTGTCAACTCCATCTTGCCGCGGCAGCCTGCTATGGGCTGACTCGATCCTCTCCGAAAGGAATTGACACGCATGAGAAACAATTCATTTTTCCGCTGCTTGGCTCTGCTTGCCGCCGTTGCGCTGGCAGTGCCCGTTTTCGCCAAGCCTTTTTCCAAAAACATCAACCTCGCGCAGACCGCCAAGTTCGGTAAGGCCGAGCTGCAGGCTGGCGAGTATCGCTTGCTGATTGACGGCAACAAAGCCACCGTGCAGAAGGGCGGCAAAGTGGTTGCCGAATCCGAAGGTCGCTGGGAAGACCGCAGCGCCAAATCCTTTTACGACTCCGTGCTCATCAGCGAAAATGGCCAAGTCAAGGAAGTCCGTTTTTCAGGCCAGTCTCGCGTCTTTGTCTTCAGTGAGTAGGGAGTCCTTCTTGCCTTCTTCCCGGGCGGGGAGGCTGTTGCCTACCACAGCCTCCTTACTCGGCCGTCAGCTTTGAGAAATGGTCGTTCCCTCTCTCCCGCCTCAGCGAAGCAGCATGCAGTCTCCGTAGCTATAGAACCGATAACCTGTTTCAACCGCGTGCCGGTAAGCGGCAAGGACATTTTCGCGACCCGCAAAAGCACAAACCAGCGCGAGCAACGTGGAACGAGGCAAGTGAAAATTCGTCAGCAGTGCCGTGACGGCGCGAAAACGAAATCCGGGGATTATAAACAGTTTGGCTTCGGCCTTTCCGGCGTTCACAACGTCTGAAGAGCCTGCCACCGCCGCACGCAACGCCGAGTCTTCCAGCGCTCGCACCACCGTCGTTCCGATGGCAAAAACAGGACGCCCCGCAGCGTGCGCGGCGTTGATGCGTTCCGCCGCTGCTGGCGGAATCTCGTAAGATTCGGAATGCATCACGTGCCCCTCCAGCGTTTCTCCATGAACCGGCTGAAACGTGCCAAGCCCTACATTCAGCGTTAGCTCGCAGACTTCCGCTCCCCGTTCGCGTATTCGTTTTATGATTTCCTCGGAAAAATGAAGGCCCGCCGTGGGAGCGGCAATCGCTCCGGGATTTTTGGCAAATACGGTTTGATAGCGTTCGCGATCTGCCGTTTCGTCTGCACGTTCAATGTACGGCGGAAGCGGCACGTGCCCAAGCCGGTCCAAATGTTCGTTAACAGGCTTCCGGTCATGAGTAACCAACCGCAGCGTACGCAGACCGAATTCCCCTCGCGCGATTATTTCGGCTTCCAATTCTCCTCCTCCGAAGAGAACGCGGTCCCCCATGTGCATCTTTCGTCCTGGCCGAACCAACGCGTCCCACCTCTCATCGTCGATTTGGCGCGTGAGCAGCACCTCGACCTTCCCGGTTAACTGTTCTGCCCGGGTGGACCGCGAAGGCTTCTGCGAGCGTACCCCCGCGCGCCGTCCAAAGAGCCGGGCTGGAATCACGCGGGCGTTGTTCACGACGAGCAATTCATTGCCTGAAAGAAGGTCCGGAAATTCCGCGAATTGACGGTCCTCGAACGCGGCTGAGGAACGGCTCAAGAGCAAAAGGCGCGAGGCGTCGCGGCGGTCCAGAGGCCGCTGGGCGATTTGCTCGGGGGGCAGGCGGTAGTCCAGCTCGTCCAGGCGCATGAGGAGCGCTAGTCTACCAAGAACCTGCCTTTGCCTCGCGGCGCAACCTTGATCTCAAATCGAGTTTGCTCATGACCTACGTCGCTTGGTAGTGCTTGCGATCGGTGAGCAACTTTGCTCACTCGAGAGCAGTTTGAACTGACAGCGAGCTTGCGGATGGCCCGGTGGCCTGCTCATGAAACAGGCCCGCTATCGCTGGCATCCCAGCCTCTCGGAGGTAGCTGGTCTAATATGATGCTATCCAATTGATAGTTATAGCTTTATAAGGAATCGCGCGTCTTGCCAAGATCATGCTTGACAATATTGCACTCATGTTTTATTATGCTACTGCAATCACCTATGGAGGTGCTTACAACTATGAGAACGATAGCCCGATGGGAACCCTTTCGCGGCGTCACCACCCTGCAGGACCAGATTAATCGCCTGTTCAACGACACTTTTGAACCGACCGGCCAGCAGTCCAACCTCAGCGCGTGGGCGCCAGCCGTTGACATCTACGAGAACGAACACGAACTCGTGGTGAAGGCGGATCTCCCGGATGTCGATCCTAAGGATCTCGACATTCGCGTGGAGAACCATCTCCTTACGATTCGCGGGGAACGCAAGTTCGAGAAGAAAGTGAACGAAGAGAACTACCTGCGCGTGGAGCGCTCGTTCGGTTCTTTCGCTCGCAGCTTTACCCTTGCGAATACCGTGAATCCGGACGCCATCCAGGCCGATTATCAGAATGGCGTGCTGACGCTGACGATTCCCAAGCGCGAGGAAGTGAAGCCAAAGAAAATCAAAGTCAACGTAAACGCTCCGGCGGTTGCCGCGGCTGCCGCAGGCAAGTAAAGGGGCGCAGCGAAAAGGCTGCAAAGGAACCACGCAAGCTGCAAAATAGGGGCTGGCAGCCGGCCAGCCCCTTTTTGCGAACGAACCGAGAATTGAGATTGAGGGTTTATGTTGCGACTTGAAAAAATGACCGTAAAGGCGCAGGAGGCCGTGCAAGGCGCCCAGGAAGTGGCGGCACAGCACGAAAATCAGCAGATTGAGCCGATACACCTGCTGGCCGCACTGGTGGCGCAGGCCGACGGAGTTGTGCCTCCTTTGCTGGCCCGCCTCGGCATTCACACCGAAGCGCTCCACCATGAAATGGAGCGCGAAATTGGACGCCTCCCCAAAGTGCAAGGCTTCGCGCAGCAGCACCTGGGCCGCCCGCTTAATGACGTCCTCGAACGGGCCTTCCAAGAGGCGGATCGCTTCAAGGATGAATTCGTTTCTACCGAGCACCTGTTTCTTGCCATTGCCAGTCGCGATCGCGAGCCCGCCGGACAATTGTTGAAACGACATGGAGCCTCGCATGAAGCCATCTTGCAGGCCCTAGCCGGAGTGCGCGGAAACCAGCGCGTGACGTCGCAGAGCCCGGAGGCCACCTACGCAGCTTTGGAGAAGTATGCTCGTGACCTGACCGAATTAGCGAGAAAGCAGAAACTTGATCCGGTGATTGGCCGCGATGAAGAGATTCGCCGAGTGATGCAAATCCTCGCGCGGCGCACAAAAAACAACCCCGTGCTAATCGGTGAACCGGGCGTCGGCAAAACGGCCATTGTCGAGGGCCTGGCGCAGCGCATCATTTCCGGCGACGTGCCGGACGTGCTCAAAACGAAACGCCTTGTGGCCCTGGATCTTGCCGCGCTGGTGGCGGGCGCGAAATTCCGCGGCGAATTTGAAGACCGCTTGAAGGCGGTCCTCAAGGAAATTACCGAGGCTGAAGGGCAAATCATTCTTTTCATCGACGAACTGCACACGCTGGTGGGCGCCGGGGCCGCAGAAGGCGCCATGGACGCTTCCAACATGCTCAAGCCGGCGCTGGCGCGCGGCGAACTGCGCGCCATCGGCGCCACGACCCTCAACGAATACAAAAAGCACATCGAAAAGGATCCGGCGCTCGAGCGCCGCTTCCAGCCGGTGCTGGTTTCCGAACCCACGGTGGAAGATACGATTGCGATCCTCCGCGGCCTGAAAGAGCGCTATGAAGTGCATCACGGCGTTCGCATCAAGGATTCCGCCATCATCGCCGCGGCAACGCTTTCCAACCGCTACATTTCGGACCGCTTCCTGCCGGACAAGGCCATCGACCTGGTCGATGAAGCCGGGGCCAGCCTGCGCATGCAAATCGATTCCTTGCCTGTGGAGATTGACGAAATCGAGCGCCGCATCCTGCAACTGGAAATCGAGCGGCAGGCGCTGCTAAAAGAGTCCGATGCGCACTCCAAGGAGCGGCGGGCGCAAATTGAAAAGGAACTTGCGAAGCTGAAGGAAGGATCGAGCGCGAAGAAGGCGCGGTGGCAAAACGAGAAGGAAGCCATTGGCAAAATCCGCAAATTGAAAGAGCAGATCGAGCAGCTCAAGGCCGAGGCGGAGCGCTATGAACGCGCGGGAGAGCTGGCCAAGGTCGCGGAGATCCGTTATGGAAAGATTGCCGCCGCCGAGCGCGAATTGCAGCAAGCACAACAGCGCTTTGCTTCCGTGCAAAAAGACGCTCCCATGTTAAAGGAAGAAGTGGACGAAGAGGACATCGCGAAGCTTGTCAGCAAGTGGACCGGCATTCCGGCGGGCCGTTTGCTCGAAGGCGAAGCGCAAAAGCTTGTTCACATGGAGGAGCGCCTGCGGCAGAGCGTGGTTGGTCAAGATGATGCGCTTGCCCGCGTAGCCAACGCCGTGCGCCGCAGCCGCGCTGGACTTTCCGACGCCAAGCGCCCGATTGGCTCGTTCATTTTTCTTGGACCTACCGGTGTGGGAAAAACGGAACTGGCTCGCGCCTTGGCGGAATTCCTATTCGACGATGAAAAGCTCATGATTCGCATTGATATGAGCGAATACATGGAGAAGCACAGCGTCTCCCGGCTCATTGGCGCGCCTCCGGGTTACGTTGGCTACGAAGAGGGCGGACAACTCACCGAACAAGTGCGGCGTCATTTGTACTCGGTCATCCTTTTTGACGAAATCGAGAAGGCCCATCCGGATGTGTTCAACGTCTTGCTGCAGATTCTCGAAGACGGCCGGCTCACCGATGGCAAAGGCCGCACCGTGGATTTCCGGAACACCGTTTTGGTGATGACCAGCAACGTCGGCTCGAGCGCCATTTCGGAACTGGCTGGAAAAGATTCCGAGCGTGCGCGAAAAGAAGCCATGGAAGCGTTGCGCGCGGCGTTCCGGCCGGAGTTTCTCAACCGCATTGATGAGATTGTGATCTTCAATCCGCTTGGAAAAGAGCAGTTGGGCAAAATTGTTGAACTGCTCATGAAAAATGTGGAAAAGCTGCTCGCGGAAAAGCAAATCACGCTGGTACTCAAGCCGACCGCGCAAGAACTACTGCTCGAGGAAGGCTACGATCCAGCCTACGGAGCTCGGCCGCTGCGCCGTACGATTCAGCGCCTGATTCAGGACCCGCTCGCGTTGCAGATCCTGGAGGGCAAGGTGCTGCCGGGCGATCAGGTCATCGTCGATCGCGACGGGCAGAAGGATGCCATGCGTTTCGAGCGGAAGCCTGCGAAACAACCCGCGGCGGCGGCGCGTATCTAATCTAGGGGGGAGAAGTGTGGCTGGAAAAGTTCAATTGCTCCTCAGCGATGGAGAGCAACGTTCGTGCGCGAAGGCGGCACGCGTAGAATAGAAGGAAATTATGAGAGTCTTTCGAACCACGTTTCTGCTGGTGGCTTTAACGCTTTTGCTGATGGCTATCGGGCAGCGCTTTGGCGGCCCACAGGGAATGACTCTTGCGTTGGGATTTGCCGTCATCATGAATGCGTTTGCGTACTTCTTCTCGGACAAAATTGCTTTGATGTCGAGCGGCGCGAAGCCGGTGACCCGAGAACAGTTGCCGCGCCTTTACGCCGTGATGGAGCGCCTCGCAGCGAAAGCGAACTTGCCGGTACCGAAACTTTATGTCGTTCCGGAGGCCGCGCCCAACGCCTTTGCAACGGGTAGAAATCCCCGCCATGCCTCGGTTGCGGTTACCCAAGGGTTACTCGAATTGATGAATGACGATGAGCTCGAAGGGGTCATTGCGCATGAACTGTCTCACGTTCGCAATTACGACATCCTCATCAGCTCGGTCGCCGCAACCATGGCCGGAGCGATCTTCCATCTTGCGGCCATGGGCCGCTGGGCGATGATTCTTGGCGGATGGGGAGGGGACCGCGACGACCGCAACGGAGGTGGAATCTCAGCGATCCTGACGCTTATTCTGGCACCCATTGCCGCGATGCTTTTGCAGCTGGGTCTCTCCCGGCAACGGGAATATTCTGCCGACGCGACGGGCGCGAAGATGGTGGGCAATCCCTACGGTCTGATTAGCGCGCTAGAAAAGCTGGGCGCATACAACAAGCGTATCCCGACAACCTCCATTACCCCTTCAACTTCGTCCCTTTGCATTGTGAGACCGCTTTTTGGGGGCGGCTCGCTGGCGACCCTGCTCAGCACCCACCCGGCACTTCCGGACAGAATTGCCAAGCTTCGCGAGATGACCATCGTTCCTCAAAGGTGAGTCCTGCTCCCAAGTCGAATCGGTGCTCATTTTGTCCATTTGGGGTGTAATCTTTTCAGAAGCGAACTGTCGTGAATGGTCTATTCTAAGGTGTGACCAATATTTGTAAGCTTATAATTTTAAAAGAGTTAGCTTTGAATGGCTTCCCCGGCCGCTTTTTGGTGCTGCAAGTGCACTGCTACAACTCGCCTAGCTATCGCTTTGGGGGAACGCTAGGAGTCAGGCCATGAGCTGTCGAGATACTATCCATTTGATTTGCTGGTACTTAGAAGGGCGCCTATCCTCGGTTGTCGAGGCTGAGATCAAGCGCCATCTAGAAGGCTGCTCCGACTGTCGCCTCGTCTTAGAGGCTGCCGTGAATACGCTCGACTGCTATTTCAACGCCGAGCGCACGGAAGTAACTGCGGATGCGTTTCGGGCAGCCTAATCCTCTCGCCCTGTAAGACCCTCAATCGAAGATTGTTACTAGACGATCTGCGTACGATCTTCCGCGCAACGCAATTGCTTGCGACCTGTCTTGAGTGCCTTCTACGTACATGCGTAAGCTTTACACGTACTAGTACCCTATGATAGACCTCCCTCTGGCCCCGCCAAGCAAAGCCAATCACACTGATTCCATTACGCTTATAAGGTACTAGTAGCATTAGAACTATTTGGAGCCGCGGATGCTCTTTCTTGGGCATTGGGCAAAGTAGCCTAAAGGAGAGACGAACGCTTATGAGCGAATTCCAGGAGTTTTCACACGCGACTAACTCGGGAACCCCTCGCTGGGTCGGATTGACCCTGGGCATCCTGGGTGGCCTTTCCATCATAGGGCTAGGAATCGGCTGGAGCGCCCTCAATCAGGCAAAGAGCCTGGAGCAGGCGACGGTGGCCTCGAAACAGGCTAATGAAGTGCTAAGCCAGCGTCTTGCCAAAGAAGACGAGATGAATCAGCAACTTCGGAGCGATCTGAAGGTCATTGCGGACAAACAGAGCGTCACGCAGGGAGAGCTGGTCACCGCGCACAAGCAGGACAAAACTGCTACGCACGCGGTAGATCAGAAGGTCGACAGCCTCGCGAACTCGATGAAGGCGGAGCTTGCCACCAAAGCCAGCGCCGATGACCTGACCAAGCTGAGCGGCGATGTCACCGGAGTAAAGGGCGACCTCGACGCCACCAAGAACAGCATCCAGATGGCCCGCAGCGAGATGGGCACATTGATTGCCCGCAATCACGATGAAATCGACCAGCTTCGCCGCACGGGCCAGCGCGATTATTTTGAATTCACCGTGCAGCGCAAGAGCGGAGCCACCAAAGTGGGCAGCATTCAACTGGTGCTGAAAGACACAAATCCGCGCAAAAACCAGTACACCATGAACGTTCTGGCGGACGACAACAGCTTTGAAAAGAAGAACCGCTCGGTCAACGAGCCGATCTTCTTCTACACCGGCGGCAGCCGCTCGGCCCTGGAGCTCGTGGTCAACAAAGTCACCAAAACCAGCGCTACCGGCTATGTAAGCATGCCGAAGGGTGCTACGACGGCCACGGCGAGTAACGCGACTTCCGGC
Organism: Candidatus Acidiferrum sp.; assembly: GCA_035262505.1. Taxonomy (GTDB): domain Bacteria; phylum Acidobacteriota; class Terriglobia; order Acidiferrales; family UBA7541; genus Acidiferrum. The sequence continues at coordinate 255 of DATFSR010000019.1, read as the reverse complement.
CAATAAGCCGGGAGATTCTGGCAAGCTAGCGGCAGATCCCTTAGGAATGTGGGGCCATCGGGGGAGGATTTGGGAACAATCCTCCCTCTTTTTTTGCTCGTCTGGGCTCGCTTTGCGCGATCCGGGAATAAAGTTAGGGCCTGGAACGGTTTAGGAAGTGGCTGGACACGGGAGCCGGGGCTATGCGAAGCTACAGGGACGGCCCGGCAACTCAACCACCACAAATGGACTTCTGGAGGGGGGAAAACAATGAAA
>DATFSR010000018.1:0-5056 GCA_035262505.1 Candidatus Acidiferrum sp. | reverse complement strand
TTGGAAATCAAGGAGGAATCCTCGCGCAGGGCGATCGCGTCCAGCGCCGCCGCGCGCACTCTCCAATCCTTGTCCGCAGCGGCTTTTGCGAGCGCTTCGCGCGCGTCCGGTTCGGGATCGTGGGCCAGTTTCTTGGCCGCTGCCGCGCGTATCGGCGCCGAATCGTTTTTCGTCACGGTCTTGAAAATCTCGTAGCCGATTCCGCCAAAAGGTATGAAACCGATTCCCTCTTCAAACCCCATCTGCGCGACCTTTTTCTTGTCTTTGAGCGTGTCCAATTGCTCTTTGAGCAATCCTTTACTGGCACGCTTTTCTCCCGTCAGCACCTCATAGTACGTGTCATAGCCCACATCGTCGTGAAGCAGCAGCAAGGAATTCGCTGCCGCCAGGACCACGCTAGGCTCGGAGTCCCCCAGCGCTTCTTCGAGATTGCCCTTTGCACCTTCCGCCCGCATCGCCCCCAGGGCATGGGCCGCCGCGAGCCGCACATTCGGTTTCTCATTCTTAAGTGCAAGGATCGCCGCTTTTTCCGCCTCTGGGCTTCCCGTCAGCAGACCCAAGGCTCGCACGGCCTTGGCGCGCTTGTCCGCATTTGTCTCCTTCAAACCTTCGCGAAGAATGTGCCAGGCCGTTTCGCCGGACGGCTCGGGCGGCTTCGCGGACCGATTGCCGGCGGTATACTTTGCTCCTGTTAGAGGAGAAGTGGCAGTCTCTCCTCGGACCATAAGCACCGCGCCCATCAGGACAAGAAGCCCGAGCGTTCGGATTCGAACAGTTGCCCGCTTTTGGAGCACTCCTCGCCTTCTACTCATGATCCGTGTTCCTCCATTTGCTCTTGATGACCATATCTAACGGCAAATGACGCCGGCGAGCCAGCCTAAGATTCGGGGCATGGCAAGAATTGACTTACGTGAAAATGGATTCAAGACCCGAGACTTCCGTTATTTCATATAAAGCGGGACTAAAACTTGGTTTAACACCGTGTAACTCTTCCGCTTTTTGGAGAAAAAAGGCTGGGCTGAACTGCGCTTATGAAGCGCGTAGGAGGGCAGAAACTAAAGTGCGAAATCACTCGTATTTCAAGAAAACACTCTGCAGCCGTTTACGTCTATACGCTGTAAAGGGGTAAGGGTGACCGTCTATGCCATCGGAAGTAGTCGCGATGCAAGAACCGGATAATCCTACGATTCCCGGGGCAGGCTTGCTTTCTTCAGGTCGTTACATCCATTTTGGGCCATTCCGGATTGATCAACAGCGGCAGGAAGTCACCCGGAATGGGATCCGGTTGAAGCTTCAGGGGAAAGTCTACCAGACACTTCTTACGCTGCTCGAAAAGCCGGGCGAGGTTGTGACCCGTGAAGAACTGCGTACGCGCCTGTGGCCCGCCGACACGCACGTCAATTACGACGCCAATGTAAATACCACCGTCAACAAACTTCGCATCGCCTTGGGTGATTCCTCGGACAAGCCCCTGTACGTCGAGACGATCCCCCGCAAGGGATATTCGCTCCTCGTGCAGCCGGAAATTTCCGACCTGGTCGGGAGGTCTCATGTCCCGCAAAACCGGACACATCGAGAGGAACTGCAGGGCTCTTCTCCGAACGTGGGGTTTTTCAGGTTCTCCAAGTCCGACCTGTGGGTCATCCTCGGGGCTATTGGCTTGATCCTTACAGGGATGCTACTCGGTGCGGGGATCATGCGTTTCTGGATGAGCCACCCGTCGCCAGTCTCAAATCACACTCTCGCTCTGGTCATCGTTCGCATTTTGGAGTATGCGCTTCTCTAACTTGAGTCAACCCCTGAGCTAAAGTAATTGCTTTGGGGACTTCCGTCCGCTCCATCGCCTCAAGTTTGTGCGCGGTCCAGAAACCGGTCCACTGCTGAATTCGCCGTCGCGTTCTCGTGTACACTGCTTGCTTCCCTATGCTAACCGCCGTTACGCGTGCCGTCAGTCCAGCCATCGTTCGTTGTGAGCTATCCTTCATCGACCGCAAGCCGATCGATTTGGCGCGGGCGCGGGAGCAGCACCAAGCGTACGAATCGCTTCTTGCGAAATTGGGGGCGCAAGTCGTCTCGCTTCCTCCCGAACCGGATCTCCCCGATTCCATGTTTGTGGAAGACCCGGCGATCGTACTCGATGAAATCGCCGTCATCCTGCCGCTTGGTACGGAGAGCCGCCGGCCCGAGGTCAAGTCCCTCGCGCGAGAGCTTTCGAAATACCGCAAGCTCGCCTATATCCAGCTACCCGGCACCCTGGAAGGCGGCGACGTTCTTCGCATCGGCCGCAAGCTTTTTGTGGGTCTAACGAGGCGCAGCAACGCCGAAGGAATACGCCAGCTGGAGGAGATTGTCCGGCCCTTCGGGTATAAGGTTGTCCCCGTACCAGTCACGGGGTGTTTGCATCTGAAGTCAGCGGTGACCTGGATTACGGACAACACGCTGCTCGCGAACCGCGCGTGGTTTGACACCAACCCGTTGGTCGGCTATGACTGGATTGACGTGGATCCCTCGGAACCTCACTCGGCGAACGCGCTGGCCCTTGGAGGTAGCATCATTTTCCCGGCGTCGTTTCCAAAAACGCGCGACCGGATCGGCTCACTGGATTTTCACGTCACAACGCTTGATATTTCGGAGCTCCAGAAAGCGGAATCCGGCCTCACGTGTTCCAGCTTGCTTTTTGAGAGTTCAGCGTCTTAGCGCAGGAAGCCATTTTTGCCGGTCCTTCAAGCCTGTTGCTTCCTGCTCTGCAACCTAGTCTCGTCTATGGGTGAAAATTGAATACCAGTGTTGCCGTGGTCTCGCCACTCGCGGGTGCGTACTTCCAATTCTTCAGCGTGTCCTGAACTGCGCTTACCAGCACCGGATGCCCGCCAATCACCTTGACGTCCTTGATTTGGCCGTCCGGCGCAATCACGATTTGCACCTTTACGACTCCACTGAGGCGAAACTGGCGCGCGGTCTCCGGATAGACCGGTGTAGGATTATTGAGCGCCTTCCGGTTCTCCTGCGCATGCGCCCCCGCTGCGGCGAAGCTCAATCCCATCGCCAGCAAAATCTGCGCTACTGTCTTTTTCGTGTTCATCTCTATCTTCGTCTTCCCATTCTGTTTTGAGTTTTTCTGCGAGCCGGCGTCTACGGGGGACGGCAACGCCTGGGCTCGTCTTATTTCTTACTGTTCCAGCCTATCGAAGGCTGTTTCTTGTTGAAACTCTCGAGAAGGTCAGGTGTGATTCCACGGTAACTGTTCGCAGGTACAAAGTACTAAGGGAAAAACTTTTCCTTCTCTAAAGGTGGACAACTCCTTTATATACATGCGCTTATGGGATGCCATCAAAAAAGGCGAGGCTGGCGACGGGGAGGTTCTTTGCCAAAGTACTCATAGGCGCGCGGCGTGGCTACGCGTCCGCGTGGGGTGCGGTCGATCATACCAATCTGCATGAGGTAAGGCTCATACATCTCTTCGATGGCGTCTTCTTCTTCGGCGAGAGCAGCGGAAAGCGTGCCGAGACCGACTGGGCCGCCTCCATACTTGTCGAGCAGCGCCAACATGAGGTTGCGGTCAACCTCGTCGAGGCCGTTTTCATCCACACCGAGCATTTGCAAGGCCTCTTGGGCAACCGCGCGGGTGATGCGCCCGGCAGCACGCACTTCGGCGAAATCTCGCGAACGACGCAACAAGCGGTTGGCGATGCGCGGAGTGCCCCTGCACCGACGGGCGATTTCCTCCGCGCCGCCTTCGTCCATTTCGATGTTCAGGATTTTCGCTGAGCGGCGAATGATGATGAGCAAATCTTCGGGCTCGTAAAAGTCGAGCCGATGCACAATGCCAAAGCGCGAACGCAATGGAGCAGTGATCAATCCGGCGCGCGTCGTAGCGCCCACCAGCGTGAAATGGCTCAGCGAAAAAGGATGAATGCGCGCTCCCGGTCCCTGTCCGATGATCAAGTCCACGCGAAAATCTTCCATCGCCGGATAGAGAACCTCTTCGACTGCCGGCTGCAGCCGGTGGATTTCGTCGAGAAAGAAGACTTCCTTCTTCTCGAGGGAAGTCAGGATCGCAGTGAGGTCGCCTTTGCGTTCGAGCAGCGGTCCCGCACTCGTCTTGATGGGAACGTTCAGTTCGTTGGCGATAATCTGCGCAAGCGTGGTCTTGCCGAGGCCGGGCGGGCCATACAGCAGCACGTGGTCCAGCGCCTCATCGCGGCTTCGCGCCGCGTCAATGGCAATCTGAATGTTTTCCTTGACGCGCTTCTGCCCAATGTATTCCTCAAGCCGCCGCGGACGCACGCTGACGTCGATGCGCGCATCTTCTTCATACGCAGCGCCGGAAACAATGCGCTGCGGCTGCCTCGGCTGCATCATCCGTTTTGTTGAAGCGTCAGCCATTCCGATTTACCTAAGCAGTCCGCGCGGCGCGGCCTTTCGGAGCGCTCAGCGATTGCAGCGCAGCCCGCAACAACTTCTCGAAATTTGCCGCGCCTGCCGTGCGTTTCGCTTCCGCGGCCGCGTCCTCCGCCGCCCGTGTGTCGTATCCCAGATTCACCAGCGCGGAAACCACATCCGCTTCGACGCCTGCAGGAGAGGCGACCGCAGGCTTCTCTGTTTCTACGGACACCGCTTCGAGCTTGTCTTTCAACTCGACCACGATGCGCTCCGCCGTTTTTCTGCCGACACCAGGGATTTTCGTCAGGCGCACCAAATCGCCGCCGCGAATTGCCGGAACCAGTTCTTCCACGTTTATTCCGGAGAGAATCTTCAGCGCCAGCGCCGGGCCGACGCCCGAAGCGGAAATCAGCAGTTCAAAAAAATGCTTCTCGCGCGAGGAAACAAAACCAAAGAGCGCCAGCGCGTCTTCCCGGACGTGCGTATGAATCAGAAGGGTGACTTCCGTATGCAGCTCGCCCAGCGCCGCGTATGTCGAAAGCGGCACTTGCACTAGGTACCCGACGCCGCCCACGTCGACGAGCACCTGATTCGGTCTTTTTTCCGCAAGCCGTCCGCGCAGCTGCCCAATCATCTTTTGTTGAATCGCTTCCCGAAATTCACGGGGTGGTCC
>DATFSR010000017.1:0-147299 GCA_035262505.1 Candidatus Acidiferrum sp. | reverse complement strand
TGTTCCTGTCGGAAATGGTCTGACTGTCGATTTTGGGAAGTGGGGAAGCGCCCTGGGAATCGAAGGCAACTACACAAAAGACCAAATGAACTATTCGCGGGCGTACTGGTTCGACTTCCTGCCCTTCTACCATATGGGTGTGCGGGCCAGTTATCCATTGAATGGAAAATTCAGTCTCAACTATTGGTTAGTGAACGGGACCAACCAAGTAGAGGCAACGAACGGATTCAAGGATGAGCTGTTTGGATTCACCGCCAAACCCAAGAGTTCTCTCACGTGGACGATGAACTACTATTTGGGGCAGGAACATCCGGATCGAGTTGTAGTCCCGCCGACCGGCCCGATACCAGTGCAACCGGGCCTCAGCTTTCAAGCGATTACGCCCGCGCCCGATGGGCGGGCTCACATTTTCGATAGCTATATTACTTGGCAGGCGACGCCGAAGCTTACCTTGGCCCTCGAAGGAGACTATTTCATTCAACGTCTGTGGAGAAATCAAGCGCCCGGTCGGTCCTCGGCTCCTTCGCACGCGGATGGCGGGGCTGCGTATTTTCGTTACCAACTGTCGCCCAAGCTGGCCGTGGCTACTCGTGCCGAGTACTTGTCCGACCGTGGCGGACTATTCAGCGGGATCACACAGGCGCTCAAAGAGAATACAGTCACATTTGAATACAACTTGGCGAACGGATTTCTGATGCGCTACGAATGGCGGCGTGATTTTTCAAATCAGCCGTCGTTCCTTACAGACACGCAGGGGGTTTTGAGCAGAGAGCAGAATACGGCCACCGTTGGCGTCATTTGGTGGTGGGGACAGAAAGAAGGAGCGTGGTAAGGACCGCGGACCCCGCAAGGCAATAGAATTCGGCCAGGACGAGGAATAAATTTAACGGCGAAAGGCGGAATCACCGGGATTGGCATGATACGTCGCTGGTTTAGCCAAGATTTTTAGCGAAAGCACACGGACACGGTGATCGGCCGAAGTCTCACACCTGATCTTTACGTGCTGATTTTCATGACCAGCCAGACCGCCCGGATTTGCTATCGACCAGGACTCGCCGTTTTTTGCTGTCAGGGCTTTTCCATCGTCGCTGACGAGGCCGGAGATGGTGATGGGTTTTGCCGCACTGGACTTGGCTACGTCGTGATGCTGGCCAAGCGCGGAGACGGGAAGCAGAAGCGGCACGGCAAGAAAGCAAAGGGCGAGTTTTTTCATTGAGCACTCTCCCGGGCGTGGGCTCGGACCTATGTTTTGCGATGTTAAACCGAGTGAGGATATGGTCAAGCCCGAAAAACAAATGAATCGGATGCGAAATTTTGCTGACTGGCGAATGGCGTGTACTACGTGTCGAGATACCAGGGAACGTTGATGACGATGATGCGCTGGTTGCCGCGGAGCAAGAGAAGCGTCTTCAGGACCGAAGCGCGTTTGTTGTGGAACAGGTGGTGATACCAATGGTGCTCAACCAGCTCCGGAATCAAAACAGCGATCTGTTGCGTCGGACTCTCACGCTCGGCTTGGAGAACATAATTCACGATAGGGCCAAGAATCAGCCGGTACGGGGACGGCAACACCAGCAATTCTGGAGCAGCCACTCCGGCCTCCATCGCGGGCTTTTCGACGAAGCGGCACCATTCGTCTCTGAGAATTTCCGAACCCGCTCCTGGGTCCACATGAATGGCGCGAACGTGCGGAGAGATTTTCATGGCGAAGCGCAGGGCTTTCTTAACGATGCGATTCCATTCCTGAACCGGCACAATCACCAACGGAGGCGCAACATCATCCATCTCGAGCGGCGTGGGGCAGCGAACCTCCAGGAAAACGTGGTGATAGTGACGGCGCACCAATCCCATGGCGACGAGTAACGCAGGGATCAGCAGCACGGTGATCCACGCGCCTTCGACAAATTTCGCCACGAGAACCACGATCACAGTAATGCCAGTGGCAAACGCGCCCATACCATTGATCAACATGCTTCGCGTTGCGCCTTCGCCGCCCACGCGGCGCCAGTGGCCCACCATTCCGGCCTGCGAAAGCGTGAAAGCGAGAAAAGCCCCCACGGCATAAAGAGGAATCAGGCGATCGGTGATGCCGTCAAAGATGATGAGAAGCAGCCCGGCCACGACTGCCAGGACGAGAATGCCTTGCGTGTACACGAGCCGGCGTCCACGCGTGGCAAAAGAGTGAGGGAGATAGTTGTTCTGCGCGATGGCGCGGCAAAGGCGCGGGAAGTCTGCGAAGGCAGTGTTGGCGGAAAGCGCTAGAACCAGCAGGATGGAAGCCATCGCCGTGTAGTAGAAAACGCCTTTGCCGCTAACGGCTGCTAGCAGGATCGAAAGCACGCTTTGATAACCGGGCCGTCCTGGGTCCGTCGCGGATATTCCGTAAACGCGGACGAGATAGGCGATTCCCGCGAGGAGCACCATCAAGAGACCGATGATGATTGTGAGCGTGCGCCGGGCCGTTGCAACCACCGGTTCGCGGAAGGCTTTCACGCCGTTGCTTACGGCTTCGACTCCGGTCATGGCGGTGCAACCGCTGGCAAACGCTTGAAGAATGATCCAGGCGCCGGGGAGCGCCGCGGCCCGGGAAACGGGGGGAAGCGCTTCAACCGGAACCGGGTGGCCGCCGGAAAGGAACGTCTTGACGAAGCCGATGATGATGGCGGCAAGCAAGGTTCCAACGAACAAATACGTGGGCGCCATGAAGATGACGCCCGTGTCGCGCATGCCGCGGAGGTTGATGAGCGTGATCAGCACAAGGATTCCGAGGCAGATGGATAAGGTGTGCGATTGCAGGCTGGGCACCGCCGAAACGAGCGCGCCTACGCCGGCGGAAATGCCGACTGCGACGGTAAGCACGTAATCAATCATCAGCGCGGCGGCGGCCAGGAGGCCGGCGGTAACACCGAGATTTTGCCGGGCGACGGTATACGACCCACCGCCACCGGGGTAGGCGGCGATGGTTTGCCGGTAGGAAAAGTAGACGATGGCCAGCAGGATGATGATGCTCATGCTGATGGGAACCATGTAGGCGATGCCCGCCGCGCCGAGAGGAATCAGCAGGGTGAGAGCGGCTTCCGGACCGTACGCCGCGGAGCTCAGTGCGTCCAGGCCAAAAATGGGGATGCCGGCTGCGGTGCCGATGCACTCGGCGCGAGCCTGGTCCGAAGCGAGCGGCTTGCCCAAGAGCAAATCGAAGAAAGACATGGGCGGCATTGTCCTACAACTTGGCAGGATTGAGGAAAACGAATTTCAGCGAGGCCGGGGGCGCTTCGCAAAGAGCCAAGAGAATTACAATTGCCGTGGAGTTTACTCGTAGCGAAGGGCGACCATCGGGTCGACGCGCATGGCGCGGCGCGCAGGAATCAGGCATGCAGCAAGAGCCACGAGAGCAAGCAACAAGGCCACGGCGGCAAACGTTGCCGGATCATCGGGTCGAACGCCATAGAGGAGACTTGCGATGTAACGCGTGGCGCCCAGCGCGCCTAGCAGGCCGAGGATTGTGCCAACGGCTGACAATCCAAGTCCTTGCCGCACCATTAGGCGCAACACGTTGCCTGGCCTCGCTCCGAGCGCCATACGCACTCCGATTTCGCGCGTTCGCCGTGCGACCTCGTAGGAGAGCAGTCCGTACAGTCCAATGCAAGCGAGTAAAAGAGAAAGCGCGCCAAAGAAACTCAATAGGCGCGCAATCAGACGCTCTTCGAAGAACGAGCGATCAATCTGCTCCGTTTCTGTTCTAACGCTAAAGAGTGGGAGATTGCTGTCTAATTGGCTTATGGCGCTGCGAACTTCAGGGATAATCGTTCTTGGGCTCGCGGCCGTGCGGACCTCAAATACTGCCTCGCCTCCTCCTGCCGGGACGAACAGTGTTGGCGCCATTTCGCTCCTCACGTTTAGAAATTTTGTGTCCCCGACGATGCCGACGATTTCATGGCTTGCGCCCTGATGGCCGACGCCCGTGATGCGCCGTCCCAGCGGATTTTGATCCTTGAAAAAGGCGCGGGCGAAGGCCTCGTTGATCACCGCCGGCTCCCACTTGGTGTCCGGTGGCAGAGAGTAATCCTGCGATGTGAATAGACGCCCGGTCATCAGGGGAATGCCCATGGTCTCGAAGTATCTTGGCCCCGCCTGAAGGCCGAGCGTCGAGAGTGTCGTGTTATGCGATTCTCCTTCGATGCCAAAGCTCGTAGTCCAGGCATTGCCGCTCAGAAGATCATCGAACGAATAAGTCGCGGAAAGCACGCCGGGAATTGCTTGTAGACGTGCCAACAGTTCGGAGTACAGGGTTTTCGACCGCGCCCCGGTGTAGCCATTGAGCGAAGGCTCCAACCTAAACAGGAGGATATTGCGCGTGTCAAAACCGGGATTGATGCTTTTCAGATTCTCGAGTGTGCGCACCAGCAGGCCTGCGCCTGAAAGCGCCAAAATAGCGAGCGCTACTTGAGCGACGACCAGGCCGCTGCCTAGATTCAGCCATCGGGCAGTCGTTGCTCCAGTTGCATGCGCCAATGTGCTTTCTTTGAGTGCCGGCGTCAAGTCCAACCTCGTGCCGCGAAATGCAGGCGCGAGGCCGAAAAAAATCCCCGTGAGAATGGAAGCCGCCAAGGTGAATACAAGAACGCGCAAGTCTAGATGCACTGCCAAATGGGACGGCCACAAACCGCCGCGAGACATAAACGCCATAAGCGACGGTACGCTCCAATAGGCAAGCAGAATTCCCCCCGCTCCGCCTGCCAAAGCGAGGAGCAGGCTTTCGGTGAGCAATTGCCTGACGATTTTCGCGCGTCCCGCGCCCAGAGCCAGCCGAACGGCAAATTCCTTCTGACGCGTGGAAGATCGCGCCAGCGTCAGACCGGCCACGTTGGCGCATGCTACCAAAAGAACCATGCCAACTGCGGTCATAAGAATGGACAGGGGAGTTGAAAACTGTTCGCGCAATCCGCTGATGGCTTGAGGGGCCGGCGTAAGAACGAGGCGCGGCGCATCTTCGCTCTTGAAGAATTCCTTCGACTGGTCCAAAACATCGTTGTGAAAAAGAGCCTCAGCGGCGGCTTGCGCTTGACCAAGAGTGATTCCTTCCTTGAGCCTCGCGACGGGGTACACCCACCAAATGTCATCGCCGGCTTGCAGCGAAGGATGATCTCCGCTGATGTGCCCGAACAAGTCCAGTCCAATCTGCGGACTGACGGACAACGGAAGCCAGATTGCGCGAGCAATGGCCGGGCTCAAGCTGGGAAATTGCTTTGCTGCAACACCTACAATCGTGACCGGAACATTGTTCAGCCAGATAGTTTTTCCTGCTGCGGCGGGATCGCCGCCGAAGGCACTCTGCCAGTAGCCGTATCCCAGTACTGCGACCGCCGGGGAGTTGGGCGTATCGTCGGAAGGACCGATCGTGCGCCCGACGGCCGCGCCGACGCCAAGGGTTTCAAAAAAATCTCCGGAAACCATTTCGGCTTGCACAAAAGTAGCTGGGCCGTTGCCTCTCAGGTTGAGCCCGACGTTTCCACACAGCCCAGTCACGCTGGAAAACTGGTCCCGGAGTGACTGAAATTGGCGGAACATCGGATAAGAAAACCAGCAGCCGTGCTCACCGCTTGCGCCTGAGCTTTGAGCCGGGCAGGACATGTAACTGTAAAACCCCTTCAGGTTTGGAGATTTGTGGGCAGTCCATTGAAACACCACGAGTTGCTGCGGATCGCGGACCGGCAACGCGCGAAGGAGGGCCGCATCAACCACGCTGAAGATGGCGGTGTTGGCGCCGATGCCGAGAGCGAGGGTGAGGACGGCGACGGCGGTGAAGCCGGGAGATTTGCGGAGCATGCGGAAGGCGAAGCGAAGGTCCTGGACCAGAGGGTCGAAGAAGGGAAGGCCGCGAGCGTCGAGAAGGCGAGTGATCATGGTTGCTACCTCTACATCGGGTGGGCGCAGCTGCCGGGCGCAAACAATGTTAGCGCAAAATTCTTATCAGAGGTTCATTCGTAACGCAGGGCGACCATTGGGTCGACGCGCATGGCGCGGCGGGCGGGGATGTAGCACGCGGCGAACGCGACGGCGCTAAGAAGCAAAGGCACGCTTGCGAACGTCACTGGGTCCACCGAGGTTACGCCGAAAAGCAGGCTGGTCATCAGGCGCGTGAGAGCCAGAGCGGCCAGGATGCCGAGGACTTCGCCGGCGAGAGCAACTTTCGCCACTTGCATCACGATGATGTGCAGGATATGGGTGCGGTCCGCGCCGAGGGCCACGCGGATGCCCATCTCGCGCGTTCGCTGCGCGACCGAATACGAAACGACACCATAAATTCCCGCTGCGGCGAGCGACAACGCTACGCAAGCAAACACGCCGAGGAGAACGACATAAAGGCGGCGGCGCGCGAGCGATTGGGAGAGGATTTGGTCCATGGTCTGAATCTGCGAGACCGGCTGATCTTTGTCGACTGACCAGATGCGGCTTTTTATGGCAGAAACCGTGGCGAGAGGGTCGCCTTCGGTGCGCACGACCATGGAATTGAAGACCATGCCAAACTGATGGTAGGACCAATAAATCATCGGACCCACTTGCTCGTCGAGCCCGTTGGTTTTTACGTCTCCCACCACGCCGACAATCTCCCCAGTCAGCGGCGGGCCCCAATCCTTCATGGTGATGCGCTGCCCGAGCGGATTTTCGTTGGGCCAAAAGGTGCGAGCGAGAGTTTGGTTGATGACCGTAACCCGAGCGGATGTAGCGCTGTCGTGTTCGGTGAAAACACGGCCTGCGAGTAGCGGGACACCCATGGTGGAAAAATATTTTGAGTCCGTCACTCGGATGTCCGCGCCGGGTTCGTCTCCAAGGCGCGGAGCGGGACGCCCCTCAATCACGAACTCCGTGCTGGGGCCTCCGGTGATCGGCAAGGCGTTCACCAATCCGGCCGAGCGCACGCCAGGCAATTGCCTAATGCTTTCCAGCATTTCATGCAGAATGATGGCGGCTTTCGAATCCCTCTCCGGATACTGCACTGGCGAGAGGAAAACCTGGAACGTGAGGAGATGGTCTGGATTGAAGCCGGGATTCACTCGCAGAATACGAAGCAAGCTGCCGCCCAGCAAGCCTGCGCCAACTAGCAGGATTGTCGCCAGGCCAAACTGCAGAACCGTAAGGGCGCTACTTGAGAAGCGACGCCTGACTCCCGCAGTTTCCGACCGGCCTTCTTTGAGCGGCGCGTTCAAGTTGAGTTTCGCTCCGGCAAGGGCGGGCGCGAGCCCAAAAAAAAGGCCGGAAACGATCGAGATAACGCACGAGAACGCGAAGACACGCCAGTCGAGATGGATTTCTGCGAAGCGCGGCAAGTTATCGTTATTTTGGGAGCGAAGAAAGGCGAGTCCTGCTTGGGCAAGGAGGAGCCCGGCTGCGCCACCCAGAAGGGACATCCAGACGCTCTCGGTCAACAAAAGCGTAGTAAGCCGGGCGCGGCTGGCACCGAGCGCAAGGCGGACGGCAATTTCCTTGCTACGCGCCGCTGTGCGGGCGAGCAGGAGGTTGGCAACGTTGGCGCAGGCCATGACGAGGAGCAATCCGACCGCGAAAAGAAGAATCACTAGCGCGGGGCGGACTGGGGCGGTAAGGCTTCTCTGCAGGGTAAGGGCAGTGAGAGACAACGAGGGATCATCCACGCCGGGATTCCGCGTTTCGACACTTTTCGCGAAGGCGGTTAGCTCGCCATTCACCGCGCCGTCGGATTGACCGCGACTCACATCGGCTAGCACGGTGAGCAAGTGCGCCCGGCGATTGTTATGGAACTCGCCGCCCGGAACGAGCGGGCACCATATTTCGGCCTGTTCGGGAAAATCGAAACCGGGCCGCATAACTCCGATGACCTTAAAAGGCTGTGCGTTGACTATCAACTCTTGGCCCAAAATGTTGGCGTCGGAACCAAAACGGCTCTGCCAAAGCGCGTAACTCAGAACCACAACGCTGTTGTCCCCACCGGGCTGATCGTCTTCTGAAAGAATGGTCCTCCCGAGGATGGGCGCGCTGCCGAGGGCAGCAAAGAAGTTGCCGGAGACGAGAGCGCCTTCAATTTGCGCGGGCTCGGATCCGCCGGTGATGTTAAAAATCCATTCGCGATAAGCCGCGATGTTGTCGATCGTTTTGGCCTCACGCTGAAGGTCGAGAAAAGTCGCGTAGGTCACGTTGGCGCCGGGAGCGCCTGCGTGAGTTTCTTCCACGCGCAACAAGCGATGGCTGTTTTTGTAGGGAAGGGGCTGCAGGAGGACGCTGTTCACGACCGAGAAGATGGTGGTCGTCGCGCCCAGCCCCAGCGCGAGCGTGAGAACGGCAACTGTGGTAAAGCCCGGACTCTTTCTCGGAAGGCGCAGGGCAAAGCGAAGGTCCTTTAGAAGCATCTCCAGAAGGGGCAGGGAGCGGACGTCGCGTTGTTGCTCTTTGGTTTGCTGTGGACCGCCAAAACGAAGGAGTGCCTGGCGGCGAGCTTCAGCAGGGGGTAGGCCGCGCTGGAGATTTTCTTCGATGGCGAATTGCAGATGTGAGGAGATTTCGGCGTCGAGGTCGCGGTCGAGTTCCGAACGTCGAAAGAAGGAACGTATGCGATGCAGGAGTTGGCGGAGCCAGGCGGTCATTTTGCTACCCTCCTCATTCGTAACGCAGGGCGACCATTGGGTCGACGCGCATGGCGCGGCTAGCGGGGATGTAACAGGCGAGCAAGGCAACGAGTGCGACGATGAGGGCGACGGCGCCGAAGGTGAGTGGATCGGCTGGGCTGACGCCATAAAGTTCACTCGAGAGGACGCGCATGAGGGCAAAGGCCGCAGCAAGTCCCAGGGCGATGCCCAGGAACGAAGTGTGGCCGCCTTCTTTGAGGACGGACCATAGCACTTCCCGTCTTTGTGCGCCCAGCGCCATGCGAATGCCGATTTCGCGCGTGCGATTCGCAACCAAAAAAGAAAGAACGCCGTAGATGCCAATGCTGCCCAGGGCGAGCGCAAGAGCAGCAAAGACGATGAAAAGAATCGCGGTCGATCGAGGAGTGGCGACCGCTTCAGAAAGCACGGCGCTCATCGTTTTGATTCCGCCGATGGCGGCTTCTGAATTGGCGCTCGCCACCGCTTCACGCAGCCTGGCCCCCATTTGTGAGTTATCCACGCTGGTCCGCATCACCATGGAGAGGTCGGCAGGCATGCGGTGATCTTCGAGCGTGGCTGAATGGTTGTAGGGGACGTAAGCAACGCCCTTCATCCAAGTGGGAATGGTTCTTTGCAAATCGTAAGCACGCACGTCCGCGGTGACGCCGACGATGGTGCGCCAGCTTTTGTCGTCGTTCAGTTGAATGTGTTTGCCTACGGCGTTTTGATTGGACCAAAAACGGCGAGCGGTTTCCGTGGAGATAATGGCGACTGGCTCGCCGGAGACATCGGCGTCAGTAAACGCTCGTCCGCCGACGATGGGGATACCCATCACCCGAAAATATTCGGGAGTGACGACGTTAAGCCAGAAGAGTGGAGATTGATCTTGCCCGGCGTCAGGCGTGTGGTTCTCAAAGTTGAGAGAGCGCTTGGCGACTCTGCCGCCGAGGGGAAGCGTATTCACGAGAGCGACGGAGTCGACGCCTGGAGAAGTGCGCACTTGGTCCAACAAGGCGCGGTAGAAGGCGAGGCAGCGTTCCGAATCGCTGCAAAACGCTTGATTGGGAGAAACCCGGGCGGTGAGGATATGTGCGGAGCGGAAGCCCGGGTCCACATGAGAAAGCGCCCAGAAGCTGCGGATCAACAAACCAGCAGCAGTCACAAGAAGCGCCGCAAAGGCGATTTCAGCGACAACCAGACCCCTGCGCAAACGTCGAGAAAGCGGAAGAGTGCCGGCGCGCCCACCGGAGCGAAGCGTTTCCACAGGAGCCGTCCGCAAGGATTGCAGAACGGGCGCCAAGCCGGAGAGCAGACCGGTCAGAATCGCGAGCCCGCCAGTGAAAGCAAGAACGCGCCAATCAATGTGCGCGTCAGCCAACCGGGGCGTATCGGCAGGAAGCATAGCCTTCAAAGCGGCAAATCCCTTTGTGGCGAGCGCAAGTCCCAGAAGACCGCCGAAGCCAGCGAGCACAACGCTCTCCGTGAGCAACTGGCATACGATGCGCCGCCGCCCGGCGCCGAGAGCGGTGCGCACGGCAATTTCTTTTTCGCGTGTGGCCGAGCGCGCGAGCATCAAGTTCGCAACGTTGGCGCAGGCGATTAGAACCACCAGGGTTACGGCTCCGAGAAGCATGAGCAGGCGCAGGCGGATGTCCGCAACCATTCCGCTTCGCAAAGGAAGCACGCTGACATCCGCGTTCCAGTCCTTGGGCATGGTCCAGGGAAACAGCATGCCTACGCGCGACTGAAACATGCGGATTTCGGTGCGCGCTTGCTTCATAGTGGCAGCGGGACGAAGCCGGCCGATGACAGGCATGTAATCGTCGGCCCAATAGAGAATCGGGTCTCGCGGATCGTTCCGCAGCGGAACCCAGATTTGCGTTTTTGAAGAAGGGAAACGGAAATCGGGCGGCATCACGCCGAGCACCTGGCGGCTTATGCCTTCCAATTGAATCGGGCGGCCTAGGATGGTCGGGTCGCTCGCGAAACGTTGCTGCCAGAGCGCATGACATAGAACGACGTAATTATCCTGGCCGGGAATGTCTTCTCCTGAGACGAACGTGCGGCCTATTTCCGGGCGCCCGCCGAGCACGGAAAAAAATTCCGCTGAAACGACCGTGCCTGTCAGGCGAACAGGCTCGCCCTGGCCGGTGAGATTGAACTCGTGGCCTTCGTAATAGGCAGCGACGTCCATGGTGTTGATTTGCTCGCGCATCGCCACGACCCCGCCCTTGGGATAGGTGCCCGTGATGCTGACGAGTCTTTCAGGCTGGGGGTAGGGAAGAGGAGCAAGAAGGATTCCATTCACCAGGCTGAAGATGGCCGTGTTGGCGCCAATGCCAAGGGCGAGCGTGAGTGCAGCGATCGCAGTGAAACCTGGATTTTTGCGGAACATGCGAAAGGCAAAGCGCAGGTCCTGGAGAAAAGTTTCAAGCAACGGAAGGCTGCGCGCATCGCGGTGCTGTTCTGTGGCCTGTTGCCAACCGCCAAAGCGCAGCACCGCTTGGCGGCGAGCTTCGTCTGGAGAAAGGCCACGCTGGAGATTCTCTTCGACCGCGAGTTGCAGATGCGAGGAGATTTCCGCGTCCAAGTCGCGGTCGAGTTGCTCGCGAAGGAAGAACGAGCGCAGCCGGTGAAAGGATTGCTGAAGCCAACTGGTCATTTTTGCGCGACTCCCTTTCTTCACCCTTGGCGTTGACGCGCGTTAAGACAATCATTCGTAGCGCAGGGCGACCATCGGGTCGACGCGCATGGCGCGGCGCGCGGGAATATAGGACGCGAGCAGGGCAACGACGGCCAGCAGAGCCGCAACGACGACGAAGGTCAGGGGGTCGGTAGCGCTAATTCCAAAAAGAAGGCTCGACATCAAGCGCGTGATTGCCAGCGATAGGCCAGTTCCGATCACCAGGCCCATGAGGGCGAGGCGCCCGCCTTCCGCTAAAACCAATCGTAGGACGTCGCTGCGCTCCGCACCGAGCGACATGCGGATGCCAATCTCCTGCGTGCGCAGCGTCACCGAGTGTGTTATTAGCCCATAAAGTCCTACTACCGCCAGTGCCAGGGCAGCCGCGGCAAACACGCCTGCGAGCAGCAGAAGGAAACGCTTTTCAGACAACCATCCGCCCATTTCATCTGCAAACGTGGAGAACTTCACGGGAACATCGGGGGCGAGATCGTGAAAGACGCTGCGCGCCGCAGTGACGATGGGACTGGTTCGAGCGTCGGTGCGGAGCAGGATCATCGGCGAAGAGTTGCCACTCAGGCCTCGCTGCTTGTAGTCAACGTAAATAACCGGGCTCACGGGCCGGTCAAGTCCCTCGGCGCGGACGTCTCCAACAATTCCGACAATCGTCAGCGGTTTCAGATTGCCATCCATATTGCCGAAGTCGATGACATGGCCGACAGGATCCTCATTCGGCCATTGCTGTTGCGCCACGGCTTCGCTGATGACGGCGACATGCAGGGAGTCAGGGCCATCCTGTTCGTTAAATAGGCGTCCGCGCCGTAGAGGGATTCCAGTCGTCCGGAAGTAATCGGCGCTGGTAACGCAATAGAGCGCTTCGCCTACGTTCTTGGGATTCTGCGTAAAGCGTCCCCATTCCTCGAAATTCGCGGGTGGTTGCTGGCCATTGAGAATCAGGAATTGGCCATTGGCAAACCCGGTCGCGATGGGAAGCTCACCTGTAAAGCCCGCGGACTGGACCCCGGGTAGGGCGCGCACGCGAGACAACACGCTGTCAATCAGTTGTCCTTGGCGAGGCGAGGCGTCGAAAGTCGGAAGTTGCGTCGGTTGGAACTCGGCAAGGATCAAGTGCTCCCCGTTGAGTCCCGGGTTGACGGAAACTAAGCGCAGAAAGCTGCGGCCCAAAAGGCCCGTGCCGACGAGCAACATTAGCGTCACGGCAATTTCGCCGATTACGAGGGCACTGCGCGTCTTCTGACTTCCGGCGCTATAACTTCGTGAGCCCGCGCTCAACGCCTGGTTGACATCCGATCCGCTTGCGCGGAAAGCGGCAAAAAGTCCGAGGCCGAGTGCTACAAGCAAAGTCGCGACAAGAGTGAACAAAAGAACCGTTCCGTTGACGGCAATCCCTTGCTGCCGCGGCAGATCCGCAGGGAGGATCGCCGGAAGCAAATTCGTTGTCCAGACGGCTGTCAACGCTCCGAGCACGCCACCCACAAACGCAAGGACGAGAGACTCTGCAAGTAATTGCTTCACGAGTCTTCCGCGTCCGGCGCCCAATGCGGTGCGCACCGCCAATTCCTTTCGCCGCGCCGCCGTGCGCGCCAGCAACAATCCCGCGACGTTTGCACACGCAACTAGAAACAAGAGGATCACTGCCGCGAAAAGCGTCAGCAATGTCGCACGTACATCGCCCACCATGGCCTCGGCGAGCGGGACGACGGCGGCATCCACGAGCATATAGTTGGTATTGATGTCGGTTTCCTTGCCGTATTGGTTCTTGATGCTGCGCGCGATGGTGCTCAGGTTCGCGCGGGCTTGTTCCAGCGAAACGCCGTCGCGAAGACGACCAACGACTTCTCCGCCATGCCCCGTGCGGCTAGTGCCCCATCCAAAGAGTTGCTCGCGGGGAACCCATGCGGACACGCTCGGAGGAAAATCAAATCCCTGCGGCATCACGCCAACGATGGGATACACCTGACCTTCCATCGTCAGGCGCACCGTCGAGAAATCCGGTTTGCCTCCGAGATACCGCTGCCAGTAGCTATAGCTCACAATCATGGCGGGGCTACCGTGAAGGCGCAGTTCTTCGGTCCCAAAATCACGGCCTTGAGCAGGTTCGACAGCCATCACCTTGAAAAAATCCTGAGAAACGGCGGCAACGTTCATGCGCACAGGTTCGCTGCCGCCGGAAATCGACTCTGGCCCCCAAGAAAAGTCGGCGAGACCCGCAAGAGTGTGGTTTTGCCCGCGAAAATCCAGGAAATTCGGATCAGCCAAGTGCATGCGATGACCGTTAGCGGAAAGTTCCGAAAGGCTCACGATTTGTTGCGGGTTCGGATAAGGAAGAGGGCGAAGCAGTACCGCGTCGACTACCGAAAAGATGGCAGTTGAGGCGCCGATACCCAGGGCAAGAGTGAGAATCGCAATGGCACTGAAGCCGGGAGACTTGCGCAACACGCGGAAAGCGAAATGGAGGTCCTGGAACAGAGTTTCTAGGAACGGGAGGCTGCGGGCTTCGCGGTGTTGCTCTTTGGTTTGTTGCGAGCCGCCGAAACGGACGAGCGCCTGCCGGCGGGCTTCGTCCGGCGAGAGGCCGCGCTGGAGATTCTCCTCGATGGCGAGTTCCAGATGAGATGACATTTCTGCTTCCAGGTCGCGGTCGAGCTGAGAGCGGCGGAAGAAAGAGCGCAGGCGGAAAACAAATTGGCGTAGAGATATTGTCATTGGCAGTCACTCCCTTGTTTGCGGGCCGGGTTGATGGATGTTGCCATGGTCATTCGTAACGAAGAGCTGCCATCGGGTCGACGCGAAGCGCGCGCCGCGCAGGAAAATACGCGGCGACGAGCGCCACAAGAAGCAAGAGTCCAGCGAGCGACGCCAAAACCGGCAAACTCACGGAGACAATGCCGAAGACCACCGCAGCCATGGCCCGGCTGACGGCAAACGCGATCGGCAAACCGAATCCCAGCCCGATGCCAGAAACGGTTAACGCATGCCGGAATACGAGACGAAGCAAGTCGCGCGGATTCGCGCCAAGCGCGAAGCGAATACCGAACTCATGTGTTCGCTGCGCAACGTTTTCAGACAAAATTCCGTAAACGCCGATGGAGGAAAGCAACAGAGCTACGCATCCAAAGATGGCCATCAGCACTCCCATGATGTGAACGATCGCGATGGAATCCTGCACTTCAGTTTCAAGCGTTTTCAGTTCGGTGATGGGAATCTCCGGCCCGACCTGAGAAATGGCCGCGCGCGCGGCAGAAGCGTAGCTGGTTGGAACCGAAGCGACGCGCAGAACAAACCTGAAGGAGCTTCGCGAGGACTGAAGATAAGGTTGATAGATGACGGGAAAAGTCGCCGGATTCCACCAATTTTGGCGCGCATCACCGACAACTCCGACAACGGTCATCCAGGGCTCGGCCGAGTCCGCCGCGCCCAGCTTGAATTGCTGCCCAAGCGGATCGCTTGCGGGCCAGAAACGGTTCGCCATCGTGCGGCTAATGATGGCGACGCGCCCGGCGGTTCGGTTGTCGGCTTCCGAGAAGAATCGTCCAGCAATCAGGGGGATTTTGAGAACGGAGAAATAGTCTCCACTGATGTTTTGCAAGTCAGCAGCGGGGGCCTCGCTGGCTTGCAGAGCCGGGCGGCCCTGAATGGTGAACAGCGTCTTTTCGTTGTCCACATTGCTGGCGGGAAGGTTGGAGGTCAGAGCGGCGCTAAAAACTCCCGGCAAGGAAGAGACCCTTTGCAAAGCCGCTTGGAAGAAGTTGTTGCGCTTTGCGCTGTCAGGATAATTGTTCAGGCTGACCTCAAATTTCAAAATCTGGCTGGGTTGAAACCCCTGGTAGGCCTGCGCGAGCCGGCTGAATCCTTGCGTAGTCAGTCCCGCGCAAACCAGCAAGATGAGAGCCAGCGCGACCTGCGCCGACACAAGCCCGTTGCGCAAGCGCTCCCGGGCCGGCCCGCTTGAGCTGCGGCCGGTTTGTTTGAGCACGGTATTCAAGTTGATGTGCCGCAAGTGCAGCGCGGTGACCAGGCCAAAGATGAGTCCCAGGAGCAACGAGAGAAGAATGGTGGAGAAGAGAACGGTCGAATCCACTCGAATACCATCCCAGCCGGGAACCCACTTAGTCCAATCCGGCGAAATACTGTCGCGCAGGATGCGCACACTAGAAAACGACGCCGCAATCGCAACGGCGCCTCCCAGAACCGCGAGGAGTGACATCTCGGATATCAGGAGCCGAGCCAGCCTCGAGCGCTTCGCGCCCAAAGCCGTGCGGACGGCAAGTTCTCTCTGCCGCGCAATCATTCGCGCGAAAAGGAGATTCGCAAGATTTGCGCACGCCAACAACAGTACAAACACTGCAGCGGCTTGGAGCAGCAGAAAAAGCGGCAGACTGTAAATATAAAGTTCTTTGCGAAGCTGCAGCAGGTTCAGGGAGCGGCCAGCATTGGTTTTCGGATAAAGCTCGGCAAGTCTGCCGGAAAAACTGTTCAGCGCCGCGGCCGCTTGCGCAACAGCGATACCGGGCTTCAGGCGCCCAAGGGCGAACAGCGACAACGGTGCGCGATCTGATTTTTCCGTCGTGGTAAGCGCCAAGGGCACCCACAGTTCCATCGATACGGGATAGTCAAAGTCAGGCGGCATGATTCCCGCGACCGTGTAGTTGCGCCCGTTGAGGCGGATGGTTTTGCCCACGAACTGCGCGTCGCCGGCGAATCTCGATTGCCAGAAGCGGTGGCTCACAACCAGAGACTGATCAGCGCCAGGCTGTTCCTCGTTTGCCGAAAAGAGGCGGCCTTGCTCCGGAACAGCACCAAGGACAGAAAAGAAGTTTGCCGACACGCGGCAGCCATACGCCACGTCCACTCTGCCTTCGGAGGAAACATTGAAGTCGCGGTATTGGTACGTAGCAACGTCTTCAAACACTTGAGTTCCGGCGCGAAGGTCGGCCACATCTCCAGCGGAAATTCTCCGAGCATCCGGCCCTTCGTCGATCCCGCGGCTTTCCCAAATGAGCGCGAGCGATTCCAAATCATGAAAGTGGTACGGGTGCAGAAGCAGGGCGTTCACCATGCTGAAAATTGCCGTGTTTGTGCCGATGCCAAAAGCCAGCGTGAGAACCGCGATCGTGGTGAACCCAGGCGATTTACGGAGCATTCGAAAGGAGTAGCGAATGTCTTGAAGCAGCGTTTCGAGGAAAGGCAAGCTGCGAGCTTCGCGATGTTCCTCTTTCGCCTGTTGCGAGCCGCCGAAGCGCAGCAAAGCTTCGCGACGGGCCTCATCGGAAGAAAACCCGCGCCGAAGATTTTCCTCGATGGCGAGCTCGAGATGAGATGACACTTCCGCGTCGAGTTCGCGGTCGAGTTGGGCGCGACGGAAGAAAGAGCGCAACCGGTGCAGCAATTGCCTGACTCGATCAGTCATACGCAGCGCTCCTTGCGTTTCCGATTGCTACATGGGCAGCCTTCAGCATAATCACTCGTAACGCAAAGCCACGATGGGATCGACACGGGTTGCGCGCCAAGCCGGCAAGAAACACGCAATCAACGAAACCATGGTCAACACCAGGAATGCATAGCCAAAGGCCAGCGGGTCGTAGGGGCTGACCTTGTAAAGAAGGTAGCCGAGCAACCGTGTCAGACCCACGGCAAGTGCTGCGCCCAGAAAAATGCCCCCAAAAGTCAGCACGAGGCCCCGAGAAATCACCAGCCGGAAGAGTCCACCGCGGTCAGCTCCAAGAGCCATGCGCAGCCCCAACTCGCGCGTACTCTGCGACACGGTGTACGACATCACGCCGTAGAGTCCAATGGCCGCGAGCACCAAAGCCAATCCGCCGAGTGTCCCAGTCAAAGTGACCGCAACTTTCTGAGCAGACGTGGAACGGTCGACCTGCTCTTGCAGCGAGATCACTTCATAAAGCGCCAGGTTTGAGTCCATGGCTTTCAGTTCGCGAGACAGCGCGGCTGCCAGGATCTCAGGCCGCAGCTTGGTCCGAATCGTCAATGTTGCGCTTATGGAAAAGTCTTGTCGCCGAGGAACGTAGAAAAACGGCTTGGGCAGCTCGCGCACGCTCTGATATTTGGAAGTCTTCGCGACTCCAACAATTTGCATCCACTTGCCTTTGGCCTGGACGCGCTCGCCGACCGGATCCTTGCCCGGCCAATAGCGCGCGGCCATGGTGTCGTTGAGGATCGCAACAGGAGCAGCCGTTTCGTTATCCGCGCGAGTGAATTCGCGCCCTGACACCAGCGGAATCCCAATGGTAGCGAAATAGCCAGGCCCAACCTGGTTGTAGTCGGCGGAGGGCTGCTCGTTGGGGGGCGGTTCATATCCGTCCACTGCAATGGGAGCCGACGAAAAAGTGCCGTAACCCAGAGGCGTGACACGCGCAAGGGCGGCCGACTCAACGCCCGGCAATGCCTGGACCCGGTCGATCAGTTCATCCTGAAAACTCTTCGCCCGCTCAGCATCGTATCCGGCTGCGACCAAATTCACGGACGTCGCCAATACGCCGTTGGTTGTGAAGCCCGGGCTGTCGGACCGAATTTTTTGCAAACTCTGCAGTAGTAACCCTGCCCCCACAAGCAGAATGAAGCACAGGGATACCTGAACCACGACCAAACCCGAGCGAGCCCACGACTTCCCGCGGCCTCGCGCGACTCCCGCCATTTCCGACCGCAGAGTACCGGCGAGATCGATCTTGCTGGTCTGAACGGCTGGAACCAGCGCGAACAACAGCGTCGCCACCAGACAAACGGCGGCGCTCAGAGCCATCACGCGCCAGTCCATTTCGCCGGGAAGGTGCATGGCGTTCCCGTTCCTTACCGGCAAAAGCAATACGAGCAAATGACTGCACCACCGCGCGATGAGGAGTCCGCCGGTCGCGGCAATCGCAGAAAGAACTAGCCCTTCTATGAAGAGTTGCTGCAACAGTCGTTTCCGTTCCGCGCCCACCGCTACGCGGACGGTAATTTCATGCCTTCGCGCGAAAGAACGCACGAGCAGCAAATTTCCTACGTTGGCGCAGGCAATCAAAAGCACAAACACAACAACGACGAGCATGGTTTCGAGCGTAGGGAGCAGCGTTCCCGCGTTATTGAAAGGTGTTTGCCACAAGGCCCAGAGCTGAATCCCGTGACCGCGGTTGGTTGCCGGGTAATCCGCATCCAGCCGCTTGGCTACGGCAGAAACCTCCTGCTGGGCTTGCTCGAGGGTCACAGCGGGTTTCAGGCGGCCGTAGGCTTCGATCCAGCGCTCCCCGCGATCTTCCAGTTTGTACCCGCCGCCTTCGAAGGTGTCTTCCATCGAGGCCGGTACCCAAAACTTCATCGCCCAGCCGACGAATGTCCCGTAAAAGCCTTCGGGGGCGACGCCGATGATTGTGTGAATCACGCCATTCATGCGTTGCGTCTTGCCGATAATCTGCGGATCGCCGCCAAAGCGCTCCTTCCACAGCTGGTAACTGATCACCGTCACGGGATGCGCGTCGCGGCCCACGTCTTCATTCGGTTCAAACGTACGCCCGAGAATGGGATGAATCCCCAATGCGTTGAAATAGTTCGCCGAAACGATGCTTCCGGTCACAACTTGCGCGCGGTCGCCGATACTGAGCGTCGTCCCCATAATCTTGCTTACAAAAAACGCGTCAAACAGTTGGCAGTTCTTTTGCAGATCGAGGAAATCGGGCCACGACAGCCCGGTGCGGTCCGAGGAAGTGGTCCCGGTGAGCGCAACCAATCTTTCCTGATTCGCCACCATCGGGTACGGCCGAAACAGAAGTCCTTCCATCCAACTGAAAACCGCGGCATTCGCTCCGATACCTAGGGTTAGGCAAAAAATCGCCAGGAGCGCAAACCCGGGACTGCGGCGAAGCATCCGCAATGCGAAGCGAAGATCCTGCAGAAGAGTTTCGAGGAGCGGCAGGCTGCGCGCCTCGCGGTGGTTTTCTTTGGCCTGCTCCGGGCCGCCAAAGCGGACCAGCGCCTGGCGACGAGCCTCATCAGGAGAAAGACCGCGCTGCAGATTTTCTTCGATGGCGAGTTCCAAATGAGATGACATCTCCGCATCGAGGTCGCGATCTTGTTGCGCTCTGCGGAAAAAAGAACGCAAGCGATAAAGCAATTGACGAAGTCGACCGTTCATAGAAGTACCACTTGGAGGCGAAGCGCCCCCTTCTTGTCAGCAAGCTCTGCTCTTTCTCGCCACTTTTTCACTCGTCACCGCTCTCTTCCGGCAGAGCCAGGACGCGCCCCATGACCTCGGAGAGCCGCTGCCAGTAGGCTGCGTCTTCGGAAAGCTGTTTACGTCCGCGCTTGGTGATGGAATAAAACTTGGCCTTGCGGTTGTTCGTCGAAGTGCCCCACTCCGCCGAAATCCATCCCCGCTGCTGCAAGCGAACCAGCGAGGCGTAAATCGTTCCCTGGTTCAGCAGGACCGCATTGCCGCTGACCTGTTCGATACGGCGTGCGATGCCGTAACCGTGCAATGCGCCCATGGCCGCAAGCGTCTGAAGAACCATCAAGTCCAGGGTCCCCTGCAGCAAATCGAGTTTCGACTCCGCCATGCGTCCTCCTGTGTTATGACCACAGCAAGGTAGCACTTCCTGTGTGGCAATGCCACAGGAGTGTAGACGAACGAAGTGGTAGCTTTGTTTCCTGCTTTAACCAAATACTTTTTAGGGGAGGGGCTTCACTCCTATAAAAGAAGCCGACGATCTCGTTGAAAGCAAAGCATTGCTCTCGACTTCTTTCATCCTTCGTTGTGGCCCTCCGAGGGCCATGATTTACTCGTACCGCAACGCCGTCATCGGGTCGACGCGCGAAGCCCGCCACGCCGGCAACAGACATGCCACACCTGCCACGGCAAGAAGAAGGATCGCGACCGCAGCAAACACGCTTGCGTCCAAGGGTTGTGCGCTATAGAGCAAGCTGCTGATCAGCCTGCTCGCCCCTGCACCGGCTGCAAGACCGAGAACAAGCCCGGCGACAGCGGGTTTCAGACCATCCAGTAGTGTGAGGCGCAGCAGTTCGGTTCTTTGGGCGCCTAGGGCGAGGCGGATGCCAATTTCTGGCGTGCGTTGGCCAACAACGTAAGAAAGCACTCCAAACAGGCCGACGGAAGCCAGCAGGAGCGATAGCACCGCAAATCCAAGAAGTAGCGTGGCATCAAAACTCGCATCCACAATGGATTTGCCGATAAGTTGATCCATGGTCAGGACATCAGAAACCGCCAATTCGGAATCCAGCCGTTGCACGATTTTCTGGATCGGCAAAGCAAACGACGTTACATCGCGACCTGACCGAACCGCCAGCATCGCATAGCTGGGAGC
The DNA here is from genome assembly GCA_035262505.1 of Candidatus Acidiferrum sp. GTDB lineage: Bacteria > Acidobacteriota > Terriglobia > Acidiferrales > UBA7541 > Acidiferrum. The sequence continues at coordinate 126,660 of DATFSR010000017.1, read as the reverse complement.
GTTTCCGTCATAAAGCGAACAGTAAATGGGAAAGTACATCGTCGGCGCCGGCGCCTCCGCGATGACGTAACGCGTATCCCCGACGATCCCGACAATTTGGAAAGACCGCTTGCCTAGCGTCAGCAAGTGCCTGCCAATGGGTTCTTCCCCTGGAAAGTACTGTCGCGCGAGGGAGTCACTGATGATGACTTCCAGCGGACCGTCAAGGCCCGTTTTTGCGTCGAAGGTTTGCCCCCGCCGAAGCGGGATTCCAAGTGCGGCGAAATAATCACGATCCGCCCAGCGAACCATTGCGTCTAGTTCTTTTCCTTGCGGCAGGGGAGGATGCTCCACGATCGCAAAACCGCTGTCTCCCTCATAGCCCGCCCCAGGGACCACTCTCACCAGTCCAGCCGCTTGCATGCCGGGAACAGCGCGAACCTGCTCCAGCAAGTTCTCAAAGAAGCTTAGGCGCTGAATTGGCTGGGAGTATTTTGTTTCCGGGAGACTGAAACGCATCGTCAGTACGTTATCTGTAACGCAGCCCAGATGGGAGGAACGCAATTCTTTATAACTCTTCAACAGCAAGCCGGCTCCGATGAGCAGCATCACGGTAAGTCCTACTTCCAAGGAAAGAAGCCATTTGCGAAGCCGAATTCGCCCAAGCCCCGCGCTGTGGGAACGTGATGACTCCTGAAGGGTGGGAAGAACCTGTTGGCCGTCGATGGACGCGGAAGAGGTTGCCCCCGCAAGCAACGCGCAAAGAAAAATTAATCCGATGACAAAGACCCCAACCATTGCGTCCATGTGAATGCTTTCGACGCGGCTGACGTCGGGGCGCGTCGTAATGAACCATCGGAGCGCTCCATAGGCCATCGAGAGCCCAACCACGCCGCCAGCGGCAGAAAGAAGAAAGCTCTCGGTCAAGTGCTCGCCAAGCAGCCGCCAGCGGCTGCCGCCAAGCGCCGAGCGAATCGCCAGTTCTTTTAGCCGGGCTGCGCCGCGCGCGACGAGAAGGCTTGCCACGTTCAAGCAAGCGATCAAGAGTACGCAAAGCGTGGCCGCAAGCAAGACATACAGGGACTTCTTGATATCTCCAACCATACCGTCAAGAAGAGGGCGACTGTTCGCGCCTTTGCTTACAAAAGGATCGTCCAAATGCTGGTCGTGCAACTGCCGCGTGATAACGGAGAGCTCTGCGGTTGCCTGGGCTTGCTTCACTCCGGGCTTTAGCCGACCCACAGCTTTGAATTCATGGTTATCCAGAATCTGCATATCTTGAGGCGACTCTTCGTGGTAAACGGGCGTCCACAGTTGCACCCGCCGTTCGGGAAACGTAAACCAGGCCGGCATGACGCCAATCACCGCGTAGCTCTTTGCGTCCAGGCGAATCGTTTGGTTCAAGATTGACGGGTCCCCGCCAAAGCGCCTCTTCCACAGCGCCCAACTAAGAACGACGGTGCCATTCGCGGAAGGCTGATCGTCGGACGCCGTGAAGGTTCGGCCCAAGGCCGGTTCTACGCCAAGTGTGGGGAACAAGTTCCAGGAGCACTCGGCGGCTGCCACTTTCTCTGGAAGCTGTCCCGTTGAGCCGGACAGGTTGTACTCACCGCCGCCGGAATAAAGCGCCAAGTCAGAAAAGCCGTGGCTCTGCTTTTTCCACTCCGCGAATATTCCGGCGGCACTCTGGTTGTACTGCCACTTGTCGTCACGGGTTTGTTCGTAAAGATGAATCAGCCGCGCCGGATCCTTGAACGGAAGCGGTCTTAGAAGGACCGACCGCACCACGGTAAACATTGCGGTGCTCGCGCCAATGCCCAACGCCAAGGCGATTACCACCGCGCCTGTCGAACCGGGCCTCTTAAGCAGCATGCGTGTACCAAGTCGCAAGTTTTGAAACAGCGCCTCGATCATCGGCAACCCTCGACGATCCCGATAATTCTCCTTGGTCTGCTCGACTCCGCCGAGCCTCAACAGGGCGTCCCGCCGCGCCGCTTCCGCCGTCATCCCCGCGCGTAGGTTGTCTTCGATGTGGAGCTGCAGATGGCTTTCCAGCTCCGCCGCAAATTCGGTATCCTGTTGCCGTTTGCTGAAGAGACTGCCGAGGCGCCGGGACCATGCGCGAAGCGATTTTGAGAGGATCATAAGATTTGCCATGCTTCCCTAAGTTCTGCCTTACATTGATGAAGCTCGCTCATTCATAGCGCAACGCGACCATTGGATCGACGCGCGAGGCCCTTCGCGCCGGGATCCAGCACGCGATGGCCGCGGTCATCGTCAGCAATAGAACCGTCGCCCCAAGCGTCAGAGGATCGTAGGCTTTCACGCCAATGAGCTGAGTCGCGATCAGTCGCCCCAGCACGAGACTGGCGGCTAACCCGATCGTCATGCCCGCTAGAACCAGACGCAATCCCGTCCTCACCACGATTTCGAGAACGTCCGCGCTTTCGGCTCCCAGCGCCATGCGGATTCCAATCTCATGCGTCTTCTGCGTCGTCGAGTACGCCAGCACGCTGTAAATGCCCACCATTACCAGAATCAGCCCGGCGCACGCGAAAATCGCCATCACCACGAAGCCAAACCTCGGCCCGGCATACAGCCGCTCGCTGATAAGATCCTCCAAGGTGCCGGGATAGGCGAGAGCAACGCCTGAATCCACGGCCCAAACTTCTCGCCGTACCTCGTTCATGATCGTCGCCGGGTCTTGCGACGTTCGCACCATCAGAGCTTGTGCTCCCGTTGCGCCGATTGTGTACGGCAACCATACTTGGGGTTCGATGGGTTCTTGCAGTCCGCGATTCCTCACGTCTGCCACTACGCCGATAATCTCGAACCAGGATTCGCGGGTCGAGCCCGCAAGCGTGTCGAGCATCGCGAGCCGTATGCGCCGCCCGAGGGGATCCTCGCTAGGCAGGTATTTGCGCGCCAACGTCTCGTTCACCACCGCTACCTTCCGCGCATCGCTGATTTCCGCATCGCTAAACTCGCGTCCTTCTTTGAACTCCAGGCGCAAGACCCGGAAATATCGTCCGCCGACTTGCTGAACCAACGTCGTCCATTCTTCCTCGTGCGTTTTCCCTGCGATGTCCATCTTGCTTTGGGAGAGGCCAAAGGGCGGAAAATCGCTTGATACCGCGGCATCCACAACGCCAGGCAAAGTTTGGATTCGCGCCAGTAGCGGCCGGACGAATTTTGTTATCTGCTCCGTGGTTTTGTAGCGATCCTCGGGTAAGGGCAACACTGCCTGGAAGACGTGGTCCGCCCGCATCCCCAAATTTGTTTCGCGCAAAGCCACAAAGCTCCGCATCAACAGCCCTGCGCTAATCAAAAGCGTCAAAGACAGCGCGACTTCCGTCACCACCACCGCGTCACGCAGCCAGCGGCCCTGGAACCCGCCAGTCACTCCCTTGCCGCTCTCGCGCAGCGGATCGTTCAAATCGCGCCGGGACGATTGCGACGCCGGTGCCAGTCCAAAAATCAGCGCGGTCAGAACCGCGACACAAAGCGTGAACGCCAGCACCGGTGCGTTCAGCTCGATCACCGCCTCGGTAGGGATCAGGTTCTGCGGCATAGCCGCAACGAGCACCTTCAGCCCGCCCCAGGCGAGGAAGATGCCCAGCATGGCGCCGCCCATTGCGAGCACGAAGCTCTCGACCGTCAACAATCTGAGAAGTCTCATGCGTCCCGCACCCAGCACGGCGCGTAGCGCGAACTCCTTCTCCCGCGTGGTGGCCCGGGCCAACATGAGGTTCGCCACATTGCTGCACGCAATCAGCAGCAGCAATCCCACTGCCGCCAGCACTGTGTACAGCGTCGCTTGAAAGCGTCCCACCACTGAGTCGCCCAGCTTTTTAATTTGCACGGTGAAGCGCGCCGGGTAATCCTGCGGGTGAATCTTCGCCAAGCGATTGGCGATGACCGCCAAGTCCGCCTGCGCTTGCTGGTTGGACATCCCCGGTTTCACCCGTCCCAGGAGAAACCAAATTTCTTGGGACTCGGCGAATCCCTTTCCATCGCGCGTCGGCTTCTCGGGAAACCACACGTCCGCGTCATACCAGCCAAAGCGTGGCGGCATGATGCCGACCAGCGCGCGCGCGGTTCCATTCAATACGAATGTGCGATTGAGAATCGACTGATCGCCGTTAAACCGTTCGACCCAGGTCTTATAGCGCAGTACGAAAACCGGAGGCGCGCCCGGCTCGTAGTCGCCCGCCTGCAGCACGCGTCCGTGAAGTGCCGGCATCCCAAAAAACTCGAAAGTGCCGGGCGTTACGCGCGCTCCGTAAAGCTGCTCGGTTCCTTCTCCATGCCTGTACAGCACCAGGTCTTCCGCGGCGGCGGTGATGCTGTCAAAAACATGATTCGTTTGGGCGATTTCCAGAAACTCCGTCGTTGTGTATCCCTGGCGCCCATCCTCGTCGCTTTGCTGCGTGTTGTGGATTCGTGGAAATACCATGCGTCCAGCATCTTTGTAAGGAAAGGGAGCAAGCAGCACGTTGTCGATCACGCTGAATATCGCCGTGGCAGCGCCGATTCCCAATCCCAGCGTGGCGATCGATACCGCGGCAAACCCCTTGCTTCTCCACAATGTACGCATGCTAAAACGCAAGTCGCGAAGGAGGCCCTCTAGCGAAGGCCACCCTCTTCGGTCGCGGTAGTTCTCTTTGGTTTGCTCAACGCCGCCGAGCTTCATGAGCGCATCCCGGCGCGCCGCTTCCGGCGTCATGCCCCTGCGCAGATTGTCTTCAATATGCAGCCGTAGATGGCTCTCCAATTCCAACGCGAATTCGGTATCGGTCGTCCGTTTGCGGGAGAATCCCGCGAGCCGAAGAAAACATGCCCGCGCCCGTTTCGCGAAGCTCATGGGTGTTGTTTCTCCCTTCTGCAAATGCTGTGCCTTATCTCCACGAAACTCTCACGATGAGAGAAGCCGACGATCTCGTTGAAAACAAAGCATTGCCCTCGACTTCTTTCATCCTCCGTTGTGGACCTCCGAGGGCCATGATTTACTCGTATCGCAACGCCACCATGGGATCGACCTTGGTCGCCCATCGCGCCGGAACGGATGCTGCAAAGATCGCACAAGCAGCCAGAACGATGGCAGCAATCGCAAGGATCGCCGGGTCGTAGCTTTTGACCCCGTAGAGCTGGTGCGCGAGCAGTTGACCTCCGGCTAGACCCGCCGGTATCCCGAGGGCCAGTCCCAATCCAAGTTCGGCCAGCGCAGCGCGCAACACTAAACCCAGAACATTCCCGCGGTCGGCGCCCAACGCCATGCGTATCCCGATTTCGTTGGTTCGCCGCGCAACGGAATAAGCCGTGACGCCGTACAGTCCGACGCAAGCCAGGATGAGCGCCAGCGCGCCGAACAGCTCCGTAAGCCGCGCGATCAGCCGTTCCTGATTGAAGTTGCGCGCCACCAGCTCGCCAAAACTCATCATATTGAGAACGACGAGGTGTGGAGCCGCGTCGGCTAGAGCCTTCCGGACGGCCGGCTCGAGATTTTCCGGCTTGCCAGCAACGTGCAGCTCGATAGCGCCGACCCATCCACGAACGGGCTCTCCGGGTGGCACTTGCAGCAACGGCAGAAAGAACATCGCGTAAGCGGGGCCACGCGTGTCCTGGTACTTCGCGTCTTCGACGACGCCGACGATCTGGTAATCGCCGCTGTGACTGGCATCGCCCATCCCGAAGTGCCGACCGATGGGATCTTCATTCGGAAAGAATCGGCGCGCAAACGTTTCATTGACGACAGCAACATTTGGCGCGCCGGGCCTGTCGCGTTCCTCGATGACACGTCCTCGCAGCAACCGCGTCCCGATGGTTTCAAAATAGTGAGGCCCGACCCGGTCCGCGGAAGGCGCCGTCCAACGGTCCCCATAGTCCGGCGGCTTTCCCTCGATGACGACGCGCGGTTTCCAGCAGCAGCTCCCCAAAGGGCTGTTGTATGCCAGGCTGGCGCTAAGCACGCCGGGGATTTGCGGCAGCGCCTCCTGCAACTGCTGATAGAGTCCTGGAAGCTTGTCCTCTGTATAGCCCGACAACCCCGGATTGATACTCACGATCAGCCGGCCTTCGGTCACGAACCCGAAGTTCTGGTCTTCGAGGTTGCGCAGGCTTTGCGTGACCAGCCCGGCTCCAATCAGCAGCACAATCGAGAATGCCACTTGCGCGACGAGCAGAGGCTTCTGGGCCGCCGAAGAGTGGTCACTGCCGGCGCGTCCGGCCCGGCGGAGGGCGCCTGCGGGATCGCACTGCGACGCCATCCACGCTGGCGCGATCCCGAACACAATCCCTGTCCCCAGCGATATCAGCAGAGTGAAGCCCAGTACGGGCAGGGAAGGGCGCGCGTCGATAGGAATGTATTGAGCCCCGCGAAACGCAAGCAGCAGGATGGCGTGCGCTCCCGCATAAGCAACATAGACTCCAGCCAACCCGCCGGCTAACGCCAGCAGCAGGCTTTCGGTCAACATCTGCCGTATTAGCCGGCTTCGCCCCGCGCCCAGAGCCAGCCGCACTGCCATCTGTGCGCGATTAGCCGACCCGCGTGCCAGCAACAAGTTGGCGATGTTCGCGCAAGCGATCAGCAGGAGCAAACCCGATAGTGTTAATAACAGCCGCAGGCCCGTTGCGTAGTCTGTCTGCATCTGCTGGACGCCGCCCTCTGCCGGAGTCAGGTGAATGTGTTGTTGAGGAATCTCCTTCTGGTCTCGATCGGGAATCACTTCGCGATGGCCGTTGAGCCATTGTTGCAGCTCGACGGTTAGCCGGGCTTGGACCGAGTCAGGCCTGAGGCCAGGCTTCAGTCGCCCGACCACATAAAGAAACTCAGTTTCCGCTTTTTGGAGCTTCCATGGTTCTGGCTCGGCGGCCAAGGGAAGCCAGAAATCGGGTGGATCGCTGCGGAGCGTGTCGCCATAGAAACCACGCGGAGTCACGCCTGCAATCGTGCAGGCAACGCCGTTGATGCGGACTGTGGAGCCGATCACGGATGGATCAGAGCCAAAGTTCTTCTGCCAGGCGTGATAGCTCATCACCGCCACGGGAGCCGCGCCGGGTGCATCATCGGCTGGCCCAAACAACCGGCCGGCGAACGGCGCTATGCCAAACATCGCGAAATAATTCCCAGAGACGTATTCGCCCTTGTAAGGCTGGGCGGCAGCACCGTTCTGGTGAACGTCTAGATCCGATATCCACGGCTCAAAAGCAGCCAACTCGCTGAACTCCGGCGCGTGGTCGCGAAGCTCCTTGTAAAGCGCGTAAGAATAAAGAACGAAGCTCCCGTCGTTTTGCGTGCCACTCATGACGCAACAATTGTTATTGTCGCCGAGCCGATAAAGCTGCCCGGGATTTGCCACCGGCAGCGACCTCAGCATCACTGCATCAATCAGCGTAAAAATCGCCGTGTTCGCGCCGATCCCCAGCGCCAGGGTAAGCACGACGACCGTCGTAAATCCGGGAGACTTCCGCAGCGTTCGAAGCGCGAGGCACAAATCCCGATAAGTGCTCTCGAGGAAAGGCAAACTGCGGCGGTGCCGGTAACTCTCTTTGGTTTGCTCAACGCCGCCGAGTTTCATCAGTGCCTCGCGGCGCGCCGCTTCCGGCGTCATGCCCCTGCGAAGATTGTCTTCAATGTGCAGCCGTAGATGACTTTCTAGCTCGGCAGAGAATTCCGCATCGCGCCTCTGCTTCCGAAAAAGGCCAGCCAGCCGCTGAAACCAGGCTCGCATCGCCCTGATTAGGCTCATGCGACTTGCTCCTTTCCTCCCGCAATTTCCCGCTAGGCCCGAAGGGGCTGCTCCGCCTTTCTCACGTGGATGGCTCGGTGGCCGATAGAAACTTCGCGAGGATCATTTGCGCCTGCTGCCAATCGTGTGTTTCGCGTTCCAATTGCTTATGGCCCGCGCGTGTCAGTTTGTAATACTTCGCCTTGCGATTGTTGTCAGACACGCCCCACTCGGATTCGATCGAGCCTTCCTGCTCCAGCTTCAGCAAAGCCGGGTACACCGTACCGTAATTGAGCGACAACATTCCGCCGCTGATTTGCTCGATGCGCCGCGCGATGCCGTATCCGTGGAGCGGCCCAAGTGTTTGCAGCGTCTTAAGAATCATGAGGGCCAGCGTGCCCTGCCAAACATCCGCCTTGTCGGTCATGTGATTCCTTGCAGTTTGTGATTTATGCCTTCCTATGGGAAAACAATAGAAGTATGCGCCGTTCCTATGGGTTGTCAATACGAAAACGCCGAAGCCGAGTGGTAGTGAGGATCGTTGACTGAGCCAAGTCGTAGGAAACCTTGTGGAAATCGCGATCCGGCAAAACCAGCTCGCCCCGAAGCAGTTTCCTTGCAAAGTACATGGCGGCTGGGCTTGTTGGGCTGCTTAAGTCTTTAGCTCCACAAATTCCACTGCGAACGGCTTGCTTCGCAGATTCAGCCGCGCCACAGTTACCGGCGATTGAAACCGCCGCGGTCCGGCACTTCCGGGGTTGATGTAGAGCACGCCGTCACGTTCAAATTTTCCCGGCTCATGGGAATGCCCGCTGACGACGACATGGAAACCAGCGACCGCAGGATTCAGGCCGAGTGCATGCACGTCATGAAGAACGTAAAGGAGAATTTTACCTGCTTGCGCCACCGCGGTTTCAGGTAGCGCCCTGGCCCATGCGGACGCATCCACGTTTCCGCGCACGGCAACGATGGGAGCGAGTTCTTGCAGCGCAGCGAGAATTTCCGGCTGTCCCACATCACCAGCGTGCAGAATAAGCTCTGAACCGCGCAGGGCTTCTAGCGCCTGCGGTCGCAGCAAACCGTGAGTGTCCGAAATCAGGCCGATCCGCGTCGGCAAGTCTTGCATGGGCAAAGTCTAACGCTCGAACAGTTTCTTGCGGTCTAGGAATTTAGAAGGGAGGCCGTCTAGCCAGTATGGGCAAATCTCACTCCAGAACACTTACGCCGAGGCTTTGTTAGGAAGCACGCGGCGGAGTGGTTTCGCTCCGGGGATGGGGAACTGCATGTGCCAGAAATTTGTTTCCAGTGAGAGGAATTCCACGCCAACGTACTGCTTGCCGTCGCGTGCGCGGTGGATCGAAACCACGCGGCACTCCATCGATTGCGCCGTGTGATCATTGATCAGAACCAGCGTGTGCCCCACCAACACGACCTCTTCGAGGTGAAACAAGGCGCCATGACGATTGACAGATTGCGAAGTCGTGCGCGCAGAGAAACGTTCGCCGGCGTCTGTTTTCCCCTGAACCGTCAGCGGGACCGTCAAAGCCACCCTCAAAGTGCGGCGGCGCTCCTTGACACGAAAATGAAGCAGGGACATTTCTTGCTTGACCTCAAATCTTAATTTTCAGAGTTTCAGAGCCTCACCGCGGCTAGCTGGCCCGTTTCATGTCGAGGGAGCTCGCCTGTAGTGACGTGCAAGCAGTGTGCTAAAACGGAAGCACAGCAAAACAGAGGCGACTAGCACGAACCTTGCCCACACAGCCCCATACTGCCCGTGGATTTGTCACATGACAATGGCGAAACAGTACCACAAACCGCAAATTTCCAACAGTACTCCTGTACTCCCCCTATTGATGAGAGCCTAACCACGAGCATAAAAGCGTGGACCCACTGATTAACCCCTCTCCGCCAATGGAAAGTGCACTGATCCTTGTAACTCGTTGATTCTAATAGTGTTGCATTTGCATTTCGTCGCCGGGCTTAGCGTGCCTTGCAAGCACTGCCGATGGCCTAAACTTCGTGCTAGGTAGTGTCACCTTGCCAAGATTCGTTTCATCTTTTTTCCCATTTTGAAATCAATCGGTCTACGAATTTGGCTTTGCGGCCGGGGGTTTTGTCGCAGGCTCAGCAGCAGCTCCGAGAAGCTTTACCAATTGGAGACCATTCACTCGCGCGCGCTCGACCGTAAGACCCCAGTGGAGGTGCGGTCCGGTGACGCGGCCCGTGGCGCCCACTTTTCCGAGCACCTGGCCGGACTGCAATTCGTCGCCGACCTTCACATCGATCTCGGAGAGGTGTCCGTAAAACGTGTAGATGCCCAAGCCATGATCAACGACAACGGTGTTGCCGGAGAAAAACAGTTCTTGCGCGAGAGCCACGCGCCCACTCTGCGGAGCATGGACCGGGGTGCCCGTTACCGCGGGGAAATCCACGCCGCTGTGAGGCGATCCGGGCTGGCCGTTGAGGACGCGGCGCTTGCCAAAATTGCCGCCAGTAGTCACGCCGTCGAGCGGAACGCGAAAATCGCCGTCCCATAACTTCTCCGGCGTGACCTGATCAAAGATGGCGCGCAATTTGTCGCGCTCTTCATTCGCGCGCTGGATTTGCTCCGGGCTCGGCTCGACGAACTGTTTGCCGACTTGCAGTCTCTCGGTGGCAAATTTCCCTGCGTGAACAGGGATTTGCAGCGTGCAGGCATCGGGCTTGCCACCGGCCGCTTGGATATGGACCACCAGCGGATAAGTGCCCGGCGCTTTCTCCAAGTCCACTCCAAGAATCGCCTCGCGCAAGTCGGCGACAGGGTTGGAGGCATCGGTGGCTTTGCCGGGGACTTGCCAGAACGGGACGTTCTTGGAATTCCACTCGGCGGTGACCTGCGCCAGTAGTTTGTGGCTGAGCACTTGTAAAAGCAGCAGGCTGCCCTGGCTTGAGGAAGGCGCGCTCAATTTCAGAATCACTCCCGGACCGCAAGTTTGCGGAACTCCGGCCTTGGCCACCATCGGAAAAAGCAACCAGCCTGGCACCAAACAGAGGGTGGCCTTCAAAAGGCGAGGGACACGAACGACGCGCCGCAACTCAGGCTCCCCGCTTTGGCCGCATCATGTTCACGCGAGGTTCTACTTTTTCGAATTGCGCGCGACCCACTTTGGAGCCAAGAATTGCTTTTTCGGAGAGCAAAAACAAATCGGGGTTTTTCGCCTTTTCGCGGATTTCTTTCAAGAAGGGGCGGACCTTCGCGAACATGAAATACAATTCGCCGCAGAAGGCGGGTTCAAAGAATAGCTTCTCGCTGATGAGGCCGTTCAACACAAACGTGGTGGCGATGCCCCAGTAGCCGCCCACCTGGCGCAGCCAGTTGTTCTCCTGCGAGCCGAAATCCATGACTACTTTCATAAAGTCATCGGCGCTTGCGGGCCAAAAAGTGGTGAGCCACCACTGGCGCGCCTTGCGCATTTCGGGTTCGCGCCGGAGATCGTAAAGTTCCAAAATTAACCGGGCCTGTTCGACGGTGGGCTTTGTGGGCATTTTTCCTCCCGAGATTTTTGTGTTGATGACATTCTACATTTCGCAGGCGGGTTTGTGCTGACGGAGTTTGCACTGAGGTCGCTAAAACGCCGGAACCAAATGCCGGCTTCTAACGGGGAAGCCTCCGACAGCGTCACGCAGTCAAAGCATTGACTGGTGCGAATCCACCTTCGCCGGGCTAGGCCCGGCCCAACCGCTTAGGGCTGCGCTATCCGTGCGTGGTGCTGGCGCGCAGCTTGAAACGTTGAATCTTCCCGGTAACCGTCTTGGGAAGCTCGCTGCAGAACCGAATTTCACGGGGAACTTTGTGTGAAACCAGGCGCGCTTTGACGTGGCTGCGAATTTCTTCTGCCAGCGCGCTAGATCCCTCGCAGCCCGCGCGCAAGGTGACGTGCGCCACGGCATAAGTCAGTCCGCGGGCATCGGTCGCAGCGACTACGGCAGCTTCGGCCACGTTTGGATGGCCAAGAATCGCATTCTCTACTTCCACTGGAGAGACCCACATGCCCGCGACCTTCAGCATATCGTCAGCCCGGCCACAGTAGCGGTAATAGCCTTCGGCGTCGCGCAAAAACTTATCCCCGGTGACGACCCAGTCGCCGCGTTTGGTTCGCGCCGTCAGCTCGGGAATTCGCCAATACTCCGCGAGAGCGCTAGCTCCCCGCACCCAGAGGTTGCCGATTTCCCCCGCGGGAGCCTCGGCGCCGGCGTCATCCACGATCTTTGCGTCATAACCGGGCACGGGAAAGCCGCAGCTTCCCGGTTTGCATTGGCCGGGCTTGCTGGAGAGGAACATATGCAGCATCTCCGTCGAGCCAATGCCGTCCAGAATTTCCAGGCCCGTCACTCGTTTCCAGCGCTCAAAAATCTCCGCGGGCAGGGTTTCGCCCGCAGAAACGCATTGGCGAACCGAGGAGAAATCGAGGCGTTGGCCGGCGGTTTCCGCTTCTCTCAGAAGAGCAGCATAAAAAGTGGGAACCGAGTAGAAAACCGTCGGCCGCTGCTTGGAAACGAGTTCGAGGACGTGCGCAGCGGTCGGGCGCTTGGGATTAAGAAGGGTGCTCGCGCCGGAGGCCAGCGGAAAGTACATGCCATTTCCCAAGCCGTAGGCGAAAAAGAGTTTCGACGTCGAAAAGGTCAGGTCGTCCGGGCGCAATCCAAGCACACCTTGCGCGTAATTGCGAGTGGTGACCAGCAGGTGGCCTTGGCGATGGACCGCGCCTTTGGGCGTTCCGCCGCTTCCGGAGGTATAAAGCATCAATGCCGGATCCCCCGAGGAAGTTTGCGCCGGGGCAAGCTTCTTGGAGGCAGAAGCAATCCACTCGTCCCAAATGGCGCAGGAAACGCCATGCGTTGCGACGCGTCCTTCGGTGACGATGACCATCGGCATTTGCGCACGCTTGCTTGAGGCCGGCAGGAATGCTTCCAGCGCTTCCGAGTGAACGATGGCAGCACGCGGCTCGCAATCCTGAATGTAGTGAATGTAATCCGCCGACCGCGCAAAAGGATTCACCGGCACAGCCACAGCGCCAATCTTAGCCACCCCAAAAAAAGCGGCGATGAATTCGGCCGAATCCGGAAGAACAATGAGAACGCGGTCACCACGCGCCACGCCGAGTTCGAGCAGCGCGTTTCCCGCGCGATTGGTGAGTTCTGACAGCTCAGCGTAAGTCACAGCCCAAGGTTCACCAACAATGGCGGTCTTATCCGGATGCCGCGCGGCGGAAGCATCCACAAAATAGGCAGCAATGTTGAACCGCTTCGGAATGTCCGCGGGCAGAAGTGGTTCCGGGGAATTTGCGCTCATTTTGGGTCGGAAAAACTCCGTTTATAATCGTACCCTGAGTTTATGGCTCCTGTCCCTCCCACGACGCAGCGTAATACGAATTTTGGCGCCCTGCTGCGTCGCTGGCGCGCTGTTCGACGCATCAGCCAACTGGACCTGGCACTCGATGCCGAAATCTCGACGCGGCATCTGAGCTGCGTCGAGACCGGCCGCGCGCAACCGAGCCGGGAGATGGTTCTGCGGCTCGCGGAGGCGCTGCAAGTTCCGCTGCGCGAGCGCAACGCGCTGCTGCTCGCAGCCGGCTATGCGCCGCTCTATCGTCAGACGGCTCTCGATGCACCGGAATTAGAGGCGGCGCGCTCGGCCGTGGAACTGCTTCTCGTGCAACAGGAGCCAAATCCTGTACTCGTTTTGGATCGCTATTGGAACATCCTGAGAATGAACGCTGGCGCAAAGCGAATTCTTGCCCTCTTCCCCGGCTGTGATTCTGTGACGCCTCTGAATGGACCTCGCCTTGTATTCCATCCTCAAGGGCTGCGGCCGTTCATCGAAAACTGGGAAGTGGTCGCCGCGCGCATCATTCGGCGGGTACATCGCGAAGCTGCCGACCACCCCTCGGACGAGATGATGAAGCGTTTCCTCGCGGAGTTGCTCAGTTATCCAGACGTGCCGAGCCGCTGGCGCGCACTGGATATGGATGGCACTGCTCCGCCATTCTTGACCATCAACTACAGGTGGAAGAACTCGATGCTTCGCCTGTTCTCTACGCTCACTACGTTGGGCACGCCACTGGACGTTGCACTGCAAGAACTGCGCATTGAGACGCTTTTTCCCGCCGATGAAGCTACGCGCACGGTGGTGAATCGCCTGGCCGGCGGAGCGCGTTAGAATTGGAAGCGTCCCACCGCAACCCGTTTTCTCCATGACCTCCGAGGTCATGGACACGGTTCTCTCTTCATTGAATACTGCCCCCCGGATTCGACCAGATTTCTCGAATGGAGGACTTCCCAACATGCGGTGCACGACAAGCATCACGATAGTGCTGATTTCCTTACTGGCGGTTATTCCCTCGCAACCCCAATCCAACGATCCGACGGATCTTGTCGCAGTCAAACAGGTGGAAGAGAGCATGGGGAAAGCCATGGTGGCCGGCGATATCGACAAGCTGAATCAAATCTATGCCGACGATTTCGTGGCCATCGGGTCCTCCGGCGGGATTACCACTAAACAGGACCTTGCAAGCGATTTTGAATCCTTCCATGACAAACTCGAGTGGTTTGAAACTGGACCGATGGACGTGCAGGTGTTCGGCAACGTTGCCGCGGCCCAGGGCTTGGTCAAGGAAAAGAGGAGCCGGAATGGAAAAGACACCAGCGGTCAGTTTCTATGGCAGGATCTCCTCCAGAAGCGCGCAGGCAAGTGGATGGTCTGGCGCAGCGCGAGCGCCAGAGTGGTTTTGGCCGACTACCGCAAAGCGGAAACCCAAGATCCGACCGTCGTCGACACGATCAAACGCCTCGAACAGGATACCGGGGATGCCATGGTGGCCTGCGACATCGACAAGCTCAGTCAAATCTACGCCGACGATTGGGCAAGTATCACATCCTCCGGCAAGGTGTTCACCAAGGAGAGCCTTGTAGGTGATTTTAAGTCCGGCAATCACAAACTCGTGTCGTTTGAAATTGGATCTATGGACGTGCAGACGCTCGGCGATGTTGCCGTGGTCCAAGCCAGTGTGATGGAAAAGAGGATTCAAGATGGAAAGGACATTAGTGGTCAGTTCGCTTTTATGGATCTTCTCAAAAAGCGCGCAGGCAAATGGGTAATCGTGCGCACCTTAGGCGTGCGGGTGAGTTGAAAAAGCGGTTCCGCCCTGGAAGTTTACGGACTCTCCCACGACCACCGAATGGTTACGGGGGAGGCCGTCTCAAAATTCCACTTCAGCAACGCGCTTCAAGAGCCGAAGAAGAGTTGCGCGTTCGTCCGGTGTGAGCTCTTTTCGGAGTTTATCATCGGCGGCCACGCGCGCATGGATGAGGCGTTTCCTGTATCTGTGGCCTTTCGCCGTCAGCTTAACGAGAATTGCTCTGGCCGATTTGGCCTTCCTCTCCGACACCAGGCCTTCCTTAACCAGGGACTTGATGGCTCGATGCACAACGGTTCTATCGATAGCGAGAAGTGTGGCAATTTGATTCTGATTGAGCGCGGCACCACCCCGGAGTGTGGACAAGATAAAGCCGCGAGTCGCGGAGCAGCGTGTTTTTCGCTCCAGCTGCTTCCCGACGGAAAAATAGGCCGCAGCGACATGGGCCAGTACCGAATCCGTCAGGATGTCTTGAGGAATGTCCTTCCTTGGAACAATGTTCATAGAACCGTTACCGTGGTTTCCAGAGGCCTCCGCCACTGAGGTGTTCCCACGTAAGAAGCCGATTTCTTCCCGATCGCAATCACCATCACAATTTCCTGATACCGGGTTGACAGTCCGAGAAATTTGCAGAGTCTGCGGCCATCAAAGCCCTCCATTGGGCACGTGTTGAGCCCCAGCGCTTCGGCGGCAATCATCAGATTCTCACAGGCCAACGATGTACTCTTCGTCGCCCACTTGAATATGGCCTGCCGAAACAGAGGCGGCATCCCCATGGTCTTCCACAAATGCACCAGTCGAAAAATCGTCCATTTGAACGCGCCGAAAATGCCGAACGGCCCCGGCATGAACAGGATCCGGCCTAGCTTCGCCGTCCGTTCGTAGTCTCGGACTTTGGCGTCGCTGAAGCCGTTCCTGCGCATCCACTGGGATTGGGCTTGGGAGGTCGACTCGAGCGACCCGATGTCGGCCACTGCCACCAGCAGCGCCGACGCGGTTTCCGCGGGCCTCTGTCCCATGCAGAGTTTCGCGACGCTGGCCTTTCTCGCCGGCGATTCGACCCAAATGAATCGGTACGGTTGCGAATTGAAACTGGATGGAGCATGCCGCGCTGCATCGAGGATTTGCTCGCGCAATGCCCGTGGGATTTCGACCGGCTCAAACGTCTTGACGGCTCTCCTGAGGAAGAGCGCTTCCAGGATCTCGCTCATGGACACCTCCATGTTGCTATTACAACATAAAGGTGTTGCTGTTGCAACATAAAAGAAATATCGGGTTTTGTGGCTTGGTCGAAAGCCCGGCAAGCTGACTCACGGGCTCGTCCAGTTGAATTTATGCGTTGCGACGCGGGCGGTTTGCCGCTTTCTTGGAAAGTCCCCAAAAGTCTTGGCTTCCCCCTGGAGCGTCTCCCCTGGCGCCGCGAGTGGATTTCCTTGGACCGGTTGGGACCCAGTCGGGAAAGCGGTGAACGCCGTGCGGAACATCGCCGGCGGGTTCGCACCAAATAGCCCTCGATTCCATTCCTTGAGCTCTCCGCCGGGCCAAGAGCCGATTCCGCTTGGGCAAGTTCACTCTTCGCCGATGTCTTCCTTCCAGACTTCGGGATGCTCGTTTACAAATTTCGCTAGCAGATCGATGCATTCGCGGGAGTGAAGGTCGATGACTTCGATGCCATTCTCGAGGAGCCAGTCGATTCCGCCGTGAAAGTTTACGGACTCTCCGACGACCACCGTAGCGATTCCAAATTGACGGATCAATCCGCTGCAGTACCAGCAAGGAGCGAGGGTTGTGACCATGATTTTGTCGCGGTAAGTTCGCTGGCGGCCGGCCTTGCGAAACGCATCGGTTTCGCCATGTGCCGAGGGGTCGGATTCCTGCACGCGGCGATTGTGCCCCTTGCCGAGGAGCGTTCCTTGGCGAGCGAAAAGAGCGGCGCCGATTGGAATTCCCCCCTCGGCAAGGCCGGCACGAGCCTCCGCGAGAGCGGTCTGCAACATCTTCTCGAACTCTTTTCGATACTTATTCGCGTCCGCGCTCACTGGTAGAGTCTTCTCCTTTGATACATCCTCATTCAGATCTTTGCGCCAGGGGAAAAGCACGCAGAAATAGGAGGTGCGTCGGCCAGTAGAAAATCGCTATGCATCCCGCGAGAATAACGAGCAAGTGTGACGGAGCTGACCCCCACGCACGGTGTAGCAAAGGATCCTGAAACGCAAAATTCATGTTGAGGGCGGGAGATAGAAATCGCGAAAAAATGAGCAATACTCCGGTAATCGCGGTTTGCAATGCCAGGGCTCGGCGATGGTAACCAAGGATTTGCAGCGCCCAGAGCAGGACGATGGGCAAAACAATGTGAAAACAAGAAAGCAGCCGAATGCAGAACGCGTAGTGCGTATCCCACATGTATTCCGTACCGCCCACCAGATGATGGCCGGTCACGATCCGCCAGCAGACGTCCAGAGTCCACAAGATTCCGACAAGCGGGGATAAAAGTGCCTGGCTGGAAACCAGCAGGGAATTGCGGAACCATAACCCTAGGCAAGCGACCACCACGCTGACATCGCACAGATGCAGCATGTTCTGCCAGCCCCAGGTCCACGTATTGATGGGGAGCCAGATGAGCACCCAAACGAGTGCAACCCACCGCGCGAGAGCGAAAGCTTTTGTTTCTTTGTTCATGGACTTCGCGCTGCGTGCCGACGAATGCGCCACAGGGTAACATAGGTCCGAATGGGGGGCTCCAATATGGAGCTTGGAGAGTTCTACCGATGACCTGAGCATAAGCCCTCATGCGCGCAAAGGCCCAAGAAGATAGAGCAGCGGAACGCTTGCTAGGTTGGCTGAGACAGCGCGAAGACGACATGGCGGCGCTGTTGGCTGATCTCGTCGCTGTGCCTACGGAAAATCCTCCGGGCCGGAATTACCGCGAGTTTGCCGACTTATTTGCAGGCCGCGTCGCGGAGCTCGATTTGCGATGCGAGCGTCTTGATCCTTCCTCGGACCGTGCTGCGGACAATACGCCAGCCTGTCTATCGGTCAGCTACGGGCAAGGCGACCGCGTTTTCTATTTTCACGGACATTACGATGTAGTTCCCGCGCAATCCGAAGAGCAATTCCAAGCAAGCCGCAAAGAGCATTTCTTGTTTGGGCGCGGGACTTGCGACATGAAGGGTGGAATCGTTTCCATGCTCTACGCGCTCCTTGTGTTGAGGGAGTGTGGCGTAGAAATGGGCGGGAGAGTTCAGCTCGTTTTGGTCCCGGATGAAGAAACCGGAGGCGCGCGCGGGTCTGCAAAGTTGGCGGAGCAGGGAATTCTGGGCAGAAATGGAGTTGGCATGCTGCTGGCTGAGCCGACCAGCGGCGTGGTTTGGAATGCCAACCGGGGCGCCATTTCGCTGCGCGTTCAGGTTTTCGGGACATCTGCGCACGTGGGCCTGCAGCACCAGGGCGAGAACGCTTTCGAACGCATGCACAGCGTTGTGAAGCGTCTGCAAACGCTCAAAAGTGAAGTGGAAGAGCGCACAACCGGCTCGAACGTCGGCGCAGGGCAGTCGAGCAATTCCATTCTGATGCTAGGCGGCCAGAGCGGCGGCGGCACGAACTTCAACGTCGTGCCGGAAAGTTGTTGGTTTACCATCGACCGGCGCATTAATCCCGAAGAACGCCTGGCGGAAGAGAAGGACCGGCTCCTGGAGGTTCTGAGGGAGTTCCAGCGCCAAGGAATCCCGCTGGAGTGGGAGGTCTTGCAGGAAGGGAATTCGGCGTCAACCGACAAAGACAAAGCCACTGGCCGAGCATTGGGTCAGGCCATCCAGGAAATAACGGGCAAGCCGGCCAGCTTCGAGTTGTGCCCGGGCCTGTTGGAAACGCGGTTTTATGCGGTAGAAGGAATCGCCAGTTACGGTTACGGGCCAGGGCTACTTTCCGTTGCCCATGGCCCGAACGAATACGTGGATTTGCGCCGAGTCGCAGAATGTGCTGCGATCTACGCTTTGACCGCCGCGAAAATCTTCGACTGAGATTTCGCTGAGCCGCGCTCGCAGCAGCCCTTGTCAAGTAAATAAACGGACCGAAGGACAGGTGTTCCTAAACCAAACTAATCCTAAGGCGTTGAGTCGAAACAGCTTAATTCGAATGGCAGCCGCTCTTAGGCGCTCTGGATCATTTTCGACGTCCAGTTGTCCGGAAGTACTATTTGAGTTTTCCACAGATTCCTCGAAGATTTGTCGGTATGCCGAACCTCTACTTCTGCCAGCCACACGCGAAAAATCAGGGCATGCTGCGAGCCGTTCTTTCCATGAATGAGTGCGAAGCAGTGGTCAAGCAGCATCCGGCGACTTACGTGGGGCAGGACTTTCCTCATTTGGGCAACGATCCCAAGGCAGCCAGCGATTTTGCCGTGATCCGTTTCAACCCTGAAGAAACCAAGGCTCCCTGGAGGCCAGGCTATTATCGAGTGGATTCGGACCTCAACAAACTCAACGAATCGTTGATGGCTCTGTCCCGCTAGTAACCCACGGTTTCCAGTTCCAAGCTAAGAATAAATCATCCGGAAAATGCCGTAAGAGTGTCGCCGGGAGCTGCGGTTTCAAACGGTCGTCGGCAACCAGGTTTGCAAGACATCGCGGGAATTTGACGACACCTCGTCAAAACGCAATCCCATTCCCAAGTGCACTACCGAATACGCCACTGTTGCAGGCGCTTCGAAAGCCTGTGTTTCATTGAAGATTCTTACCCGCACCGCAGTACCGCCCGGCAGCGGGTTAATGGTGTCCACATAGCAGCCTGTAGCGCTGATGTCGCTGATGCGCGCAGAAAGCCGTGAGCCGTTGTTTTCTTCAAGAACTTCTGCGGAGGCAATAAAAGGGAATCTTGGAGAACGGCGACGCTCTTGTTCCATGGCCTGGGACCTTCCTTCGGGTGCAGGCATTCTATACCCATTTCCCAGCCCGCTAGCCACAAACTTGTGGCAGCTCTTCAGTCCGCCTCTCGCACTCCTCAGAAATGCCGCGCGCCAGCTATTGATCACTAGGCGACATCGTAGTACCGGGGGCCTATCGACCCCGACGTTTTGCTTCGAAAGAATGCTCCTACATCAGAGAATTCCTAGTTCACCAGGCAAATGGTTGAATTAGCGACCCCGGGGTTCCGCACAGCCCTGATGTAAGGAGACGCAGGTGAAGCCCTTTATTTTGTTAAAGTTATCCACCCTGCTTTTGGGGATTGTTGCTGCATTGTTCCTGACGCCGGCTTGCAAAGCCCAATCCGAAGTCAGCCCTGATCATTTCGATGGAACCGACTCTTGGGCTATGGCCGCGCGGCCGACTCCCGCTCAGCCGCAAAAACAGCCGGCTTCGAAGCCTTCTCTGCAAGCACAAAGCCACGGAAAGACGGACAGTTCCTCCTTTCAGCTTGTTGCGGATCGCGAAGCCTCGAAGCCCGTGAGTCGTGCAGCGGTCGCCATCGATCGCAAGCGCAAGACAGCCGCGCCCAATACCGAAAAGCCATAATCCTCATGTCAGGTGGGCCGGCCAATGACGGTCCAGTTTTGATCTTTGTGATTTTCCTTAGCCGAGCCCAATGAGCCTTGCCGCTTGCGCATCATTCTCCGACAAAGTCCGTGACGGCAATAAATTTCCCAAAGTACCATCGGAAGAGAGTCCTCTCGGAGTGAGTGAACGAATGTTCCCTGAAGGTGTGCGCCGAAGCAGCCGAATCCCCAAAGAGATGGCTATCCTTTTGACCGGCAGCGACATTGAAGGGAAGGTTTTTTCCGAACAAACGAAAACGGTGCTGCTGAGCCGACACGGAGCGGGTATTGTTTCCCGCTATAAGCTTTCCGCCGAGCAGGAGCTGATTGTCCGGCGCTTGGATACGAACCAAGAGACCGAAGTTCGTCTTGTCGGGCAGATCGGCGTCGAGGGTGAAGTTTACACGTACGGCGTGGCCTTCCTAGATTCGACGAATGATTTCTGGGGCATGCAGTTCCCCGTGCCCTCGGAAGAAGAAAAGCAAACGCGCGTGGTGTCGATGGAGTGCGGCAGTTGCCAGACGCGTGAAACGGTTGAGCAGAGCGACCTGGAATCGGACGTTTATCGGATCAACGAAGGCATTGTCCGTTACTGCAAGAATTGTGGCTCCTCCACGTTCTGGAAGCGCGGATCGGAAGATGTCGAGGGAGTTTCTGCGGTCGCGGAGATGGTCCAGAGCCGTGCCATGGGGTGGGTCGATGAGGAGGAGTCACCGGCGCACGCTCCGGTTGCGGTTGCCGATCTCCCTGAACCATCGCCCGCGGCCCGCCGGGAGAATCGGCGGAAGCATGTCCGCACAAAGGTGAACTTCAAAGCTTGCATCAGAAGCTTTGCTCACGGCGATGACATCGTGACTTGCGAAGACGTTTCCCGGGGCGGACTTTGCTTTAAGAGCCGCAAACGATATTCCGAAAAAT
Source organism: Candidatus Acidiferrum sp. (assembly GCA_035262505.1). Taxonomy (GTDB): domain Bacteria; phylum Acidobacteriota; class Terriglobia; order Acidiferrales; family UBA7541; genus Acidiferrum. Next base: position 105,331 of record DATFSR010000017.1, on the reverse strand, counting down.
TCAAGATTGAGGTTGCGGCGCCGTATACGCCTGGAGCGCAGAACTTCTTTACCACTGCTGAAATCGTTCACGTGGAAGAACTAAAAAGCGAAAAGAAGTATCGTTGCGGCGTGGTCTACCTGAAGAATCGGTAAGCCGCAAAGAAAACGGTTTCACACTCGTTCCAAGTCAGAGATTCGAAGAATCGAACGGTTTGGGGAACAAATCCCGCATCCGGAGCACTTCCGTTTTTCCTCTGAGATTGGCCAGAATCACCGGCACGTCGCCGCAGAATTCCCAAATTAATTGGCGGCATGGGCCACAGGGCGGCGTTAGCGTATCGGTGTCCGTCACTACCGAGATTGCATCAAAGCCGCGCTCACCTTCGCTGATGGCCTTGAAAATGGCCACGCGTTCGGCGCACACGGTTAGGCCGTAAGTCGAGTTTTCCACGTTGCAGCCGCCAAAAATCCTGCCGGAAGTGGCGCGCAACGCGGCTCCCACGCGAAAGTTCGAATAGGGCGCGTGGGCATTCTCTCGCGCTTGTTTTGCCGCGGAAATCAGTTTGTCGTATGCGCTCACGGGCGTTGCTTTACTCCAAAAAATCGGTCAAGCAGAACTCGGGCCCCTCCAGAATTCTTAGGCGATGGCTTCGGCTATCCGCGGAATCACTGCCTTTAGCAGACGAATGAACTGTCCCTTGACGCGCTCCGCGGTCTCGAGCACTTCAATGTGGTTCAGCGGTTGATCCAAAATCCCCGCCGCGGCGTTCGTCACGCAGGAAATGCCGAGCACTCGAATGCCACTGTGCCGTGCGGCAATCACTTCTGGAACCGTGGACATTCCCACGAGATCGGCCCCAATCGTACGCAGGTGGCGAATCTCGGCGGGCGTCTCGTAGCTCGGCCCGGCCAGCGCCGCGTATACGCCTTCGTAGACCCCGATTTCCAGCCGATGGCCTTCGCCGACGACCATCTCGCGAAATCTCTTATCGTAAGCGTTGGTCATGTCAGGAAAGCGCAGCCCGAAGCGCTCGTCATTAGGACCGGTTAGGGGATTCACACCCTGCAAATTGATGTGGTCGTTGATGACTACAAGCCGTCCTTGCGTGAACTCGCGCTTGATGCCGCCCGCCGCGTTCGTCAAGATGACCGCTTTTACTCCCATTCGCGCGAAAACGCGAATCGGAAAGACTACGTCTTTCGCCGAGTATCCTTCATAAAGATGCACGCGGCCTTGCATCCCCGCCACGGGAATCGTTCCAACTTTTCCGACAACCAACTTGCCAGCGTGACCTATAGCTGTGGACCGCGGGAAATAAGGGATATCTGCATAAGGAATTTTCGTTGCACTGGCGAATTCGTCGGCAAAAGCGCCAAGCCCCGAACCGAGAACGAGAGCGATCTGCGGGCGGAGTTTGGTGCGAGAAAAAATGAAATCCGCGGCAAGTCCGGCGCGCTCAACTTCTCCGGGAAGCCCAACAGTTTTCTCACGAAGAGTTGCTGGCTTCCTGGCTGCATTGTTTTTCTTTTTCGTTTTCTGAGGCGCTTCCTTTGGGCTCATGTAAACATTCCAACGATCGAAGCCGACATCAAGTTGGCCATCGTGCCGGCAAGCATTGCGCGGATCCCGAATTTTGCAAGCTGGCCACGCTGCTCGGGCGCAAGCGCACCGATTCCGCCGATCTGTATGCCGACGGAGCTGAAATTCGCAAAACCGCAAAGCGCAAACGTGGCGATCGTAAACGACCTCGGATCGAGCGACGATTTCAATGCGCCGAGTTGCTGAAACGCCACCAATTCATTGATGACCATGCGCGTGCCGAGCAAATTGCCCATAATTTTGCAATCGTGCCAGGGAATTCCAATGAGCCACGCAATCGGCGAAAGCACCCAGCCAAACACGCGCTGCAAGCTGTCCGGGAACCATGAGATATGGCTGTGGCCCCATCCCATCATGGCGTTCACCAAGGCAAGCAGGGCGATGAAGGTTACGAGCATGGCCCCGACATTCAAGGCCAGTCCCAAGCCGTCAATCGTGCCGCGCGAAATCGCTCCGAGAACATTCGCTTCTTTTTCCATCTTGGGCATTTCTACCTTGCCTGCCGTGAGGGATTGCTCCGTCTCGGGCACCAGCATCTTGGCCATCAGCAGCGTGCCCGGAGCGGTCATGATTACCGCGGCCAAAAGGTGCTTGGCTTCAATGCCAAACGCGATATACGCCGCCATAATGCCGCCTGAAACGTGTGCCATCCCGCTCGTCATCACGCACATCAATTCGGATTTGGTCAGCTTGTTGAGGAATGGCCGGATCGTCAGCGGCGCTTCGGTTTGCCCCATGAAGATGCTCGCCGCGACATTCAATGATTCCGCGCCGCTCGCCCCCATTACCCGCGTCATCAACCAGGCCGCTCCACGAATGATGAGCTGCATCACGCCAATGTGATAGAGCACGGCGAAAAATGCCGCGATGAAGATGATGGTCGGAAGCACTTGAAAGGCGAAAGAAAAACCGAGCGAAGAAACTTTTTTCCCGATCTCCCCAAACACGAATTCCGATCCAACATAAGAAAAACTCAGCAATCGGTTTACGGCATCACCCGCAACCTGAAATATTTGCCGGCCGATATCGAAGCGCAGGACAAAGAACGCAAACGAGAGTTGCAGCCCAAGTCCCCAAAGCACGGTTTTCAGCCGGATCGCTTTTCGATCCGTGGAGAACAAGTACGCCAGTCCAATCATGGTCCCCAGGCCGAGTAGCCCCACGAGTCTTCCCATTCGTTCTCCTTTTGTCTAGGCCTTCTGTGATTCCATGTACCCGGAATTTCTAAGCGCCCATGATGCGGCGAACCAGCGGCCGCTTTTCGCGCGGCTCGCTTTCGCTCACCCTGTAGCTGCCGGAAATGAGACTTTTGGCTTCGGCTAGTTTGGTGTGGCTATTGTAATGAATCGTGACCAGCTTTTCGTTTCTTTCCACACGGTCGCCGATGCGTTTGTGAAATTCCAGCCCTACGGCGTGGTCAATTTTGTCTTCTTTCTGCTCTCGTCCTCCGCCGAGCATGGCCAAGGCGATTCCCAATTGCTCACAATTCGTGGCGTGGATGTAGCCTGAGGTTTGGCTGACAACCTCTGCGCGAAAACGTGCCTGAGGCAGCCGCTCCGGCTCGTCCACAACGCGCTCGTCGCCTCCTTGCAGGCGAATTCCTTGCCTGAATTTTTCCAGCGCCTGACCCGTGCCGATCGTCTTTTCAGCAAGCTGCCGCCCTTCATCGACGTTCTTCGTTTTCTCGCCAAGAAAAAACATCCATGCGGAAAGCTCCAGGCTCAAATCACGCAAATCCTCCGGTCCACGGCCCTTCAGCACTTCCACCGATTCCAAAACTTCATGCGAATGTCCTGCCAAGCGCCCCAGCGGCTGATCCATGTCCGTAATCAACGCCACCACTTTCTTGCCCATGCGCTTCCCAGTCTCCACCATGACCTCCGCCAGCCGCACGGAGTCTTCTTCTTTCTTCATGAACGCGCCCGAGCCCGTCTTCACGTCCAGCACCAACGCATCGAGTCCCTCCGCAAGTTTTTTGCTCATGATCGATGCGCAGATGAGTCCAACATTTTCGACTGTGGAAGTTACGTCGCGCAGGGCGTAAATCTTCTTGTCCGCTGGCGCAATCTCCGCTGTTTGCCCAATCAGGCCCATGCCGCATTCGTTGAGAACGCGCCGGAACTCCACCAGCGACAGGTTTACGTTGAAGCCTGGAATCGCTTCCAGCTTGTCCAGTGTCCCGCCCGTATGCCCCAAACCCCGGCCGCTGATCATCGGTACGGTGAGCCCGCCGGCGGCAACAATGGGCGCAAGAATCAGCGAAGTCTTGTCCCCCACGCCTCCCGTCGAGTGCTTGTCTACTTTCTTTCCTGGAATTTCCGCATGGCTGAGGACTTCGCCGGAATGCAACATCACTTCCGTGAGCGCCGCGATTTCCGCGCGGTTCAACCCGCGAATCCAGACAGCCATCAGCCACGCCGCCATCTGGTAATCGGGAATCTCGCCGCGCGTGTACCCCGATACGAGAAAGTCAATCTCTTCGCGGGACAGTTCCCCGCAATCACGTTTCTTGCGGATCAAGTCGACGGCGCGCATGCGTGTGGAAAGCGCTGGCGAGCGTAGCATCCACCCTACGCAGCGTCAACGTGATGCATCGCCAAATTCCAGGGGAGTTACAGAGGCTGGCCCACGTCAGGAGGCAGGTTGCTGATTTGGCCGGAAACCACGTGCCAGCCGCTCGCGCCGTTCAGGTAAACGTGAATGGCCCGCATCTGGTGGCCCAACTGCTGGCCTTTCATCGTGAACCTCGAGGACCACAGGCACGTCGCCACGGCCATGTCCTGATAGATTTGCACTTTGATGTCCGAGGCCTGGAAGAAATCGTAGTTAACGGCGTCAGATTGAATTAGTGCAATCCATTGAGCCTTGTTCACCTGCTGGCCATGAGACAAGGTGCCCGCAAAGTCGTCGTTGTACAGGCGATGGAAATAAGCGCCATTTCTCAACTGAATGGCCCGCCCTGCTTCTCTCTCTAGGCTGACAATCTCCTGCCGGCGCAATTCAGGGTCGAGATTTTGCGTGACACAACGCCTTATGCAATCACTCCGCTCCGCCGCCCGCTCGTCTTGCTGCGACGAGCCCTGTCCCATCAACAACCCGATGGCCACCACCGCGACCGCTGCAAACTTAATCATGGCCGATTGTTCTCCTTCATCGGCTTGATTATAGGAGAAAAGCGAAGCCCCTGAATCTTGCCATTCGGCAAAGTGTCGAATTTGCTAGAATCGTTCTCTCCCCGCAGGGCTTCCGCAAATGGAGGTATCTATGGATCTCGTCGTTGGGGCCACGGGTTTCGTGGGCCAGCCACTTGCCCTCGGTCTTCGTCGTCGAGGACGCGCGGTGCGTGCGCTTGTCCGCGGCGGAACGCGCCATGAAAAAGCGGGTCCACTCGTTTCGGCGGGCATTGAGATCGTTGACGCCGATTTGACCAAGCTAGAAACACTCCCCGCTGCCTGTGCGGGCGTGGAAACCGTCCTCTGCACCGCGACCTCGATGCCTCACGGCAAAGACGACGGCCTGCGCCGCGTCGACCACGACGGCACGCTCGCTTTAATTGGTTGTGCGGAGCGCTCCGGCGTCCAGCATTTCGTCTACACCTCTTATTCGGGGAACATTCGGGAGGATTCCCCTCTCGAAACCGCCAAGCGCGATTGCGAAAAGCGTCTCCTCGGTTCAAGAATGCGCGCCACCATCCTTCGCCCATCGTACTTTATGGACATGTGGCTAAGTCCTGCGCTTGGCTTCGATCCTGCGAACGGCCGGGCGCGCATTTATGGTGCGGGCGAGGCCAAAGCCAGTTACATCTCGGTGCAGGACGTTGTTGCTTTTGCCTTGGCCGTAGCGGCAAACCCTGCGCATCGGTCGGCATTTCTTGAAATGGGCGGACCCGAGCCGTTATCTCAACTCGAGGCTGTGGGAATTTTCGAGCGCGCACTGGGCAGGAAGATCGAATTGGAAAGGGTGCCACTTGCTGCTCTCGAAGAACAGCACCGCTCCACCGATCCCCTGCAAAAGACGTTTGGGGCCCTCATGATGGCTTATGCCAAGGGTGATGCGATTCCTGGCTGCCTCGAGACTGCCCGTCAGTACGGCGTCACGCTTCACTCCGTCTCCGACTACGCCGCGCCCTTCCGCAAAGCCGCCTCTGCCTAACATCTCGACCCAGCTTCCCCGGCAGCCTAGGGAAGGGACCGCTTCCGGTGGTCTGCTCTCGTTTTTGCCATTGCGCCGTCTGGTATAAATTAGCGGCCCATCGCGTCCACCGTCATGAGCAAAGTGAGAACAGGGAGATTGACCCGCATGCATCCACTGCTGAAACGCGGCCTGGCTGGTCTTCTGGTCTTGATTTCCCAACTGGTTGCGCCCCCAACAAACCCTGCGCAAGACAAGTGGATTGGAACCTGGGGCGCTGCCCCGCAAGCCGCCGCCCGCGGCGAGGTCCAGACATTCCACAATCAAACCCTTCGCCTCATCGTTCACACGAGCGTCGGCGGCAAAAAAGTCCGAATCAAGATTTCGAACACTTTTGGCGAAAAGCCCTTGCTCATTGGCGCCGCGCGCATTGCCCATCGTGTTTCCGAGGCGGAGATCGACCCTGCTTCCGACCAGGCGCTTAAATTTCATGGACGCTCTTCCACAACAATTCCTCCCCGATCCATGGCTGTAAGCGATCCGGTCGACCTCGACGTACCCGCCCTCTCCGATTTGGCCATCAGTCTCTTCTTTCCCGAAACCACCGCGCTGACGACTTCTCACGTTCTTGCGAAGCAAACGAGCTACGTTTCCGGCGAAATCGGGGACGCGGCCGCGCAAGCAAGATTTCCAGCCGCAAAGACCATCACCTCCTGGCCTTTCCTTACTGGCGTAGACGTCTCGGCTTCATCCCGCGGTGCCAGCATCGTGGCGCTTGGCTCCTCGCTCACCGATGGTGACGGTTCCACACGAGACACCAACCGCCGCTGGCCTGACGTGTTAGCGGAGCGCTTGCAAAAAGCCGGAGGGGAAGCGGCGAAACTAGGCGTTCTCAACGAAGGCATCATTGGCAACCGCCTCTTGAGCGACACCGAAAGCCCGCGACAGGCTGGGGGCCCGCCACCGCTAGGGCCGGTCTATGAGGAATTAGGCCCAGCCTTAGGGCGATCTGGCGTGGCGCGCTTCGACCGCGACGTCATCGCCCAAGCCGGCGTGAAATACGTGGTCCTCGCTCTCGGCGTCAACGACATGCTCTTCCCAGGCTCGTTCATACCGCAAACCGAGACCGTGACCGCCAAGGATCTGATTGCTGGCAATCGTCAGCTCATCGCGCGTGCTCACAAAAAGGGAATTCGCGTCATCGGCACGACGATTCCCCCGTTCGAGCATGCCCTCTTCCGCGACCCCTTCTATGACCGTTTCTACAGCCCCGAGAACGAAAAGATCCGCCAGGAAGTCAACGCGTGGATCCGCACCGGAGGGGAATTCGATGGCGTCATCGATTTTGACGAAGCCGTCCGCGACCCCGCCCATCCCGCGCAGATTTTGCCCGCCTACGACAGTGGCGATCACCTGCACGTCAACAACGCCGGCAACGTCGCCGAGGGCAACATTGTCTCCTTGTCCTTGTTCACCACATTAGGCCGATAAAGTTTGGATTTGAGCCATTTCGGAGTGCGGTTTATCCTAAGCGAAGTCGAAGGGCAGCCGTGCTACAAACTCACCGAAATTCGCCAAAAGTGCATCCGACGACAGCGCTTCAAACTTGCAATGATGGCCGCCTTGTTCCATCTTCAAGAGAGCGGCAAGTGAGGCCGCGATATGGATTTTTCTTCCTCCCTCGAATGGATTAAAGCGCTGTGGCTTCTCTTTGGCGCCTATTGGCTCGTCTCTGCGCTCAAGCGGAAGAAAACCAAGCAGCGCGAATCCATTCTTCAACGATTTGGATACATGCTTCCGCTTGTAATCGGTTTTTATTTCCTCTACGAACCGCAACCCGTTTTACTCTGGCTGAGGAACCGCTTTCTTCCGGCGGGTCCAGGTAGCGAATGGACAGGTGTTGTGCTAACCGCGGCGGGAATCGGCATCGCGCTTTGGGCGCGCTGGCATCTCGGCGCTAATTGGAGCGGCGTCGTCACCCTCAAAGAAGGGCACGAGCTGATTCGGACGGGGCCTTATCGCTCAGTTCGCCATCCCATTTACACGGGAATTCTACTCGGGCTTCTCGGAACCGCTATTACTTTTGGCCAAGTCCGCGCCTTGCTCGCCGTGGTCATCGCCTGGCTGTCCTTCTACGTAAAAGCGCGGCGCGAGGAGTCCTTCCTCCGCCAGGAATTCGGCCCAGGTTTCGCCGAGCACAAACAACACACGGGAATGTTTCTGCCCAGGTTCTCCTGACCATCATTCTGCATTGATCTAAGTTCCGTTTGCTCTCATTTTCCGTTTTCTATTTTCCATTTTCTTTGTGTACAATCCGGCTGCTTTTCTGAGTCTTTACCAGGGCAGGTGACATGAAACTGAATTCCACGCTTATAAGAAGCACGGTTGTCGCAGCCCTGGGAGGGCTGCTTTTCGGATTCGACACCGCGGTCATCGCCGGGGCCACGCAAGCCCTGAAAGACCTTTACCAACTCACGCCATTCTGGCTCGGGTTTACCGTGGCCAGCGCGCTGGTGGGTACGGTGATTGGCTCCATGCTCGCGGGCATTCCGGGAGACCGCATTGGCCGCCGCGCCAGTTTGCGTTGGATGGCGATTCTCTACGTGGCCTCGGCTTTGGGCTGCGCGTTTGCGTGGAACTGGGATGCTGTTTTGTTTTTCCGCTTCATTGGCGGACTCGGCATCGGCGGCTCCTCCGTTCTCGGCCCGATGTACATTGCCGAGATTGCTCCCGCGAAATGGCGCGGGCGTCTGGTCGGCATTTTCCAATTCAACGTCGTCTTCGGAATTTTACTCGCCTATTTTTCCAACTACCTCGTCGGCACCATGGGCTTCGGCGATACGGAATGGCGCTGGAAGCTCGGTGTTTCCGCGATCCCCGCCGTGCTTTTTCTTGCGATGCTTTTCGGAATTCCGGAAAGCCCGCGTTGGCTTGTCAAGAGAGGAAGAACGGATGAAGCCGGAGAAGTGCTTCGCCTGACCGGCGAAGAAAATGCTCAGCAGGAACTCCAAGAAATCGTGGAATCCATCGGCGCGGAGCACGCCACCAGCGATGCGCTCTTCACCGCAAATTACCGCGTGCCAATTTTCCTGGCGGTCACCATCGGAATGTTCAATCAGCTCTCGGGCATCAACGCCATCCTCTATTACCTGAACAGCATCTTTGCCCACGCCGGCTTCAGCAAAGTTTCGGGCGACCTGCAATCGGTGGCCGTCGGGGCCACAAATCTGCTTTTCACCATGATCGCGATGGCCGTCATCGACAAACTCGGCCGAAAGACCATGCTGCTGGTAGGCTCGGTTGGCACCTGCGTGTGTCTTGGCGGCGTTGCCGCCATTTTCTTCACCAACCGCCACGAAGACTTGCTGGTGTGGATGCTGATTGGCTTCATCGCCTTCTTCGCGTTCTCGCAGGGCGCGGTGATTTGGGTCTACCTCAGCGAAGTGTTTCCGAATCGCGTGCGCGCCAAAGGCCAGAGCCTCGGCAGCTTCTCCCACTGGATCATGAACGCGCTGATTTCCTGGACCTTCCCGCTGATGGCGGCATCTTCCGGCGGTTACCCCTTCGCGTTTTTCTCCGCGATGATGGTTGTGCAATTCTTCGTCGTGCTCTCGTTCTACCCGGAAACGAAGGGTATCTCGCTCGAAGAGATGCAGAAGAAACTCAAAATCGCCTAGCGCGTGTCTCCGATCATACCACCGGCTAATCCACGACGATATACGCCAAAAAAGGCGCCGAGATTTTCGTGATCCGGTCTTCGGGTTTTTCCGTCAAGCCATCATCCGGGTTTTCCGCGGCCTCAAACGCCACCCGCACTTTGATATACGGACAATTTTTATATACGTACGTCCGCTGAAAACGGGTCGATATGCCACCTTCGGTCGTGAATACCTTCAACAAATCTTCGCGAGTCATGCCTGGTTTTATGGTTCCGGTCGCTTCGAGTACACGCACAATCCACTTTCGGTGTTCGGCATCACTGTCGGTGGTTTGAGTCGGGGCGACGGAAGCTGTGGTAAACAAGAAAACCATTGCGAAAATGATTCGGTTCACAGCATTTCTCCGGATTCAGCGGCGGCCGACGGACTTTGCCGTTCTCGCGGCGAGGCGCTGGCGGGCGTAATCGCTCCAGGGGCTGGCGGGATCGAGTTGCAGGTAAGCTTGCCAGTGTTCGCGGGCTTCGTCGAAGGCGCCGACCTTCTCGCAAACTAAAGCGAGGTTATAACGCGCATCGGGATGGCTTGGATCGAGCCGCACGGCCAGGCGAAGATGCTGGCGCGCTTCTTCGAGCTGACCTTTTTCTTCCAGCACGCTGCCTAGGTTGAAATGCGCCAGGCCGCTCTGCGGATCGGAGTCGATCGCGCGGAGGTAGCACTCGGCAGCCTTTTCGAAGTTTCCTTGTTCGTAGTACAGCGTGCCGCAATTAATCAGTGCGTCGGTGCGTTGCGGGTCCTGTCGCAGGGCATGTTCGTAGGCGTCAATCGCTTCCGCCCAGGTTTTGCGGTTCGCGCGATCGGCTTCGTAATCGAGAGCCAGCGCGAACCACTCATCCGCGCCACGCTCGGAGATGACGTGAACTTCTTCATCCAGCTGGCGCGTCTCGAAATTCATCACGAATTGGCCGGTCACCGGTTCGAGACGCGCGCCTTGGCGTTCCACGATGACGTCTTTGCCATCCGAAAGAACGCGCAGTTCGGTCAGCGGGGCCTGCACTTGCGAAAGCTTCTCGCGCAGCGCGGCCAGCGCGCGTCGCAAGCGCCTGGCGGGAATGCCTTGCTCAATAAGCTGTTTTACGGTGCGCAGCGCGATGAGGTCGCGGAAATCGTAGAAGCGGTTGCCCTGATCCTTGCGTGCCGAGACCAGTTCGAGGCGGTCCCAGTCGTCCAGTTGTTTCGGAGACAGACCCAGGATGCGCTGGACTTCGTCGCGGCTGAATCGGTCTGTGGTCCCCATGAAAACTTAAAAGCGCCTCAAAAAGCGAATGCCTGACGTTACGAGCCGGGTTGCGCTCATCGTCTCGAAGAGCACTGAAAACAAGCCGGGATCCCTCACTCCGTTCGGGACGACAACCAAGGCAACTCTTAGCCGACGGCTTTTTTGCCCTTCTTTGGAACGGCCACCGGACCCGCCGCTGCAGGCTCGACGGCGCGCACCGGGGGCTTCTTCGCCGGCGCTTGGCGCTCGGCCAAACTCTTCTTCAGCGCTTCCATCAAGTCAATGACCGGAGCCATGTGCGGCTGCTGCACCTCGGTCACTTCCTGGCCCTTGAGCTTGGCGGCAATCATCCCGCGCACGTTGTCCTGATACGAGTCCTTGTATTTCTGTGGCTCGAATGGCACGGCGAGGTTTTCGATCAGTTGCTGCGCGAGCTTTTTCTCCTGGTCCTTGATTTCGACTTGGTCCGTGGAAGACGATTCCGCCGCGCGAATCTCGTTCGAGTAGAACATCGTGTGCAGCATCATGCCCTTGCTGCTTGGCCGCACCACAACAATGTGTTCGCGCTGATGCATCGTTAGTTTCGCGATGGCCGCGTAGCCCGACTCCTGCATAGCGCTCATCAGAAGCTGATACGCTTTCGCACCGCCTTCATCGGGGGCGAGATAATACGAGGCGTCGAAATAAATGGGATCCACTTCGCCGAGCTTCACGAACTCGAGAATCTCCGCGACCTTCGCGGAGGCCGGCTCGATCTTGTCGAGCTCTTCTTCGCTAAAGAGCACGTACTGATCCTTCTCGTACTCGTAGCCCTTCACCACTTCCGAGCGCTCAATGATGCGGTTGTGCGTCGGGCAGAACAGCGGCTGCTTGACGCGCGTGTGGCATTCCTTGTGGAGCTGGTTGAAGCTGATGCGCTCGGTGCGCGCCGCGGTGGTCAAGCGCACCGGAATCGAAATCAAACCGAAGGTGAGATGTCCCTTCCAGACTGTTGAAGCCATATCGAATCTCCCCAGTTGTAGCAGCGGATTCCTGCCGCTGCCGTTTGTGCCACCCCAGGGTTCTCTTGTCTTTAGAGCCGACCGCCCCAATTTGTTGTCGATTTGTAAGGTTAGCCACGGCTGGGGGAGAAAGCAAGGCGAATCCGGGGAGGGGGATGCCTAGTTTGCAAAGCCGTACCCAGAAAGTGGCTAGAGCCGACAAGCTCGGAAAGTTGCAGTGCGAAATCACAAGCGGCGAGCTTGGCGCTCTACGCAAAGCTCGCCGCCGCCAGGCTTTGGGCTTAGGTTGGAGAATCAACGCTACTGGTGATTTTCAATGGTGCGCGTAACCAGTGTCGGCGCCGTGGGAGTATTAAACAGCAATCCCTTTACAGACACGGTGTTGCCAACCGCGGGCTTCCCCTGATTGGGAAAGTCCTGAAAGTTCATAAATGAGAGGGTCATAACCGTGATGGTATTTACAGGCGGTGTCGCGCCCGTAAAAAGGGGCGAGAGCCCCGACAACGTGAACGAACCGTTGTTCGAGTTGATGCTGGCCACTTGCCCGGTGACTTGCGAAGGCCACAGGCGCACGAGGTCGGTCGTGATGGTGACGACCCCGCCGGCGGAACTGGGCATTCCCGGCCGAACCTGCACATCCTGACCTACCATCAGGTCCGCGGAACTGGCGAAGCTGAAGCCCGACATGCCGAAGCCGCCATCCTCGCCCATCTCTTCCATGCCGATCTGAAAGGTGGTGTTTGGAGCAATGGTCACCACAACCGGGGCGCCTTCTGAGATGCCATTGACCGCGGGCTCTTCCTTGAAGACAACCATGTGGAACTGCGTGCTGCTGTCCACGCTGGTGATGGTTCCCTTGATGGCCTCCTGGCTGGCGTTTTCAATAAATTCCACGCGCTCAGCCAGCATCGAGCCCATGCCGTTTTCGCTCAAGTTGACTTCCACAATTTGACCCGTCTGCAGACAGGTGAAGTCCGGCGGATTGGCCGTGCATCCGGCGCGGCCGAAATCCTCGAACATGGTGTTGCTGTCCACAGTTACAGTGAACGACTGGGCGTTCCTGCGATCGACGAGCGTGAACTGGTTGGTTCCCATCGCCGTGATCTGGCCGTCCAGTTCATCGAGATCCTCCATCTCCTGATCTTCATCGGAATCCTCACGCTGACGGAAGTGCGCAATTCCGACCGAAGGATTGATGGAAAGGTCGTTTTGCACGGAAGAGTTCACATTCAAATCCAGTTTGATTCCCACGACCGAATTCATATCAACGGTGACCGGAAAGGGCGCCCCGGACAGAGTGACCATGGAGGTTGAGAAACTCGGGGTCAGCTGACAGACGGAGTTATTTGCGCAAGAGCCGATGGTTGCCCCGGAATGATTCAGGATCGTCACCTCCGCGCTCCCAAAGGTTAAGGTCATGTTGCTGTACGTGTCCGGCAGCATTTCTATCGTGAGTAACTCGCCGACTTCGCCGACTTCAGTGAGCCTGAGCGGCTCGGCCGTCGCCGCTAGCTATACGCTAAGCGTTAGTCCAACAAGCCTGAGCTTTGGCAAGGTAACCGTAGGTACATCATCCCCGGCGGACATGGTTACGGTGACCAACACTGGGAACGCCAGCGTGACCCTCTCGTCTATCACTCAGAGTGGGCCCGGTTACTTGCTGAGTGGCGGCGCCGCACCGGTGACTCTGGCGCCTTCGCAAAAGCTCACGCTGTCGGTCACGTTTGACCCGACTGCGGCAGGCAGCGTGAGCGGGAGTATCTCGATAGTCAGCAACGCCACCGGTTCGCCGGCAGTGGTTAGCCTGTCGGGAACGGGAGTGGTGCATTCCGTGGCGCTCACATGGAACGCCAGCGCGTCCACAGTTTCGGGATACAACGTATATCGCAGCACCACGAGCGGCAGCGGCTATGTAAAGATCAATTCATCGCTGGTCAGCGGCCTAACGTACACCGATTCCGATGTGACTAGCGGGACCACCTATTACTACGTAACCTCGGCGGTGGATTCGAGTGGTAGCGAAAGCGCGTACTCCAACCAGGCGTCGGCTGCAATACCGTAGCGAATGATCGGCCAACCTCGGATAAATTGTCGAAACTGGCTATCGATTCCATGAGTTACCGGTAGGTCCGTTTGGAGTTGGCCGCAAAAGGAATGCAGGTTTTCTCCTGATCTGGAAGGCGTCTTGTTCGCCGTATAATCTCGAATGGTACGGACTGCATGTCTCTGGCCCACCGGGTTTCGTGGAAACTCTTCCACTGCAACTCGTGACAGTTCCATAGAGAAGTGAAGCGACGCATCCTGCCTTCGAGGTAACGCATCTATGAAACATTTCGTTTTCGGTCTGTGCGCGGTGCTTTTCCTTGCTTTCGGGCCTGTTCGCGTGGCTCGCGCTCAGCCCTGGTGGCGGCACAACGGTCCTGGGCCCATGGGCGCGGGTGCGGACAAGATCAACTGGTGGACTTCCAGCTGGAACTATAAGTGGACCTGGCCACACGCCGGAAAGGAGCAGCTTGAAAAGCCCACGCCACTCTATAGTTCTCCCAAGTCCGTGGGCTGGTGGCACAAGAGCCCCGCGCCGATGGGAGAGGGCGCGGACCAGATCAACTGGTGGACTACCAACTCGAACTATGGGTGGACATGGCCACACATCAGAAAGGCACAGCTTGAAAAGTCTACGCCACTCCACGCTTCTCCCAGGTCCGTAGGGTGGTGGCACAAGAGCCCTGGTCCCGTGGGCGCAGGCTCGGGCGAAGTTGAAAAATAGAAAACGGAAAATCGAAAATGTGAAGGAAGGACTACCGAATCTGCTGGTTGGGCGATAAGGCCTGATTGATGCTCTTCAATGATTGGAAGCCGGCTTTCACCACCGTAGAGCTGATATTGTCCCGCGTCACCAGGACCGGTTTGAGCAGGATCGCGGGTACTTTTGCTTTGCCATTGTTCACGGCGATATCGCCTTGCGCCTTTTCGCCCTTGGCCAGCCGCACGGCTTCTTCGGCGGCTCTGCTTGCCTGCTGCTTGATGGGCTTGTAAATGGTCATTGTTTGCGTGCCCTGCGCTACGCAAATCACGGCCGCGAGGTCCGCGTCTTGGCCGGACACCGCAACTTTGCCGGCCAGGTTGTTCTCGCGCAGGGCCTGGATCACGCCGCCAGCCATTCCGTCATTGGAGGACACCACCGCCGCGATGTCTCCGTGCGTGGCGTCCAGCGCCTTCAGCATCGCTAGGTACGCGTCGCCCGGTACCCAATCCTGGATGTAGTCATCGGCAACAATTTTGATGTCGCCGCGCGACACATACGGCTGCAGGACGCTCATCTGCGCTTCGTGCAATGCTTTCGCGTCTTCGCTGTTCGGCGAACCCGCGATGAGCACGTAGTTTCCTTTGGGCGCCCTCTCAACCAGCGATTCCGCCTGCATCTTTCCCATTTCCGTGCGGTTGAAGGTGATGTACAAGTCCACGTCGCTGTTTCTCACCAGCCGGTCGTAGCTGATAACTTTCACGTTGGCGGCTTTCGCGGCGTCCACGATGATCGCAGCCTTTACGGCGTCGTGCGGGAACAGCACCAGCACTTGAATGCCGCCGTGGATCATCGCCTTCACTTGCTGTAACTGAAGGTTGTCGTCGCCCTTCGCATCCGCGGAGACGACTTGCGCCCCGAGCTCCTTCGCGCGCGCCTGAAACGAGTCGAGGTCCGTCTGCCAGCGCTCGCCGTTCATCGCTTCAATGGAAAACCCAACCTTGATTTTCTCCTGGGCTTGGGCGGTCCCACCAAAAGGAACCCCAGCAAAAGAAATAAAAACCGGCGTCAGGACGAGCGCGAACGCCACTTTCAATTTCCCAAAAGGGGTTAACAAGGCATAACCTCCGCGATTCCATCAAAGCTAGCACGCTGCGAGCCTAGCCTGCTCAAGGGTGTGCTGCTTCCTGTGCTGTTACAAGTAACCGGCCACTTGACCCCTGAGAAGTACCAGGCCCTGGCAAAGTTTCCGGTCACACGGATATGCCGCCTCGTCGCCCTAGAGCATCCTAGAGGTAGGTGTGCCTATGACGGGTCCTTGCAGCTGCGCAGATCCGCTTCAGCAAAAGTCCGCGCTCGTGGTGGCATCGGGTGGCGAGATCGATGAACTGCTTACGAGCGTTCTAACAGCTGGCGGCTGGGGTGTGCAGCGCGCCGCTGACAATCAACACGCCCTTGCGCTGGCCACGACCGAGCCGTTCGACCTGATCGTCACCGGGCGGAAGATGTTGGGTCCAGACGATGTTGAGCTTCTTCACAAAATCAGGAGCGCTCGGGCTCACGTCCGCCTGATTATCCTCGCCGATAGATTTACTCCTGGCGATGTCGTTTCGGCCATGCGCGAGGGCGCCTTCAGTTATTTCTCGGCTCCCTTCGACGCCTCTGAACTTGCCGAAATGGTGCGTGCCGCTATGGCCTCACCGTGCTGGGATGACGGTATCGAGGTATTTTCGGCGACGCCCGCATGGGTTCGCTTGGCGGCTCGCTGCGACATCTCTACGGCAGATCGCCTGGTGCAATTCCTTCGCGGGGTCAGGGATCCCGATATTCCCGAAGGAATCATCTTTGCTTTCAAAGAAGTCCTTCTGAACGCGATGGAATATGGCGGACATTTTGATGCGAGCCAGCATGTGGAGATCTCGTTCCTTCGCGCCCGCCGCGCGGTTGCATGCCGTGTCAAAGACCCTGGTCAGGGCTTCTCGCTGGAGGAGCTACGCCACGCGGCCATCCACAACCCGGCCGAAGATCTCTTGGGCCACGTTGCCGCTCGAGAAGCTGCAGGTCTTCGGCCGGGGGGCTTCGGGCTTCTGTTAGCGAAGAAACTTGTCGACGAACTCATTTACAGCGAGCAGGGCAACGAGGTGCTGCTCGTCAAGTATGTTGATCCGGTTATGAAAACGAATGTAGAAAATGGAAATTAGAAGATTGAAAATGGGAACAAAGAACGGGTGGGCCTTTCGCAGGTTCAGGGCGAGCAAGAATCTGCGGTCGCGCTATGAGAGGAAGTCGCCGACGAGAAGAGCCGATTCTGGCTGCAAGGAGGTAATGCCATGGCGCTTGCAGAAAAAATCAAAAATGGAATAGCGAAAATGGGGAGGAAAGAACATAGGCGCCCGCGGAAGATTTGGATTGCGGTTGCGTGCGGGCTGGCTTGTTTCTGGATTCAGGCTCCGGTTGCGTTGGCGCAGCGTGGTCAAGCGGGCCATCAGGGCGGTCCTGTTCGAGGTGGGCACGCTGCTCCGGGCGCGCACCCCGCGGGACCGGCTAGCCCTCCGCATGCTTTGCCTTCGCCAGCTCCCCACGCAACGGCACCGCACCCGCCGGTGATCTTTGGGCAAAGAGCTGGCATTGCACCCGGGGGCTTTGGACAACGCCCGATCTTCATTCGCCACCATGTTTTTCTTCGCGCAACATTTTTCCCGGTTAGGCTCTTCTACCCTAGTTGGTGGGTGAACTGCGGTCCTGCCTGGGTATGGGGCTTTGGCTGCGGCGATTGGCGCGCGCCCGAATACCATCCCCCGAATTATGTAACCCCGCTGGTTTACGAGTATCCCGTGTACGTGTACTACGACGGATACCACCAGTTCGTCGAACTCTTCCTGAAAGACGGGACGGCCTTCAGCGTGACCGACTATTGGTTTGTGAACGATCAGGTTCATTTCACCACGGTCGAGGAAGATGGCACGAAATCCGCCGAGGAAGTGATTGGTCTGGACGAACTGGACGTTCAGAAAACGATTGATGTGAACACCCGCCGGGGATTCCGCATCGTGAGGCGCGACGAGCCTTTGCAGCAGTATTTGCGCGATCACCCGGACGCGAACGCACCTCTGCTGGAGCCTCCGCCAAAGAGCTAGAAGGAAAGGGCCGAGGCGGAAACAAGAAAGCAGGTCCCTCAGCTCTGCTTTGGTGGAAAAGGAAAATGAATAGTACACCAGGTTGGCGAGGGTGGATGTCGACACATGCAACTGCCCGGCAGAATCGAAAGCGCGGCCTCTTGGGTTCCGGGATTTGACTGCGACGCGGTTCTGTCCGCCGCACTTGCGCGCCAGTTTTTCTCGCAAGGATACAGATTTTGCCTTCGTTATCTCGCCCACGCCCAGGCTTCTCTGAACCTATCTGCGCAAGAAGCCGCCGACATTCTTAATTCCGGACTTGCGCTGATGCCCGTTCAACACGTGCGCGCAACGGGATGGTCGCCGGATCAAGCTCTCGGACAACAAGACGGGCAAGAGGTGGTCTCGATTGCCCAGACAATAGGCTTTCCTGACGGAGTGAACGTCTGGTGTGACCTGGAAGAGGTCAACCCCAGCGCGAAGGCGCACGATGTGATCGATTACTGTCGGGCTTGGCACCGAACGGTCGGCGCTGCGGGCTATTCACCGGGGCTGTATGTTGGCGCGAGGACGCTCCTGACGGGGCAGCGGCTCTTCGATTTGCCGTTTCAGCATTATTGGCGGTCCCCTGGCAGCGTCCCGGACATACCGAGCCGCGGGTATCAACTCATCCAGTTCAGCCCCACGATTCAACTCAATGGCATTTCAGTCGATTTGGATGTGGCCTTGCCCGACGGTCGGGGCGATTCCGCGATGTGGATGAGGGCAGGGTAGAATGCGGGCATGGGGAAGCTGGAAGAGTATAGGCGGAAGAGGAAGTTTGACCGGACGCCGGAGCCGACGGGGGCGCCGGATGTCGATGAGGCGCAGAAGACTGAGCCTCGGTCGGCAGCTACACCTGTGCGAGACGGGAAACCTGCCGCGGGAGGAAAACGTACTCGGCTGCCGAAGCCGATGCCGAAGCTGCGGCTGGAGCCGAGTCGCCATGGGGAACACGGAAACACATTCGTCGTGCAAAAACATTCCGCGACGCGGCTGCACTACGACTTCCGGCTGGCGATTGATGGCACGCTGAAATCGTGGGCGGTGCCGAAAGGACCCTCACAAAGCCAGTCAGACAAACGGCTTGCGGTACAGACAGAAGACCATCCGCTAGAGTACGGCAACTTCGAAGGAAAGATTCCCGAGGGAAACTACGGAGCGGGAACGGTAATGGTGTGGGACCGCGGAACGTTTGTCGTGGAAGGCGATCCCGGCAAATCGCAAGCGCCAGTGCTGGATATGTTGCCACAACTGGCCCGCGGAGAAATCAAGTTCAGCCTGAACGGCCAGAAGCTGCGTGGCGGCTTCGTACTGGTGAAGATCAAGCGTAGCGAGAAGGGCAACGAGTGGCTGCTCATCAAGCACAAAGACGCGGCGGAAGACGCAAAGTGGAATATTGACGAGCACGACGGCTCGGCTCTGACCGGGCGAAGCCTCGCGGAGATTGCGGAGCAGGCGCCACCGAAGCGCAGCCGGTTTCCGATTGAGGCGAGGGAAGTGCATGGCGCGGGCAAGAGTGCGATGCCGTCGCGCGTCGAGCCGATGCTGGCGACGCTGGTCGAGCAGCCGTTCTCCGATCCGGGCTGGCTGTTTGAAATTAAGTGGGACGGCGTGCGGGCGATGGCATGGATTGCGGATGGCGTGCTGACCCTGCGTTCGCGAAATAACATTGACATCACGGCGCGCTATCCGGAACTGGCCGCGCTGGCGAAGCGGTTCGCGGGGCGCGAGGCGATTCTGGATGGCGAGATTGTGGCGCTGGACGCCGAGGGGCGCGGCGACTTCCAGCGCTTGCAGGAGCGCATGCACGTGCGCGCGCCGGGCGAAAAGCAGGTTCGGGAGACGCCGGTCGTTTACTTTGCGTTTGATCTGATTTATTGCGACGGATACGACTTGCGCGACGCGCCATTGCTGGAGCGCAAGCAACTTTTGCAGCGGATGCTGCACGCGACAGAGCGGTTTCGCTATGCGGACCATCAGCCTGAGCATGGGAAGGAATTGTATGAGCTGGCGAAAGAAAATGGCCTGGAGGGAATTGTTGCCAAGCGTGCCGACAGCCGTTATGTGAGCGATCGCAGCGCGAGTTGGGCGAAGCTGAAGGTTAGCCAGACCCTCGACGCGGTAGTTGGCGGATGGACGGAGGCGCGCACGGAGGCGATTCCGTTTGGCTCGTTGCTTTTGGGATTGTATGAAGGGAAGAAGCTAAGGTTTATCGGGCACGTCGGAAGCGGATTTGACGGGAAGAAGCACGCGGAACTGAGCGGCAGATTCAAGGAGTTGCGGGCAGCTGCTTCTCCATTTGAGAACGTGCCGGAAACGAATGAAAAGCCTTTTTGGATCAAGCCAGAGCTTGTGGCGCGCGTGAAGTTTGGCGGCTGGACGCAGGAAAAGTATTTGCGGCATCCGGTTTTCATCGGGCTGCGCGAGGACTTGAAGCCTGAGGAATGCAAGTGGGAGAGCGAAGTCGCGGTTACCGCGCCGACCATAGTGCGGGCGCCAGACGTGGTCGGCAAAGTGATCAGCAGCGAGGCCGCGATTGAAGCGGAGTTATTCAAAGGTCGCGCGGAAACCATCAACATCGAACTGGATGGGAAGCGGCTGCGGTTCAGCAACCTGAACAAAGTTTACTTTCCGGAGTCGGGCTACACAAAGCGCGACCTGCTGGCTTACTACTACCGGATGGCGGATTACATTTTGCCGTTTTTACGCGGGCGGGCGTTGGTCCTGCGGCGTTATCCCGACGGCATTCAGGGGCAGGCGTTTTTCCAGAAGGATTTGATTGAGGGCCTTCCGGAATGGTTTAAGGCCGCGCCGATTGACTCCGAGGAGCGCGGAAAACAGATTCATTACGCGACGGCGGATGATCGCGCTGCACTTTTGTTTCTAACGGGACTCGGTTGCATTGACCATAATCCGTGGACTAGCCGGCTGGATGACCTCGAGCATCCAGACTATTTCTTTTTTGATTTGGATCCTTCGGACGGAACGGAGTTTTCCGTAGTCGTGATCATCGCCCGAGCGCTGCAGGAAAAACTCGAAGAGTTGGGAATTGTGAGTTTCCTGAAAACGTCAGGCGCGACGGGATTCCACATTTTTATTCCGGTAGAGCCGCTTTACACGTACGAGCAATTGCGCACGTTTGGCGAAATCATTGCGCGCACGGTGACGGCGCAGCATCCCAATCTGGTGACCAACGAGCGGTCGGTGGCGAAAAGACCTGCGGGGCGCGTACTGATTGATGTCCAGCAGAATGCCATGGGCCGGCCGCTGGCGTGCGCGTATTCCGTGCGGGCGTTTGCGAAGGCTCCGGTTTCCACGCCCGTCCTGCCGCGCGAACTGAAGTCGGGTTTGAAACCGGAGAATCTAAACATCAAGACGGTTTTTGCGCGGCTGAAAGACAAGGGCGATTTGTGGAAAGATTTCTGGAGGAGCCAGCAGAGAATTGAAGGGGCGATCGAGCTTCTCAGCGACGGTATGTCGTCGAAAGCAAGGAAAGCGACTTGAAGCAAAATTATAGCCGGGGTTTGTCGCAGTGATTTTCGTTTTGGGCGACGATCGCGGAAGAGAAATTGATGTCCACGTCATTGTGCTCGACGGTCAGGGAGACGGGATATACGGGCCGCCTGCAAGGGGAGAAAAATATCCTGCAGCTTCCCTCAAGGGAAGCGGGTCGATAAAGGGCCGAAGGGTGAGGTGCATTTCACCCGAATGGACGGTCCGATTTCATTCCGGATACGAGCTCAAGGACAAAGACTTTCAAGACGTGTCTGCTTTGTGCGGGAAGTTCGGCAGCGACCTACCGCAGAAATACCAGCGGGTCAAAAGAATCTAGCCGGCCTTCACGCGGTAGCGTCCTTTTCCCGGCGTCGCACCTATGATTAAATTTCACAATTTGGAGGTGTTCCATTTCTAACGCTGCCCAGCTTCGGGTAGGGACGTCGGGGTACTCGTACAAGCAGTGGAAAGGGAATTTCTACCCCGAGAAGCTGCCTGACAAGGAGATGTTGCGCTATTACGGCACGCAATTCGCGACCGTGGAGATCAATCACAGTTTTTATCGCATGCCTACGGAGAATTTACTGCTGAACTGGACGAAAAGCGTGCCGGAAGGATTTCGTTTCGCCCTGAAGGCGAATCAGCAGATCACGCACATTCAGAGACTGCGCGGAAGCGAGAGCACGCTGAAAAGATTTTTGGAAGTGGCCAGCGTGCTGCAGGAAGGCGATCATCTCGGGCCGATTCTCGTGCAGCTTCCGCCTTCGTTCAAGTTTGACAAGCCGCTGCTGGAAGATTTTCTGGCGATGCGGCCACCGGCCTTTCTGTTTGCATTCGAGGTGCGCCACGCGTCGTGGTACACCGAGGAAACGTATGAGACCCTGCGCAAGCACGAGACGGCTCTGTGCATCGCGGAGACGGAAAAGCAGGAGCCGCCAGAGGTGCTCACCGCGAATTTTACCTATGTGCGCCTGCGGCTGGAAAACTACGCGCCGAAACAACTGGCCGCGTGGAGAAAGCGCTTCGATACCTGGATGAGTCAGGGCGTTGACGTGTACGCTTATTGCAAACACGAAGACGAGGGCAAGGCTCCGGCCTACGCCCGCAAAATTCTTGGGAGCGATTCTGACGCTAGAAAATAGAAGCGAAGGGCATTCGGGAGTGGAGCAGCTTGCCTGCGTAACCGGAACGGTGTGTTACCCATGTCTCCGGTACATCCTCCTGACCAGTGTTTCCAGGCTGGACCTGGCAGGAATAGCGCGGCCTGAGAGACGATTTTGTGCCCAGCGAAAAAAGAGGTGGTTCCATTCAACGCTGGATTCTCGAGAGTCGCTGGTCCCCAAACAGTGCACCGGCCGCGTTAATCAAATACTGCTCGTCACTGAGCATCTCGACTAGTTCGTCGGGAAATGGGGCGATTTCGTTCTGCAGATACGTCGCTAGTTCGCGAAAGATCTCCCGCCGCGCGTAAGGCGCTAGCTCGTTACGACGGCGCAGCGCGTCTTGAATAAGACTTGCCAGTTCGGGCGTCGCCGCGCGGCGTAGACGCATCGCGATTGCGGGAAAATCCAGGAAGGAGTTGTACTTCTGGCGCGTCCAGAATTCCTCCGCCGGCGGAGCCAAGGGTGTTTCGCGTACCACGAGCGTCCCCGCCACTCGGTCGCCGAACCTTTGCATCAACGGACTGCTCAGCACAGAGATACCACCAAACAGATACGCAAAGGGCAGCGCGTCGAACACGCGCATCAGATTTCGTACCCATGCCTGCTCGACGCGCAGGGGAAGCCCGGTTTGGTCAATTACCCGTAAATGGAGCAGGCGCTTTCCGACGGTTTGACCGTTCCAAAAACCCTCCAGCAGCGCGGCATAGGCAAACCCGATGGCAAATTCAGCCAGCGTGATCACCATGACTCCAAATCCTGGCGCTTTCGCGAAAATCGCGTAAACCACCCAACCAAGTCCGTTCACCGCCGCCAGCACAATCGCTGTATCGAGCAGCATTGCGTAAAGCCGTGCCGCTGGACCCGCCAACGGCAGCCGAAAGACCACGCCTTCCGGGGTCGCAACGGTGAGTTCGGCCACGGTCGGCAACCGAGTTGGCTGAGGGTCCGTCATTTACTCTCCGAGGGGCCACTCACCTGCTCTTCCGCCGCGGTCTTTCTTTGACCAACGAGCAGCAGATAAACCGTCAGCAGCCCTAGCTCTGCCGCGCCAACCGCAACTTTGAATCCGTAAGGCAGAACCGGCTCGTGATGCTGCGAAAAAAATGCTTCCATCATGCCCGCCCACACCAGCATCATCGCCAGGCCGCCAATTAGGAGGAGCCATTCATGCATGGCCCGGCGCATGTCGCGATCTTCTCGCCGACGCAGCAGCAAGCGCGCCAAGTAGAACCCTGCCTGCCCGGCGATCAGGATGGACGGAATCTCGAACGCTCCATGCGGCAACAACCAGGCAGTCACGAAGAGGCCAAAGCCCTGCTGCGTGTAACGAACCGCAACTGCGCCAAGCAGCACGCCATTTTCGAACAGTAGCAGCGCCGTCCCGATGCCAAACGTTACGCCGAGTGCTGCCGCGAGCAGCGCCACCTGTATGTTGTGCGTGATCAGTGCCGCCGAGAACGCGGCTTCCATCTGCGCTGAGTTTGAATGACGATTCTGTCCTTTTGTCTCTTCATTGATCCGCTGGCCTGGATTGCGCAGATAGTCAGCCGGGAGCAGCACGTCTACCGCAGCGGGGTCGTAGCGAACCGCCAGTCCGCCGAGCGCGCAGCCCAATGCCGTGATCAGGACGGCCAGCGTGAAGTAGCGGGACTGCCGCCGAAACGCTTCCGGGAACGCAGTGAAGAACCGCAACCATCGACGAGGCTGCCAGATTTCGGAGCGCGTCGGCGGAGCGTAGTAGAGTTCGGCATAAGCGCGTGCCACCAGGCGCTCGAGATATTGTCTTAGGTCCGGCGCCAGAGCGCCGTGCGTGACGCGATTCAAATCGGTGGCGGTGTGGGCGTAAAGCTCTTGCAGTTGTTCGGTTTCCGCCAGGTTCAACCGGCGGCTGGGCCGGTCCTCCAGCACCGTGAGCAGCGATTCGAGTGCGCTCCAGCGCGGTCGCGCCTGCGCCTGAAATCGTTCGAGATCCAAAATCACAGCCGCTGCTCCCGCTTGCTTTCCAAGTATCCTTCCACTGCTGTTCGCAAGAATCTGGTTGCAGGAACAAACCGGAGCTGCACGTTCAATTGACGCAGTTGCCGCGCCAGCGCCCCGACTCGCTGGTTTTCTCTTTCACGTGCAAGCGCCGCGTACACGTCCAAATCCGTCTGCGGGTCCTCGCCCGGCGAAAATGCCGGCCGCGCGTGAGCCGGCAGGATACTCGTTATCAGGACCGCATGCGACGAGCGAACCAGCCCAATTGAGCGGCGTAGCGGGTCAGAAACCCAACGCTCTGTCAAATCCGACAGCACCACCAGATATGCGCGCCGCCGCAGCCGCAGGCGGATTTCGCCGAACAACACCTCGTAATCCGCAGTGGTGGGCAAAGGCTCGAGATTGAGCAAGCGATCCCGAAATTGGTGAAAGTGGGATTGGCCGCTTCCCGCGCGCAACCACGACTTGGGCTCATCCGCGTACGTGACCAGACCAAATTCATCGCCCAGTTCCAGTGCCACCGTAGCGCCCACCAGCGCGGTTTCCACACTGAGATCCAGCAGCCGTTTCTGGTGCTCTTGTAGGAAGCCATCCTCGCGGTCCTCAGCCGGATTAAGCGCGGACGCCCGCGATTGATCGATCACGAAATACACTTCCTGCTTCTGTTCCCATTGGAAAAGCCGCGTGACCGGAGCATTCCGCCGCGCCGTGGCCTTCCACGCGATCTCTGGGTACGTATCGCCGGGCTGATAATCGCGCAAGCGCTCGAATTCGCGCCCCTGTCCGGTCCACGGCGTCTGCCGGGATGCCACCAGCGCACGGTAAATCTGGCTGCGCAGAATCTCTCGCCGCCCGGAGCGCAAATCCGCCTCGATTCGCAACGGCTCTGGCAACTCAAACCACTGCCTGAGGCGCCAGATTCCAAAGCGCGAGAGCCATTCGACGCCAAGGCGCGGTCCAGGCCAGAGACCGCGCCGAAGCAAGGCAATCTCGGAGGTCCAGGACCATAATAGGGCTGGCGAGCTGCCCGCAGACGTCGAACCGTCGGCTGGATTCGGTCGCTCGAGCTTGAGCCGCTGTGGTCTGCTTAGCACTTCAAAGGCGGTTTCACTCTCTTGCGTAGCCGGCATGATCGCCACGCGGACTTCGCTGCGGAGCCGGTGCCGCCCGGAGCCGGCGAGTGCGAGCGGAACCTGGATTGTTTGCCCTTCGCGTCCACCAAGGCCTTTTTCTTGCAATAGCTGGACCGGTGTAAATTCCTTCCGGGCGAGCCACAGCGCAGCCCCGTCATAACACGCCAGCAGCACCAGAATTGCTCCGATTAATTTGAGCCAGAGCCATCCGCCTACAAGCCATGGTGCAATGCACGCCCCCACACCCAGCAGTCCGAGCGCCCACGCGAGCGGATCCGCTGGAATACATTGCGTTCCCGCAGGGCGCAGCGCGACCCGCTGCCCAAGTTTGTCGGGCGACTGCAAGTGGCGACCTGTCGGCTCCGGGCTGGTTCCCATTCCGGCCACCATAGAGCCCGGCGCACCGATGCCCGCCAACTTTTTATCTCCAGCCGTCATGATTTCGCATGCTTCTGTGCTTCAGCCTTGCCGCACGTACTCCTTATGCGGTCTAGCGCGGCACTTCGACTGCTTCCAACACTGCCTTGATGACTTCACGAAGCTCGACGCCTTCCATCTCGAATTCTGGCCGGAGCAGCATGCGGTGTTCGAGGACCGGAGCAGCCAGCGTCTTTACGTCCTCGGGCAGCACGAAATCGCGCTGCTCGAGCGCCGCGAGCGCGCGCGATGCCGACAGTAGCGCCAGGGTCGCGCGCGGCCCGGCGCCGACCCATATAGCCGCGTGCTGCCTCGTTTGTCGAACCAAATTGACGATATACTGACTGACGGCTTCGCTCACACTCACACGCGCCGTGGCTGCACG
The DNA here is from genome assembly GCA_035262505.1 of Candidatus Acidiferrum sp. GTDB lineage: Bacteria > Acidobacteriota > Terriglobia > Acidiferrales > UBA7541 > Acidiferrum. Next base: position 79,212 of record DATFSR010000017.1, on the reverse strand, counting down.
CAGCTCATCGAGTTCGCCCGGCCGCAAAACCGGATTGCGGAGTTCCCCCGCCAGCCGATGTTCCGGCGCATCCCCCTGCGCCACCAGCCGCGCCAGTTCGTTTTCGTCTTCCGCCACCGGATAACCCATGCGAATTTTCAAGAGAAAGCGGTCCTTCTGCGCTTCCGGAAGCGGATAAGTGCCCTGATGCTCGATTGGGTTTTGCGTTGCAAAAACGACGAAGACTGGCGGCAGCGCGCAGGTCGAGCGATCTATTGTGACCTGTCGCTCTTGCATGGCTTCCAGCAACGCCGATTGCGTTTTGGCGGGGGCCCGATTGATTTCGTCCGCGAGCAAGAAATTCGTGAAGATCGGCCCGCGAACCAGGCGGAACTCTTGCGTTTTCATGTCGAAGACGCTCGTTCCCGTGATGTCCGCCGGCATCAAGTCCGGCGTGAACTGAATGCGCTGAAATTCGCCAGCTACGGCGCGCGCGAGGGCCTTAGCCAGGAGCGTTTTCCCCACGCCGGGAACACCCTCAATCAGCGCGTGGCCGCCAGCGAGCAGCGTTACCAAGGCCAGATCAATTGCTTCGTTCTGGCCCACAACCACCCGGGCCAATGCTTCTCTGACGCGGTGCGCGCCGCTCGTGATCGCCGCTTGCCCTTCGGCGCGCGAAGGTTGTGTTTTCCCGTCCGAGTCAAGTACCGGTTGGTTATTCATGCGATTCGTGCCTCCTCGGCAGCCGTCTTCGGCGAAGAAACAGACCGATCGGGAGCCTCTTACTCTTCATGAGCCAGGCCTTTCGCCGAAGCGCGGCGCTCGGCGATCAGACGCCTTAGTTCGTTGTATCCCGTCAGAGGCCCCTGCCCCAGGGCCGAACGGAGCCGCGGACCCCAACGAGGCTCGGCGGAAATGGCTTCCGCATCCTGCGGCGAGCGGCGGCGGAACTGTTCCCAGCATTCCGCCACAACTTGCTCTTTCGGAATGCTCCGTTGAAGGAGCCGCTGCGAGGCCACCCCCGCGCCTTCTCCCTGGCGAACGATCTCCGCGCTGCGGCTACGCGCGGGCCGTCGCACTAAATCGCCGTTCATGCTCCAAAGCAGAGCTAGCAAAGTCGCCCAGAACAAAAGGAGCGCGCCTTGCAACCGATACCGCTGCACGAGCCAGAGCACACCCTCCTCCTGATGCAATCCGTGCAGAGTTTCATCCACCCAAATTACCGGCCGCCCGCCGGCCAGAAAATCCAGGAGCACGGGATTCGGATGCGTCTTGATCGTCTCGTTGAGTAAGAACGACTCTTGGCTCGCCACGACAAGCTCACCATTGCCGACTCTCCTCATAGCCATATAAACCTTCGCAGGCGACTGAACATCATTTCCCCTGGTTTGAGACGCTGTTGCGTTCGCTGGTGCCACATAGAGCGCGGTCCACTGCGAGTCGGTTTTGAGCCAGAGTGCATCGGTGGCGAGATACATCTTCTCGCTTCCGGCGGGCATCGCGGCGGAGCTAGGTTCGGCTACCGCGGGGCCGAATCCGCCCTTGTCTGGCGAATGGAACACATTCTCGATTCCCCAATTTTTCTCCACTTGCCACTTGATGGGAGCTGAGTTCGGCTTGGCCCAGGGCCCAGGCTTGTCCCCCGGCTCAGGAATGGAAGCGACGCTTACGCCGGGTGAGTGTTGCAGCAGGACGATACGGCCGCCACGCCCGAGGAAGTCTTCCAACAAAGCATGGAATTTCTCGCCTCTAACCATCTTCCCGTCGCGGGTTTCGAAATCCTCATAGTTGTCACCGCCAATGAAAAAGGCGGTGGTGCGAGCAGCATCCTGGTCCGTGAGCAGTTTCTGGTCCTGGCTGCGATTTACTTGATATCCAGCACGCTCATAGGAATCGAACAGCAAGCTGACGCCGTAAGGGTCCTGGCGGAAGCTGGATCCTTCGTCGCTTGTTCTCGACTGATTCAGATGCGCCATCAACAGCAAAATACCAAAGACTCCCGCGAAAACGGCGCCGGTCAGCAGTGCGCCGCGCCAGTTCAGAAAGGCTCGATCACCCGAACGCTTCTCAGACATGGTTGAGCAGCTCCCGCTGGCCCTGGCGATACGCGGCGACCGCCGCCAGTGTCACATCGTGAGACCCATACCAGACGCGATCGAACAGCCGTAGACTGGTGCGCAGTCTCTCTGGAATCTCGAGCCGAACGTCGACGGCCGCTTGCGGGCGCCTTCGCCAACGGCGCGTGAACTCGTCGAGATATTCGCGATTCGTGCGATCGCGACGAATCGTCAGCCATTCGCGCTGCGCCAGTCCAGCTAGCAAGGCCAAGTATGCCGCACGCAGCGCCAACCTCAGTTGGCCTTCTCCTTCTAGCCGCTCTGCCAGCGCGAACCATTCGTTCTCGGAGCGCTCACTCGCGACCGCGGCATTGCTGAGATCAGGCAACGGCGTTGTTGCGACGGGAACGGCAAGCGAGGCCGCCTCGCGGCGGCGCCGGAGCCAAACGAGCACTGCTCCCGCCCCAACAGTCAAAGCCAGGAGCAGCGCCAGCCATAATCCAACGTCCTTCAGGTGCCATCTGCCCTTATCCGTTGAAAGACTCAGGCCGCGGGGCCATAATCTTCGGAGCCAATCCAAGAAAGCATTCCACGCGCGCTGAATCGCCTCACCGATCTTGCTGAGCAGCTTGTCAAGCCAAGTAGGGGCGCTTGAGTGCTCGGCGTCGTGCCAGCGATAGATTGCACGGCGGGATTCATCACTGAGGGCTTGGCGCAATTTTTCAACGCGCCCTTGGTTCGCGGAACCGGCTACCGTTTCCGCGCTGCCGCGGTTTAGCGACACCCTTGCGGCGCTTGCGCGCGTCGTTTGAGCACCGAGCAGAATCATCGAGACGACGATGAGCGACGCGAGCATCGCTCTGCCGCCGGGCCGGCTTGCTGTAACTAACTCGGCCTTCTTTTCCTGCTCCCGCGGCAGGCTCGCCAGTGCCCCCCGCAGGTCGTCTCCTTCGCGTCGCGATCGCAAATGCTGATAGACGACGATGAACGTACATTTGACAATCGGATCGAGCGCGAGCCAGGCCCCAGCGAAAAGCGAAAGCCAGAACGCAGAACTTTGAAGCAGGGAGTAGATGCCCATTTGCGTGGATAGAAGGGTCTTCACCCCGAATATCGAGCGCAGCAGCGCCGGGATAATCACCGCAACAATGAAGCCGTTCAGCCACACGGCGATCCAAAGGGGGAAAAGCATCAGGAAAAGAAGCAAGCCGCCGCCGAACCATTGGGTCGAGAGCGCGAGGCAGCCCCCCAATGAATGCCGTTCGGCGGCGTCTTCCTGCGCCTCAAGCGTGGCGAATTGGCACGCGCCGTAAAACCACGAGGCCGCAGCGACAGTAGGCAGTGTCGCCAAAGCAGCGGCGCTCAGTGCGATTTTCCACGCGAGCAAGCGTCCCACAGCTGCTGCTCGCGCAGCCACGCCCGCAGGTTTCGATGGCGGCACACCCAAGGTTCGCTCGCGAACACGTTGCACGTAGCCGGCGACCATCCCAGCGCGCAGCAGATACGCCGCCGCGAGCAATACAGCCTGCAGCAGGAGCACGCCGTCAGATATTTGAATCTGTCCGTCCACTACCCATATCGGGATAAAGCAAAGGACCAGCGGCGCTGCGCCGGTGTAGTAACGCCACGCCTCGCGCGAGAATGTGGACTGAAAGAGTGCGAATCCGCGTTCCAGCGCTTCGAGCGGATTCAGGCGGTGCCGCCTCGAGTGCGCCGATGCCGGGCGTCCTCGTTGCGTGGCCGTCGGAGCTGGCGCGGCTTCACTCATGGTTTCGTCCGCCTGTTTGGTCATCGGCGGAAACGAGCAGATCCAAATGCGCCTCCGGAGTGTTCACTCTCCAGCGCAGTAACGCAAAAAAAAGGACCGCCAGACAGACAAGCGCGGCAAGTCCGGCAAGGACCTGCAGGAACCTGCGGCCCGGCGCCGGCTTTGCAGGCGGGTGCATCATCCGGCGCAGGCAAGGCGGACACGCGAGCCTATTATCCTCGTCCGTTACGCATTCGCGGCAGAACGTTCCTCCGCAGTGCGGGCAACGCGCCGCCGCTTCGCGCAGCGGATGAAACAAACAGCGCGCATGGCGCAAGCTCGCCGGGGCGGAAAAGCCGGAGGGAGTAGCTGGCGTGTTAGGAGCCATTAGTCCCAGTGGGATCCGCGATAGGAGCGGCTACGGAAGCAGGTTCGGGGCGCGTCTGAGTGGAGGGTTCTGCGGGCTGCGGTCCGGCCGTCGTAGCAATCGGTTTCCCCGCCACGGCGCCTTTGGCAAGGCGAACAGCCGCGTCTATTTTCGCAAGGATCCGGCGTGCGCGGCGGGTTCGTCTCACTAACGGCAAGTCAACGCTTGCTCCGGTAGTTCGAATACGCGACTTGGCTGTCGGTCCTAGCGCCAGTTCCAAAGCAACCCCCGCCAGGCCGAGGCCGGCGAAAATCCCGCCAGACGTAACATTGACCCAAAGCCACAGGGGTATGCTGAGCGCTCCAAATAGCCCGCCGGGGATGATCCGCAAGAGCCACATACGGTCGGGCCACACCACAATGGACTCCAAGTCGCGCAAGTAGAACCGCCGGTACTCCACCGTGTAGTTGCCTTTGCACGCCAGCAGGCAATCCTCACTCAGGTACCATCTGGTGGTTCCCATAAGGCTGCCTACACGCGAAATTTTTCGGAACGGAGTCATGGTCGTCAATGTTTAAGCATCAGGCGCGTCACCCACAGCGGTATCAGAATCAATGCAGGCACCCAAAACAAGCCAAAGTAGGCGAACCAGAAGCGCCAGCCAGATCGTGGGATGAGGAACTGGCGCGGAGCCTTGCGATATTTCGCGTGAAGAAAGATTACCATCGGGAGCGCGACGACAAAGGTTGGCCAGAAGATGATCCAACCCCAGCCGACCGACAGCGCGATCGAATCATAGAGCACGTCGCGGTGCCGCCATTCCGCCTTAACCCCGTCCGTCCCGGACGAGGCGCGCCCGCGCTCGAAACAGGTGGGGCAAACATGCTCTGCTCCCAACTGCAAATCGCACAGAGCACATACGAATCGGCCGCACCGCTGACAGCAAGCCTGGTACGCCTTGTCCGGATGAAAGAAGCACGTCGCTTGATCCGGCATGGCGGCTACAGCATTTTCACTCTGTGACGTCGAGGGCCAGTGGGCGATTTGCATTCGCGTCTGGCAAAAGGGACAAATCTGCCAGGCCGTCTCCCGCTCACCTGGGGCCAAATCCCCGCCGCAGCCTGGACAGGAAACCGTCCCTGGTGTGGCACGGGGCTGCCGAGCATTCATGGAGGAGCCAGTCGCGTTGGAACTGTCCTCACTGGGAGTGAAAAGGTTAATGTTAAGACTCACGCCGTGCCCCGTTTATAGATCACTCGGGTATCGCATACTCGATCATGCAGCGCGCGTTTCTCCGGATCAAAGCCAGCCATGATGTAGCCGATGGCCAGGATGATTCCGCTCACGATGTACATAAAGAAACGGCCCACCGCGACACCCCAGCCAAGTCCGCTGCCGTCGGCTCGGACCACCTTAAGGCCGACCGCCATCTTCCCCACAGTTGCGCCCAAATACCTGAGCATCAAAACTTCGTAACCGCCCCGGAGGGCCCAGTTAGCGAGCGTAACCCATAGAGTCGCCGAGATCAGAGCCGTGGCCGACTCAGCAGGCGGCCTGGTGCCGGGAAATAACACGCGGCCGATAAAGAGAAGCTGAATAGGGATTTGGGCCACGTACAGGATAACGGTGTCAATCAACCGCGCCACGACTCGTATCCAGAACCCGCCATATTGCCACGTAGGGGCGGTGGCGGCGCCGCCCGCCATGACCCTGCTCAAAAACGCAGGCTTGCAGTCTCCGCACACCCAGCTTCCGGCGATCTGCACCAAATCCGACTGCGCGAACACCCGTCCGCATTGCGAACACGCCAAATCTGCTTGCGCTGAGATCTGCTGATTCATAGATTAATCCTCCCTAGCGCCAGCCTCTCCGTCTCCATTGGGGGCCAAATCAGCGCCGCCGTTCGGGCACGCCACCGTCCCGGCGTGCCCCGCGGCAACCGCGCGACAGGACTCGCTCCAGGAGCCAGGCGCGTCAAAACTCTCCTCGCGGGAAGTTAAAAGGCTAAGTCAAAACTCACGCCGCGGCCTGTTTATAGATCACCCGCGTGTCGCAAACGCGATCATGCAGCGACCGCTTCTGTTCATCCACGCCCGCCATGATCGTGCTAATCAACGTGAGGATCATGTTCAAGTAAGGGACGCCCTGGGTGACAACATTCCACATGAAAAAGCGGCCGAAGGACACGCCCCAGCCCAGGTCACCGCCGCCGGCGCGGACAACTTTTAGCCCACAGGCCATCTTCCCAAGCGTTGCGCCACGGTACTTCAGCATCAGCACCTCATAGGAAATCGCCGCAAGGAAACCAAGCGCAAACAGGATCAGAACGAAAGCTGCGATCGCCGGGTCTGGCGGTTGGTTCTGAATCCGGAAGAGATTTGGTATCAGAACAGCGGCGAGGATCAGGATAGGGACAGTAAATATTAAGGCATCAATGAAGCGTGCGCCGAATCGAATGCCTACACCTGCGTAGCGAAAAGATGTGGCCGCGCCCGGGCCTTCCGCCATAACCTTGCTCAAAAAAGCAGGCTTGCAGCCCCCGCACACCCAATTTCCGGCGACCAGCACCAAATCCGATCGCGCGAACGTCCGTCCGCATTGCGAACACGTCAAATCTGCTTGCACTGGGGTTTGTTGCGTCATTGCGCATGGCTCCTTAGGTGGGAATGCGACCTAGCCTAGCGCAAACGTTCCGCCGCGCCAAGCATCAGAATCGCGTGGGTTGCGCACGTGCAACCGGTGTCAGGCCGTCAATCAACTCGAAAATCACTTCCTCCCAGATGTTCCCAAGTTCACTGCAGAGGTCGAAATCGCGGGAGGACTAATCCAATGGGAGGGGCAATTGAGAGTGGTACGCCCGCAGGGACTCGAACCCCGAACCCTCAGATTAGAAATCTGATGCTCTATCCAGTTGAGCTACGGGCGCACAAATTTATTCTAAGAGATTTGTGCCCGACGAAACCAGTCTTTTGCCCGTGGCCGTTCGCTGAGGAATCGGACTAGCCGTTCACGCGGGTTTGCCCGGCGACGTGTCGCCAATAGGAATGGGGATGATTTCAGGCGAGGCCGCCTCCCGAAACGCCTTCGAAATCAGCCGGTATGATGATTGCTCGAGACTTCCTTGTTGAGATTTCCAGAGCCACTGCGGGTGTGAATCGGTGGCGGTTCACTTTTGCTCGAGTCGGCGTGTTGGACGGCGGCAGGGTTCCTATTTTCCTTAAGGGGAGCATTTGTACTGCGGGCAGTGCGCGGAGCTTCGGCGGCTACAAAAGCTCCCAAAACGATGAAGGCGAGAATTGCAATCAGCACCACATTCCAGCGGCGGAATTTTGCGTCGGTGCCCGGGGCAGGCGAGGCCAGACTGCACTGCAAGGGGCCATAACTGCCCCTGTGGATTCGCAACTCCCCTTGGTTGGGCCCGGCCTTCACAAAACCCTCCAACAATAGCGGCGATCCCGACTTCCCTTTAAGCCCGCCTACTTATTGAGACGTATCGTATTACGATATGGTTGCCAGCGCGAACAGGCGCGGCGCGCCCCGGCTCACTCCTTGCGAACAAAAGCAACTTCGCCTCGAGATCTCCGGCAGTAAGGCGCGGTTGGTGGCAAGCGTCCTCCCGCCCGGTCTCCAGGCTCGCCCCTTCCAAAAGTCCGCAGGAGGTCTCTCACGCAGCAGGTCTCTCCTTGACAATCTACCTATCGGTGGGTTATATGTGTCGAATGTCTAGGAGGAACGCGATGCCGATTGAGAAATCGGATTTGCTCCAGGGCACGCTGGACATGCTGATCCTGAAAATCGTGACGCTTGGCCCGATTCACGGCTACGGCATCTCGCAGCGCCTGCGGCAAATTTCCAAAGAGGTGCTCCTGGTACAGCAGGGCTCCCTCTATCCGGCCCTTCACCGCCTGGAGAAGCGCGGCTGGCTCGCGGCGGAGTGGGGTGAGTCCGAGAACGGCCGCCAAGCGAAGTTCTACAAACTGTCGGCGAAAGGCAAGCAACAATTAAAAAAAGAAGAATGGAATTGGAACCGTCTGGCCGGTGCGGTGGCCAGCATTCTTCAGACCGCGCAATAGGAGCCTGTCATGCCGTCGTGGAGATTTTCTTTTCGCAAGCGCACGCTTGACCCGCAGTACGATTCCGAACTCCGCTTCCACATCGAGAAACTCACCGATGAAAACATCGCTGCGGGCATGACGCGGGAAGAGGCGCGGCGGCGGGCGGTGCTGGAATTCGGCGGCGCCGAGCAGATTAAAGAGGAATTGCGGGATGTCCAGCGCATTCCTGTCCTGGAAACGGCGCTGAAGAATTTCCGATGGGCTTGGCGCTTCGTCCGCAAGTCTCCGTCTTTTTCCCTCGTGGTCATCCTGACGCTAGCCCTGGGCATTGGCGCGAACAGCGCGGTCTTTTCCGCGATCGACGCAGTGTTGCTGCGGCCGCTGCCGTATCCCGAGGGCGATCAATTGATGCGCCTCGAGCAGTTCCATCGCAAGGTCCAGGCACCCTTGGGGCGGCTGGCCCCCGCCCGCCTGCAGGATTGGAACCGGATGAACTCCACGTTTCAGGCCATCACGGGGTACTACACCGAGGATGAATCGGAGACTTCCGGCATCCTCCCGGAAAAAGTGACGGCGGCCTTTGTGGCGCCACGCTTTTTGCAGGTTTGGGGAGTTGCGCCCGAGTTGGGCCGCGATTTCACCCCGGAAGAACAACGTTGGGGCGGGCCAAGCGCCGTTCTGATAAGCGACCGGTTCTGGCGAAACCGCTTCGGTGCCGATCCAAGTGTGTTGGGAAGAAAAGTTACTCTGGATACGTCCAACAAGTTTTCCTGCGCCATTGTCGGTGTTATGCCTCCTTCATTTTTATTCCCGGACCGCGACGCGGATCTGTGGATTCCTACACCCCTCGGCGGACCCTACACGGAGAACAGAGACGTTACGTGGTATCTGACGATCGGGCGGTTGAAACGCGGCGTGAGTTTGCAGCAGGCACGGGCTGACCTGGCCACCGTCCAGGCGCAACTCGCGAACGCGTATCCCAAGACGGATGCGGACCTGGGCGTATCGATTGAGCCGCTCAAGGAAACCACTGTCGGCGGCGTACGCAGCTCGCTGTGGTTGCTGTTCGGTTCGGTTTCGGTGCTTTTGCTGATCGCATGCACGAATATCGTGACGCTACTCCTGGCCCGAGCGCAGCAGCGGGAACATGAAATCTCGGTGCGGTTCTCGCTCGGCGCTCCGCGCGCGGCAGTCGTGTTGCAACTGTTGACCGAAGCGTTTGTTCTTGCCCTGGCCGGGGCGGTCCTTGGATTGATTGTCGCCGGCGCTGCCTCCAAAGTGTTCGAGTTCCTCGCGGGAAACCTCCCGCGGGTGGATGAGATTCGGCTCGACGCACGAATTGTGCTTTACACCCTCATATGTTCAGTCGTTGCGACACTCCTGTGCGGTTTGTTCCCCGCGATACGCAGTACCCGCGGAAATTTATCCAATTCCCTGGCGAAAACCGGGCGAGGCCAAGTTGCGGGACGTTATCCGCTGCAATGGCTGCTTGTCGGCGTCCAGGTGATGCTCGCGGTGACGCTGTTGGCGGGTGCGGGACTGTTCCTCAAGAGCTTTCAGGCACTGGAGCGAGTGTCGCCCGGCTTTGACTCCAGCCAGGTTCTGACTTTTCACGTCACAGGCTCTTATGCGGAGACCGCCAACCCCAGGACCCTGGCACAAAGAATCGATGGGACCATTGACGCGCTGCGGAGCGAGCCGGGCGTGGAGGCGGTTGCAACTTCGTCTGGCCTGCCAGGGCTCGCTCGCAATTATGAGGTGGAACTGAGATTCACAGACGGGGAATCAACTCCGGGCCACAAAATCTTGGCCAACAATCGCTTTATTTCGGATGGCTATCTCGCTGCGACAAAGATTCCGCTTCTCGAGGGAGAAGACTGCCGCAAAGGTTTTGGGTCGCAGGAAACCGGCGCTCTGGTCAATCGCAGTTTTGCGAACGCTTATCTGGCTGGTTCGGCGGTTCTTGGCCGCCACTTGCAAGCCGCGATGAGCAACGCATTCCTAGGGCCGGGGGAAATTCGAGGGATCGTGGGCGACGCGCGAGAGGAAGCGGTAAATCGTGAACCCACTCCCACTGTCTATTGGTGTGGCAACGGTTTTGATCCCGATCCGTACTACATGGTACGGACGCGCACGGATCCCATGACCATGACCGAAACGCTCCGCCGAAAGGTTCACGATATCGAACCAGGCCGGTCAGTGTTTGACGTCAAGCTGCTGGCTGCGCGCCTGGACGAAGCGTTTGGGGAAGAGCGCTTGCGTACCCTGCTGCTGAGCTTCTTTGCGGCCACAGCCCTTTCGCTTGCTTGTGTAGGCTTGTACGGAACACTCAGCTACACGGTAAGCGTCCGGCGTCGGGAGGTGGGTTTGCGTCTCGCTCTGGGGGCTTTGCGAGAGCAAATCATTAAGCAATTTCTCTTTCAAGGGCTCCGCGTGACGGTGCTCGGCTGTCTTGCAGGTTGGGGCCTGGCAGTTGCTTTCACGCGAGGGCTCTCGGGAATGCTTTATGGAGTCTCGCCGACCGATGTCGCGACCTTGTCCGCTGTCATTCTCCTGGTGCTGGTTGTCGCGGGGATTGCCTGTCTCGCGCCCGCGGTTCGCGCCGCGCGCGTCGACCCGATGCAGGTGCTGCGCGAGGAATAACCGGCGTCGATGCTGGGCCACGTTAGGTCCTTGCTTCCTTATTCTTTGCGGTGCAAAGCAGTTTTTGCCGCGGGCAAGAACATCCCTGCCGTTCGAAAAACGGTTTTTCGTGGGCCTGAGATACCGGAAATCGAATCGCTTATTTGCGCGAATTTAAACAGGACATCGCCGCGACTTTTTCCTCGGCAGTCTCGTAGCTTTTGCCGCTTGCGTCCTTCATGGAGAGAAACACCCAGTCGCTCTGCTCTTCCGCCGTCCGGCTGAAGCCAAAGGTGTAAGCTTCGTTCCGGCTGATTTGGTAGACCATCGTGCGCATCAGGATGGGATACAAATTCCTGGTGGTGTCTTCCGCCGGCTGACCGCAGCGCGCAAGCAAGTGTTCCGGCGTCACGCTAGCGACAGCTTGTTCGTGCCGACGCTCTTGTTTCTTGCCGATCCACTCGAACCCGCGCTGTGCCAGCGTAACCAGAACAATGAATCCGACAATCGCTCCCACGACCATCAGCCAGACGCGCTTGGTCTGGTTGAGGAAATCGCGGAAATCGTTAACGGGTGACGAGGCGGGCGCGGCCCTGCCCGGTACAGTTACCGGGGAATAGCGTGATGCCTTTGCTGGGTCCGCGGCCCGTGAACCAGCTATAGACTCCGCAATTTCTCTTGCTTCGGCCTGCCGCTCGGCAACGGCGGCGGAGGTGAGGTTGCCGGAGGAGGGTTCGGCCAGCTTAGTACGATCCATATTTCCCGCCTTTCGGGCTGTGCTCTCATCATCAGCCCGGGCGGTCTTGGCTGGTGCGTATTTTTGACCGGTATTCCCAGAAAGTAAGCCTGCACTGCAGGACAGGTGTGTCTGGAGAATGGACTCGCTTCGCCGGTTGAGGCTAAGAGCCTTTTCGCGTTAAGACCGTGCCAAATATCGCAGTCACAGCCGCCACCATCACCCACAAGGCCGCGGCGTAAATCGCGTACCACACCGCTTCTTGTGCTGCTGTAGCACCTGCCGGGCTTAGCACCACCAACGAACCTGTCGAACTGGCATGCATCAACTGCGCAAGCGCAACACTTCCGGTGTTTATGTACATCCAGCCAATCAGCACCCGCACCGCCGTCATTGCCGCGGTGAACGCCAGGAAATACGGCAGCCAATAAATGCCGTGTGGAGTTGCTGTCCCCAGGAAGTCGATCACCGGAATGTGCCAACACCCCCACAGCACGCCAAGGGTGACGGCTGGTGGCAGCGCATTCGAAGTTTTTGCCATTTTGGGAAACGCGAAGCCTGTCCAACCGATTTCTTCGAAAAATCCTGCCACGATGCCGAACGAGACTCCAGCAAAGAACCGGTTGGGCGCAAACACGGACGAGACAAAGGTCTTCAAGATAAAGAGAACGAGGAAGACGGTCACTGGCGGAATCAGTAGCGGCGCGTAAGATCGCGCTCCCACGCGAGTCCGCCGCATCCGCGAAAAAAGGTCGCGCAAACCACAGGGTCCATCTACCACTCGCGTCAGCACGATTCCGCTCACGACCGGTCCCAGCAACATCACCGGAAACATCAGAATTCCGCTGAATTTGGGAATGGATTCCCCACGCAAGAGCTTTGGCGCCACCACTGCGAGAGCGCCCAGCCAGGAAATGCCGAACGTCAGAATGAAATAGGCCGCCACGGGATACCGCTTCACAAGACTTTCTCTGGTGTTCGTCATTTCACAAGCCACAAGGCACAAAATGCTTAGACTCTCGGCGTTATGGAATCAGGCTGTGGAATCCGATGCTCTCTTGCCCACCTTGGGACGCCAAGAGAGTACACCGTGGTGCGAACTAAACCTTAGCGAAATTCAGCGAGGCGCATCAACGCGCTACAATGTAGAAATGCAGCGCAAAATATTTTGGACCGTCTTCATCGCGCTCGGCTTGATCGCCGATGTTACCTTGCCTCTGATGTGGGGCCTGCTCGCCACCATCCCCATCGGCTTCGTAAGCTGGTGGGTGGCCTACCGCAGCGACTGGTTCTGATCCTTCATACCGAGTCGTTCTCCCGGTGAAACGACTTCGTTTTTCGTCGCACTATATTCCGGGCGAACGGCTACAATGTCCGCACTCCAGATGAAGCATCAAGCGAAAGACAGCAAGTTTTCTCAGTTCCTGAAGTGGATCGGTTACCTCACAGCGATTTTTTCTCTTTGTGCCACGGTTTGGGGCGTCGGGAAATACCTCTATAGCCGTGCGGAAACCCGAAAGAATCTGTCGGAGCTCTTCGCCACGGAAGCCGAGCAAGAAAAACCGCACGACTACTCTTCCGCATGGCAGACGCTCGAAAGGGCTTCAAAGCTCTCCCCGGATTCCGACAGGGTGCGCGCGGCTCAGGAAAACCTGGCCATGCTCTGGCTCGACGACATGCGGCTCCAGGAAAACCAGAACTGGTCTGACGTCGTGCAAAAGCTCGAGCCCGTCCTCGCGCGCGCAGTGGCCGCATCTAAGCCCGGACAACACCAGGCCGATCTGCGGGCGCATATTGGCTGGGCCTATTTCCTCGAATCACGCGATGGGCGAGCCGACCTTGACCCCGCCAGCCAATACCGCGAAGCCGTCGCTGAAGATCCGCACAATCCTTTCGCCGAGGCAATGTGGGGCCACTGGATACTCTGGGACCATTGCTACAGGGTCAAGGAAGCTGCGCCGCATTTTGCCGCCGCGCTGGCATCTCACCGTGAAGGCGAGTTCGTGCGGCGCCTGCAATTGGCCGCGCTATTGAATTGTGGCGGCGAAGACGCGGAGCAAGAAGTGATTCGCGTGTTAAACGCCATGCGCAAAGAGCAGCGCCCGCTCACGGACTCGGACCGCAGCCACGTTTACGGAATCTATTACTCTGAGCTTTCGCATGAGTCGGTCAAGACTTCTGAGTTCATTAACGCCGTACCGCCCGCCGAGCATATTGCTACCTTTCATTGGCTGTTCGACAATTGGGACGCTGGCGATGCAACCACCCCGTTGTCTCATGCCCTGTACCTTGCCAGGCTCCAGGAAGCCGCGGGTCAGCGCGACGAAGCATTGGCCAATTACAAGTCCGTTCTTAGACACACTCCGCCTCACAGCGGCCCGCGCTGGGAGCTCGCCGACGCGGGCGTCAAGAGGCTCTCGAACACGCATTAAGTGCTCTCTTTCCAGTAAACACCTCGTAGGTGATTCGGTTGCCCACAAGCGAATCAAGAGTTCGACTGGCGGCCGAACTGTTACGGGAAACAACGTTAGAGGTATAGTGGTTTGTCCAACCGTCGTTGGCGTGAGTTGCGTTGAGCAAGAAGCGTGCGGGAAGAAAGAGAAAAAATGGCCATTGCAACCGTGAATCCGGCAACGGGACAAGTTCTGAAGACCTTCGAATCGCTGTCCGACGCGCAAATCGAAGTGAAACTCCAGAAAGCGGCAGATACATTTGCGAGCTACCGCAAGACGTCCTTTGCCGACCGCGGGCGGATGATGATCGAAGCCGGTGCCATCCTTGCAAGCGAAAAGGAGCATTGTGCCCGCGTAATGACCACGGAGATGGGCAAAACCTTTCGATCCGCCGCCGACGAGGTTGAGAAGTGCGCCTGGGCTTGCCGCTACTATGCGGTAAATGCGGAACGGTTCCTGGCGGATGAAGTTGTCGAAACGGACGCGAAGCGCAGCTACATCCGCTACCTCCCGCTGGGCCCCGTACTGGCCGTGATGCCGTGGAATTTTCCGTTCTGGCAGGTGTTTCGTTTTGCGGCCCCGGCGTTAATGGCGGGAAACGTCGGTTTATTGAAGCACGCTTCCATCGTGCCGCAATCGGCGCTGCTCATTGAAGAGATTTTTCAGAAGGCCGGTTTTCCCGACGGAGCTTTTCAAACACTGCTGATTGGCTCGCAAGAAGTGGACCGCGTGTTGGGCGACCCACGCGTCCAGGCCGCCACGCTCACGGGGAGCGAAGGCGCTGGTGTGGAAGTGGGCATGGGCGCCGCGAAAAGAATCAAGAAAGTAGTGCTGGAATTGGGCGGCAGCGATCCCTTTATCGTGATGCCCAGTGCAAATCTGGAAGCTGCCACGGCCACGGCGGTGAAGGCGCGCATTGTCAACAACGGGCAGTCCTGCATCGCTGCGAAACGGTTCATCGTGGCGGAAGCGATTGCGGACAAATTCGAGAAAATGTTCGCGGAGAAAATGGCGGCGTTGAAAGTGGGAGATCCGTTTGGCGAAACGACAGAACTTGGCCCGCTCTCGACCGAGCAGGGATTGAAAGACCTTGATCGCGATGTGAAAGCCACAATCGAAGCAGGTGCAAAAGTCTTGACCGGCGGCGGGCCGCTGGATCGGCCGGGAAATTTCTACGCGCCAACCGTGTTGACCAACATCCCAAAAGGCTCGCCAGCTCACAAAGAAGAATTGTTCGGTCCTGTCGGTAGCGTGTTTCGCGCCAAAAACTTGGATGACGCAATTCGCATCGCCAACGACAGCCGTTTTGGGTTGGGCGCCAGTGCATGGACCAATGACGACAAGGAACGCGAACGCTTCATCAACGAGCTCGAAGCCGGGATGGTTTTCATTAACAAGATGGTGGCCTCCGATCCGAGGCTCCCATTCGGAGGAGTGAAGTGGTCGGGGCACGGGAGAGAGTTGGGAGTTCACGGAATCCGGGAGTTCACGAACATCAAGACCGTGTGGATTGAATAGGAACAAAGCTCGAGAACGATCGAGGACGGGGAAAACGAATTCGTTTTGCATTGCTTGCCACAACACTTGCGACAGAGAAGAATCGGGCGGAAAATTTGCGAGTGAGGAGGGCTTATGGCGAAATCACTGGAAATCGAGGTCAACGGGAAACGCTACGCCGTCAGCTACGCTCCCGACACGCCACTTTTGTATGTGCTGCACGATGAACTCGGCCTCACGGGCACCAAGTATGGCTGCGGGGAAGGGCAGTGTGGGGCTTGCACGGTATTGATAGGCGGAGCGCCCAGGCGCTCATGCCAGATTTCGGTCAGCGCCGCAGCGACAAAACCCGTTACGACCGTTGAAGGTCTCGAGAAAGATGGAAAGCTCCACCCCGTACAGCAGGCGTTTCTCGAAGCGGGCGCGTTTCAGTGCGCGTTTTGCACTTCGGGAATGGTGATGAGCAGCGTCGGTTTGCTGCAGGCGAACGCAAATCCGAAACGCGAAGACCTTGTTCAGTTTCTCCAAGGCAACATTTGCCGCTGCGGGACGCACCCGCGCATCATAAAGGCTGTGCAGCGCGCCGCCAAAATGATGCAGGAGCGTGCGCGATGAACACCATAAAACAGAATTTCGTTGCCGAGCCCGAACGTTTTGAATTCACCGCTGCGCCAATCCATAAATTCGACCTGGCGCGCCGCGAGTTTTTCAAACTCCTGGGCTCGGGGATCGCCATCTTTGTCGTGGCGAAAGACGCCTTCGCAATGCAAGAAACTCCTGCCGGCTCGCGTTCTTTCCACAACGAAGAGCTCCCGAAGGAAATCAGTTCCTGGCTGCACGTTGGCGAAGACGGCGTCGTCACCGGCTTCACCGGCAAGGCCGAAGTGGGCCAGAACATCCGCACTTCGATTTCGCAAACCATCGCCGACGAATTGCGCGTGCCTTTCGAAAGCGTACGCCTGGTCATGGCGGATACCACCCTGACGCCATTTGACGCTGGCACATTCGGCAGCCGCTCCACGCCGACGATGACGCCGCAATTCCGCCGCGTTGCCGAAGCGGCTCGCGACCTGCTTATCGGCGTAGCCGCCAAGGAATGGAACGTTCCGCCGGAGGGATTAGTAGCCGGCGACGCGAAAGTCACAGATCCAGCCGCAAAGCGTTCACTCAGCTATGCCGAACTCGCGCGCGGCAAAGCGCTGGCCCAGAATCTTCCTGCCGAGGACCCCGTCACTCCCGCAACCGAATGGAAAGTTGCAGGCACGCCCCTTCCCAAGGTCGATGGACGCGCGTTTGTCACCGGGGGTCACCAGTACTCGAGCGATATTCACCTGGAAGGCATGCTTTACGGAAAGGTACTGCGTCCGCCGTCGTTTGGTGCGACGCTGAGTTCGTATGACGACAGCGCGGCGAAGGCCATGAATGGCGTTACGGTCCTGCGCGATGGCGACTTCGTCGGCGTGACCGCTCCGAGCGTCCACGAGGCACAGAAAGCGCTCGATGCCATTCGCACGCAATGGAAAGAGGTTCCGCAGGTTTCAAGCAAAGAGATTTTCTCGTATCTCAAGAAGAATGCCGAGCCTTCGTCGAATGAGCGATTCCGCCATCAAAAAGGTTCGGTAGAAGACGGCCTCGCCTCGGCCGCGCATCGTCTCGAAACAACTCATAACGTTGCATACATAGCCCACGCTCCGCTCGAGCCGCGTGCCGCCGTGGCGCAATGGACCGATGGCCAGCTCGTCGTGTGGACCGGTACGCAGCGCCCCTTCGCGAATCGGGACGAGCTTGCCAGCCTCTTTCATATTCCCGAGAACCGCGTTCGCGTCATCGTTCCAGATACTGGCGCAGCCTACGGAGGCAAACACACGAGCGACGCGGCGCTGGAAGCAGCGCGTTTGGCAAAGGCCGCTGGCAAACCGGTGAAAGTAGTCTGGACCCGGGAGGAGGAGTTCACTTGGGCCTATTTCCGCCCCGCGGGCCTGATCGAAGTCAAGAGTGGCATTTCCAAGGAAGGCAAACTCACCGCTTGGGAGTTTCACAACTATCACTCTGGAATGTCGGGGATCGAAACGCCTTACGACGTCGCGAATCAACATACCGAATACCATCAGGTGCCATTGGTCTTGCGCAGCGGGTCCTATCGAGGCCTGGCCGCCACCGCGAACCATTTTGCGCGCGAGTCTCACATGGATGCGCTGGCCCACGTTGCGCAAATGGATCCTTTCGAGTTTCGCATGAAGAATCTTTCCGACGCGCGAGTGCGGGCTGTCTTGGAAGCAGCCGCAAAATCCTTCGGCTGGCCGCGGAAGAAAACACAAACGGGGCAAGGGTTTGGTCTCGCATGCGGCTTCGAGAAGGGAGGCTACGTGGCGACGTGCGCCGAAGTCGCAGTAAACCGCGCCTCCGGAGACGTGCACGTTGTGCGAGTGGTCGAAGCTTTCGAGTGCGGCGCCATCGTCAACCCCGATGGCTTGCGCAATCAGGTGATTGGAGCTGTCATCCAGGGATTGGGCGGAGCTCTTTTCGAGGCCGTCGAATTTGAAAATGGCCGCATCAGGAATCCCCACTTTTCCGCATATCGCGTGCCGCGCTTCCGCGATGTCCCCGAGGTCGAAGCTGTGCTTCTGGATCGAAAAGACATTCCATCGGCAGGCGCAGGGGAAACACCCATCATGGCCATTGCCCCGGCCGTGGGCAACGCTCTGTTCGATGCCACCGACATTCGCCTCAACAATTTGCCAATGGTTCCGAACGGCTTGCGGGCCGCTGGCACAAAATTGTCGTCTTGAACGTAAGAGTCCGAAAGGATTTCATGAAGCGCATCACTCTGGCCGTCGGATTGGCGATTGCGCTCTCCAGTTTGTGGGCCTGCAAAAAGCGTACGAACGACAGCGACGCCATTCGTGCGGGAATCCTTCAACACCTGACTTCCATCGGCACTCTGAACATGAGCGCGATGGACATGGATGTGCGCAGCATCGCAGTAACGGGCCGTCAAGCTCATGCGGAGGTAGAGTTTCGCGTTAAAACCGCCGGCGCTCCGGTCGGCGCTGGAATGCAGGTTGGCTATGAGCTCGAAAAGCGCGGCGACGCGTGGGTCGTCTTAAAAACTCAACCGCTCGCCGGCGCGATGCAGCATCCCAATGCAAGTCAGAACGCAGATCCCAATTTGCCTGTCCATGCAATGCCCAATTTTAACGAACTGTTGAATCCTTCCGGCACCCAGGGGCAGGCCGCGCTTCCTCCCGGCCATCCTTCTGTTAGCTCCCCGCAAGGGGCACCGCCGCCAGCCTCGCAGGAGCAACACTCCATCCAGAAACCACGGTAAACCGGCTTTCAAGCTTGAGCGCGAGTCGCAAGGTACTCGCTTGAATCGCATCGGACTCAGACGGTTTTGTCCTTCGCGTAGCAGAGCGATTCCATATTGCATTCCACGCACTTGGGTTTGCGCGCCTGGCAAACTCTTCGTCCGTGCCAGATGATCTGGTGCGAAAACTGAATCCACTTGTCCTTCGGGATCACTTGCATCAAGTCTTGCTCGATCTTCTTGGGGTCCTCGTTTCGCGTCAGGTCCAGCCGATTTGCGATGCGCTGCACATGCGTGTCTACAACGATGCCGCTGGGGATTCCGTACGCGGTCCCGAGCACGACGTTGCCAGTTTTTCGCGCCACGCCGGGCAGCGTGAGGATTTCCTCCATGGTGCGCGGCACTTCTCCACGAAAATTGTCCAGGATGCCCTTGCTTGCGCCCATCACCGATTTGGTTTTGTTGCGGAAAAATCCTGTGGGCCGAATCTCCTGCTCCAGTTCGCTCGGCGTGGCATACGCGAACGCCTTGGCATCAGGATATTTTTGGAACAGCATCACAGTAACCTGATTCACGCGCACGTCCGTGCATTGTGCGGAAAGAATCGTCGCAATCAGCAGCTCAAACGCATTCTTGTGGTTCAGTTCGCAAGTGGCGTCGGGATACGCCTGGTCTAGCTTCGCAAGAATAGCCGCTACGCGTTGGGGATCGGTGCCTGCCGCGCGCACAGGCCTTGCGGTTTTAACTGCATTCCGCGGTTTCGTAGCGATGGCCTTCGACCGCGGCGATTTCTTCCCCGCAGATTTCTTTTTCTTCGGCTGCGTCCCCATGGGAGCCAAGACTATAGCATGGAGGAAAGCGCGGCGATCAATTTGCGGAAAGCTTTACCGCGGTGACTGCGCTGATTTTTCTCCTCGGGAGAGAGTTCCGCGAAGGTTTTCTTCAGAGCCGGGAAGTAAAACACCGGGTCGTAGCCGAATCCCCCTGTGCCTATTGGAGACTCCAGAATTTCCCCATCGACGAGGTCCGTGATCACCGCCAGCGCTCTTCCTTTTCGCGCCAGCGCAATGGCACAAACGAAATGCGCGAAGCGTTCACCGCCAACTTTGCCGCGCATCTCGCTCAAAAGCTTTTCGATGCGCCGCGAATTCGTCGCGTTTGCGCCAGCGTACCTTGCCGAATGCACGCCCGGCGCGCCGCCGAGTGCGGGCACGACAAGGCCTGAATCATCTGCGAAAACCAATCCATTGCTCAATCGCGAATAATGCAGCGCCTTGCCGGCCGCATTTTCCGCAAACGTCGGCGCGCTTTCTTCAAACTCTGGAAGCGATGCAAACTTGGGCAGCAACCCTAGCTCGACAGAAAAAACCGGCGATGGTCCGGCGTTCTCCGCCAACACACGATATTCGTTGAGTTTTCCCGGATTTGACGAGGCGAGAT
This sequence comes from Candidatus Acidiferrum sp., assembly GCA_035262505.1. Classification (GTDB taxonomy): domain Bacteria; phylum Acidobacteriota; class Terriglobia; order Acidiferrales; family UBA7541; genus Acidiferrum. The sequence goes on along the minus strand of DATFSR010000017.1, from coordinate 58,952 downwards.
AAAGCTTAGCGGGCGCGCGCACTGAATTTCGAGGGCAACACCGCTCGTTGTTCGTCGGTAAGGCGCCGGATTCCCGCGGCCGCGAGGGCGAGCAAATCCTGCATCTCGCTCCCGCTGAACGCACGGCCTTCCGCCGTCGCCTGGATTTCCACGAAGTGCCCGCTCCCGGTCATGACTACGTTCATGTCCACTTCCGCGCGCGAGTCCTCTTCATAGGCAAGGTCCAGCAGCGCGCGGTCATTCACAATGCCAACGCTTGTGGCGGCCACCGTGTCAATCAGCGGAGAACTCTTCAGCATTCCCGCGGCCACCATTCGCTCAAGCGCCAGCGCCAGCGCCACAAACGCTCCGGTGATGGAAGCCGTGCGCGTTCCGCCGTCGGCTTGAATCACGTCGCAATCGAGCCACACCGTGCGCTCGCCCATGGCCTCTTGATCGGTCACGGCGCGCAGCGAGCGGCCGATCATTCGCTGGATTTCCAGCGTCCGCCCGGACTGCTTTCCCCGGGCGGCCTCGCGCGGCGTTCGCTCTTCGGTGGCTCGCGGCAACATTCCGTATTCGCTGGTCACCCAGCCTTTCCCGCTGCCCTTCAAGAAAGGAGGAACTCCATCATCTACGGTGGCGGTGCAAATCACACGCGTGTTTCCCAGCTCGATCAGCACGCTGCCTTCCGCCGTCGAGATGAAATCTGGCGTGATTTTCAGTGGGCGCATCTGGTCCGCAGCCCGGCCGTCGCTTCTCACTCGTCCTCCCGCGTTAGTTTATTCACGCGCTTGGCGACATTTCTCTGTTACCGCGGAGCCAGTTTGACGGCGCTGCCGCCTGCTGTCAACGGCGGCCCAACCAGGTCCCCAACTCTGCCTGCGGCGGGCGCCGCAATGGGATTCGTGGGCGCCTGAGACGCATTAACGAGCACAGCAAAAGTTCCGGTCAAATCCACGTGTCCGGCCAGCGTCTCTGCTTCCTGGCCATGAATTAGAATCTTCAGCCGCTTCACTTCCTTCACATTCGCTGCGAGCGTTTGTGTCATGGAGTCCACCCCCAGTTGCTCGCTGGCGATTCCAGAAGGTATCGATGTGGCGAGCGCCTCCGAAAAATCCGCGATCGCCGTCCCATCCGGCAAAATATAAAACGCGAGCAGCACTGCATCCGGTGGCAGCGTGCGCAGCTCCACGTCCACCGGGCCGGCCAGCAAGGTGTTCAACACTTGCTTGGAACGCAGCACGGGATCGCTGGAGAGCGGCAACTCGACCGTTACCGGCGCCAGCACGGAGCTATCCGCGTCGGAAAGCCAGAAAAGCTTCGCTTTCACGCGCGGATCGCTCGGGTTCATCGGCACCGGCTGCGTCAATTCACGCCGCGCCTGCTCCTCGGTCTGTTGCTGCAAGCGAGCGGCACGCTTCATGCGCCTGCGAAGGATGGGAGCAGTAATCGCTGCGCCAACCACAACAAACACGAGCAGTGCCGTCAGCCAGAATTTCCATTTCTCTCTTGCAGGTCCCGGTGCAAGCTCGGTCAAGGAGTCGATCAGTGGATCCGTCATGGCGACCCTCCGCCGGTGCCTGTAATCACATACAGCGGTTTGAATGCCACTACGCCACGCGCGATGGCGTCTGCCACTCCCGGCGCCATGTTGTCCAGTTCAGCGCGATCATTCACCACCACGCTCGAGACCTCAACCGCAATCGCCGGCGCAGCCGTCGTCCGAAGCTGACGTATGGTTGCGGTTTGTGCCGCATCCGGCGAACCCTTGAAGCGCTGCGTGAGCATTCCCTGAATAAGGTCGCCGAGTTTCCGGCTGAGTCCAAGAAACGGAGCTTGCGCGCTGTCCCAGGGGATCAGTCCGCTCGTTGTTGTGACTGCCGGCAAGCCGGAATTTACGTACACGCGGACGGTTCCCGGCAATCCCGTCGACGAAACGTGCAAGGTGACAAAAACGGCGTTTCGCTGAGCATTCGCAATCGCTGAGCGGTCATCAAAAGACGGGTTATCGTTCGCTTGGCGCGTTTGCAGCACTTGAAATCCTTGTTGTTCGAGCGCTTTCCGAACCTCTGCAGCAAATTCCATGACGATTTCGCTTTCCTGGATTCCTCCTGTTCCGCGCGCGCCAAGGTCCGTGCCTCCGTGCGCCGGGTCCAGCACTACAACGCTCGGTCCACTTTGGGAGATTTGTGCGGTTGAAGAACCAGCCGACGATGCACCCTGTCCCGCGAGAACGCTGGATGCCTGCGGCGTGGGGCTGGCCGTTGGTTGTTGCGTCTGCGAAGAAGCTTGCAAGGCGTGAATCATGATCGCGCCTGCAAGGAACAGGAAGGCTAAGCCGCAAATGGTAAGGGGTCTTGGCCGCTGGGAGTTTCCCACGCCGACCAGCATATCAAATTCGCCCTCGGATTCGCTGCGTGAGTCTAACGACCCGCAGACGTTTCTGTGGTCGCCACAGGCTTTAGGTTCGCCTTTTGCAGCACGGCGTTGGCGTTGGCGAGATCCTTGTTCTGAAAGTCGGCCCAGCGCGCCAGCGCTTTTTCCGCGGCCTTGTCCCACTTTTCGTGCGCCGTGACGGCATCAGCGGAGGGAGCCACATCCGCGCTCTCCACGATGTTCAGCAAGCCGTTCAAAGAGGAAGCTACTTTTGATAACGACTCTGGCTCTTTCCTGGGAAATGCCAAACCATACAGTCCAAACCCACCGTCGCCATCCGACGCAACCATGGCCTCGAGCTTTTGATTCAGCTCGTCGAGCGTTTTTGCCACGTCCGATTTCTCGCTCGCTTCCTTTTTGCGCACGCCAAGTTGCCTTTGCAACTCGGCGATCTGTCGCAGCGCGGCCGACACCTCGCCTTCCCGCTCGGAAATCTTCGTCGCCAGTTCAAACTGGCGCACCAACGCGTCTTGAGGCGTCCTCACCCGCGGATCCAATTTGATGATCAACGGTTGCGAGTTGCTTTTTCCGTGAGCGGTGAGTCTAATGGTGTAGTTTCCGGGCAATGCCAACGGTCCTGACGGCCTCCGGAAAGACGCGCGGGCTCCTCTAGGCGAGGAATATCTGAAATCCCACACGAACCGGTGCATGCCCGCTTCGGTTGAGAGCGCTTGCGGCTGGGGAACCCAGGAAGCAGGAAAAGACAAATCGTTTGGGTTCACCTTTGGCGGCTGGTCGTCGCTCGCAAACCGCCGCACCAACCTGCCTTCGCTATTAAAAATCTCCAGTTGAATGGGACCGGTGGATTTTTCCTTCAGGTAATAATCCAGCACCGCGCCATTGGGTGAGTTGGCCGCCAGCGCTTCATCGTCCGGCACGGGAGTGCTTTCGTCGTTTCCCTGCCGCACGCGATACGCTGTTTCCGGGCGGTAAAGCCATACATCAGCCGCCGCCAATCGCGGATCGATTTGCCGCAGCGGCGTCACATCGTCGAGCACCCAGAACGAGCGGCCAAACGTTGCAATCACCAAATCGTCTTCATGCACCACCAGATCGCGCACCGATGTGGTAGGTAGATTCAGCTGCAGCGATTGCCAGTCGTCTCCATCATCGAATGAAACGTACACGCCTTTTTCGCTGCACGCATACAGCAATCCTTTGCGAAAAGGATCTTCTCGCACGCAATTCAAAAAACTTCCGTCGGGAATTCCGTTGGAAACGCGCTGCCAACTCTTTCCAAAATCGCGCGTGCGGTAAAGATAGGGCTGATAATCCTCCAGCCGGTGGCGATCCACCGCGGCATACGCAGTTCCAGCGTCGGAGTGCGAGGCTTCGATGTGTGTCACTTTGCTCCACGGGGTCAATTCCTTTGGCGTTACGTTTTCCCAGTTCTTTCCTTCGTCCGGTGTCAATTGAATCTGGCCGTCGTCGGTTCCCGCCCAAATCTCTCCCGCCTTCACGTAGGATGGGCCAATGGTGTAAATCACCCCGCGCCGTTTCTCTTTAGGGGCGTCCCCAGCTGTGGCTTGGTCCAGATTTGTGGGCACGCCTGGATCTTCGCGCGTCAAATCAGGGCTAATCGCCTGCCATGAATTTCCGCCGTCCTCGGTTCGAAACAGAATTTGCGAACCGAAGTAGAGAACATGCCCATCGAGTGGAGAAAACACCAGCGGCAACGTCCACGTGCGCCGGAACGACCCATCTTGCGCAATCGTTGGTGGCATCGCCTGGATTTGCTCGTTGCTCAAATCTTGCCGGTCGACAAATCCGCCGAAGAGCACCCCGGGATTCAAGGGGTCCGGCGCGATATATCCGTTTTCGCCGCCGGCCTCGAGCGGCCGCCAGTCATGAAAATTCAGGAAGCGATACTTGCTGCCGCTCGCCGTGGCGGCGGCTCCGCTATCCTGCTGCGCGCCGTACACCCAATACGGAAACTGATTGTCGGTCGCTACATGATAAAACTGTCCGGTCGCCTGATTGAGCCACGAACTCCACGACTCGCCGCCGTTGTGCGTGATGACCGCCCCTTGGTCACAGCTCAGAACCATTCGCCTCGAATCGTCCGGGTCGACCCACAGCGCGTGGTAGTCTGGGCCTGTAGGATCGCCTTTGAACACAGTGAAACTTTTTCCTCCATCCACCGACCGATAGATGGAGGTGTTGGGCACGTAGACGATGTCCGGGTTCTTCGGGTCCACGGTGACTTCGTTGAAGTACCAGCCCCGGCCCCAAATCCGGTGGTCCTTGGAAACCTGCTGCCAGTTCTGTCCGCCGTCATCGGAACGGTATAGCCCGCCGTCCTTGGCGTCCACAACCAGATAAATCCGTTTCGCATTACTGGGAGCATACGCGATTCCCATTCGTCCGAGACCTTCCGTCGGCAATCCGTCCTTGACGGCCTGCCAATGGTCGCCGCCGTCGTTCGAACGGTAAAGCCCGCTGCCCGGGCCATTCGACGGCGGATAAATGCTCCACGGTGGCCGCCGCGTTTGCCACAGCGCGGCGAAAATCGTTTTGGGATTTCCTGGCTCGAACGCCAAGTCAATCGCGCCGGTGTTTTCGTCATGAAACAGCACTTTTTGCCAGTGGGCTCCCCCGTCTTTCGAACGAAAGACGCCGCGCTCTTGGTTCGGTCCATATGCGTGACCAAGCGCCGCAACAAAAACGCGATTCGCATCGCGCGGATCGACAAGAATCCTTGCGATTTGTCGCGAATCGCTCAGTCCAATCTGCTTCCACGTTTTTCCCGCGTCGGTGGATCTGTACATCCCATTTCCGACGGAAATGGACGACCGCATGTCCGCTTCGCCCGAGCCGATGTAAATGATGTTCGCGTCGGAAGGCGCTACGGCAATCGCTCCAATCGACGCAACCGGTTGCGAATCAAAAATCGGCTTCCACGTCCGGCCTGCGTCGTCTGTCTTCCAGACTCCTCCGCCCACGCTTCCGAAATAATAGGTGTCCGGCTGACCGCGCACGCCGGTCACGGCCAGCACGCGGCCGCCGCGGAAAGGTCCAATCGACCGCCAGTGCAACTCCTGAAAAAGTTTCGGGTCGATTTGTTTTGGCCCGTCCGGCTTGGCGATGAGCCGTGATCCGGCGCAAAGCAGAGCGAATAAGAATGCAAGTGCGGAAACGACGCGAGAATAAGACACGTCTTCACTCTCCCTCAAAAAACAATTCGAAGAGCGCGAGTATACCCCACCGCCGAGCCTGGCGAACCGCCAAAGCGGTTCGGCAAAGAACGCCAAGCTGGCTTTTCCTTTTTTCAGGACATCCTGAAACGATTCCCGCTTGCCCGTCACCATCTCGTTAAGGACTCACTCTAGCAAGCCAGGTCGTCCACGCTTCTGCTTGCAAGGAGGTTGTTGATGAATCGCCCCCGTGGTGTGTTTCGCAGGCCCCTACTCTATGCAGCGGCGCTGATCCTGTCTCTTTTTGCCGGCGCTATTTCCATCTCTGCATTGCCCCCGAGCGATGACCGGCACGAGGGCCATTTTTGCCGCCACAAGCCGGAAAACGTTGATGATCCTTCGCAGACCGGTGTGCATAAGGTGGCTACGGCCTCTTACAACCTTCCGAACACGATCACCGTCACGGCCACGGAAGGCGGCTGGACCACGACCGACACCAACGTGCACCTGTGGGCGGTAGTCTATTATCCCGGCACCTCCTCCGGGGCAAACAAGCCCGTGGCTCCCGGCAAGCACCCGTTAATCGTCTATCTTCACGGCAACCACGGCATTTGGATCGATTCGGGCGGGAATCACACGTGCGGCCCGCCAACAGGCAACCCGGTCCCGAATCACGAAGGCTACAACTATATTCTGGAGCGGCTGGCGAGCAACGGCTTCATTGCCGTCTCGATCAACGCGAATGATTTAAACTGCAAAGGCGGCCGCATTGTTGCCCGCGGAAAGCTAATCCTCCAGCACCTCGGCCTTTGGAAGGACTGGAACGATCCCTCGAAGCCCGACCCCACTTTCCATGGCCGTTTCCACCATCACGTGGACATGGATCGCATCGGCCTGGCCGGCCATTCACGCGGCGGGGAGGGAATCGTCTCGGCCTATCTGGAAAACCAATCGTCGGGGCTCGGGTTTCATATAAAGGCCCTGCACTCGATTTCGCCTGTGGACTTCGACGCGTTTGTCCTGGCGGACGTGCCTTACTATGTTCTTATGGGGGCGGCCGACGGAGACGTTTGGGATTTGGAAGGGGCGCGGATTTACGATCGGGCCGCTCCGCGCACGAATGCGCACAAAATGCCGAAGATGCAGTCTTATCTCTACGGCGCGAACCACAACTGGTTCAATACGGTGTGGTTTCAGGATGAAGGCTGGCCTTCGTTCGGGCCCGGACGCCTGACAGACGTGCAACAACGCGCCGTCGAACGCGCCATGGGCACCGCGTTTTTCCGTGAATATTTGCAGGGAATGGGCGCGGAGCGTGCGATCTTCACGGGCGATGCGTCGATACCGACGCTGGCTCCCGCGCGGTTCTATCGCTCGTACCAGGATCCGAAGCACCTTACGGTGGACGATTTTGAAGACCCGCCGCCAAACCCACTGTTGAATTCTCTCGGCGGCGCTAACACCAACACTTCCCTCTCACCTTTTGGCGAGTTCACCTTCAGCGAGTTCGGTGGGGCCTTCAACAACACGTTTTTTCAGGACACGCACGGTCTGATCGGGGGCTGGAGCGCGCAGGGAACGGAATACATCCTCGACGTGCCTGCGGCTAACAAAGACATTGCCGCGTATCGTTATGTTGCGTTCCGCGTAACGCAGGTCTTTGACGGCGGAGCCCTGAACCCGATGGGCCAGACAGAAGATTTCGATGTGGGCCTCGAAGACATGAACGGTTACAGCACGTATGTGAAGGTAAGTCAGTTCGATGTGATTCCGTTTTCCTACGACCGGCCCGGAGGCAATGCTTCGATGCTGCAGACCATACGCCTCGGGCTGCCTTGCTTCTCTTGCATGGAGCACCAAGGACTGGAGATCCATGCCATCGCCAAGATTCATTTTCGGTTTAACCGCAAGCCTACCGGCTTAGTAGGCCTGGACGACGTACAGTTCAGCCGCTAGGGAGAAAGGAGAGCTCCATGCGTTCGCACTTGCTCTTGGTTTCGTTTGCGATATTCGGAACGGGTTTCGGCGCCTCAGCGTTCGCGCAGGAGAAACAACCGCCCAAGGAAAAGTCGCCAGCTGTCTATCTGCGACAGCCACTGAAGGAAGCACGGCTTGAAGTGCAGCGCGTACGTTTGAAGAAGCCCGCGGAAGTGATCGAACAGGGCGTTAAGCGCGAGGTCAGCGTGATTCTGGAGTTTCGCGTGAGGTCTGCTCAAGCGATTCCGGTTCGTGCCCTCGACCCGGTTCTCATGGTCGGTGAGGTTCCTCTGCGCGAATACCGGTACGAGGACCGCGACCACGCTCTCGTTTTTACGCTGTATGACCCGGAAAAAGCGAAGGATGGAGCTGCGGTCTATCTGCAATTTGGAAACGACTCTGCATCGCGCACGGAACTGCAATCCTTCCGCGCCGCGGCGGTGAAAGCGAACTAAAACGCGAAGCGTGGGGGAGTTTGGCTGAATTGGCAGTCGATTATGCCGGTTCGCCGGCCTCGACAACGGGTGTTTGCGCCGGTACTCGACGGTGGCGGCCGGTAACGAAGTAAATTGCAAATCCAGCAAGGATGATGAGCATACCGAACAGCAATCCGTTTATGCCCAGCACGGTTTCGTGATTGCTCTCCACCACCGCAAGGAGCAGCAGCAACAGGGGAAAGACTCCGGTCAACACTGCGCCCGCGAGACCACACGGCACCCGGAATCCGCGCTTCAGGTTGGGCTCCTTGATGCGCAGCACAACCAATGTGACGAACTCCAACATCAGGCTCGCGCCGTACAGCATGATGTCCAGCGTCACGAGCCGCCGGAAGCCCAGACCCAAACACAGCGCCCAGCACGACGCGCAAACGATGATCGCGAGCCACGGAACATTCGCGCGCTTGCTCGTTTTGCCAAAGACCTTGGGAAGCATTCCATCCCGGGCCATCGCCAGCGGCAAGCGCGAGTAACTCATCACCAGCGCGTTGAACATTCCGAAGGCGCTCATCATTCCGCCGAGCACGATTAAGAATCGCAGCCATGGGAATCCGGCGATGCTTCCCCCGATTGCGCCTGCCACGGTTGCCCAGGAGCCATCCTCTCCAAAAAGGGATGAAGGGGCGCCGGTCAGATACACCGCTGCAAAAGGCAGCACATAGCTCAACGCAACCAGAATCACTGCGGCAATCATTGCTCGCGGGTAGGTGCGCTGCGGCCGCTCCACTTCCTGCGCGATCGTCGATGCGTTGTCCCAGCCCATGTAATTCCACATCGCCACCAGCACGCCGCCGATTAATCCCAGCTCAGTTGCGGCCGGCGCAGCGTGTGGCTCGGCCAGCGCCCCGGTCTTGAACGCCGACAGCACGACGACGAGGGCGAACGGCGCAGATAGGAGGAAAAACAGCCAAAGGGAGGTCATACCCACGACACGAATTCCCGCGAGATTCAGCGCGGCGCAAGCCACCACGACAAAGAGGCCCGCATAGATTCCATGATTTCCAGAGCCAAACCACGGCGACATCTGCCTCAGATAGAACACGAAGAGCGTGGGGTAAATCGCCATGTCAAAAATGCTGGCGGCCAGCGACAGCCAGGCCTCTTGGAATCCCCAGAACTTCCCCATGCCACGCCGCACCCAGGCGTAGTAGCCGCCCTCCGCGGGCAAAGCGCTCGAAAGCTCTCCGATCATGAACGCGGTAGGCAGACTCCACAGAACCGGCAAGAGGAGCAGGAGCAGGATTCCACGGCCGTAGCCGGCTCCATGAATGATTTCTTCCGTGCCATAAGTGCCCCCCGACACCATAAAGAAAGTGGCCGCAACAAGAGGCCAGAGCGTCAGTTTCGCAACTCTCTTTCTGGTGGTTGGGACTACACGGGAAGGGTATTGTGCCGGAAGCGATAACGAACTCAATTCTTACTTTCGTCCTCCTGAGCGATCCCCACTCTCGCGCTGCGGTGGAGCGGGTTCGCAGTTGCAGAATACAAGAGCCGCCTTAGCATGCAAGAGAAAAATGCATGTGAGGCAAAAGTTTTTTCAATTTGCTATTCGGACTTTCCTACTGCGCGATGCCGCACTCCTTTCCCACTTCTGCCATGGATTGGCCCGCTGCCCGTATCGCCAGGAAAAGCTCATGCTAGACTTCTCGATTCACTTTTTTGCCGTTACTCTTTTCGGGTTTCCAAGGAGCGTTCAGAATGAGGCTGCCTGGTCGTGCTGCATTTGTTGTCTTCTTGCTTCCAGTGCTACTACCTGCTTCCTTGGGACTTGCGCAGCAATCCCCCGCAGCTCTTCGCCCCATCACGATTGACGATTATTTTCAGATCCGCCGAGTCAGCGACCCACAGCTGAGTCCGGACGGGCAGTTTGCCGTCTACACGGTGGAGACGGCGTTGTTAAAAGAGGACAAAAACGAAGACCGCATTTGGGTGGTCCCCACCAAGGGGGGCGAAGCCATCCCGCTTACCGCTGCCGGCGTCTCGTCCTCCCATGCACGCTGGAGCCCTGATGGAAAGTCAATTGCTTTTCTTTCGGCTCGCGACGGGGGCAAAACGCTCGTTTGGTTGCTGCCGCGAGGCGGCGGCGAAGCCGAGCTACTCACCGACATGCCGCAGGACGTGGAGGACTTCGTTTGGTCCCCGGACAGCCGACGGCTCGTCCTCGTCTTGCGTGATCCCAAACCCGAGGAAATAGAGGCTGCCAAGGAAAAGAAAGAGAAGCCCGCGGGGCGCGAGAAGCCCAAGGCGCAGAAGCCCTGGGTGATTGACCGCTTGCAATTCAATATGGATGAACTCGGCTACCTCGACCGCCGCCGCACCCACCTTTATGTATTCGACTTGGCGGCGAAAGCGCTGACGCAAGTCACTTCGGGCGACTTCGACGATTCCGAGCCGGCTTGGTCCCCCGACGGCAAGCTCCTGGCGTTCAGCAGCAATCGCTCGCAACCTGATCCGGACGCAAGCTATGACATCAACATTTGGGTGGTCGCAGCAGACCATACCGACAAGGGCGCGCACCTTGCGCAGATCACGACGAACCCAGGACCCGACACCACACCCAACTGGTCTCGCGACGGGAAATGGATCACGTACGTAACACAGCTTGAGCCACGCATTTTTGATTACGCCACGAGGCACATCGCTGTTTCGCCAGCCACAGGCGGAGCTGCCAAAGTCCTGACGCTGGCGCTCGACCGCATGTCTTCGGTTCCGCGTTTTTCTCCCGACGGCAAATTCATCTACTTCATCGCGGACGACGACGGTACGCAGAATCTATGCCGCATTCCGGCGGCGGGCGGAGAAATCATACGCACTGTCGGTGGCCGACTCATGGTGAACGACTATGCGTTCGCAAAAGCAGGTGACGTGGTCGCGCAAGTCGCCACCATCGACCGTCCGGATGAGCTTTTCACCGTTTCGAACGACAAGCTAACGCAAATCACCCATACGAATGACGCCTTGATGGCCCAGCTCAAGCTTTCGCACGGAGAATACGTTCATTTCAAGAGCAAGGACGGTATGACCGTCTCCGGTTACCTGTACAAACCGATCGACTACGTTGCGGTGAAAAAGTACCCGACGATTCTTCGGCCTCACGGCGGGCCCGTCTGGGCCTATTACGCCGAATTTAACCACTTGCCTCAGCTCTATGCGGCCAATGGCTATGTTGTTCTATTTCCCAATCCACGCGGCTCGACCGGCTACGGGCAGAAGTACGCTCAAGCTATTTGGGCCGATTGGGGTAACAAGGATTTTCAAGACGACATGGCCATGGTGGATTACGCCATCGAGCAAGGCATTGCGGACCCGGCAAAGCTGGCCGTCGGGGGCTGGTCCTATGGAGGCATCTCGACCGATTTCATCATTGCGCAGACGAATCGCTTCAAGGCGGCGATCTCAGGGGCCGGAGCGGCCCTCTTTGTCAGCATGTATGGCCATGATCAATACCAGCGCGATTATGGAGCCGAACTCAGCGAGCCTTGGGAGAGCAAGGCCGTTTGGGAGAAGGTTTCTCCCTTCTACCGAGTGAACCACATCACGACGCCGACGCTATTCATGGGCGGGGAGATTGATTCGAACGTTCCGATCTTAGGCGGCGAGCAGATGTACCAAGCTCTCAAGCGGCTGGGCCGGACCACGGAACTTGTCGTCTACCCCGGCGAATACCATGAATTCAAAACGCCGTCGCACATCAAAGACCGTTTGGAACGCTACCTTGCCTGGTACAACCATTACGTCAAAGGCGATGCCGCTCCCGCTCGTCCGACCGAGCGGCCTCTTGCAATCACCTCCCAAGGCAGCAAATAAGCGCTCTAGGGTGCATTCATCAATTCCAAAAAACTGTAAGCCAGCCCAAGATGGGGGTGCACGTGACTTTTAGCTCCTTTCATCGTCTCTAAGGATTGGCGGGAGGTTGCTATGTCTTCATGGTGGAAGGATCTCCAGTACGGATTCCGGCAGCTTCGCCTAAGTCCGGGTTTTACGAGCATTGCGATCCTGACGCTCGCTTTGGGCATTGGGGCCAACACCGCCATTTTCCAACTGATTGACGCCATCCGACTACGCTCGATTCCGGTCAAAAATCCTGAAGAACTGGCTACCGTGCGCATCGCCGACCGCCATTGGGGCTCCGGCCAGTTTTCCGGCCCCTTTTCCCAACTTACTTTTCCGATGTGGGAGCAGATTCGGGACCGTCAGCAGGGCTTTTCACAGATTGCGGTCTGGGGCAGCGACCGATTCAATCTGGCGCCGGGAGGCGAGATCCGCTACGCCAAGACCTTGCGTGTCGGCGGCGACTTTTTTCAAGTGCTCGGAACGAAGCCGCTGTTGGGCCGGCTGCTGGGTCCTGCCGATGACCAGCCGGGGTGCGCCATCGGCGGAGCAGATATCAGCTATGCCTTCTGGCAGCGCAACTTTGGGGGTGATCCGGCCATCGTGGGAAAGCGTCTCAGTTTGGACGGGAATTCTTTTGAGATTGTGGGCGTGACGCCTCCGGGCTTCACCGGCATTTCCGTGGGAGACACCTTTGACGTGGCCACGCCCATTTGCATCGAGCCGATCATGAGCCCGCGAAATAACCGGCTCACGCTTCGTCACGCATGGTGGCTAGCTTCGATTGGGCGTTTGAAACCAGGCTGGTCGGTTGACCGCGCGAATGCGCAGATCAGGGCCGTCACGCCAGCGGTTCTGCAAGAAACCATCCCCGAGGTCTATGACGCCAATGCGACAAAGAAATATCTCGAATACAAATTGGGAGTGTTCTCGGCAAGCACGGGATTTTCCGAATTGCGCCAAGACTCGGAAAAACCCCTTTTGCTGTTGCTGGGCATTTCCGGACTGGTTTTGCTGATCGCTTGCGCCAACCTGGCGAATTTAATGCTGGCGCGTGCAAGCGCCCGGGAACAGCAAATTACCATCCGCCTTGCGCTCGGAGCGACTCGCGGCCGGATGATTCGCGAGTTGCTTTCAGAGAGTCTTCTGCTGGCGGTTGTGGGCTCCCTTTGCGGATTATTTCTCGCCTTTGCCATCAGCCGGATGCTGGTGGCCTTCCTCAGCACCGCCAACAATCAGATTTTTCTTGACCTAGGGACCGACTGGCGTGTGCTTGGGTTCGCCACTGCGCTTGCCGTGCTGACCACCGTTTTGTTTGGGCTGGCGCCGGCGTTCCGAGCGACGCGCGTGGAACCTGCCACGTTGTTGCAATCCGGTACTCGGGGAATGACGGGCGGCCGTGAACGGTTCAGCCTGCGGAGAATTCTTGTTGTCTCGCAAGTTGCATTGTCAGTGGTTCTGCTCATGGGTGCGCTGCTTTTTGCCCGGAGCCTTCGCAATTTGACCACGCTGAACATTGGTTTCCAGCAAAACGGCATCCTGATTGCGAGCGTGGACTTCAGCCGGCTGCACATTCCAGACGAACAGAATACGGAGTACAAGCGACAGCTTGTGAAGCCAATCCGGGGCATGCCGGGTGTGGAATCCGCGGCCGACGCGATGATGGTTCCTTTTGGAGGCAGCGGCTGGAACGATGACATCATCACTGAAGGATCCGATGAAGATCAGGGTGTTTCCTGGCAGAACTACGTGGGGCCGGGCTATTTTCAGACCATCGGGACGCCTCTTCTCGCCGGGCGGGACTTCGATGAGCGTGACACCGCCACATCCGCCAAAGTTGCTATCGTTAACCAGGCGTTCGTGCGAAAGATTCTGAAGGGCGCGGATCCTCTAGGAAAGACATTCCGGATTCATGAGGCGCCGGGAAAGCCTCGACCTCTTTATGAAATTGTCGGGCTAACCGGAGACAACAAATACCAAGACATGCATGAAGAATATCTTCCCTTCATGTATTTCCCGGCGACGCAGCAGGAAAAGGGCTTCCCGGGCGATCAGATCATCATTCGCTCTTCGCTGCCGCTGGCCAGCTTAATGACTTCCGTCAAACAAGCGATAAGCGACGTCAACCCGGGAATCGACTTCGAGTTCAGAGTGTTTAAAACCCAGGTTCACAATTCGTTGTTGCAAGACGAACTGATGACCACGCTGTCCGGTTTCTTCGGTTTCCTCGCCGCGCTGCTGGCGGCCCTCGGTCTTTACGGAGTGATTTCCTACATGGTGGTGCAGCGCACGAAGGAAATCGGGATCCGCATGGCCATTGGCGCGGATCGGCGCGACGTCGTGGCGATGATTCTGAAGGAAGCGGGAATCCTTACGCTCGTGGGCCTGGTGATTGGAACCACCCTGGCGCTTGTTTCCGCGCAAGTCGTAAAGTCGCTGATTTATGGATTGAAGCCGCGGGACCCGCTGACTGTCGTCTTGGCCGTGGTCACACTGGCTGCCGTCGCAGCGTTTGCCAGCTTCCTGCCAGCCTACCGCGCGTCGCGTCTCGATCCGTTGAAGGCCTTGCATTACGAGTAGGCGAGCCCGGCAACGAGCAGGCTCACGGGGATTTCTTCAGGATTTTCTCAAAGCGACGCGCATCGCTCCTCTGCTACACTACGTGGCCGTCATGGCGGCAAAATTCACTTTTAGGAGTATCCGCATGAAGTTTGCGCTCCGGCTTGCCTGCTCTCTTTTTATGTTCGTGCTCCCCGCGATTGCTCAGGAACAAACACAAAAATCCGGACGAGCGATTACGATTGACGATTTCTTTGCGATTCGCGATGTTTCGCAGCCCGAGTTGAGTCCGGACGGGCAGTGGGTGGCTTATGCCGTCCGAACCAGAATGCTGAAGGAAGATAAAAACGAGCAGCGCTTGTGGATGATTTCGACGCGCGGGGGCGACGCCCTGCCTTTGACCGCCGAGGGCGTCTCCTCGGGTCATGCGCGCTGGAGCCCTGACGGCAAATACATTTCATTTTTGTCCGCGCGGGACGGAGGAAAGTCACAGATATGGCTACTCGATCGCCGCGGGGGAGAAGCCGTTCGCCTGACCGATGTCGCACAAGGCGTGGAGGATTTCGAATGGTCTCCTGACAGCACGCGGCTCGTGTTGATTTTGCGCGATCCTAAGCCGGAGGATCTGGAGGCGGCCAAGAACAAAGAAAAGCCGGCTCCGGCAACGCCGCCGAAGCCTAAAACCCCGCCGCCGTTCGTGATTGATCGCCTTCAATTCAAGCGCGACACGGTTGGTTATTTGGATCGCCGCCGCACGCATCTCTATCTGTTCAATTTGTCCGCGAAAACGACCACACAAATTACGTCCGGCGATTTCGATGACGGCGAGCCCGCGTGGTCGCCGGACAGCAAATCTTTAGCTTTCAGTAGCAACCGCTCGTCTGATCCCGACGCCAACTATGAAGAACACATTTGGACTGTCGCTGCGGACAATACGGACAAAGGAGCCCACCCCACGCAAGTCAGTCCGAAACCTGGGCCAGATTCCTCACCCGTTTGGTCTCCCGACGGCAAATGGATTGCTTATGTCACCGAGCTGGACCCGCACCTTTTTTACTACAACACGCGGCACCTGGCGGTCGTTCCCTCGGCCGGCGGGCAGGCCAACGTCCTGACCCGTTCCTTTGACCGCAGCGTTCACCGCCCGCGATTCTCGAGCGATAGCAAGTACATTTACTTCACTGCCGAAGACGATGGCGTGCAGAATCTTTGCCGCATCCCGGCAGGTGGCGGGGAAATCGCTCACCCGATCGGCGGCCGTCTAGTTATTGGAGGTTATTCCATCGGCAAAGACGACTCCGTAGCAGCACAAATCACAACCATCGATCGTCCTGATGAAATCTTCTTCCTTGGCAAAGATGCGAAAGAGCCTACCCGGCTTACGAAGACGAATGATGCATTGTTTGCCCAGCTTCGACTGGCACAAGCCGACTACGTGCACTTCAAGAGCAAGGATGGGACGACCGTCGCCGGCTATCTTTATAAGCCGCTTGATTACGCGGCAGGCAAGAGAGTGCCCACGCTGCTCAATCCCCATGGCGGCCCGGTGGGTCAATACACGGCTTCCTTCTATCACCTCGCACAGCTTTATGCCGCAAGTGGCTACGCGGTTCTGCTTCCGAATCCGCGAGGCTCTTCGGGCTACGGGCAGAAGTTCTGCGCGGCGATTTACGCGGATTGGGGCAACAAGGACTATCAAGACGACGTGGCGATGGTGGATTATGCGGTAGTGCAAGGCGTTGCGGATCCAGACAAGCTCGGCGTCGGCGGGTGGTCTTATGGCGGAATTTCGACGGACTTCATCATTGCACAGACCAAGCGCTTCAAAGCCGCCATTTCAGGTGCCGGAGTTGCACTGGTAACCAGTTTCTACGGTCATGACCACTATCAGCGCGATTACGACATCGAGTTGGGCTATCCCTGGGAGCACAAAGAGGTGTGGGAGAGAATCTCGCCTTTCTACCGCGTCGCGGACATCACCACTCCGACGCTGTTCATGGGCGGAGATCTCGATTCCAATGTGCCCATTCTTGGTGGGGAGCAGATGTACCAGGCGATGAAGACGCTTGGACGCACCACGGAACTGGTCGTGTACCCAGGTGAGTTTCACGGCTTCACTGTGCCATCGCACATCAAAGACCGCCTGGAGCGTTATATGGCCTGGTACAACCACTACGTCAAAGGCGACGCGGCCCCGCCGCGCCCGGCCGAGCAGCCGGCCGCGCCCGTGGTCAAGGCAGCTGACTAGCGTATTCGGAGATTCCGTTGAGGGCGCCGAGAGTACGGATTTCTTACTGCTTCTGGTTTGCCCGTCCCCTAGCTTCATCCAGCAGAATCTTGGGCTGGTAGGTTTTGCCGCCCTGCACGACGAGATGAATTTGCCGCAGGTTCTGGACCGACGCTAACGGATCCGCATCCACAATGACCAGGTCTGCAAACTTTCCGGGCTCAACACTTCCCAGTTGTTCCTCTTTGCCAAGCGCCTCGGCGGCTGTGGAAGTCGCGGCTCGCAAAGCCTGCAACGGGCTGAGTCCGGAAGCCGCAAGCAGTTCCATCTCGCGGTGGAGCGCAAATCCAGGCACAAGGACTCCGATTCCCGGGCCATCCGTTCCCGCAATGATGCGCACTCCTGCTTCGCTGCACATCCCAACGAATTTCTGTTCCTTATCGAATGCTTCGTGAGCCGCCGGGACCAGTTCAGCCGGTGTCTCGAAAAGGCCCGTGTTCCAGTATTTTAGTGCCTCGTCCACGTCGGACTTAGGCCAATACTGATTGTTGGGGTCTTTCTCTATGGCCTCCTTGGCGGAGGCTCCGAAGTATTCGTCGGTCACCAGGGTCGGATCCAGAAAGACTCTGCTCTTTGCGAGCAGTTGCGCCAACGCGCGCATTTTTTCCGATTGGAGATTGAAGCGCTGCCACAACATCGGTTCTCTTTTGCCTACTGGGAGCGGATCAATCGCGGCAGCTTCTTCGGCGCTCAACATTTCCTTGCCGGTGATTCGGATGTGCTCCAGGCGCGTCATGCCTAACTCGATCGCGCGCGTCATCGTCAGGGTGCGCGGAACGTGGCCGGACACGGGCAAACCTCGCTCTTTCGCGGTCTGTATGATGACCTTGAGCTCGGGCTCTTTCACGTTGTTGTAGACCTTTACAAAATCAACCCCTTGGTCGGCGAGAAAATGCACCGCACTTCGCGCCCGCTCTGGCGTGTCTACCAGTAAGAACCAAGTTTGAACTGGTGGCATACCGTCTAGAATCTGGCCCGAGAAAAACAAACGTGGGCCCGCCAGTTCACCGCGAAGAAGCTTGTCACGTGTCAGCCGCAGCACGGTGGTATTCCCGCCAGGGTTGCGAATCGTGGTCACCCCGTTCGCCAGATACAAGCCGAAAGGTGTTTCCTCGGCAGACTCGGCATGGGCGTGCGAATCGATTAGTCCGGGGATGATCCACTTTCCCTTGGCGTCAATGATTTTGGCCCCGGGAGGGCCATTGGACGTTCCTTCTTTGATCACTTCTTGGATGCGCTCGCCGTGGACGACAATAACGCTGTTCGGGATTTCGCTTCCCGACCTCACATCGACGAGCGTCCCGCCGCGAATCACTAGCGTGGAGTCGTTGGGTTGAGAGTGCAGCGCAACAGAGAATGCGGCGAGGATGACAAGGCAGGCAAGATTCCTCATAACCTTCGGGCCTCCGAACGGATTTGGCACGGGAGTATAGCGTGATTCACCTGATGGCAGCCCTGGTCTCGGAAATATGCGAGGAGTGCTTGGTCGGCCTTTGCTTCCGGCTTAGGCTCGCGCTATGCTCGCGTCCGTCAAGGAGGTTCTATGACTTTCGGCACTCATGTCCTGCTCGCGGCAATAGCATTGACCTCACCAGTTTTGGTTCGTGCGCAATCCTTCACCGCGGGCACCGCGACGGCAGCGCCGGGACAAAAAGCAACGGGCTACCTGGAAGTTTCAGCCGGAGTAGATGCTGCAACCAATATTCCTGTCGTTGTGGTGAATGGCGCGAAGCCGGGAAAAGTGCTTGCGCTGGTTTCCGGGGCGCACGGGACGGAATACGTCTCCATTATCGCGATCGAGAAGCTCATCGCGCAGCTGGATCCGGCGCAAGTCACGGGAACGGTCATTCTCGTGCCGCTCGTCAACATTCAGTCCTTCGAACAAAAAGTGCCGCACGTCAATCCGGTCGACAACAAGAGTATGAACCGTTTCTATCCCGGCAAAGCAGATGGCACGCAAACCGAGCGCGCGTCGTTTCTCATCACGAAACAAATTGTGGAGCGCTGCGATTACTTGATCGACTATCACGGCGGGGACCTTGACGAGAGCCTTCGTCCTTACTCGTATTGGGGACCGACGGGTCACGCCGAGCAGGACCGCATCTCGAAGGAAATGGTTCTGGCGTTCGGGCTCGATCACATCATTATTTGGAACGAGCGGCCTACCGATCCTAACGCCACCCGGTATCTGGACAACACGGCCACGGTCCGCGGCAAGCCTTCGATTGTGGTGGAAGCGGGGCACGCCGGGACGGTCGAGACCGATGATGTCAACCTGCTCGTCAACGGCACGCTCAGCACGATGCGCGCGCTCAAGATGATTCCAGGCGAGCCGCACGTTATCGAGAATCCCGTTTGGATTGAAAAACTCTCCGACGCTCTGGCGGACGGGCCGGGGATTTGGTATCCGCTCGTCAAACGCGGAACTTACGTTTCGGCGGGGATGAAGCTTGGCACCATCACCGATTACTTCGGCAAAGTCATCGCCGAGCCTCGCGCGCCGGTGGCGGGCGTAGTGCTTCATGTCAACGCCGTGCCTTCTTTGAAAAAAGGAGACAACCTCGCCGATCTGGGCGTCGTCGCTGCCCGCGCACCATAAGCGCAAACAAAAACGATGCTCGCACTCTTGCGAAGCGCCGTTCTTGCCACTTCGAGAGTTCGCTGGCTTAGTTCTTGCTGGCTACCGCCTCCTGGTGGTCTTCGCGCGGCGTCATAGACACGACGATGTACTCGCGTTCCTTGTCATCGCCACCTTCGGCCACTCTCAGGATCAGCTTATCCTTGTGGAGGCGGAACTGCGCGGTTTCCCCGATGGGCAGCAGAACGGGATGCTTGTCATCATTCGGCCGGATGCGGTAAATCACTTTCTCCGCCTGCAGCACGTATTCCTGGCAGAGCACTTCTTTTGTCTTCTTGTTCTGCGAGTCCGTGCCCAGGATTTCTCCAGTCATGGACTTGCCGCCCTTTTCCTGCATGCCACAGGGAGACGATTCCATCTTGAGCAAAGTGCCCTTTTGATAGTCGGCGTGTTCTTTGGCCAGGCAAACCCCGGCAAGCAATAAACAGCCCGCCAGCGTGAACCACTTGGTGTTCATAGGCTTGTCCCCTTTCTCCACAAAATAAGGGGTGCCGCCGGAGTGGAAAATAGCCCGGAAGTCCAAGTGTGCTTAATCCATCAAGCTCGGGAGATGGGCGCACGGACCCGGATTTCGGTTACTCTGGGGAAGGGAGGTGCTATGGCAGCGTTTTGGTTGCTTGGCGGGGTGCTCCTTCTAGTTGCTTTAGTCCTTTTGTTTCTATGGCATCCGAGGATCGGAGAGCTATTTCACAAGCACGTACAGGATCGCCCGAAGCGCCGCCTATTCTTGGCTGCCGTCGGGTTTTTCTGCACGCTCGCCTTTGCCCGAGGGGCGGCTTACGCGGCGGGACGAGGGATTCCGCCATTCCACTACGTCTATATTCACGGGATCCATGTCCATCACCTGGTTTGGGGGATTCTTTTGCTTTTGGTCGTTGGGTTTGGCTGGCTGATCGAGATCGGCACGGGAACCAGGGGTTCCTCACTGTTTGCCAGCCGCCTGATGTCGCTGCTTTATGGCATTGCGGTTGCGCTTACCTTGGACGAGTTTGCCCTGTGGCTCAATCTCGAGGACCGGGTTTACTGGACGCGCGAGGGCCGCGCCAGCCTCGATGCCCTGCTGCTCTTTGGGGCGGCGCTATTGATTGGCATCTGGGGAAAAGACTTCCTCAAAGCCCTTCCGCGTGAGTTGTTCCGCCCTACCCGGAGAGGCCGGGAAGAACAAAAGCTTTGAAGTGCAGCGCTTGCCTATGGCGTTCTGCCGAATGCTTTCTTCGGTTTGCGCGACATGCTTCCAGTATTCGAGGATGACTGCACGCCCGCGCATGGGTTCGACCAAAGGAGTCACCTGATACGTTCCATCTTCGGTGTACAGGTCCGCAGCGGTGTTGGCATTACGGGCTTCCCAGGCACGACCGTATTTCTCTAGCCACGCCGCAACGGCTTCGTGGGTCATGCTCATCTTGCGTTCCTTTTACTCCGTCGGCGGCCTACTTTTGCACAGTCGTGCACAGCTTTCCACAGTCAAACTTTCAGAATTCGCTTGCCAAGAAAAAGGCTCAGGTTTATCGTCACGCACAGATTGAGCCGGGAAGCCTTAAAAACTTAACGGCACAATTGAAAGAGGGCGCAGCAGCCGCAAGGTTGTTGCGCCCTCAATGTTTTTGTCCCATCTTTTGCCGTACTGCCGCTCCGCAATCTTTCAGCAAGCATTTGCTACCAATGGTTTGGCAGGGTATCCTCTCCGATTTCGGGGAGGTGTCGGATGGTTGGTCTGCGTAAGCGTCGGACGGTTGCAAAGTGGGTTCTTCGCGGAGCCGCAATCGGAATCATCCTGTGCGGGATTCTCTCGATTCCCACGTTTGCGCGCCACTCTGAGGAAAGGGCCGTCACCTCTTCCGACGCGCAGGGCGGGCCGCCAGTCGATCCAAAGCTTTTCGGCGAAATGCGCTGGCGCTGCATCGGGCCTTTTCGCGGCGGGCGTACGGTGGCTATTTCCGGCGTGCCTCACCAGCCTAACGTCTTTTACATGGCTGCGGTGAATGGTGGCGTCTGGAAAACCACGGATTTCGGGAACACCTGGAATCCAATTTTTGACGATCAGCCGACGGGTTCGCTGGGCGCGCTGGCGGTAGCTCCTTCCGATCCAAATGTGATTTATGCCGGCAGCGGAGAAGGTTTGCAGCGGCCGGACCTGGCGACCGGCGACGGAATTTACAAATCCACCGACGCGGGGAAAACCTGGACGCACCTGGGCTTACGCGACGCGCAGCAGATTGCTGCGATGATAGTCGACCCGAAAGATCCGAACCGCCTTTTTGTGGCCGCGGTTGGGCATCCTTACGGCCCGAATGCCGAGCGCGGCGTTTTTCGCTCGACCGACGGCGGTCAGAGTTTTCAGAAGGTCCTTTATAAGGACGAAAATACTGGCGGAGCTGACCTGGCATTCGACCCTTCGAATCCACAGACGGTTTATGCCGTGTTATGGGCCGCTCGCGTCGCGCCGTGGGAAGTTCGTAGCGGCGCATCTTTCATTGCTAGTGGCAGTGGAGTTTTCAAGTCCACGGATGGCGGAACGAGTTGGCATCCTCTGACGAGTGGATTGCCGAGCGCCGCCGACGGGCTTGGCCGCATCGGGATTGCCGTTGCGCCGAGCGATTCGAGCCGGATCTATGCGTCAGTCGAAGCGAAGAAAAACGGTGGCGTATATGTTTCGAATGATGCCGGGGAATCGTGGAAGCTCGTCAATGCCGACCATCGCATTGGCGGGAGCGGCCCCGGGGCGATGGGAATTGCCGTTGCGCCGGATAATCCGGATGTTCTTTACGTCGCGAACACCACGACGTGGAAGTCTACCGACGGCGGAAAAACATTTGTTGGCTTCAAGGGCGCCCCGGGCGGCGACGATTACCAGCGCATCTGGATTAGCGCGGAGAACCCGCAGATTATTGCGCTCTCGAGCGATCAGGGGGCGGTGGTCAGCGTGAACGGCGGCGCGACGTGGGGCACTTGGTACAACCAGCCAACGGCGCAGTTCTACCACGTCACGACGGACAATCGTTTTCCGTACTGGATTTACGGCGCGCAACAAGAAAGCGGATCTGCCGCGACGCTGAGCCGCAGCGATTTTGGCGAAATTACTTTTCGCGACTGGCATCTCATCGGCATTTTTGAATACGGCGACATTGCCGTAGACCCTTTGGACCCTAATATTTTGTATGGCGATTGGCTGACGCGGACGAAACAGGACATCGGTGAATATGCCAAGGTCACACCCGAGCCGGTTCGCCGCGGCGAATACCGCTACGTGCGCACGCTCCCCGTGGTTTTTTCACCGATCGAGCCGCACACGCTGTACTTTGCAGCGAATGTGCTTTTTAAAACCTCCGACGCAGGAAACAGTTGGCAAGTCATCAGCCCTGACTTGACGCGGGAATCCTACGAGATTCCTGCAAATCTTGGCGTCTTTGTGGCAAGCGATCCGGAAAAAGGGAAGCATCGCGGCGTGATTTATGCGGTGGCACCCTCGTTCAAAGAAGCGAACACAATTTGGGCGGGCACGGACGATGGCTTGATCCACCTTACGCGAGACGGCGGAAAATCCTGGCGAAACGTGACGCCCCCGCAGCTCAAGCCGTGGAGCAAGGTTTCCATCATCGAAGCTTCGCACTTCGATGCGGGAACGGCGTACGCGGCGATCAATTCATTCCGCTTGGATGATTTGCGCGCCCATATTTATCGCACGCGCGATTTTGGGAAGACCTGGGCGGAGATCACCAGAGGCATTCCCGGCGGCGGCGCGAGCGACGTCGTGCGCGAGGATCCGATTCGCAAAGGACTGTTGTTTGCAGGCACGGAGGGCTCTGTCTACGTTTCCTTCAATGACGGCGATGACTGGCAGTCACTGCAGCTCAATTTGCCTCACACCTCGATGCGCGACCTGGCGATTCATGGAGATGACCTGATCGTTGCCACGCACGGACGCTCGTTCTGGATTTTGGATGACATCACGCCGCTGCGCCAACTCAATGAAGAGATTGCGAAGGAAAGTGTCCATCTTTTTGCGCCGCAGACGGCAATTCGTTTTCGCTGGAACCGCAACCCGGACACGCCGCTGCCGCCGGAGTTTCCGGCGGGGAAAAATCCACCGGACGGAGCGATTCTCGATTATGTTCTGGCGTCTTCAGCGAAGGATCCGGTGACGCTGGAAATCCTCGACGAGCAAGGGCACTTGGTACGGCGGTATTCCAGCACGGACAAACCCGAGTCGATGGAGAAAATAGCCAGCGAACACCCCATACCGATGTATTGGGTGCGGCCGACGCAAATCGTCTCGGCGGAAGCGGGAATGCACCGCTTCGTTTGGGACCTGCACTACGCGCCACCAGAATCGCTTGAGCACGAGTTTCCAATTTCGGCGATTTATCGCAATACGGCGAAGTACCCGCTCGGCGCCCGGGCCCTGCCGGGGAACTACACGGTGAAGCTCACCGTGGACGGTAAGAGCTACACGCAGCCGCTGGTCGTGAAGATGGACCCGCGCATCAACACTTCCTTGGCGGACTTGGGGAAACAGTTTGAAATAGAGGCCGGTTCCGTCGAAGGCATGAATCAGAGTTATGAAGCGCTGGCGCAAGTTCGCTCCGTGCGCGGGCAATTGAAAGAGCGTGCCGCAAAGGCCGGGAAGGGCGGGCTAGCCGAAGCAATTGCGGCATTGGACAAGAAAGCAGCGCAGTTGGAAGGAGCAACGCAAGGCAGTTTCTACGGGTTGCCACCAAGCGGAAAGCCGGCGGAGAATCTGTCCACACTGAACCAGCACTTTTCTGGACTACTTGGCGTTACCGACAGTGCCGATTCGGCACCAACAACGCAAGCGGAAGCCCTTTACAAAGAACTCCAGGAATCACAGGGGGCGTTCTTATCCCAATGGAAAAAGATTAAGGAACAAGACATCCCAGCCTTGAATGCCGGGTTAAAGAAAGCCGGTTTAGCCTCAGTTGATCCAAGCAAGGAACCACTGGCTGCTCCCTCAGCCGATGTGGACGGGGATGACGAACCATGAGATGCGAACATGCACGAAAGACGGCGTGGGCAATCCGAGTTGCTGTCGCTGTTCGGTTCTCTTTGTTCTTGGGAATTCTCTCGTCGGGAATCGGCCGCGCGCAGGACATTCCTCCTTCCCTGTACTCGGAAATGAAATGGCGAATGATTGGGCCGTTTCGCGCGGGCAAGGTGAATGGCGTCGCTGGCGTGGCTGGGAATCCGGCCATCTATTACATGGGAGCGGACGGCGGCGGCGTTTGGAAATCCACCGACGGCGGCGTGACGTGGAAACCGATTTTTGACGGCGAGTCTGCGCCATCCATTGGAGCGTTGGCCGTAGCGCCCTCGAATCCAAACCTTATTTATGCTGGAACGGGCGTAAACACCGTCTATGGCGACGTAACGTACGGAAATGGCGTCTACAAATCGACGAATGGCGGCGAAACCTGGCAGCACCTGGGATTGGAAGACACGCGGCACATCGCCCGCATTTTGGTGGATCCGCGGAATCCGGACATTGTGCTGGTGGCAGCACTTGGGCATTCCTATGGGCCGAATGAGGAACGCGGCGTTTTCCGGTCCACGGATGGCGGCAAAAACTGGAAAAAAGTCTTGTTCAAGGACAACACAACCGGAGCCGTCGATCTGTGTTTTGAACCTGGAAACCCGAAAGTCGTTTACGCGACCCTTTGGCACGTGGTCTGGAAACCCGACGTGAAAGATCAGCCGTTTGATCCGGGGAGTGGGCTTTATAAATCGCAAGACGGCGGGATCACCTGGACGCAAATCACCGGCAATGGCCTTCCCACGGCGAACTGGGGGCGGGCCGGCGTGGCGATCGCGCCGGGAATGCGTGGCCAACGCATTTACCTGTTGATCGAGGCAAAAGAAAAGAAGGACGGAGGGCTGTTCCGTTCGGATGACGGGGGATCAAGCTGGAAGAAAGTGACTGAGGATAAGCGCATCAGCGGATATTGGTACATGAGTGAAATCTTTGCTGATCCAAAAAATCCCGATGTCGTTTACCTTCCCGAGCAGAACTTTTACCGTTCCACCGACGGCGGAAAGAGTTTCACGGCCATCAAGGGAGCGCCGGGCGGCGATGATTACCACACCATGTGGATCGACCCGACGAATCCGCAAAGAATGATTCTGGGAACGGACCAGGGCGCGACCATCACGATGAACGGGGCCGAAACCTGGAGCCCCTGGTACAACCAGCCAACCGGGGAGTTCTATCGTGTGGCCACCGATCATCGGTTTCCCTATTGGGTCTACGGACCACAGCAGGATAGCGGCACGGCGGGGATTGCGAGCCGCGGAAACAACGGGCAGATTACGGAGCGCGACTGGTATCCCGTCGGCCCGGGAGAAAGCGGGTACACCATTCCCGATCCGCTGGACCCGGAAGTGGTCTACAACGCCGGACCTGGCGGCAGCGTGGTGCGGCTCTCCAAGACCACCGGGCAAGTGCGCGATATTTCCCCGGCGCCAATCCCTCAAGGGAGCAAGTATCGCTTCAACTGGACGGTTCCGCTGGTCTTTTCGTCGCAGGATCCGCACCTGCTTTACCTCGGAACGCAATTCTTGATGAAGACCAGCAATGCCGGCACGAGTTGGGATGAAATCAGCCCCGACCTGACCCGGGTTCGCGCAGACGAAAAGGACACCAAAAAGCGGCGCGGGACGATCCTGACGGTTGCGCCATCGCCGGCAAGGGAGGGCGTGATTTGGGTAGGGACCGATGATGGAAATATCCAAATCACGAAAGATGGAGGGAAGACCTGGAAAAATGTGACGCCGCCCGGCGTGACGGAATGGAGCATCGTGAGCATTATCGAGGCGTCGCGCTTTGATGCCGGGACAGCTTACGCCGCGGTGAATCGCAACAATCTGGATGATCTTCGCCCGCACATCTTGCGCACGCGCGACGAAGGAGAAAGCTGGCAGGAAATTGTTGGCGGAATTCGCGAGAAGGATTTTGCTCGGACGGTGCGCGAAGATCCGGTTCGAAAAGGATTGTTATACGCAGGAACGGAGAAAGGGGCCTACGTTAGCTTTGATGATGGCGACCATTGGCAATCGTTGCGGCTGAACATGCCGGTCGTATCGATTCACGATTTGGCGGTCGAGCAAGATGATTTGGTCGCGGCCACCTATGGCCGCTCGTTTTGGATTCTCGATGACCTGGCCCCGTTGCGTCAGGTGAATGCGGGACTGTCTTCCGGTGGAGCGCATCTTTTTGCGCCGAGGACTGCCATTCGCGTGCGGCGCGATGAAAATCAAGACACGCCACTGCCGCCTGAGGTTCCAGCCGGGAAGAACCCGCCAGAAGGGGCCATCACTGACTATTATTTGCCGGCAAACTTTTCGGGCGATGTTCAAGTGGAAATCCGAGACGAGGCCGGGAATTTGGTTCATAGTTACTCAAGTGCTCCGATACCCAAAGAGGAAAGTGAGGAGCCGTTTGTGGCGGGGTATTGGATCGTGCATCCGCAACCGCTTTCCAAATCGCCCGGGATGCATCGCTTCGCCTGGAACCTCCGTTACACGGATCCACCCGCCGTGCGAGTGCAGTCTCCCTACAACTACCCGATCGCGGCAATTGTAGGTGCGACGCCGTTGCCACCCGAAGGGCCGCTGGTGCTCCCTGGAAAATACGAAGTCCAACTCAAAGCGGGAGGGCAAACATTTCGGCAATCTCTCGAAGTGAAACAAGATCCCCGCGTTCACGTTGCGCGAAACGAGTTGCAGAGCGCGTTGGACTTGCAGTTGAAAATTTCCGCCGTCCTGGGAAAAAACTACGAAGCTCATCAGCAGGTGAAACAACTGCGCGCGCGGCTAGCCGAATTGATGAAGCGGCTCAAGGATGATCCGGTCGCGGTAGCTGCCAAGGCGTTGGACGGAAAAGTTGGATCGCTGGAAGGAGAGGCCACGCCGATCCTGGAAACGCCAAAGGGGATGAGTTTGATGACCGTGAACGACAGCCTGACAGCGCTGATCGCGCTTGTGGACGGAGCGGACTCCGCGCCTTCGGAAGAATCCTTCGCAGCGTTTCGGCGAGTGTGCCAGGGATGGAAAGAACAACTGGGCAACTGGGAACAGTTGAAAAGCAAGGAACTGGAGCCCTTCAGTGCGCTGCTGGGACGAAACAATCTTGCGCCAGCGGCGAGCATGCCCACGGTTGCCGCTGACATTTCTTGTAACAATTGAGAGAACTGCGGACGGCTTTCGATTTCGCTCTTGTTCTAAATGAGGATTCCATCTATTGCTGCTGCGAAGCTTTTTCTAGCTCGGTCAAGTCTGCCAGGACTTCCGCGCTGTGTTTTGAGGGATCCACCTTCAGGTAAACCTTTCGAATGGCGCCCGCCGGATCGATGAGAAATGTATGTCGGGCTGAAAGCCGCGCCACCCCGAGGTCGACAACGGAACCATATTGCGCCGAGAGTTTGCAGTGTAAATCGGCGAGCAGCTTGAAATGCAGACCCTCAGCCGTGCAGAACTTTTCGTGAGAGATTTCGTCCTGTCCGCTAACCCCGAGGATAACTGCCCGTTTCTGTTCAAAAAGCGCAAGGTCACGCTGGAAATTGTGCGCTTCTTTCGTGCAGCCGCTAGTGAAATCCTTCGGATAGAAATACAGAACCACCCATTGGCCGCGAAAATCTTGGAGGCGGACTGGCTTGCCATCTTGCGCGTTCAAGGTGAAATCTGGCGCAGGTGTGCCGACGGCGGGCGCTTTTGCTGCGTCGTGAGAAGCGCGAGCCGCTACGAGTCCCACCAACAATAGGAGCGCAACGATAACAACAGCAAGGACCGTCGGCGTTTTCATCGCGGGCTACTCCTTCTGACTGAACCAGCCGAACCCCAGGCGCAGCTGAATCGTGTTGATGCCGGGATTGGGCGTTGACAGGCCGGCGTTGGAAATGTGCATGAAACGGACATCGACGCTGTAATTGTGTTTCGCACGCAGAAAATGCAGCCCGATGGCGCCGCTCGAAGTGAAATTGACTCGAGAAGTTCCGTCGGGTACCTGCGTGTTTGTGAAGAGAGTGCCTCCGCCAAGTTCAAAGTAGGGAACGACGTTACCGCGCGTGGCAAAGGCCCATTTGAAGGCGAACGGGTTCACGCCCACGCCGTAGGCAGTATTCTGCCTTTGCACGACAACGAAAGCTGGAACGGCTTCGACAGCGTATTCCAGGCGACCTCGAAGAAAGCCGGGCCCATGGGGCTTCGTGAGAATCAAACCGTAGCGCAGGCCGACATTCCAAACGCCGTCGCTCGACTGGCTGCCGTTGGTGCCATGGCCTCCGCCGGTCCAAATCTGGACTTCATGCTCGCCCTCGACGGGGCCCGCCTGTGATCGGGCAACCGGAACATACAAAAAGAGCGAAAGAAGGAGAAACGCGGAAATTGTGTTTCGCAACGAAGAGTCTCCTCAGCAATATTCGATTCCGGGCCGCGGAATTGGATGCTCCGAAGATATAGAAAAATGGGCGGAAAGGCGAATCTCTGGTCATCCAACAGCAGGTACGGCGAGAGTCATTTCAAGTAGCTGCGAACAATCTGAATAACGTCATCTGCCGCCTGTTCTGAGGACTTGTTTCGAGGCATGTGGTTGCGAATGTGGTCCTCCATCAGTTCGGCCATGAGGCTGTTGATGGCCCCGCGCGCGGCGGAAAGACGCTGGAGTACCGCGGCGCACGAATCGTCGTCATGGAGGCCGCGCAAGACGCTTTCGAGCTGACCGATGACTTTCTTGGTGCGATTCACCAGGTCGAGCTTTTCTTGTGAACGATGCGACAGTTGGCTTGCCTACCCTAGGGGGGTATGGTATCAAGAGAAAAGCTTTGAAGCAAACAAGATGCGTAATGGCAAGGCGGTAGGGTAGAGAACACGAGCCGGTTCAGCGGCTTATTCATAGTTCGTTAATACGGGACTCTTACGATAAAGGGAAAGCTGGCTCGGCGACCCCAAAGAAAGCGCGGTCTGGATAGCAAATGCGGAGAAGACTTCACTTTCCAATTCTTCTTTTGGTTTTAAGCGGCCTGGTATTGGTCGAGGAGACGGCGCTCGCCCAGGACGATCCACCGAAGTCTGCTCGAGAAACCGAACCTGAAGTTGCCGACGACCCTGCGCCGGCGATGTTTCCGCACTTGGAGACAGACAGGGTTTGGCTTAGCGGTCAGGCGAATTTCATTTTTCAGACTCATCCACCGTTTCATGCTGCCTACAGCGGTGGGAATAGTCTGAGTCCCAACTACGAAAAAGCTACCTCTCGCGTCCTGACCCTTTACACCGGACTGCGGGTCAACAATTCGACAGAATTCATCGTGGATATGGAAGAAGCCGGTGGAGCAGCCCTTAGCACGGGCCTGGGGCTGGCGGGCAACACCAATTTGGATATTGTGCGCAACCCATCGCTCAGCAAAGCGCCCTACCTGGCCCGGGGAATAATTCATAAGGTTTTCGCCCTGAGCCAGGACAAAATCAAAAGCGACCGGAGCTCGTTATCGCTGTTCAAGGAACTGCCGCGGCGCCGCCTGGAAGTCCGTTTCGGAAAGTTCAGCATGGTGGACTTCTTTGACCAGAACTCCGTCGGCTCAGACACCCATTTTCAGTTCACCAACTGGACGGTCGACAACAACGGCGCCTATGACTATGCGGCCGACACGCGCGGTTATACGGTCGGCGTCACGGCTGACTTTGAAGATCGCAATTGGGGGTTTCGTTTTGCCGAAGCGCTCATGCCGAAGGTGGCTAACGGAATTGACCTGGTGTGGAAACCGTGGGAAGCCCATGCGGAAAACTTCGAATATGAGTTACGCCACGGCGTCATCCCGAGGAAATCGGGAACGGTCCGCGTACTGGGTTTCACCAATCACGCAAACATGGGGATTTATCGCCATGCGATAGCCCAATTCCAAAGCGGGCTTGTTTCCCGGCCGGACATTACGAACCATCCTTGGCACATCACGCGCAAATACGGTTTCGGCATCAACCTGGAACAGAATCTCGCGCGCTATTTCACGGCGTTCGGTCGTTTTGGGTGGGATAACGGCAAGACCGAGTCGTTTGCCTACACCGAAGTCGATCAGACTCTTGCGGCAGGCTTGGGCGCCCGGGGCGGGCTGTGGCATCGGCGCTTCGACCGCGCCGGCGTGGCGGTAGTCACCAATGGCATCTGCAAAGATCATCAGATTTACCTCGCGGATGGCGGACTTGGCTTTTTGCTGGGTGATGGCGCGCTTCGTTACGGGCGTGAAAACATCGTGGAAACTTACTACACCGCGCACGTTTGGCGCGGAATCTACATGTCGCCTGGCGTGCAACACATCAACAATCCCGGGTACAACCGTGATCGCGGCCCGGTCACGGTGCCAACGTTCCGGCTTCATACTGAATTCTAGTGAGAATCACATTGCCGCGGCTCTCTTTGCCCGGGTGCCAGGATTTTGCTTGGCAGCGGGATGAAAGTTTGCTAACTAAGTGGGGCCGATTTTAGTCTGTATAGCACAGGGTGGGGTGTCCAAGTCCTTTCCGCTGGATGCCGAACGATTTAGCGATTTTCTTTGGGGGGAACCTATGAAGGTAGATATCCGTTCGCCTCTTGCTGCGAAACTCCTTAAGGTGTGCAAATTCCTCCTGCCGGCTCTTCTCCTGCTTGTGGCGACGCCAAACGTGGGCGCGCAAACGGTGGACGAAATCATTGCCAAAAACATTCAAGCGCGCGGCGGACTCGAGAAACTGAAGGCCGTAAAGAGTTTGCGGACGACCGTGAAGTTCAGCGACGGTTCGTTTCGCGCCGAGTTTCGCCAGGAAAACAAGCGCCCTGGAAAAGTGAGGGAGGAGTTCATTGTGCAAGGTATGGCGCAAATCCAGGCCTATGACGGCAAAACGGGTTGGCAGATCTCGCCGTTTGGCGGGCGCAAGGATCCGGACCTGCTTTCGCAAGACGACGTGAAGAGTCTCATCGTGGACGGCGACCTAGACGGCCCGCTGGTGGATTACAAAGAAAAGGGCCACAAGGCCGAGCTGGTTGGACACGATTCGATGGAAGGAACGGATTGCTTCAAGATCAAACTTAGCATGAAGAACGGCGACATCCGTTACTACTACCTGGATACGGATTCCTATCTTGAACTGAAAATTGAAGTGCAAACCACGATTCGGGGGGCGCTCCAGGAATCGGAGATGTACTACGGAGATTATGAGCAGGTGAATGGAATCTATTATCCGTTTGCGGTTGAGCAGGCGCAAAAGGGAAGCTCTTCACGTCAGCAGTTCTCCGTGGAAAAAATCGAGCAGAATGTGGACTTGGACGACAGCCTTTTCGCGATGCCGGCTGGGAAATCGGAAGCGAAGAAACCAGCAGCCGGAAGCTGATTTCATTTCCAACAAGAATTCTGAGAATTTACCGGAGAGGTCAAGAAATGTTAGGGCTTCAAATGACAGATGAGGACGCCCGTCATGCATAAATCAATGCGTTGTTTTGTCGCCGTTGCGATGTCTCTTATGGGTTGGTTGCTTCTTGAGCCTACTACGCACGCGCAGGAAGCCAAGTTCGATTCCGACACCATCTCCGGCCTCGGCGCGCGGAATATCGGCTCGGCGGCCATGAGCGGCCGCGTCGCGGCCATCGCTGCCGTCAAAGAAAACGGCCGGCTGACGGTGTACGTGGGAGCGGCCAGTGGAGGCGTTTGGAAGTCCATCAATGGCGGCACAACCTTCAAGCCTGTGTTCGACAAGGAAGCCGTGCAGTCCGTTGGCGCAATTACGATTGATCCGCAATCGCCCAAGACCGTCTGGGTGGGCACCGGCGAAGCCTGGACGCGCAACAGCACTTCAGTTGGCAACGGCATCTACAAATCGACCGATGGCGGCGACAGTTGGCACAACATGGGATTGCCCAACTCGGAGCGCATTTCGAGGATTCTGGTCGATCCGAAAGAAAGCAACACGGTTTACGCGTGCGTGCCGGGAAAACTCTGGAGCGACAGCGACGACCGCGGACTCTACAAAACCACTGACGGCGGCAAGACCTGGGACAAAATTTTGAAAGGTCCAAATCCTTCGACAGGCTGCTCGATGATTTCCATGAGTTCGCAGGATTCCAAAGTTCTTTTTGCGGGCATGTGGGATTTTCGTCGTAAAGGCTGGACTTTCCGTTCTGGCGGCGAGGGCCCGACATCCCCAAGTGGAAGCGGCTTCTTCAAGACCACCGACGGCGGCGCAACGTGGCAGGAATTGGATGAGAAGAGCGCCAAGGGTTTGCCGGCAAAGCCCTGGGGGCGCATTGCCGTAGCGGTTGCTCCCGCGAAGCCGGATGTCGTTTACGCGATGATCGAATCCACCCGCAGTGCGCTGTTTCGCTCGGATGACGGCGGAAAGACGTGGCAGGAGGGCGACCGCAGCAACTGGATGGTGTGGCGGCCTTTTTATTTTGCGAACTTGATCATCGATCCCAAGAACGAGAACAAGATTTACAAGCCCGATCTCACCTTAATCATGAGCGAGGATGGCGGCAAAAGCTTCAGTGGAGTCGGTAACGGCGCGCACGGAGACTTCCACACCGTATGGGTTAATCCCGACAATACCGACCATCTCATTGCAGGTGACGATGGCGGCATTTGGTACTCCTACGATGGCGGAAACACTTGGTGGAAAGGCAACAACCTGCCGATTTCGCAGTTCTATCACGTGAGCGTAGACAATGCCGATCCTTATCACGTTTTCGGCGGTCTGCAGGACAACAGTGTTTGGAAAGGTGATTCGCAATATCCGGGAGGAGTTTCCAATAGCCGCTGGGAAAACCTGGGAGGTGGCGACGGCTTCTGGGCGTTTCCTGATCCCGCGGATGCGAATTACGCGTATGGGGAATCGCAAGGTGGCTACGTCGCTCGCGTAAACCTCAATACCCTCGAAGGGCGCCCCATCAAGCCCCAGCCCAATTACGGAGAAGGGAAGCTGCGCTTCAATTGGAACACGCCGATTCACATGAGCCCTAACGAGAAGGGAACGATTTACATCGGCGCACAGTTCCTGTTTCGCTCGCGCGATCATGGCCAAACTTGGGATCGCATTTCTCCGGACCTGACTACGAACGATCCAGAAAAGCAGAAGCAAGAGGAATCGGGCGGCGTCACGGTGGACAATTCGTTCGCGGAAATGCACACGACCATCTACTCGATCAGCGAATCGCCACGCGACGGACAAACCATCTGGGTCGGTACCGATGACGGCAACCTGCAGCTCACGCGCGACGGCGGAAAATCCTGGAACAATGTCGTCGGGAATGTGCCCAACCTTCAAAAGTTTTCATGGGTCTCCTGGGTTGAGTCGGGGCTCTATGATGCTGGAACGGCTTATGCGGCCTTCGACCGCCACACGTTTGGAGACCTGGAGCCGCATGTTTTCAAAACGTCGGACTATGGGAAGGCCTGGACGCCCATCGTTGCGGCGGATAGCGGCGTACGCGGCTACGCGCATGTCATCAAGGAAGATCCCGTTTCCCAGAACATTCTTTACTTGGGCACGGAATTCGGCCTTTGGATCTCGTTGGACAGCGGAAAGCATTGGGCTCAATACAAAGGCCATGATTTTCCGAACGTACCGGTCCGCGACATCGTTGTGCATCCTCGCGAATCGGACCTGGTGCTGGCCACCCATGGTCGTGGGATCTGGATTATTGACGACATCACACCCCTCCGAAAGCTCACTCCCGAAGTCCAGGGGCAAGAGGCCGTTTTCCTTTCAGCGAAGCCCTCGCAACAAAGACTGGAAGCCAACGGCGGATGGGTGGACGGAAGCGCCGTCTACACCGGCCCAAATCCGCCGGACGCCGCAATCCTCACCTACTATCAGAAGAAGCGTCATATCTTTGGAAAGATGAAGCTCGAAATTTTCGATGCCCAGGGAAAACTCGTGGACACGCTGTCGCCGAACAGCCGGCGTGGCATTAGCCGCGTCGAATGGCCCATGCGCATCAAGGCGCCTCGCGTCCCGCCCGCAGCAACGGCGGCGTTCGAAGCGGCTCAGGGGCCAAGAGTTCTTCCCGGCACCTACACGGTGAAATTGACACGCGGAACGGAGACCTACACTACGCAGCTTATAGTGAACCTCGATCCTCGCGCGAAATTCAATCTTGAAGATCGCAAGGTAGAGCTGGATGCCGCGATGCGCGTCTACAATTTGCTCGGCGATATGAGCTTCGACGTCGACCGGATTAACGGAGTGCGCGATGCTTTGGCAGATCGCGGTGGAAAATTGAAAGGCGACGCGGCGTTGGCGAGGCGCTTGCAAGAGCTGTCGCAAAAAGTTGATGAGCTGCGCAGGAAAATCGTGGCCACGAAGGAAGGCGGAGCCGTTACCGGCGAAGAGCGCATTCGCGAAAAGACGACCGGGCTCTACGGGGACCTGGTGTTCTACGAAGGGCGCCCCGCTGACTATCAAGTGGCCCGCATCGACTCGCTAAAGAAAGAACTAGGCGATGTAGAAACGGAATTCGACGCCTTGGTCGCCAGGGAACTGCCGTCCGTGAATAAATCGCTGGCCCAGAAGAAGCTGGCGCCTGTCCAGCAGTTGACGCGGAAGAGTTGGGACGCCGCTAACGGCGATTCGGGGGGGGCGTCCGGCTCTTCAAGCTCGGCGCGCTTCCCGATTGGAATAACGAACTTTAGATACCTCTTGCGCTAAGACTGTTCTTTCAAACCGCCGTTCGGGAGTTGCCATCGGGCGATCCTGTCCTTGCCCGGCGCCTTTGAATCATGCACCTACCGAATTGGAACCGTCCTATTTTGCGTTTCGTTGCTTCCGAACCTCTTCCAGCCGCTTTTTCAAGAACTCCTGGTATTCCTGCAATAACTTCGGATCGCTGGGAGTGGAATAAATCTCGCTTGACTTGTACTTGCCTTCGTCAAATTTCCTTTTCGTCCACTCATCGTGGATGTGAATCTCATCGGCGCGATCGAGGACTTCTCTTACCAGCTGAGGTGGAACAAAGTAAATACCTTCGCGGTCGCCAACGACAAGGTCACCTGGCATGACCGTCACGCCGCCAATGCGCACGGGAACATTGATTCCCGTTAGCATGACATTTCCGATGGGGGTCGGATCGACAGAACGGAAATAGGCGGGCATGTCAATTTCCGAAATGCCGTTGAGGTCGCGGATACTTCCATCCACAACCAAACCTCCGCCGTTGGTCGCCTTCATCAAGTAGTAAAAAAGATTGTCGCCGACGATGGTTCCGTTCACTTTTTTGCCGAAAATATCCACAATCAACACATCGCCGGGTTGCAGCATGTCGATCGCGGTTTGATTCGTGAGCCTCGGGATGCCATGGTCTTTCGCCTTGGTTTTCGAGATTTCGTCGATGTCCGGCCGTAGCGGCATGAATTGCAGCGTAAAAGCGCGCCCAACCATGGGCTTGCCGGGATGCAGGATCTGGAATCCGTCGGCATACTGGTTATGGAAGCCTCGCTGCTCGAGAACGGCCCAAACTTCTTCAGAAGAGAGTTCGCGCGCCCGTTCCAGCAGGTCGTTGGGCACCTTGGGCCTGCCGTCGGGGAAACGGTCAAACGGCTCCATCGCCGTGTAATCCATAAGATCTTGTTTGGAGAAGTTCAGTAGCTGGGCCTGCAAGGAATGCGGTGCAAAGAGCAAAATTACCCAAGCGCACAGAACTGCTTTGACGAAGTTGCTGAGAAGGCTCGTGGTGTTTTTCATGGATTCCTCCGACGCAGTGAGTATTTGACCCGAAACCATTACGCGGCAACGCTGACGGTAACGCATGCACTCGTTTCTTATCGCGCCACGCAAACTCTCAGATGCGCAATTATTTGTCAAAGCGAAACTTGTCTTGCCGTAGGCAACCTCTGTATTGTGTCGTTCGATATTCATGAAGTTCGCAAACGCTTTCGAGGGGTGCATCAATTATGGCCAATGAAAAACGCCAACTATTGGATCGCCGCGCGGTTTTGAAATCCTCAGCAGCTGTTCTGGGCACTTCTCTAGTCATGGGAGAAGCGAGGGACGCCTATTCGAAAGCCGTCAACACCAATTCGTCGCCATCCGATTTGAAGATAACGGACCTCCGCGTGGCGACGGTTGTGAAGCCTGGACCGAGTCCTTGCCCTCTGATTCGAATCGATACCAACCAAGGCGTGAGCGGGCTCGGCGAGGTGCGCGACGGTGCGAGCCCGACCTACCCTCTATTTCTGAAAAGCCGCATCCTCGGCGAGAACCCGTTACAGATTGACAAGATCTTCCGCAAAATCAAACAGTTCGGCGGACACGCGCGCCAAGCCGGTGGAGTCTGCGCCATCGAAATGGCGTTGTGGGACATCGCCGGCAAGGTCTACAACGCCCCGGTCTACGCCATGCTTGGCGGCAAATTCCGAGACAAGATTCGCATCTATGCCGACACTGAGGAATCCAAAGATCCAAAGGTTTACGCCCAGCGAATGAAGGAGCGCAAAGAAGTGATGGGACTCACGTGGCTGAAAATGGATTTGGGGATCGAGATGGTCGCGGACACGCCCGGGACCGTCACCAACCCAACCGACTTGAGCCAATGGGAGGCAAACCAACTTCCTCATCCTTTGTTGGGAATGGAAGTCACAAACAAAGGCATTGCCTTGCTCGAACAATACGTGGCCGCGGTGCGAGATGCAGTGGGCATGGAGATTCCGCTTTCGATGGATCATCTCGGACATCTTGGTGTGAAGTCCATCATCCGCCTCGGCAAGGCTTATGAAAAGTACAACTTGTCCTGGATGGAGGACGTGATTCCATGGACCTATACAGACTTGCTCAAACAGATTTCTGACGAAAGTCCCACGCCGATTCTCACTGGTGAAGATATTTACCTGAAGGAACCGTTTCGCGTGCTCTGCGAGAGGCATGCCGTCAGCAAGATTCACCCCGATCTGGCAACATCGGGTGGCATCCTGGAGACTCACAAGATTGGAGACATGGCCGAAGAGTTTGGCGTACCGATGGCTATGCATTTTGCCGGAACTCCCATTTGTTGCATGGCGAATGTGCACTGTGCGGCCGCCACTCAGAACTTTCTTGCCCTCGAGCATCACTCCCTCGACGTGCCCTGGTGGTCATCGCTGGTTCAGGAAGGTGTCAACACCCCGATCGTGAAGCATGGGTGGGTTGAAGTTCCCAATCGCCCCGGTCTGGGCGTGACTCTGAACGAGGATATGGTGCGGCAGCACTTGGCCCCCGGCACAGGTTACTTTGAGCCCACGCCACAGTGGGACCACGAGCGCTCTTGGGACCGCCTCTGGAGTTCCTTGTGCTGCGATCCCTTTCAGGCTGCGCAATAGGCGACCGCTTCATCGCAGCTTGGATAAATAGAGAAGATGGTTGTGAACCGGGCGATCTTAAAGATCTCGTAGATGTGGTCATTTAATCCCGCCAGCGCGAGCTTCCCATTTACCTTCTGAATGTTTTTCGCGATTGCAATGAATAGGCGCAAACCAAGGCTGCTGATGTAAGTCAGCTCCGAAAGATCAAGAACGAGTCGTTCTTCGCCCTGCTCAATGAAACCCTGAAGCCGTTTCTCGGCGAGCGGAGACGAGTTTGCGTCGAGCCTTCCCCGTAGCCCGACGATCTTCACCTTGCCCCGCTTTTCCTCTGTGATCTCCATTCAAATGTTCCCCTGTCGATTGCGACATCGAAATGACGGAGTCTTTCATCGAGCTATTATTGGTGTTACCTCCATCAGCGTGTCGGTTCGCTCTTTTCAGCCTTTTTTCTCATTACCAGACGGTTTTTCTCTTCTCTTCGCGTGTACTCGACGGTACTGGTGAGCTCGCGAACCAGGTGTACCCCCAGTCCCCCAACTTTCCTCTGCTCAAGCGGTTGCTCCAGGTCCGGCGGAGGAGTCTGCAGCGGATTGAAGGGCCGGCCATCATCTTCAACCTCGATGACCAACTCGCTCTGCTTTAATTCAGCGCGCACGACGATCTCGTGCCGCCGGTTGTCCTCATATCCGTAAGAGATGATGTTCGCAAGGACCTCCTCCAGAATCAGATTGAGCTCGAATTGGGTCTTTGACGAAAGACCGCACTTCCGTCCGAAATTCTCCACGTCCTGGTGCAACCTGGCGATTTCGGTGAGTTCGTTGTTTAGGACGATGCGGATCTGCTCATAGCCCATGCGCGCACCGCCGGCTGAAAGAAGTGGATGGTTCCCTCCGCCCGTTTGCTCCTGAAACTCAGGCTGAAATCCTACCATAGGGCCAATGAAGCACTGCCGATCCCGCAGCTTTCTCAGTGGTGGTCTTAACTCCGTGGCCGCCGTTCGAGCCCGGCCTGTTAGCCGGAGAGCCTGGCCTGGCTTTGACGCATGGTTAGCGTGGGAGGGTGATAGAATGCGGGCAACGGTCGTCCCCATCATCAACTTTTTCTCTGGTGCGTTGTATTTATGGATGACAACGAGGACTTGAAGCTTGTCCAGGAGTCCCGGCAAGGTAGCCGGGAGTCCTTTGAAAGGCTGCTGGTCCGCTATGAAAAGGCGATTTTCAACGCCGCCTATCGAGTGCTTCATGATTTCGAGGATGCCAAAGATGTCACCCAGAACGTTTTCCTTAAGGCGTTTGAAAATCTTGACCACTTTAACGGGAAACACCGCTTTTTCAGCTGGATTTACAGAATCGCTCTCAACGAGTCGATCAATCTTTGCAAGAGCAGAAGGCGGTTTGATACTGCTGAAGACCACCGGATTGAGGTACGCAATACGCCTGAAAGGCTCCTGAGCCGAAAAGAGACCGACGGGGTCATTCAGGGTGCCTTGATGTGCTTAGAGTTCGACTACCGGGTGGTTATT
This sequence comes from Candidatus Acidiferrum sp., assembly GCA_035262505.1. Taxonomy (GTDB): domain Bacteria; phylum Acidobacteriota; class Terriglobia; order Acidiferrales; family UBA7541; genus Acidiferrum. The sequence continues at coordinate 19,790 of DATFSR010000017.1, read as the reverse complement.
GTGCTGAGACATTTCAATGACTGCAGCTATCAGGAGATGGGCGAGATCCTTGAAATATCAGAAAAAACTGTTAAGTCCAGGCTATTCACAGCCCGGACTCTTTTGAGGGAGATCCTTTCAGGGAAGGGGATACTTTGAGCGATTTGCCCGACCAGTGCGTTGAGCTGATACATGCCGAAGTGGATGGGGCGGCCACTGCCAGGGAGCTGGCCGCCCTTCGGGAGTATCTAGCCTCCCATCCAGAGGCGAAAAAAGAGCGTGCCGAGCTAGCGAAGCTGAACGACGTCTTAAGCCGGGTCGAGCAGGTCGAGACTCCCGGCGACTTGCATACAGGCATATTGGCGGCTCTCCCGGCGCGCCGTCCGATCTTGGAAACCGTCGCGCGGAATAGTAGCCCCTGGCGGTCCAGGATCCCTTTCGTTCGATACGGATACGCTCTGGCAGCCGGTCTTTTATTAGGGGCAGCTCTTACGGGAGTCGCGTTCCGGAGCCTGACTCCACAGGAAAAGTCCGATGTATTCGGGACTCTAGCTGCTCGGCAAGACGCCACCAGTTATGGTGCTTTGGGACAGACAAACCTCGACTATCCCGATCTTGGTGGTTCCGTCCAGCTAAGCCGTTTGGGTTCTAACGCTATGATGGTGTTCGATTTACACAGCCAGAAGGTCGTTGAGGTTGAAGTGCGGTTTGACGGCAGCCAGTTAGGCGTTATGAGTTTTGACCAGCAGCCGGGTGCCATTCCGTCCTTTGAGGCCAAAGAGGGGACCATTTCATTCCAGAGTGAAGGTAAGCAGCGCACGACGGTTATTCTCAAGAACGAAAAGCATGCCCCACTTATGCTCGATGTTCGGTTTTATATCTCCGGCACGCTGGTACATCAGGGCACGCTCGGGGCCAAAGATTCCGCGGGACGGTCGAAATAATCACCAACTTTTTCCTGATGAATTTGTATTTCGTGTAGTTTGGGCAGCCAGTAACTTAGCAACGAGTGGAGGGACGTATGGAAATTCGCGATAAGAGCCAAAAGGTCAAGAAAGGCGTCATCCTTGGGGGAATCGCTCTGGTTGCCTTGGGTACGGCCGGCTATTTCAGCTTCTTCTACCCGCCTTCTGGCAAGCATCTCGCGGGCACGATTGCTCCGGCCGCACGGTATCGCGCCGAGCAGATCGCTAAGAGCGATGTGAAGGTTGCGGAGACCGACATAACGCGGTGGACCCAGACGGCCGAATTCGATCATCTGTCGAAGGACCCGGCTGCCCGAAAGCTCTTTGCCAATGCAGCGTTTACTGATGCCTTGGCGAATCAGTCCGTCCGGCAGGCGCTGACCAGCGATGCTTTCGTGAGAGCCATGAATGACGCGACGGTCCGGCAGGCACTGACCAGCGACGCTTTCGCGAGAGCCATGAATGACGTACAGGTCCGGCAAGCATTGAGCAGCGACGCTTTCGCGAGAGCCATGAATGATGCGCAAGTCCGGCAAGCGCTGAGCAGCGACGCTTTCGTGAAAGCCATGAATGATGCGCAGATCCGGCAAGCGTTGAACAGCGACGCCATCGCGAGGGCCATGAATGATGCGCAAGTTCGGCAGGCGCTAAGCAGTGACGCTTTCGTGAGGGCCATGAATGACGCGCAGGTTCGGCAAGCTTTGAGCAGCGACGCTTTCGTGAAAGCCATGAATGATGCGCAGATCCGGCAGGCGCTGAGTAGCGATGCTTTTGTGAAGGCCATGAATGACGCGACGGTCCGGCAGGCGCTGAGCAGCGACGCTTTTGTGAAAGCTATGAATGATGCGCAGGTTCGGCAAGCTTTGAGCAGCGACGCTTTCGCGAAAGCCATGAATAATGCGCAGATTCGGCAGGCTTTGACTAGCGAGGCAATGAACAACGCTCGCGGACAAGACTAAGGCGTGTGGGCTGGCGCTTCAGTGCAATGGATTGACTGACTCCGCGCTTCTTGATAACCATAATCGTAACGGTCAGCGGCCAGGATCGCTTCCGAGCTTCAAGCAGCGAACCTGGCCGTTGCTTTATTGAGGGAACCGAAGAATGCGTTTGGCAATCTGGGTGGTCCTGGCGGCACTCTTGCTTGCCGCCGCTCCTGTTCCTGTGCTTGGACAAAATCTTTCTGAGATCGAAACCAACGACCTACGCCTCCTTTACCGTGACCCCTCCCACACATACCTCGCCCCCTACACAGCTCGTTGTTTTGAAAACTCGATGCGCTTCCAGCGCCGCCTGTTTGACTATGTTCCCTCGGAAAAAGTCACTGTTCTGCTGACCGACTACGCCGATGCGGGCAACGCGAGCACCACAACCATCCCGCGCAATGAGATGCTGATCGAAATGGCCCCCATCAGCTTCGCTTTCGAGACCATCACGCCGAACGAACGATTGAACTGGCTGATGAACCACGAGATGGTTCACGTCTCCACCATGGATCAAGCCGGACCCTCGGACCGCTTCTTTCGGAGGGTTTTCGGAGGCAAGGTTGTGCCGGTCGCAGAAGACCCCGAGTCGATTCTTTACTACTATCTGACCTCGCCGAGGCAAGCCGCTCCCCGCTGGTATCCCGAAGGGATCGCAGTCTTTATAGAGACATGGATGGCCGGGGGCCTTGGCCGCGCGCAGGGTCCTTATGACGAGATGGTTTTCCGGTCCATGGTCAAGGATGGAAGCCGCTTTTATGACCCGCTGGGACTCGCCTCCGAAGGCACGAAAGCCGATTTCCAGGTGGAGGTCAATTCCTATCTTTATGGCACTCGATTCATGTCTTATATCGCCTATCGGCATTCTCCGGCAAAGCTGATCGAGTGGGTGTCCCGGAAAGACGGCAGCAGAGGCTACTACTCTTCTCAGTTCAAGAATGTCTTTGGCCAGAAACTCGAAGATGCGTGGCAAGATTGGATCAAATGGGAGAAGGAGTTCCAGCAATCGAACCTCGCGGCAATTCGCAAATACCCGGTGACTCGGTACGTCGATCTCTCCAAGCGCGGCCTCGGTTCCGTTTCGCGTGGATATTATGATCCGGACTCGCAGAAAATCTATGCTGCGCTCGACTATCCCGGCGTAGTGGCGCATGTCGCTGCGATCTCCACGAGCAACGGCTCGATTCAGAAACTCCAGGACGTGAAGGATCCGATCCTCTACGCCGTAACTTCGCTGACCTACGACCCTCAGAAAAAAATCATCTTCTACACCTCCGACAACCATGAGTACCGCGACCTGCGCTCGTTGGACCCGACCACGCACAAATCTCGTACTCTGCTCAAGGACGCGCGAATTGGCGACCTGGCCTTCAACCCGGCGGACGAATCGATTTGGGGAGTCCGCCACTTCAACGGCATCGCAACGTTGGTTCGTGTTCCAGCTCCTTATAACGAATGGAAGCAGGTTCATTCGTGGGATTATGGGGAAGTAGCCTACGATTTGGACGTTTCTCCCGATGGCCGCTTGCTTTCCGCATCTGTGGCTGAAATCGACGGAAAGCACTCCCTTCAGATTTTCCGAACAAAGGACTTGCTCGCGGGAAAAGTCGAGCCCATCGCGCACTTTGATTTCGGAGATTCACTCCCGCTCGATTTTGTTTTTTCCCCGGACGGAAAATGTGTTTATGGGAGCTCCTACTACACCGGAGTCTCGAACATCTACCGCTACGAGATCGAGGCCGGAAAGCTGGAGGCGCTCAGCAACAGTGAAACAGGCTTTTTCCGACCGATCCCCTTGCAAGACGGCAAGCTGATTGTGTTCCGCTATACCGGCGAAGGTTTCGTTCCTGCGATGATCGAGGCCAAATCCACCGAAGACCTCGGCACGATCACTTTTCTTGGGGCTGAGATTGTCGAGAAATATCCTGAGCTCAAGGAGTGGAATGTCGGGTCGCCAGCCAAAGTTCCGCTCGAATCCATGATTACCAGCAAAGGAAAATATTCTTTCTTGAAGAACATCCGCGGCGAGGCGGCTTATCCTGTAGTGCAGGGGTACAAAGACTCTGTCGCCTACGGGTATCGCGTTAACTTTTCCGATCCACTATCCCTGAACCGTATCAACGTAACGGCTGCTTACTCACCCGATTCACCGCTTCCGTCCGATGAGCGCATACATGCGCGGTTCGAGTTCCAGCGCTATGACTGGAGAGCCAGCGCCTCGTATAACGCTACGGACTTCTATGATCTGTTTGGGCCGACCAAGACCAGCCGCAGGGGTTACGCTTTTGGCCTGGGCTACGACAGGATGCTTCTCTACGATCAACCGAGAAAATTGACTCTTAGCATCGATGGCAAGTTCTACGGAAATCTGGATCGCCTGCCTGATTACCAGAACGTGGCGGCTACTTTCGATAAGCTATTTACAGTCAGGGCAAAACTCGGATACTCAAATCTGCGCTCCTCACTCGGACACGTGGACGATGAAAAGGGTCAGGCATGGCAGGTTGCGGCGCAAAACGATTATGTAAACGGCACGGCGATACCGAGGATCTGGACCGACTACGACTGGGGCTTGGCCCTGCCTTTGCGCCATTCTTCCCTATGGCTGAGGAGTTCAGCAGGGACCGCTTTCGGGGATCGGCTTTCTCCCTTTGCTAACTTCTACTTCGGAGGATTTGGAAATAACTGGGTGGATCACGGTCCGGAAAAGAGGTACCGCGAATATTACAGCTTTCCGGGAGTGGAGCTGAACGAAGTCGGCGGGAAAAACTACGCGAAGAGCGTGCTCGAGTGGAACCTTCCTCCGGTTCGCTTCCGCCGTGTGGGCAGGCCCGGTTTTTACTTGAGCTGGGCCCGGCCGGCGGTGTTTACCAGCGGCGTAATCGCAAACATGGACGATGCAAATCTTCGCAAGACCGTTCGAAACGCCGGTACGCAGTTGGATCTGCGGTTTAGTTTGCTTTCGAGACTGGACATGACCCTCTCCGGCGGATACGCTGTGGCCTTCGGAAACAACCTAACCAAACATGACGAGGCCATGATCTCGCTCAAGATCATGAATTAATGCTTTGCGTGAAACCACGCGCTGGTCACCATTCTTGGACGGTATTCCTACGCAGGGCGGCAGGCGATGACGGAGCTCATTCCTCGCCTGATCGCAGGGTTCCTCCCGGTTCTGATCTTCCTGGGCGTGCTGATCTATCTCGATAGCTACAAACTTGTCAGGCTGCGCTGGGTGGTCTTCACAATCTTGCTCGGTGGAGTGGCAGCGGCAGCTAGCTACGCGGCCAATGGGCTGTTGTTGTCCCGCTTGGCGATGGATTTCACAACCTATTCGCGATACGTCTCGCCTGTGGTTGAGGAATCCGCCAAAGCGCTCGTGGTCATCTGGCTCATCCGCTCCCAGAGGATCGGATTTCTCGTTGATGCTTCCATTTTCGGATTCGCCGTGGGAACAGGTTTTGCGCTTATTGAGAATGCCTATTACCTGCGGTCGATCCCCGACGCGCACCTCGTCGTCTGGGTGATCCGGGGCTTGGGGACCGCGGTCATGCACGGCGGAACGACTGCTATTTTCGCAATGGTTTCTCAGCTCCTGGTAGAGTTTAGGTCGCCGAAGCAGGTTGCTATCTTTCTGCCTGGACTTCTCGCGGCGGTGGTGCCGCATTCGCTGTTCAATCACCTCTTTTTCTCACCGATTTTCTCGACCCTTGCCACTGCGGTGGCTTTCCCGCTGCTGATCTTTGTGGTCTTTGAAAAGAGCGAGGAATCCCTGAGGAAGTGGCTGGAGGTCGGGTTCGACGCCGATACCGAGCTGCTGGAATTGATGAACACCGGCAAACTTTCGGAATCGAAGGTTGGCAAATACCTGCAGTCGCTCCGAGAGAAGTTCAGCGGCGAGGTGGTCCTGGATCTGCTCTGCTACCTGCGAATTCACCTTGAACTGTCCATGCGGGCCAAGGGTATTTTGATGATGCGGGAGGCAGGATTCGATGCTGAGCCGGACGATGAGACGCATGCCCTTTTTCACGAGTTGCGATACCTGGAGGGAACCATCGGCAAGACGGGCAAGCTCGCTCTGTTACCCTTTCTGCATGTCAGCGGGAAAGAGCTTTGGCAGCTCTATATGATCGGGAAATGATCCCTTGAGCGAACCGTTAAGAACCCCGGGGCTAACGGCCCGGCCTTTCTATACTGGAGAAACGAAGTTGTATACAATCGTTTTGAAGCTGACTTTAGAAGACTCGCTCGTCGAGGTGAGGCAGTGTATCGCGTCTCGAAATTCAACGCCCTTGCTTTCCTGGTGCTCCCGGTTGCGCTGTTGGGATTGTCAGGACGAGTGTGTGGAGGTCAAGAACCCGTTAAGGCGGCCTCCAGACCTGTCGTGGTCGACAAGGCTCGAACGCCAGTTGAAAGGGGGATCGACTTGGCTTCGACCGGACATTGCGCCGAAGCATTGCGGATTCTACAGAAGGCCGACTTACGTGTGTTGGACAAGAATTCGCGGTACCAAGCCGCCATGGCCACAGCACAATGCGGGATGAGTGTGGATCAGGAGGACGCGGTCCTCCAGTCTCTGCTGCTGCTGAACCGGGAATTTCCGAACGATTCCAAGGTTCTGTACCTCACCACTCGCTACTACTCGGAACTCGCGAATCGAGCCGCACAAAAGCTGCTTGACAGAGCAGGGGACTCCGCGGAAGCCCAGGAGCTTCTGGCAGAATCCTATCAGGCACGAGGAGAGTTTGAGAACGCGATCGCGAAGTACCGTAAGATTCTGGAGCAATATCCGAACCAGCCGGGCGTCCATTACCAGCTTGGCAGAATCATTCTTGCGAAGCCGCTGACACCGGAGTCGGCTGAAGAAGCCAGAAAAGAGTTTGAGGCCGAGCTGCAAGCTAATCCCGGGTCACCTGCGGCAGAGTTCATGTTGGGGGACCTTGCTTGGAGACAGCAAAGGTCCGATGAAGCGATCGAGCACTTTTCCCGGGCGACGAAGTTGGATGTAGGTTTGGCGCAGCCCTATCTCGGGCTCGGCATCGCGCTCAACGGCGCAGGAAAGTTTGCCGACGCCATTGAATCTCTGAAGAAGTATGTCGAGCTAGACCCTGGCGACCCCGCAGGTTACTACCAGCTGGCTATCGCGTACGCGCGGAGCGGCAATAAGCAAGAGGCGGAACGGCAGCGGTCGTTGCAACTGGAAGCCGAGAAGAAATGGAAATCGGGTCCGGCCACCACCACCGATTTGCTGCAACCGCATTGAGATCACGTCTACGGAACTGCCACTACAAGGGCGACCGCACTCCGGTTACTTCCACTTGCCTTCGCCTTCGACGATGGTGATGTAGCGGTCGATGGGCAGGTCCTTGAAGCGTTCCGAAAGGCCGCTCGGCTGAGGCCACTTTATTTCCATCCAATCGACCTTGGTCCTCGGCCCGAGGCCAAGGACCATGCGCGGGTCGTGATAGGAGAGATAGCTCCCGCCACCAACCTTGAATTGGTGACGCTCAAAGTCGCCCGAGCGATAAGTGACCTTGGCGCCGATGGCATCTCGATTGGATTTACGGCCGACGAGGCGAAGTCCGAGCCAATGGTTACGCCGGCCTGCGTTGTTGCGGAGCAGAATCGGAGCGCCATTATTGACCGAGATTAAGGCATCCACGGAGCCGTCGTTGTCAAAGTCACCCGTAGCCAAGCCGCGGCCCGCGATAAGTTTTGAAAAAATGGGACCGCTCTGTTTGCTGACATCTTCAAAACCGCGGCCGGTGTTGCGGAAGAGCATCATGGGCTCCGCATAGGTGACGCCGGGGACCATTTTGTCGACATTCAATTCCGGGTGCCCGTTGCAAAGAAGCAGGTCCATGTTTCCGTCATTATCATAGTCCAAGAACTTCTGGCCCATTCCGCTAAGCATCATGGTTCCAGAGGCGATGCCAAGGCCCGGTGCAACATCGGTGAAGGTTTCATCGCGGTTGTTGCGATACAGCGAGAACATCTCGTGGTCGATGTTCGCAACAAACAAATCAATCCAGCCATCTTGATCGTAATCACATGCATCCACGCCCATACCGGAGCGCGCCAGGCCGAAGGGGTTGTAGCCAACGGCCGCAAGTGCACCTACTTCTTCAAAGCGGCCCCTTCCCCGGTTGACGAAAAGGAAGTTTGGGACGGTGTCGTTGCCAATAAAGAGGTCCATCCGGCCGTCGTTGTTGATGTCCGCCGCAACGACGCCCCATCCTTTGGCTGGCCAGCGGGCAATGCCGGATTCTCGGCTAACGTCCGTAAAGGTTCCGTTACCGTTATTGTGAAAGAGCCAGCAGGGCATCGGTTCGTAGACGCTTGGCCGGCAATACCAACGTTCCCCTGTCAGTTTGTTGCCGCACCAAATGCCGTCGTCGAGTTTCGCGAACTGCAGGACAAATAAGTCGAGACGGCCGTCGTTGTCATAATCAAACCACACCGCGCTGGTGCTCCAGCCATGTGTGGCCACGCCGGCTCTGTCAGTTACGTCGGTGAATGTGCCATCGCCATTGTTGTGATAGAGAATGCCTTGGGCATATTGAGTGACATAGAGGTCGGGAGAGCCGTCGTTATCGTAGTCGCCGACGGCAACCCCCATTCCGTAGGCGTTTCCAGGCACGCCGGCTTTTTCCGTAACGTCGGTGAATGTTCCATCGCGATTGTTGTGATACAGCGCATTCCGCAAACGGCTGGGCGGTTTGTAGAAATCGCACTGGCCGCTGTTCACGAGGTAAATGTCCATCCAGTCGTCATTGTCGTAATCGAGAAAAGCGCAACCGGCGCCATCTGTTTCGGGCAAATGCATTGAGGGAGACAGCCCGGCAGTATGGACCCACTGGATCCCGCTCGAGGCAGGAGGAACTTCTTCGAAATCTGGCGCGGACGGTCCGGGAAAATGGGTCCCTAAGCTCGCTTCAAAAGGAATCGCGTGGGCAGCTATTGCGGACGCCCCACCTTGTCCCAGAATCTTGATAAAGCCACGGCGCGAGAGAAAACTCATCCGTTTTCTATTCAAGGTGACCCAACCGAATTCCTTTGCGAGGTTTTTGAATCATAGCAGCACAAGTTGTAGGCGGACAACGCCCTTAGGAAAAGCGATGGCTTCGGACGCAACCAAGAAGGTTGATGCGGCCGAAAGTCCCTTGGCCAAGCGGGCTACGGACGCAGGTGGCGAGGCTGAAGAGCGATCAAAGCATCGCCATCCAAGAAGGTGACGGCGTCGTACAAAGGAGGTTTCCGAGAGTCGCCCACAGGCGAAGAAACCGGCCCAGCCAGGGTGGACCTCAACAAACCTCAACCTCAACAAATTTACCTCAACAAATTTAGTTGACAGAGCTGGTAGGCCATGGTAGTTTTCGCCCAATTCTGGGTACGGATATTGTATACACACACTGTCGAGGTGTTTCGGGCCCAGGTAAGTGATGGGGTGCTGAAGTAAGAATCGGGCTCGGGGGTGCGGTCCTTTGCCAACATCCGAATTAACGAAACGAAAATTGCCGCGGTTCGCAATGCAAGCGCTTGCAGAAGCCCCGCGGTTGTTTCGTTTTCCGGCCCGGGACCATTCCTGAGCAATCGTTGACGAATTTCCGGACAAGCATCTGGACGCTAGGAGAAAAAAAATATGTCGAACAGATTGGCTTACTCCTTCCTCAGAAGTGCCCTCGTTTTGTGTCTGGTTTTCGGTGGGTTATGGAGTTCCCAGGCTTGGGGGCAGATCACAGGTCAAGGAACGATTGCGGTTAGGGTGTTGGATCCAAGCGGCGCGGCGGTGCCCGACGCGAATCTGACGCTCGTGGACCTGGCGTCAAACAGGACACGTCCGGGAGTCACGGATGCGTCTGGCACCTATACGTTTGTGGCCCTCCCGGTCGGAACGTACAAGCTCACGGTGGCAAAGGGGGGCTTTGGGAATCAAGTCCTGGAGGCCGTCGCCGTCCAAGCGACGCGCACGACAGACGTTACCGTGAGTCTGACTGTGGGTACACAGGCTACCGAGGTCACTGTAAGTGAGGCAGCGCCTGCGGTGGAGAAAACGTCTAACGCAATCACTGGCACGATTGATTTAGGCCAGGTCGAAGATCTCCCGGTCATTGGCCGCGACATTTCGCAATTATCCCAGATTGTTCCCGGCGCCGTTAGCAACGGGGGCGAGACCACTTGGAATGGTATGCCCCTGGCCGCCACGGGGAACAATATTGACGGAGTCATTGCCACCACCAGCCGCATGAAATTTGCCGGTGCATCTCAGCCCTTGGTCGAGGCGCGCATTGAAGATATTCAGGAGATGACCGTCCAAACGGACCAGCTCAACATGAACACGGGATATGGACAGTCGAACTTCCAGGTGAACTTCGTGACTCGCCGCGGAAGCAACATTCTCCACGGGCGCCTTTTTGAAGATCATCGAAATTCCGCGTTGAACGCGAATTCCTGGGTGAACGACGCCAGCGGAGCGGCGAAGCCCAAATACCATTTGAACGACTTTGGCGGCAGCATCGGCGGGGCGGCCATAAAGGACAAATTGTTTTTCTTTGGGACGTTTGCCATGTCCAAGCAGCCTGGCTCCTATCAGACAGGCGGGACAACCTTTCCTACTGCGGCGGCGCAGGCAGGTAACTTCACCTGGACCGACAGCGCCGGGACGCACACTGTCAACATACTCACTCAGATTGCGGGGCCCGCAGGTCAGCCTTCCACAGTAAACTCAGTGACCGCCGGTTTGTTCAGCGCCATCAACGGTTCGCTTAGTGGGGGAGCGGTCACACCGACCGCTGACCCAAATATCAACAGTATCGCCTTCGCCGTGCAGTCTCCGATCACGTATTGGTATCCCACCGTCCGCGTGGATTACAACATCAAGGACAACCTGCGGATGTACGTTTCTTGGAATATGACACAGTGGAATCAGCCCGGTGCCGGAGCGCCGCCTTACCCGGGATCCGCTTTCCAGACCTATGGCGCTTCGAATAAATTTAAGTACTACACCGCGGCGCTCGGTTTTGACTGGACCATTACGCCGACCATTATTAACCAGTTCCGGGGCGGATACCTTTACAACCTTGCGAAGTACAGTTACGACGCCAGCAATGGGTATCTTAAGCTGCCGGAGATTGATTGGCCTGGTTCGGTTGGTACTTCCGGGCAGGTGTTCAGCAATCTTCCGATCAATACCTTTTATCCGCTTATCAATGGCGCGGATAATGTTTCGTGGCAACGCGGCAAGCACCTGCTGAACTTTGGGTTCTCGTACTATCGCGAGCAAGATCACTACGACAACGCGCCAGCAGGGTTCCCCTTTGACGCTATTGGCTTGGTCACCGACGATCCGGCAACCTCGGCATTTGAAAACTATTTTGCAACCAATTTCCCGAAAGCCTCGGCGACGGATCGGTCCAACGCCGAAGACCTATACTCAGTTATTCGAGGCAGAATCAGTGGCGTTAGTCCGGGCGGCGCGGGCTTCCCTTATGATCTAAAAACGAAGCAGTACAGCACGACTGTGAGCGGTTACAACCTGGACGAGCTCCAATCGGCTTGGGGACTGTTTGGCCAGGATGCCTGGCGGCTGCGGCCGGATCTCACTGTAAATTTGGGACTTCGCTGGGATTTCACGGGTGACGACCATGACCTGACGGGCGCCTATCACAGCGCCGACCCGGTTGGCATCTGGGGGCCATCGGGCGTTGGCAACATCTTCAAGCCCGGGGTTCTGACCAGCGACCCAGCTGGCCTCAACCCATCCTACGTTGGCAGAGTCCATGTGTACAAGCCTTGGAATGTCAGCCCACAACCCTCGATCGGCCTTGCCTGGAACCCCAGCTATACCGACGGGGTGATGGGCAAGTTGTTCAAAGGGGGCAAGACCGTCGTTCGCACTGGCTTTGCGCTGCGCCGGTTTACTGAACCCTACCAGTTCTTCTGGAATTCGGCGTCGAACTCGGGCTATGCATTCTATCAAGCTTTTAACCTGAGTCCGGTTACGCCGGGCGCACCACTTCCGGCGACGGGAGGCTATTATGCCGGTAGTTATGAACTAGGAAACTCCCAACCAGCACCCTACACGCTGAGTCCTGCGACCTACCAAAATGTCATTCCGGAATCCAACGAAACCTTTTTCGGTTATTGGACCGGAGTGAACGGAATCAATCCCAACATCCACCAGCCCTATGTGGAATCCTGGAACCTGGGGATTCAGCGCGAAGTCAGCCAGAATAACGTCATCGAAATCCGCTACCAGGGGAACCGTAGCGTTCACCAGTGGGTCAAGCTAAATCCCAATGAAGTGAACATTTTCGAGAACGGATTCCTGGCAGAATTCAAGCTGGCACAGAAAAACTTGGCCATTAACCAGGCAAATGGAAACGGAAATACCTTTGCGAACAATGGATTGGCCGGGCAGTCGCCCCTGCCGATCCTGACTGCGGCCTTTACGAACCCGGGCGGTTTGGATCCCTCAGGATTCACGAACGGTACGTTCATCAATTATCTAACGAACGGACGTGCGGGTGACTTCGCAAGCGCTCTGGCAGGGTCTTCTACTTATCTCTGCAACCTGATCGGAAGCGCGAGTTTCTCTCCCTGCGCCCTAAACGGAGTAGCGAATCCAGGCCACGGCTATCCAATTAACTTCTTCCAAGCCAACCCGTACAACGCGGGCAAGGCGACCGGCTACCTGACGGATCCCGGGTTTGGCGACTATCATGCCCTCCAAGTGGATTGGCGTCAGAGACAGTGGCACGGCGCGCAATTCGACGTGAACTACACCTGGAGCCATACCTTAGGCGTTCAGCCGGGAGATACGTGGACAGGTGCATTCCGCCTGTTCTCCATGCGCGACCTGCGGTTGAGCTACGGTCCAACACTGTTTGACGTTCGGCATACCTTCCATGCCAATGGCACCTACGACTTGCCGTTCGGCAAGGGTAAGGCGATAGCCAATCACGGGGGAGCCGTAGACAAGATCGTGGGTGGCTGGAACATTGGAACCATCGTGACCTATCAGACGGGCCTGCCTTCCCAATTGATTGGCGGGTTCCGCACGACCAATGGCCCGAGTTCGACTCCCTTTGGTGATGCGCTCGGCGATGGCGGCGTCGTCTTCAATGGCGCCACGCTCTCGCAGCTACAGAGCTCGGTCGGCGTACACTCCGCTCCAGGACAAACCTATGCGTTCGGTTTTGATCCGGCGCTGAGGTCTAAGCTTTCAGCCAACACGACCGCCGGAATATCGACTGGAAACCCGTATATCTATGGCCCGCATGAATTCTTTCAAGACCTTGCCATTACTAAGATATTCCGCATCCGGGAAAACCTGCGTTTCTCTTTCCAATCAGAATTCGAAAACGTGTGGAATCACCCGGTCTGGGGTAGCCCCAACACCAACGTCCGTAGCACGAACTTCGGACATATCGGCGTGATGCAAACCTTTCTGAATGGCTTGTTGAAACAAGGTGAGCGTCAGATTGGTTTCCGCGCCAATCTCGAATTCTAACTTTGACTGACCCACACCCCGGTTAGTTAGCGCATTCGCTGGCTCGTTCAATAGGCCAGCGAATGCGTTTTTGGGAGGATAGGTAACCATTTTGGACGCCGGTTCTAAACGCTTGACGAAACCGCCATGAGCTCCTTTACGCGTCGACGTTTTCTGCAGCAGGCCACTACCGCAGGCACCGCATGTTCGGCCAATCTTATGTTGGGTCGGTTTTGCTGGGCGCAGACATCTACGTCAGGTGCAAATGCTGCGGCGCGCGTCTATGTCAATTTCGGGCGTGCGCTGCAACCCCTCGACAGGAACCTCTTTGGGTCCTTCCTTGAGCATCTCGGGCGCGCGATTTACGGGGGTATTTACGAGCCGGGCTCAAGGCTCTCTGACTCGAATGGTTTTCGCAAAGACGTTTTAGAAGAGGTTAAACACCTGGGAGTGCCCATCATTCGGTATCCTGGAGGCAATTTTGTCTCCGGCTACCACTGGCTCGATGGTGTGGGCCCGAAGAAAGACCGGCCCCGCGTCTTGGACAAGGCCTGGGATTCCATTGAAACCAATCAATTCGGAACGAATGAGTTCATGGCTTGGTGTAAAGCTGTAGGCGCAACTCCTCTTATGGGTTTGAACCTGGGGACCGGTACACCGGAGCAGGCTGCGGCTTTGGTCGAATATTGCAATGTGGAAAAAGGAACCCGTTGGAGCGATTTGCGGCGCGAACATGGTGCCGCAGAACCTTACCGTGTCCAGCATTGGTGCCTTGGCAACGAGATGGACGGCCCTTGGCAAATCGGCCACATGTCTGCCACCGAATATGGACTGAAAGCTGCGGATGCGGGTCGCCAGATGCGTTACGTAGATCACTCGCTACAGCTCGTGGCTTGCGGTTCCAGCGGCCCCTTCATGCCCACCTACTTGGAATGGGATCGCGAAGTGCTTGAACAGTGCTACGACTACGTGGATGGGCTCTCCCTGCATCGCTACTTCAACAATGCGCGGGAAACCAACGGTGACACCACGAAATACCTGGCCATGAATCTATCCATGGAACGGCAGATTGCGGAGACGAAAGCAGTATGCGACTACGTACAAGGCCGCAAGAAGTCGCCGAAGAGACTCTGGCTTTCCTTTGATGAATGGAATGTTTGGTATCGCGCGACGAGCGGGGACGCGGTAGACGGAAAAAGGCAGGAAGCTCCGCATCTGTTGGAAGAAGTTTACAATCTCGAGGATGCTTTGCTTGTCGGAGGGCTCCTCAATTCACTGATCCGCAATTCGGACCGCGTCAAGATCGCCTGCCTCGCGCAATTAGTGAATGTCATCGCCCCGATTGTGACAAATGCGAACGGCCTGCTTCGCCACAGCATTTTCTATCCTTATAGTTGGGCTTTGCAGTTCGGGCGGGGCGCTGCCCTGAAACTTCTGGTTGAATCGCCGGAGTACGAAGTCTCCGGAATGGATCACGTGCCCTATATCGACGCATCCGCAACTTACAATGCGGAGTCCAAGGAGCTCTCTGTGTTCCTGCTCAATCGCGACCTCTCGAAAGCGAGAGAAGTGGAACTCCATTGGGAGGACCAACCGCCATCGCGCGTGATCGATTCGCAAATCCTCACTGGCGATGATTTGAAAGCGTTCAACAGTTTTGAAGCACCAGGGCGAGTGAAGCCACGGGCGTTCGAGAAGGTTTCAACAGCAAACATGCTAACCCGTTTTGAGGTGCCGCCTCGCTCATACACTGTAGTCCAGTGGTCGCTTTGAGCCATCCCGTGTTAAGAGCGACGGCAAGGGAACGCCTGCAAGTCGGAGGGCAGCGGGGATTTCCATCCAGGATGGATCGATTGAGGGTCCAGAATTCAAGCTTAGAGACCCAGAAACCACGGAATAGAAGAAAGTGGAGTAAAGATTCAGTACGAAAAACTCGACCTGTCAAGTCGCAGGAAACACCGGACCCAGTCGGAATGGTGGAGGCGGGGGGAGTCGAACCCCCGTCCGAAAAGCGCTACGGCCCGAAGCCTACATGCTTAGCTCAATTCGCTTGGTTTCGCCAGCAGCGGTCAGAATGAGCAAGAAACGCAACCGGCTAGTCCGATGAATCTCGCCCGAACCTTACGGACCGAAAGATTCGGGCCAGCTCACTGTGCGACGCCTCTTGCCGGGCCCGTGAGCAAAGCCCGGGGAGACGTGCGCCTAATTAATTAGGCAGCAAGTGCCAAGTTGTTGTTGGCAGTTCTAGGTTTCCACCAAGTTACGGGCAGGTGGGTCCCGGCATGCCTTCGGGTCGCGACAGCTTCCGTCGAAACCGTGTCGCCCCCTACCTGAATTATACCACCCAGCTCCAAAGAGATTGCTGAATCAGCTGAACCCATTGATTCGGCTTGATTTACGGGCGACCCTGAATCCGATAAGCAACGATTGAGCACACCCCGCCCCTTACTCCGTTGACTCAAAACCAACTAGCTTCGAAAATGCCAATGTGGGGGATCGCAGGCAAAAAGCATCTAATAGAATATGGCACAAGAACTTAACGCCGTCGAACAAGCCATTACGCGCGCGCTTCGCGAGAACCTCGAGCGCATCAAGCAGACGTCCGACGAGCTGCATCACGCCGTCAACGACGTAGTTTCGGCCTGCGCCAGCAACAAGCCCACGAACGCGCTCCCGCCGCTCCTGCGCGCGCAAACTTCCGCCGCTTCTCTCACCGCCGCGCTCGAAGTCCTGTCGAGATTTGTCGCCCTGTCGCTTCAGACGGGTCCTCGTTCGCCGCTCGAAGCGCAGATTACAGATTTAGTCGGCCGGGCAGCGCCTGAGCCAGCTCCCGCGCGCCAGCGCCCGGCGCCTTCTTCCCCAACGCCCATGGCCAGCAAGCCTGCGCCAGCGCCTCGGATAGAGCCGCCGCCCGCTCGTTCTTTTGAAGAAGAAGCTGAGATCGAACTCGTTGAGCCTGCTCCAAACGGAGACTTCGAGGGAGAGTTCGACGTTAACCGTTTGTCGCCGGAAGAACAGGAATTGCACCGCCGCGCCAATCGCGTTGCCAAGGTTTCGATGCAGGACATCAAGATGCTTCGTCCGGAGCAGGTCCGGTTGGGCCGCGAAAACAGGGACATCTGCGTCCGGTTGAGAGACGACATTGAGAAGGCTCATCGGGAATACGACCGCCGCTTCAAACCGATCATGGACCATCCGGTGGATTATTTCTATCGCTGGCTGGTGGAAATCCTCGCTGATGGCGACCCTCACGCCATTGGTGAATATCCTTACGCGACGCACGCGCGTCATAACTAAATTAGGCACCAAAGCAATCGCTAGTTTTGTGGCATGTGGAAGGATGCCGTATCATTGCTTGTTCCCATGATTAGAGCGTTGACTGCCTTCATCCTTGCGCTGGTCCTGTCGGTGAGTAGCTCCGTCGGGCTTCTCGCGCAACCGGCGCAGCACCAGCACAAAAGGAAAAAACCTCCCGCGCCGCCCTGCCGTGATGGCTGCAAACCGGAAACTCCGGCGCCGCAAGTTCCCGCCGAAACCCCCGACGACGATGCCGCGCAAAAAGAGCTCACTGGCCTCGCCCGTGAGCTTCGCAACCGCGCGCCTGGCGCCTACGAGCAGCTCTCGGCCTTCGCAACAAAGAACACCACGAACGTTTGGGGCGCGCGAGCCGCTCTTGCTCTGGGCTACGAAGATTTCTCAAACAAGCGAGTACCCCAGGCACTCGGTTGGCTGCTGAAAGCGCAAAACGACACGCTTCTCCGCGAATACGCATTGTACTGGACGTCGCAAGCGCAATTGAATCTAGGACGCAAAGCCGAGGCCTACAAGGTTTTGCAGACGCTCCAGCACGACTATCCCAACACAGCGCTTCGCGAGCAAATGTTGCAATCTTTTGCCCCGACTGCGGTCCAGTTGGGCCACCCGCAGGACGCCATTGACGCGCTCAACGCCTACGCGGCCACTTCCTCCAAGCCGGAGCTTCTCATCGAGCGTGCCCGCGCCTATCAGGCGGCTCATCAGCTTCCGCGCGCCGCGAAAGACTTTCAAGCCATCTTCTACAAATTCCCCAAAGCCGACGAAGCCAAACCCGCAGGCGCCGCGCTCACGCAGCTCATGCGCGAGCTTGGCAAGGAGTACCCCTACCCGGGCGTTGAAATGCAGGAACAGCGCGCCCAGATTTTTTATAACTCGCGCAAATGGCGCGAAGCGCGTGTGGAATTTGAAAAGCTGCTCACCATGCTCAAGGATCCGGCGAATCCTGTGCGCCAGCGGGCGCAGCTGCGCATAGCCGAATGCCGAGTGCAACCAAAAGGTTCTCCTTCGCTGATCGCCTCGCTAAAGACTCCCGACCTCGATGTTGATGCAGAGCGCCTCTATGCGTTGTCGCAGGCGTATTGGAATGCCAAAAAAGAATCGGAAATGTTCAATGCGCTAAATACGCTGGCGCAAACCTATCCTGTCAGCAAATGGAACGAAGACGGCTTGATGTCGGCGGGGAATTATCATTGGGTTCAACTGGAGCGCGAGAAAGCCGCCGAAGCCTACCAGCATGTGGTCGATTCTTTTCCGAACGGTAGGTATGCGCTCAACTGTGAGTGGCGCGTTGCCTGGGTTTCGTACCTCGATCGCAAGCCGGACGCCGACGACCGCCTGACGAGTTTCCTCTTGAAGTATCCCACTTCGTCAAACGCCGTTGACGCGCTCTACTGGCTCGGCCGCAGCGCCGAGCGGGCGGGAAACATCCCGCACGCGCGCAGCTTCTATATGAAAGCCGTCGAACGCTTCCCGGAGACTTACTTTGGTATCGCGGCGGCTGCCCGTCTTGCCAAGATCGGCCCAGGCGAAGAAAGTCCCGCCGAGTTTTTAGAAAAGATTCCGCCAGCGCCTGCTCTTCGCCCGTTCGATGAACCCATTCCGGTTGCAGCGGAAGAACGTTGGGAGCGCGCGCAGGCTCTTCGCGAGGTTGCGTTTGACTCTTCCGCCGAACAGGAATTGAAGAACGCCTACTTCGCCACACCCTCACCGCGGTTTCTTTTGGAGGCGGCACAGGCGGCCTTCGATCAAGGGCACTTTGGCGTCGGGATGGCGTACGCGCGCTCGGCGGTTCCCAATGCTGACGCTCGCAAGTTCGGTGAGGTTCCGCTCACGGTGTGGAAGGCGCTTTTCCCGCTGCCCTACGAAGCAGCCATCCGGCGCGAAGCCGCCAAGAATGATTTTGATCCTATGTTTGCGGCAGGCCTAATTCGCCAGGAGTCTACGTTCCAGTCCGATGCGGTCTCGCACGCGAACGCCATCGGCATGATGCAATTGCTGCCCAAGACCGGTCGCCTTATGGCGCGACAAATCAAGGTCCGCTACACGAAGAACAAGCTCTTCGAGCCGGAGTACAACATTGAACTCGGCATGGTTTACATCTCCAACCTAGTGCAGCAATTCGGCTCGCCAGAAGCGGCCGCGGCCGCCTACGACGCCGGCGAAGACCGAATTACCGCTTGGAAAGCCGAGCGCAATTACGAAGAGATTCCTGAACTGGTCGAATCCATCCCGTTCACCGAAACCCGCGAATACGTGCAAATCGTCTTGCGCAACGCCCAACTCTACCGGATGATTTACGGGCAGCCCAGCGTGGCCACGCAAGCGTCTACCAACGAAGCCCGCTGAACTAGTCAGAAGTGGGCGTAGGATTTGGTGCCACCTTGGTGCATGCGCGCTCCAGCGCCATATTTCATCTCTTTGGAAAGGTGCAATGACGTCTCCCGAATCCACCATGGCTCAAATCTCGCGCCGCATGCTTTCTGCGAAAGCCGAGCAATTCACTGAATCCGTCATTCGCGAAATGACCCGCCTGGCCATGAAGCACGGTGCAGTAAACCTGTCTCAGGGTTTTCCCGATTTTGCCGCGCCTGAAGAAATTAAGGAGGCCGCGCGCCAAGCCATCGCTGACGACATCAATCAGTACGCCATCACTTGGGGCGCCAAGCCGCTGCGCGACGCCGTCGTTGAAAAATTCGCTCGCACTCAAGGCATCAAATATGATCCCGAGCGCGAAATCACCGTCTGCTGTGGCTCGACGGAAGCCATGATGTCCGCGATGATGGCTATCATTAATCCCGGCGATGAAATCGTGGTGTTTGAGCCGTTTTACGAAAACTATGGTCCAGACGCGATTCTGAGCGGTGCCAGCCCCTGCTTCGTTAAGTTGCGTCCTCCAGATTGGTCCTTCGACGAAAGAGAACTCACCGCCGCTTTCGGCCCACACACCAAAGCCATCATTCTCAATACGCCCAACAATCCCACGGGCAAGGTCTTTACACGCGCCGAACTCGAATTCATCCGCGACCTTTGTGTTCGCTGGAATGCTTATTGCATCACCGA
>DATFSR010000016.1:0-45006 GCA_035262505.1 Candidatus Acidiferrum sp. | reverse complement strand
TCCGGCGGCACCGGGTACCAAGCTCATCAGCGAAGATCAAATCCAGGCGGCGGCAGGCGTCGCCTCTGCAACAGCGACACTCTCCGCTTCCAGTAGCTGGGGCGCTATCCTAGCAGCCTTCAAGCCAGCGGGTGGAGTGGCAGGTGTTCCAGCAACGATTACGGCGACCGCTGGAACGCCGCAAAGCGCGACGGTGAATACGGCGTTTGCCACGCAATTGCAAGCGACGGTCAAGGATTCGTTCAATAATCCGGTAAGCGGTGCTGTAGTCACTTTCGCAGCCCCGGGCAGCGGGGCAAGTGGAACATTTGCGGGCGGTTTAACCACAGCGACGACGAATGCTTCGGGCGTCGCCACTGCAGCGGTCTTGACCGCCAACACGACGGCGGGCGCTTACACCGTGACTGCTTCCGTTTCCGGAGTTTCTTCTCCCGCGAACTTCTTGCTCACAAACCTGGCGGGCTCGGCCTCAACCATCACAGCCACCGCCGGCACTCCGCAGAGCGCGACGGTCAACACTGCGTTTGCGACGCAACTGCAGGCCACGGTGAAGGATTCCTTTGGCAACGGCGTGAGCGGCGTAACGGTGACCTTCGCGGCTCCCGGTAGCGGAGCCAGCGGCACGTTTGCCGGCGGCGTTACAACTGCGACTACAAATGCATCTGGCGTGGCCACCGCGGCAGTCTTCACTGCCAACACGACTGCGGGTGTTTACACCGTCACTGCATCAGTTTCCGGAGTTGGGACTCAGGCGAGTTTCTCCCTGACGAACCTGGCAGGCGCGGCAAACAGCATCACTGCCACCGTCGGTACGCCGCAAAGTGCGACGGTGAACACCGCCTTCGCCACGCAGCTCCAAGCCACGGTCAAGGATTCCTTCAACAATCCCGTCAGCGGTGTAACGGTGACTTTCGCCGCTCCAAGTAGTGGTGCGAGTGGCACCTTTGCCGGAGGTGTTAAGACGGCGACGACGAACGCGTCAGGAGTGGCAACCGCAGTGGTTTTCACCGCCAACACCACCGCCGGCGTCTACACCGTGACGGCTTCGGTCTCCGGTGTTGGAACTTCATCCAGTTTCTCCCTGACCAACCTGGCAGGATCGGCGGCGAGCATTGCAGCGACTGCTGGCACGCCGCAGAGTGCGTCCATCAACACCGCCTTTGCAACGCAATTGCAGGCCGCGGTCAAGGATTCCTTCGGTAACGGCGTGAGCGGAGTGACGGTGACGTTCACCGCTCCGGGCAGCGGAGCGAGCGGCACATTTGCGGGTGGCGTGAACACAGCCACAACGAACGCTTCGGGCGTCGCCACAGCGGCAGTCTTCACGGCCAACGCCACTGCTGGTGGCCCCTACACTGTAACCGCCTCGGCCTCAGGAGTTAGCGGCTCGGCCACTTTCTCTCTCACGAATTTGGGCAACCCTCCGGCGAATATCGTAGCCACTGCAGGCACGCCGCAGAGCGCGACCATCAACGCTGCCTTTGCCGCGCAACTCCAAGTGACGGTCACCGACTCGGGGAACAGCCCGGTAAACGGAGTGACCGTGACCTTCGCGGCTCCGGGCAGCGGCGCGAGTGGAACATTTGCAGGTGGCGTGACCACCGCCGTCACAAACGCCTCGGGCGTCGCGACCTCCGCGGTTTTCACCGCCAACAGCATGGCGGGTTCTTATACGGTAACCGCGAGCGTTTCCGGCGTTGCTTCACCGGCGAACTTCTCGCTGACGAACTTGACAGGGGCAGCGGCGAGCATCGCCGCGACTGCGGGTACACCGCAGAGCGCGACGGTCGGTGCAGCCTATGCCACGCAATTCCAGGCGACGGTGAAAGACGCTGGAGGCAACCTGGTCAGCGGCGTGACGGTGACGTTCACCGCTCCGGGGAGCGGAGCCAGCGGCACGTTTGCGGGTGGCGTGAACACGGCGACGACCAACGCGTCAGGCGTTGCTACGGCTGCAATGTTCACAGCCAACACGACAGCCGGTGCCTACAACGTGACAGCCTCGGTGTCTGGCGTCGGCACGCAGGCAAGTTTTTCATTGAGCAACCTGGCTGGCTCAGCAGCCAGCATCGCGGCTACCGCGGGCACGCCCCAGAGCGCGACGGTCAACACCGCATTCGCGGCACAACTGCAGGCAACCGTAAAAGACTCCTTCAACAATCCGGTGAGTGGTGTGACGGTGACATTCACCGCTCCGGGGAGCGGAGCGAGCGGCACGTTCGCGGGCGGCGTGAACACCGCGACGACCAATGCGTCTGGCGTTGCGACCGCTGCGGTCTTCACCGCTAACGCCGTAGCCGGCGGCCCCTACACTATCACCGCTTCTGTTTCTGGTGTCGGCACTTCCGCCAATTTCTCTTTGACCAACACGGCTTCCGTGGCCGCTCCCATCGCCCTCGTCCAACACATTGGTAAGGATGCCGGTACGACCACCACTTCGACACTTGCATTCGCCAGCGCCAACACTGCCGGAAATTTCATTGCTGTCGCCATCCGCGGCGGTCTTTCCAGTTCCCAGGTGTTCTCTGTATCCGACTCCAACGCCAACACGTACAAGCAGGCTGCGCAAATTGGCTACACTGGTAGCACGGTAACCTCCGCCATTTACTACGCCGAAAACATCAAGGGTGGCGCGAACACGATTACCGTGACCATGTCTGTTTCTGGCCCGTTGCGCTTCGCGATCCTGGAATACTCCGGCGTGGCAGCCTCGAATTCCTTGGATGGAACGGCGGCAGCGACAAACACGAGCACTTCTCCAAATAGCGGAAACGCAACGACTACGGCGAGCGGCGATTTGCTATTCAGCACCGTCGCGACTGCCGACAGCGTCACGTTCACTGCGGGAACCGGATTCACTGTTCGTGATCTCGTTCCTACAACCGGCAGCAAAATGATTACCGAAGATCAGGTTCAATCCGCAGCGGGAACGGCGTCTGCCTCTGCCACGCTATCCGCTTCCAGCGCCTGGGGCGCTGTTCTGGCAGCCTTTAAGCCCGCGAGCGGTGGTCCCCCCGCACCCAGCATCACGAGCCTGAGCCAGACCAGCGGCGCGGCCGGCGTTTCGCTAACCATCACTGGGACCAACTTTGGCGCGACGCAGGGCACGAGCACCGTGACCTTCAACGGCACCTCTGCAACTGTTTCAAACTGGAACGCTACAAGCATCATTACTTCTGTTCCCGCAGGCGCCACCACTGGCCCTGTGGTAGTGACCGTTGGCGGCGTCCAGAGCAACGGAATTACGTTCACGGTAGTTCCGGCGCCGAGCATCTCCGGAATCAGTCCGACATCCGGACCGCTTGGCACGTCTGTGACGGTCAGCGGCGCGAACTTCGGCGCAAGCCAGGGTTCGAGCAGCGTTACTTTCAACGGTCTCGCCGGAACGCCAACGAGTTGGAGCGCCACGAGCATTGTTGTTCCCGTGCCCAACGGCGCAACGAGCGGCAGCGTGGTCGTCACCGTTCTCGGTACTGCCAGCAACGGCGTTGCGTTCACAGTAACCACTGTTGGCCCGAGCATTTCCGGCTTGAGCCTTACTCAGGGGCCTGTTGGAGCGGGCTTCACCATTAACGGCGCGAACTTTGGGTCTAGCCAGGGAAACAGCACAGCCACTCTAAATGGCGCGCCTTTGACCGTTACGAGCTGGCTCGCCAACATGATTAACGTTACCGTACCCTCGGGCGCGACTAGCGGCCCTGTCGTCGTAACGGTCGGCGGTTCCCAGAGCAATAGCGCGACGTTCACCGTTACGCCTCCTCCTGCAATCACGAGTATCGCTCCGACTTCCGGCCCCATCGGCACGAATGTGGTCATCACTGGTACAAACTTCGGCCCGACGGTCGGCACGATTCAAAGCTTCGTCACCTTCAACGGCGCGCAGACTCGCGCGTCGAACTGGAGCGATACCAGCATTACCGCGCCTGTACCTTCCGGCGCGACCACTGGCAACGTTCTCGTGAACGTCGGCGGAGTGCCCAGCAACGGCGTAGTCTTCACAGTGACTCCGCCTCCCAGCATCACGAGTCTGTCTCCGAACTTTGGGCCGGTCGGGACGTCCGTAACGATCGCTGGAACAAACTTCGGCGCTTCACAAGGTACAAGCACGGTTACTTTCAACGGAACGTCGGCAACGCCCACTAGCTGGAGTGCTTCAAGCATCGTGGTGCCCGTCCCAGCAGGCGCGACGACCGGCAATGTGGTCGTGACCGAGAGCGGCGTGCCGAGCAACGGCGTCAACTTCACCGTTACCACCAATTCTTCCAACATTGCTCTCGTCCAGCACAGGAACCTCGACGCTGGTACTTCGGCGTCAGGGGCCCTGGCATTTGCCACAAACACCACTGCCGGGAACTGGATTGCTGTTTGCGTGCGCGGCGGCCTCTCCAGTTCGCAGGTTTTCACCGTTAGCGATTCCAACGGGAATACCTATCTGCAGGCTTACCAGCTCGGCTTTAACGTAACTTCCGTTACTTTCGCAATGTACTACGCCGAGAATATCAAAGGAGGGGCGGACACCATTACCGTCACTCAGTCCGTCACCGGGCCGCTGCGCTTTGCTATCCTGGAGTATTCCGGTGTCGCAACCAGCAACTCCCTTGATTCCACACCAGTAGTCACGCAGGGAAATAGTTCCTTCCCCAACAGTGGCAACCTGACAACAAATGCGAGCGGAGATTTGTTGCTGGGTACTATCGTCACAACGAACGGGGAAACCTTCACCGCCGGTGGAAACTTCACCATCGAAGAGTCCTCCCCGGCTGCGCCAAACACGAAGCTGGTGGCCGAAGACATGTTGCAAACCACCGCAGGAACAGTCTCGGCGGGCGTATCGCTTAGCGGCGCGGACAACTGGGGCGCGGGCTTGGCGGCGTTCCGGTCTATCAATGGCACGGCGCTTCCGATTTCCGTCAGCGTCTCTCCGGGGTCGGCTTCTGTTCCGTCAGGATATGGAACGCAGTCTTTCACTGCTACAATCAGCAACGATTTCCAGAACAAAGGTGTGACCTGGTCGCTCTCCGGCTCCGGCTGCAACGGTGCCACTTGCGGTACCCTCACGCAAGTCACAACAACCACGGTCACCTACAACGGGCCGGCGAGCGTGCCCAGCCCCGCGACCGTCACGCTAACGGCAACCTCTATTAGTGACACGACGAAGTCGGCCTCCGCGACGATCACCGTGACCCAGGGCGTTCTCAATGTAACAGTTACGCCCAGACGCGCTTCTGCGACACTCTCCGCCTCTCAAACCGTGCAGTTCACGGCCAACATCTCGAATGACCCGCAGAACCTTGGCGTGACCTGGCAGGTTGACGGGAATAACGGCGGCACCGCCGCCTCCGGAACCGTTTCCAGTACCGGTCTGTACACGCCTGGGACGCAACCTGGCGCACATACTGTAACGGCTGTCAGCAACGCCAATGCTTCGATAAGCGCTTCCGCTCTAATTGCGGTCACGGATCTAGCTGGTGTTTACACACATCACAACGACACCGCGCGCACCGGTCAAAACATCAAGGAATACGGGTTGACTCCTGCAACCGTAACTTCATCCACATTCGGGCAACTGTTCTCTTGCCCCGTGGACGGCTTTGTCTACGCAGAGCCGCTGTGGGTAGCGAATCTAAGCGTGGGCGGTGTCACTCGTAACGTGGTCTTCATCGCCACGGAACACGACAGCATCTACGCTTTTGACGCGGACTCGCCATCGTGCGTCCAACTCTGGCAGGTTAGCTTCCTAGGAACCGGCGTGACGACCCTCACTCCGGCGGACCTGCAGAACAACACGGACATCAATCCGGAAATCGGCATCACTTCGACGCCGGTTATCGATCCGGCTAGCAACACGATCTACGTCATGCCCAAGACCAAGGAGACTGTGGGCACTGTCAGCGGTCAGGCTTGCTCGGCAGCCTCACCCTGCTTTGTACACCGCTTGCACGCTTTGGATTTGGCGACAGGCGCAGAGAAGTTCAATGGCCCCGTGGTCATCACGGCCAACAACTTTAGCCCCTTCGCTCATTTGCAGCGGCCGGCTCTGCTTCTTAACAACAACACTATCTATCTCGGCTTCGGCTCTCACGGCGACCACTGCACATACCAGGGTTGGGTCATGGGTTACGACGCCACAACGTTGGCTCAGAAGTTCGTGACGGCTCTCACCAATCCGGCTCCGAACCAGGGTTGTATGAGAGGCGGCGTTTGGATGAGCGGCGCAGGTCCGGCGGTCGACGCGAACGGAAACGTCTACGTCTCCACTGGAAACGGCAATTACGACGGAGTCACTAATTTTGGTGACACCGCGGTGAAGCTCAGTCCGACCGGATCGCTTCTCGACTGGTTCACGCCGTTCAACCAGTCTACTTTCAATGCCAACGATATCGACTTGGCATCAGCGGGTATCACGATCCTTCCCAGTTCGGTTGGATCTGTAGCGCATCCAAACTTGGCCATCGCTACAGGCAAGGTCGCCATCCTGTACGTGCTGGACATTGGTACGCCTTCGCCTGGTGGAACGAAGATGGGCAAATTCAATTCATCCAGCAACAACGACGTGCAGGAAGTGATTCCTGTACCGCCGCCCAACACCACACTGCTCGACGGCGGCAACTATGCAAACATCGCCTACTGGAACGGAAACATCTACACCACGGGACAAAACTTCCCGCTGAGCCAGTTCACGATTGCCAACGGGGTCATCGCCACGCCGCAATCGTCAAAATCCAGCAACATGTTCCCTCCGCGCGGCGGCGTTCCTTCGGTCTCCGCAAACGGCACAACCGGCGGCATCGTTTGGATCATCGACTACACTGGATGGCAGAACAATACGCCGGCGGTCCTCGACGCATACGATGCGACCAACGTTGGGTCTTTGCTCTTCAGCAGCCCTACGAGCGGTAACGGCGCGGCTGGCCCCGCCGTGAAGTGGTCCGTACCGACGGTTGCAAACGCCAAGGTCTACGTCGGCGGTCAGTACGTTTTCACGGTCTTCGGCATGTTGCCCTAGGTCGGTGCCGTAAGAAACCTCGAGACGAGGCGGCGGAACAGCTCTGGCAGGCCGCCAGAATGTTTCGTCCGTCTCGTTTCTACTTTGTATAGCGGCATGCGTGAATGGCCGCAGATCACTCGTTCTCTCGAAGCTCGCCCGGAGGGTGTCCGATGTCGGTTTGTTCTTCTCGCCCGAAAGCCTCAGCGTTTTATGTCCGTATTGCTCGCCTTTTCACTCTCCTACTTCTCGTCGGGTTTGGAGGCGCGTTCGGGCAAGCTCAAGCTGCCGGCATTGCGCTCGTACAGCACATCGGCAAGGACGCCGGCACCACCACCACTTCCGCGCTTGCATTCTCTGGCGCGAACACTGTCGGAAACTTCATTGCGGTAGTGATTCGCGGCGGTTTATCCAACTCGCAGGTCTTTACCGTTAAAGACTCCCTTGGCAACACTTACAAGCAAGCGGTGCAACTCGGCTCCAGCGGGAGCGCTGTAACTTCCGCCATCTATTACGCGGAAAACATCAACGCTGGCGCCAACACGATTACGGTAACGATGACCGTTTCCGGCCCGCTGCGCTTTGATATCCTCGAATATTCTGGCGTCGCAACCTCGAATTCCCTCGATGTCACAGCTTCCGCCACGGCCACAAGCACATCTCCAAACAGCGGGAGTGCCACTACCACGGGAAGCGGCGAGTTGTTGCTGGGTGAAGTGGCCATTGCCGATACGTCCGCGTTCACGGCGGGCCCCGGCTACACCATCAGAGATTTCATCCCGGTTGAACCGAACACCAAACTGATCGTCGAAGATCAGATCCAGGCCGCTGCCGGAACCGCTTCTGCCTCCGCCAGCATGAACCCCTCCAGCAATTGGGCTGCGCTCCTCGCCGTCTTCAAACCCGCCGGCGGCGTTGCCCCGCCAAGCGTTGCCAGCCTGAGCCCCACCTCCGGTCCCGTCGGCACTTCCGTCACAATTACCGGGTCGAATTTCGGTGCAGCTCAAGGCACCAGCACAGTTTCATTTAATGGCGTAGCGGCGACACCTACGAGTTGGAGCGCTTCCAGCATCGTCGTTCCCGTCCCAAGTGGCGCCACCAGCGGCAACGTGGTCGTCAGCGTCGGCAGCATCGCAAGCAATCCTGCCGCGTTTACCGTAACGGTCCCCCCCAGCATCACCAGCCTTTCGCCCACCTCAGGCGCAGTCGGCATCGCGATCACGATCACAGGAACCAACTTCGGCGCGTCGCAGGGAACTAGCACCGTCACGTTCAACGGGACAGCAGCGACTCCATCAAGCTGGAGCGCTTCGAGCATCGTTGTTCCCGTGCCGACCGGCGCAACGAGCGGTAACGTCGTTGTCGCCGTCGCTGGCCTCTCCAGTAATGGCGCTCTTTTTACGGTAGTCGTTCCCCCAAGCATCACAAGTTTGTCACCCACTTCTGGTCCTGTCGGCACTTCGGTCACGATCGCGGGAGCCAACTTCGGTTCATCGCAAGGTACTAGCACGGTCACGTTCAACGGGACAGCAGCAACTCCAACAAGTTGGAGCGCGACGAGCGTCGTTGTGCCTGTGCCGAGCGGCGCTACTACCGGGAACGTCGTCGTCGCCGTTGCCGGCCTGGCTAGCAACGGCGCTGCTTTCACTGTAATTGTCCCTCCGAGCATCACGAGCTTGTCTCCGACCTCCGGACCCATTGGCACTTCTGTGACGATCACTGGAACAAATTTCGGTTCGACGCAGGGAACAAGCACGGTCACCTTCAACGGGACAGCAGCGACTCCAACAAGTTGGAGCGCGACCAGCATCGTTGTGCCTGTGCCGAGCGGCGCGACGTTCGGAAACGTCACTGTTACCGTCGGCGGGCTCGCCAGCAACAGTGTTCCCTTCACGGTTTTGGTCCCGCCCAGCATCAGCAGCCTGTCGCCGACGTCAGGCGCAGTGGGCACTTCTGTGACAATCACCGGGGCGAACTTTGGCACCTCGCAAGGGACCAGCACGGTCACCTTCAACGGCACCGCCGCTACTCCAACAAGTTGGAACTCCACAACCATTGTGGTGCCTGTGCCAACCGGTGCGACAACCGGGAGCGTCGTTGTTACTGCAAGTGGCCTCGCCAGCAATGGCGTGGCTTTTACTGTTATCGCCACGCCAAACATCACCAGTCTCTCCCCGGCCTCCGGCCCCGTGGGAACTTCCGTAACGATCACAGGAACGAATTTCGGCGCGGCTCAGAACACCAGTACGGTCACCTTTAATGGGTTGGGCGCAAATCCAACGAGTTGGAGCGACACCAGCATTGTTGTCACCGTTCCCAACGGAGCAGTAACTGGCAATGTCTTGGTGACTGTGGTCGGTTTTCCGAGCAACGGAGTACTTTTCACGGTCACAATCCCGCCCAGCATCACTAGTCTCTCCCCGACCTCCGCCCCAGTAGGAGCCTCCGTCACTATTACGGGAGCCAACTTCGGTGCGTCCCAGGGCACAAGTACGGTTACGTTTAATGGGACTACTGCAACGCCCACGAGTTGGAGTGCAACGAGCATTGTCGTGCCCGTTCCCACGGGCGCCACCACGGGGAATGTCGTTATAACGGTCGGCGGTGTTGCCAGTAATGGAGTCAATTTTGGGGTGACCCCCAGCATCACAAGTCTGAACCCGACGTCGGGTGCACCTGGTACCTCAGTCGCAATTTCGGGAGGTGACTTTGGCGCGACACAAGGCACTAGCACGGTTACCTTTAATGGCGTAACCGCCACACCCTCAAGTTGGAGCCACTTTACGATCTTCGTGCCTGTTCCCACGGGGGCGACCACTGGCAACGTCGTAGTGACCGTGAGCGGCGTCGCCAGCAACGGCGTCGCGTTCACCGTTCCGCCCACCATTACCAGTCTCTCGCCGACCTCGGCTCCGGTGGGCAATGCCGTGACGATCACCGGGACCAACTTCGGCGCGTCTCAAGGCACCAGCACCGTCACATTCAACGGCTCGGCGGCAGCGCCAACGAACTGGAGCGCGACAAGCATTAGCGTCTTAGTGCCCAATGGAGCGATGAGCGGCAACGTCATCGTTACCGTTGGAGGTGTCGCCAGCAACGCCGTGGCATTCGCCGTTTTGCCCACGCCAAACATCACAAGCATCACTCCGGCCGGAGCCCAAGTGGGTGCCTTAGTCACCATAAGTGGAACGAATTTCGGCGCGTCCCAGGGATCCAGCACCGTTACTTTCAACCTCACGCGAGCGACACCAACGAGCTGGAGTCCAACGAGCATCACTGTGCCCGTTCCATCGGGAGCATCGACCGGAAATGTAGTGATCGCTGCGAACGGCGTCCTCAGCAACGCCGTGCCTTTCACCGTTGCGCCCGCCATCACGAATGTAACTCCGCCCTCTGGGACTGTTGGCGACTCTATTTCCATTCCCGGCACAAACTTCGGAGCTTTCGTGACAGGAGACACTGTCACATTCAACGGAACACCAGCGACTATACAAAGCTGGATTGATACCGGCGCCACCGTGCTTGTCCCATCCGGCGCAACCACAGGACCGCTAGTGGTTACGGTAGGAGGTTTCGCGAGTAACAGCTTCAACTTCACGGTTACGCCTGTGACGATCACGGCCTTGAATCCAAACTCCGGCTCGGCGGGCACTTCGGTGACCATCACCGGAACTAACTTCGGTTCGACACAAGGATCCAGTGCTGTCGCATTTCCGGGAACGGGCGCCACCACGCCAACGAGTTGGAGCCAAACCACAATCGTTGTGCCGGTGCCCGCGGGGGCCATAACCGGAAACGTTACGGTCATGGTCGGCGGAGTCACGAGCAATGCCGTGCCTTTCACTGTCACGTCACCGAGCATCAGTTCTCTTAGCCCGAACAACGGTGCCGTGGGGTCCTCCGTGACTATCTCCGGTGCCAACTTCGGTGCGTCCCAAAGCACCAGCACCGTGACCTTCAACGGTCTAGCGGCAACGCCCACGAGTTGGAGTCCGACTAGCATTGCCGTGACAGTGCCCGTCGGTGCGACCACAGGCAATGTGGTTGTAACTGTAGGTGGTATGGCGAGCAACGGAATGAACTTCGTCGTGAACGTGGTCCCCAAAATAACGAGTCTCACTCCCAGTTCTGGACCAATTGGAACGTCCGTTACGGTCTCCGGCTCAAATTTCGGAGCCACTCAAGGAAGCAGTTCAGTTACTTTTGGAGGAATACTCGACACACCTAGCAGTTGGAGTGACACTAGCCTTGTAGTTACGATTCCGAACCTTTCAGCTGGCTCTGCGGGCATACAAGTTACTGTCGGTGGGTTTACGAGCAGCCCTGCAGTTTTCCAAGTTACCCCTGGAATCAGTAGCCTCAGCCCAACGTCAGGGCCAGTCGGGGCGTCCGTTACTATTACCGGCTCAGACTTCGGAGGGACGCAAGGCACAAGCACAGTTACATTCAATGGCGTACCTGCCACTCCCACAAGTTGGACCTTTACCAGCATTGTTGTGCCGGTTCCCGCAGGCGCCACCACGGGCAACGTTGTCGTCACTGTCGCCGGCGAAGCCAGCAACGGCGTTCCCTTCACCGTTTCCGCGCCTCAGGCCAACATCGCTCTTGTTCAGCACATCGGCAGAGATGCGGGCACCACGACCACAACCACGCTCGCGTTCAACAGCGCGAACACCGCCGGCAACTTCATCGCTGTTGCGATCCGCGGCGGCCTGTCCAACGCGCAAGTGTTCACGGTGAAAGACTCCAACTCCAACACCTACATGCAAGCGAAACAGATCGGTTCTTCGGGAAGCGCCGTGACTTCGGCCATCTACTACGCTGAAAACATCAAGCCCGGCGCCAACACCATCACGGTGACGATGACCGTTTCCGGCCCTCTGCGCATCGACATTCTCGAATACTCCGGCGTCGCGACGTCTAACTCTCTCGATGCAACGGCAGCAGCTACTACCACAAGCACATCTCCGAACAGCGGAAATCTGACCACCACTGCTAACGGCGATTTGTTGTTGGGAATGGTCGCAACTGCCGACAGCGACGCCTTCACTTCAGGATCCGGCTATACCGCCCGCGACTTTGTGCCTGTCGAGCCGAACACCAAGCTCGTCACCGAGGACCAGATCCAATCCACCGCTGGCACGGCTTCGGCCCCGGCGACCCTGAGTGTCTCCAGCAATTGGGGCGCGATCCTGGCAGCATTCAAGGCCGCAGGCGGTACCGGTGGTGGCGCAGGCATACCCGCGAGCATTACAGCCACGGCCGGCACTCCGCAAAGCGCGACGGTCGGCATGGCATTCGCCTCGCAGCTACAAGCTACAGTAAAAGACTCTCTCAACAATCCCGTCAGCGGTGTCACCGTGACGTTCATGGTCCCCGTCAGCGGTCCAAGCGGCGGTTTCGCGGGCGGCGTAACCACGGCCGTCACCAACGCTTCCGGCGTGGCCACCTCGGCCGTCTTCACCGGCAATACGACCTCCGGTTCCTATACCGTGACAGCGTCGGTTTCCGGTGTCCCCATCCCAGCCAACTTCTCGCTCACCAACTTGGCGAGCTCGGCGACAAATATCATCGTCGCCGGCGGGACGCCGCAAAGCGCCCCGGTCAACACTGCCTTTGCCTCGCAACTCCAGGCCAGCGTCAGGGATGCCTTCAACAATCCGGTGAGCGGCGTGACTGTAACCTTCACGGTTCCAGCCAGTGGCGCCAGCGGCGCTTTTGCCGGCGGCGTGAACACTGCCACGACTAACGCTCAAGGCATTGCAACTGCGCCCGTCCTGACTGCCAATGCCACAGCAGGTTCATTTACTGTCATCGCATCCGCGCCAGGCGTTACCCCCGCCGCGAGTTACTCGCTGACGAACCTTTCCGGGCCTCCAGCGAGCGTCACAGCAACCGGCGGCACGCCTCAGAGCGCCACAGTCAATACAGCGTTCAGCATGGCGCTGCAGGTTACGGTAAAGGATGCCTCGAACAATCCTCTGAGCAACGTGACCGTTACGTTCACTGTTCCGGGCAGCGGTGCCAGCGGCACTTTCGCGTTCGGCGTGAACTCCGTCTTGACCAATTCCTCCGGCATCGCATCGACCAACATTTTCACCGCCAACGCAGTCGCGGGCACTTACACGGTGACCGCTTCCGTTGCCGGCGTTGCCACTCCTGCGAGCTTCTCAATGACCAACCTCGCAGGCGCAGCCTCAAGCATCAGCGCTACAGCAGGCACTCCGCAAAGCGCCACGATCAACATGGCCTTTGCCACGCAGTTACAAGCCACCGTCAAAGATTCCTTCAACAATCCAGTCAACGGCGTAACCGTCACGTTCACGGCTCCCGCGAGCGGCGCCAGCGGCACTTTCGCCAGCGGCGTCAATACGGCCACCACCAATTCGTCTGGCATCGCCACGTCCGCAGTCTTCACCGCGAACGGGACCACGGGTTCGTACACGGTCATCGCGTCGGCCACAGGCGTCGCATCGTCTGTGAATTTCTCTCTGACTAACGTTTCCGCGCCTCCAGCGAGCATCACCGCGACCGGCGGCACCCCTCAGAGCGCCACAGTCAACAGCGCCTTCACCACCGCGTTCCAGGTCACCGTAAAGGATGCCTCGAACAATCCCGTCAGCGGCGCGACGGTTACGTTCACCGCGCCTGGCAGCGGCGCCAGCGGAACATTCGCTGGCGGCGTGAATACCGCCACGACCAATTCGTCCGGTATCGCAACTTCCGCCGTCTTCACCGCCAACGCTGTCGCGGGCACGTACACGCTGACTGCTTCCGTTGCCGGCGTTGGGACTTCTGCGAATTTCTCCCTGACTAATCTGGCTGGCTCTGCGGCAAACATCGCCGCCACTTCCGGCACACCGCAAAACGCCGTCGTCAACACCGCTTTTGCCGCGCAGCTGCAAGCCACCGTCACCGATTCGCTGAACAATCCCGTGAGCGGCGTAACTGTGACTTTTGCGGCTCCCGGCAGCGGTGCCAGCGGCACATTCGCTGGCGGCGTGAACAGCGCGACGACGAACGCTCAAGGAGTCGCAACCGCGCCTGTTTTCACCGCCAATGCCACCGCGGGCGGTCCTTACACCGTCAGCGCTTCTGCAACCGGCGTTGCTACTCAAGTCAGCTTTTCTCTGACCAACCTATCTGCTGTCAGCAACATTACTCTTGTCCAGCACCGCAACATCGACGCCAGCACGCAAACCAACAACTCATTGGCCTTCGCCAACAACACCATCGCGGGTAACTTCATTGCTGTTGCCATTCGCGGCAGTGCGTCCAGTTCGCAGGTCTTCACCGTTACTGACTCTAGCGGCAATACCTATCACCAGGCTTTCAGCCTCGGTTTGTCAGCGAGCGCCGAGACGTTCGCCATCTTCTACGCCGAAAATATTCATGGAGGCGCGGACAAGATCAGTGTGACTCAGTCGGTCCTCGGCACCTTGCGCTTCGCCATCCTCGAATACTCCGGCGTCGCTACCAGCAACTCCCTCGACGGCACTGCAACCGCACAAGGCAGCAGCGCATCTCCGAACAGCGGGAATCTCACAACCACCGCCAACGGCGATTTGCTCCTGGCCACGATCATCACCAAGAGTTCCGGCACTTACACTGCGGCCGGCAGCTACAACATCGAAGAGACCATTCAGCCGGCGCCCAACACGAAGATCGTCACCGAGGATCAGTTGCAAAGCGCCGCAGGATCCGTATCGGCTGGCGTTTCGCTTGCCGCTTCAGACGTCTGGGGCGCAGGTTTGGCGGCCTTCCGCTCGACAAGCGGCGCCGTCGCGCCGATCTCCGTCAGCGTCTCACCTAACAGTGCCTCCGTCCCAGCCGGTTACGGCACGCAAGCTTTCGCCGACACCGTCACCAATGATTTCCTGAATCGTGGCGCAACTTGGTCCCTCTCGGGCGCAGGCTGTAGCGGCAGTACGTGCGGCACCCTGTCTCGAGTCACTACAACTTCGGTCCTATACACTGCGCCATCGAGCATCCCGAGTCCCGCAACAGTGACCTTGACCGCAACCTCAATCGGCGACGGCACGAAATCCGCTTCCGCAGCAATCACGGTAACGCAAGGGGTTCTCACTGTTGTGGTCAGCCCCAAGCGCGCCGCGGTAACTCTGTCGTCTTCGCCGGTGCAATTCGCCGGCAATGTTTACAACGACGCGCAGAACCTCGGCGTGACCTGGCAGGTGGACGGCAACAATGGCGGTACAGCCGCTTCAGGCACTATCTCCGCCACCGGCCTCTACACGCCCGGCACGCAGCCCGGGCAGCACACGATCACCGCGGTCAGCAACGCCAACGCCTCAGTCAGCGGTTCCGCGTTGATGGCCATCACGGATCTTGCCGGCGTCTATACGAATCACAATGACAACGCCCGCACCGGCCAGAACCTTAAGGAGTACGGCCTCACGACCACGACGGTAACTCCTTCAACCTTCGGCCTGCTCTACTCTTGCCCGGTGGACGGCTACGTCTACGCGCAGCCGCTCTGGGCCGCCAATTTGAATTTTAGCGGCGTCATGCACAACGTCGTCTTCATCGCCACCGAACATGATAGCGTCTACGCTTTCGACGCTGATTCTCCGACTTGCATGCAACTCTGGCAGACGAACTTCCTCAGCAGCGGCGTCACCACGCTTACGATGGCGGACGTCAACTCCAACACCGATATCATTCCGGAAATCGGCATCACTTCCACGCCGGTCATTGACCCCGCCACGAACACGCTCTACGTCGTTCCTAAGACTCGTGAAACCGTAGGCACCGTCAACGGTCAGGCATGCTCCAGTGCTTCGCCGTGCTACGTCCACCGCCTCCACGCTCTCGACTTGATCACCGGCGCGGAAAAGTTCAGCGGTCCCGTCGTGATCAGCGCCGCCAATTTCAGCGCGCAAAAGCATCTCCAGCGGCCCGCGCTGCTTCTGGCGAACAGCACCCTGTATCTCGCCTTCGGCTCTCACGGCGACCAGTGCAACTATCAGGGCTGGCTCATGGGCTATAACGCGGCCACGCTTGCGCAAACCTTTGCCACCGCAGTAAGCAATCCGTCCGTTTGCAACCAGGGCGCGATCTGGCAAAGTGGCGGCGGTCCGTCCGCCGACGCCAGCGGCAACGTCTATGTCGTTACCGCCAACGGCCTCTATGACGGATCCTCGAACTTTGGCGATACCGTGTTGAAGTTCAATTCCACCGGTTCCATGCCGCCCGCTGATTGGTTCACTCCGTTCAATCAAGCCACCCTGGCCGCAAACGATGTGGACCTCGGCGCTGCCGCGGTCCTCATTCTGCCGGATGCCGTGGGCTCCGCCGCGCATCCTCATTTGGCCATCACCACCGGCAAGGATGCCGTCGTTTATCTCCTAGACCAGACCAGCATGGGCAAATTCAATTCCTCCTCGAACAACGATGTGCAGGAATTGGTTCCCGTGCCGCCCGCGAATACCACGATGGACGATGGCGGTAACTATGTCGGACCCGCTTATTGGAATGGCAACATTTACCTGACGGGTCAGAACTATCCGCTCATGCAGTTCCAGATTTCTAATGGCGTCATTGCCACCCCGCAGTTTGCTTCCTCGAGCAACACTTTCCCGCCACGCGGCGGCGCGCCCGTGGTCTCCGCAAACGGCGCAACCGGCGGCATCGTCTGGATCATTGATTACAGCGGATTCCAGGACAATACACCCGCAATACTCGACGCTTACGACGCGAACAACGTCGGCACGTTGCTCTTCAGCAGCCCGGCCAGTGGCTCGGGCGCGGCTGGCAACGGTGTGAAGTTCACGCCTCCGACCGTCGCGAACTCCAAGGTTTACGTCGGCGGCCAGTTCGTCTTCACCGTCTACGGTTTGCTGCCCAACTAATCCGAATTTCAACCAAATTTCGCCAAGGGGCTGGAGAAATCCAGCCCTTTCTTGCTGTACGCCACGCAGGGTCGTCGGCTAACGGTGAAAGTCCCGGTCCTCAAAACACTACGTGGCGCTAGAAGCTGAAAACGTGTCATCCCGAGCGTAGCGAGAGATCTGCTTCTCTCTTCCCGGTGCGTTCGGTGCCTCACCTCTATGACCGCTGTGTTGAGTCTTCCTTTTCGACTCTTCGCGCCCCAACTCATTCACTTCACTCTCTCCTTCGTGACTTCCTCGCTTCCTCTGTTGTACAGTTTTATTAGCCAG
Source organism: Candidatus Acidiferrum sp. (assembly GCA_035262505.1). Lineage (GTDB taxonomy): Bacteria > Acidobacteriota > Terriglobia > Acidiferrales > UBA7541 > Acidiferrum. The sequence continues at coordinate 27,843 of DATFSR010000016.1, read as the reverse complement.
CCTCGAAGATGGCGCCCTGTCATCTCGGTACCTTCCGCTTCAGGTTTGGTTAGCGGGGGATGCTTGCAGGCCTTCGATTTGCGCGGCAGCCCTGAGAATGTCCCCGAATTGGCTGCGACTCTTGGAATCAGGATATCCTCAATGAAAACAACACGCGTCCGGCTCGCCGTTCAAAGTTTCTCTCTACTTGGTTTTTGTCTAGCTTTTCTTTTCGTAACGATCGGATGCGGGGGCAGCTACGGCAACGGCGGCGGAGGAGGAGGTACGGCCCCTTACATCACCACGCAGCCGACCGATCAAACCGTGACTGTGGGACAAACAGCAACGTTCAGCGTAGTGGCAAGTGGAACCGCGACCTTGAGCTATCAATGGCAGAAAAATGGCGCAAATATTTCAGGCGCAACATCATCGAGCTACACGACGCCAACAACAACCGCATCTGACAACGGCGCTACCTTCAAAGTCACCGTGAGTAACAGCGCGGGCAGCGTTACGAGCAACGCCGCGACGCTAACCGTGAATGCTGCTTCGGGTGCGCCGACAATCGCTACGCAACCCGCCAACCAAACGGTGGCTGCAGGCCAAACTGCAACGTTCACCGTCGTCGCCAGCGGCACCGCCCCGCTGAGCTACCAGTGGCAGAAGAACAACACAAACATCAGCGGCGCAACCTCATCGAGCTACACGACGCCGGCAACCACGACCTCTGACAGCGGTTCGACCTTCGACGTGGTGGTGAGCAACAGCGCTGGAAGCGTTACCAGCAACGCCGCCACGTTAACAGTAAATTCTAGTTCTAGCTCAGCCTTTCCAATCAAGCTCAGCGCCAACAAACGCTATTTCGTCGACGCCAACAACAAGCCTTGGCTCATGGTCGCTGACGCAGGCCATCACCTCATGCCCGTGATCGGCTCGACCACTTCCTCCATTCAGCAGTACATCAACAGCCGCGTCTCTCAGGGATTCAACACCATCAATGTTTATGGCATGTGCGGCGGCTCGGGAACGTGCCCCACTTCCGGCGCCGCGCAGGATGGAACGTTGCCTTTCGCGGTGGGAAACAGCAACGCTACTTATGACCTTTCCACGCCGAATGCGGCCTACTGGTCTCAAGTCGACAACGTCATCAATCTTGCCAACCAGGCAGGATTAGCGGTTTTGTTCGACCCCATTCCTTGGAGCGTGAACTTCGGGACGGCGATGGAAAATGTGGCAAGTCCTATCAATTACAAAAACGACCTCAATCCCCCAACGGACTCGAACGATTACAATTTCGGCGTCTTTCTTGGCAATCGCTACAAGAGCTACCCGAACATTATCTGGCAGTTTGGGCAGGACTTCCGCCACGGCGGCCAAATGATTGGAACCAGTTGGGTTCCCGTGGACCCGACGTTCATGGATTACATGGCTCAGGTGATCGCTGGCGTCGCCAGCGCGGACACTAATCACCTGTTTACGAGTCAGATGAACTACTACGCGTCGTACACACAGCAGGGTCTGCAGGTTGCCTGCAACGGGGGCCCGGGCTGTACCAGTGCATTCTGGAATCCCCGGTTTGGCAACTCGAACAACGTCAGCTTCGTCTACACCTACTACGAAACCTACGACGAGATGCTCCAAGCTTATGCGTGCGGCCCGAGCGGTCCGTGCACGATTCAGTCGACTAACGGAACAACGAACAGCGTTGGGGGTAGTTCCGGGAATACTCCTTCGAGTCAGTTCCCGCCCAACGTTATGCCCACGATCCTGGGTGAATCGAACTACGAGGGCGCGAACAACACGACCTTCTTGTCCTCCAACGCCAACGCCTTCATCACGCGCCAGGAGATGTGGTACACGATGACCAGCGGTGGCGCCGGCTTCGAGTTTGGCCAAGTCAACGTCAATCACTTCGACAGCTCACCGTCGTGGACCACCATGCTGAACACCACCGGAACCCAACAAGTGAGGTACGTAGCCGCCCTTCTCAATCAGTTCAACTGGTGGACCTTTGTGCCAGACACCGGCGGCCAGGTCGTTACTGCGGGCGCCGGAGCCGCCAATCCCGGCAACGCGAATCTGTACAATTCCACGCACGCCACGACAACCTGGGACGGCAGCTCGACGGCCATCATCTATACGCCGGTCTCAACCACGCTCACCATCAACATGTCCAAGTTCTCTGGTTCCGTCACCGCGCGCTGGTACGACCCCACAACGGGTAACTTTAGCGCCACGTCCTGCACTTCAGCTGCTCCCTGTGGGAATACTGGGACGATGAACTTTGCGACTCCTGCTGGTTCGCACTCCGACGGCACCAACGCCAACGACTGGGTCCTCGTTCTTCAGTAGTAAGGACTCTCTCTTGTCCTTCTAGCAGGGCAGGACTGTCGTCCTGCTGCTCTTTTATCCTCCGCCAGACCTAAGTGTGGCGTCGCGCGATGTGTACGTTCGGTGCAGAGCGAGTTACCAGTCCCGCCGTATAGTGCGGCTCAGGGGAAAAAGTGGCAATGTTTTTCCCAACTCACAGGAAACGGAGTAATAAGGCCAGCCGCAGGGCAGAGCCTCATCCGAGCCCAGAATGCAGGCTTTTATCTAAGTAATTGAAAAATAATGTCTTATACGGAGGATGCGGCGTGGTCCACCTTTAACCCAGCGGCCCCACTTGGCCGCCAATTTGCTTTTGACCCTATGGGACCGCCTCGCGCAACCCAGCCGCGCGAGGACGCATGCCCCTGCGGCCCTTGAATCGCGGTGTACTAGCTTGGTTCCAGGCCCGAAACAAGCCCTATTTCGAGGGAGGACAGGCTCGATATGAAGGCAGTGATTCTAGCCGGCGGCTTCGGCTCCCGCTTAAGCGAAGAAACGCAGGTAAAACCGAAGCCCATGGTCGAGATCGGCGGCAAGCCGATTCTCTGGCACATCATGAAGCTGTACTCCCACCACGGGATCAACGATTTCATCGTCTGCTGCGGCTACAAAGGCGACTACATCAAAGAATACTTTGCCAACTACGTTCTCCACATGTGCGATGTGACGTTCGACATGCGGGAGCGCAAGCTGAGCTTTCTGAACAACGGCGTTGAGCCTTGGCGCGTTACGCTGGTTGACACCGGCGAATCCACGATGACCGGCGGGCGCTTGCGGCGTGTGCGGCATCACTTGGATGGCGAAACTTTCTGCCTGACCTACGGGGACGGCGTCAGCGATCTCAACATTCAGGATCTGATTGCTTTTCACAAGCAACAGGGCGGACTGGCCACACTTACCGCAGTTCAGCCTGCAGGCAGGTTCGGCGCGTTCAGCCTCGATCACGAACAAACCGTAGTTTCCAGCTTCAAGGAAAAGCCCGAAGGTGGCTCCGGCTGGATCAACGGTGGTTTCTTCGTCCTCGAGCCCAAAGTGCTTGACTACATTGAGGGCGACAAAACGGTTTGGGAACGCGAACCGATGGAGCGGCTGGCACAAGAAGGAAGGCTGAGCGCGTACCGCCACCGGGGCTTCTGGCAGAGCATGGACACCCTGCGCGACAAAATGTTGCTCGAAGAATTGTGGTCCTCTGGCAAGCGCCCTTGGAAGGTTTGGCAAGATGGGGCTGCCACGCAAGCTACCGCCAGCGTAGCGTCGAAGACCTAAGGTTCTTCGAATTCTAGCGTGTTGCGACTTGGCTTACTTTCTATCCCGCCGCGGTCGGAAAAGCAGGGCAACAAGCGAGCCCCTAAACAAGAGTAAATGATTCATTGGATACGCAGACTGAAATCCTGCCGTCGCCCAGTCTAAAGGCAGGGGATACTGAAAGTATCCCGCGCGGTCCCCGCCGAACCATGCATGCATGAAAGCGTGGAGCAACAACAAGCAGTAAGGAACGAGATGTCCCGCTGAGGAACCCGCTCACTAGGAGAGATGATGAGAGATTTCTGCAAACAAATCGTGAGTCTCGCGGCGCTGTGCGGCGCGTTCGCGGCTGGCGCCGCGGCGCAATCCAGCTACACGGTGACGGATCTGGGCACGCTTTCCGGCTCCAACTCCGCGAAGGTGGCGGACATCAACAAGAGCGGGCAGATCGTCGGGACCTCAGCAAATCATGCGTTTCTGTGGTCAAACGGTGTGATGACCGATCTGGGCACGCTCGGCGGCAGCGTCAGCATGGCGTATTCGATCAATGACTCAAGTGTGGTGGTCGGTGCGGCCAGCACGGCGAGCGGCGAAATGCACGCGTTTGTTTGGCAAAACGGCGTAATGACAGACCTCGGCGTTGCCGGCGAAACAAGTTCGGCGCGCGGGATTAATTCCAAAAGTGACATTGTGGGGGCGGCCTATGCAAAGAATGTGCGCGGAGGCGCCGTTCTTTGGAGCGGCGGGCAACGGCAATCGCTGGGCGACCTGGGACCAAGCGGCAGCGGGAGTACCGCGATTTCCATCAACGACAAAGGACAAATCGCGGGCGTTTCGAGCGGGTTTTCGTCCAATCAAGGCGTCGTTCGCGCCGTGGTTTGGCTCAACGGGGCGATCAGTGACTTAGGCGCGCTCGGCGGCTTGCACAGCACGGCCAACGCGATCAACGCGCAGACTTTGGTCGTCGGCTGGGCCGAAGTTGCGGACACCTCCGCTGCCGCTTTTCAATGGCAAAACGGAAAGATGAGCCAGCTCCCGTCGCTTCCCGGGAGTGTGGCTTCATCTGGCAATGGAACGCAAGCGACCGCCGTGAACGACAACGGTGTGATTGTTGGATCTTGCGTCACCTCCACCGGGGAAACCCACGCAGTGGTTTGGAACAATGGCAAGATTACCGACCTGAACGCCTTGATCCCTCAAACTGGATTAGTGCTAACGCGCGCCACAGGGATCAACCGCAGCGGCCAAATTGTGGTCGAGCAACAAACCAACCTCGATGGCCCCACGACGCATGCGTACCTTCTAACCCCCAAACAACATTAGCGCAGCCTTCCCCGTGTATGCTTCTGGGGCACGAGCTGTTAATCGCCTGGGTGTTGACTGCGGAGTGAACTCACCGTGGATTTCTAGAAAAAACGTTATTGCTTAGTATTAAGTTCTTCAATACAAGCAACTTAGAGTGGTTGGGCGGGCGGAAACCTCTTGGAAGACAAGTGGGAAATGTGGGCAACGGTTTTCTTCTCTTTTCAGTCTCTGGGTACCTTGAAGGTCCGACAAAATCAGCTCTATAGCTCTTGTCTTAGCTAACCCATTTTCTTTCAGTAAGTTATGGATCCTCTTTTTAACACTTCAGCAATATCGATTGCCCGCCATTGGCAGGTGGATTGCCTTATCCCCGGTGTCCCGCCGTGAAAGTGTCCTTCACGGTTCTATCAACTGCGGCTGTGAATACTTCAGCACTTCGTCAATAGGGAGCCTTCAAAGGAGGCTGAGTCCAAGGATGAACGCCGAGCCGAATGTCGACCGGTGGTACGCGCTACAGCTGAGAAGCCGTTGGGAGAGCTCGACGGCGGCGCTGCTTTCCTGCAAGGGATACCAGACTTTTCTTCCGACTTATAAGAATTCAAAGCGTTCGAATGCGCGTTCGAAAGAAGTGCAGGCCCCTCTTTTCCCCGGGTACCTGTTTTGCCGGTTTAACGTTTGCGACCGCCTGCCGGTATTGATTACGCCGGGCGTGATCAGCGTGGTGGGAACCGGGCGGATGCCGATTCCAGTCGAGGAATCGGAAATTGAAGCGATTCAGAGAATGGTTTCGACGGGCATGCATGTAGAGCCCTGTCCTTATCTCGAAGTGGGGCAGCGCGTTCGAATCGAAGACGGAGCGCTGAGCGGCGTCGAAGGAGTTCTGACCAGTTTCAAGGGAAGCCAGCGAATCGTGGTTTCGATTTCGCTGCTGCGCCGGTCCGTGGCTCTGGAAATTGACCGGTGTGCGGTCTCGGCAGTTCAGCCGAGGCACGGCGGTACGGACCAAGGGCGCGTAATAGTTCCGACGTTCGAGCCGGTGGTTGCCTAAGTTTCAAAGAGTTTGGATTTCGCGAGGACTGAAACCTAATGGGAAACGGCTACTCAAGGATTCCGGCGCTGTGGGAACAGGGAGTGCTACGCACCACAACGCGCAGGGCGGCGTCGGCGGTGGGCTCACTGATGGATGGCCGTGATGAGGTTTTGCTCGAGGAATCGTTTCGCAGCATGCTGACCCTGGAGCGCCGGCGTGCGGAACGGTCCCGCAAGCCGTTTGTGCTGATGCTTCTGGACGCCAGCGCGTTTATCGAGGAAAAGAGCTCCGAACGTTTCCTAAGCCGTATCTCCTCGGTGCTACTGAAATCGACCCGCGAAACGGACTTGATTGGCTGGTACGAGAAGGGCGTGGTCCTTGGAGTAATTTTCACCGAAGTGAGCTGCGAAGGCGAAACGCCAATCACGGAGATTTTGCGTTCCAAGGTTGTGGATGCCTTGGAGGGTGAACTTGGCCGGAAAGTTCTATCGAGCTTGGTGGTAACAACTCACCTTTTCCCTCAGAAAGCCGGACAGGACAAGGGCGAAAAGGTTGCCGACAGCCGCTTTTATCCAGATCTGGCGAAATCCACTCCGAAAAAGCGAGCTTCGCAAGTGGTGAAACGCGCGATTGATGTCCTCGGAAGCGCGTTCTTGTTACTCCTTCTGAGCCCGCTGCTTGCGATTATCGGCATTGCTATCAAGCTGACTTCCAAGGGACCAGTGATCTTCAAGCAGGAACGCCTGGGGCAATTCGGCTCGAAGTTCCGGTGCCTGAAGTTCCGCACGATGTACGTGAACAACGATCCCAAGATCCATCAAGAATACGTGCAGCGGTTTATCAATGGCCAGGCGGAGACCGCGCACAAGGAATCCGGCAAGCCCGCGGTGTACAAAATCAAGAATGATTCGCGGGTGACGACGATGGGCCGCTTGCTGCGCAAGACGAGCCTCGACGAGCTTCCGCAGTTCTGGAACGTTTTGATGGGCGAGATGTCGCTGGTTGGCCCGCGCCCGTCTTTGCCCTATGAATTCGAAGTCTACGACATCTGGCACCGCCGCCGCGTTCTGGAAGTGAAGCCTGGTGTAACCGGGCTGTGGCAAGTCAGTGGCCGGAGCCGCACCTGCTTCGACGACATGGTTCGCCTGGACCTGCGCTATTCGCAATCATGGTCCATTTGGCTGGACGTCAAGATTCTTCTGCAAACTCCCGGAGCCGTTCTGAGCGGCGACGGAGCCTACTAGAAAACCTCAGTAGTCCGTTCCTAGCTTAGTTTTGAGTTCAAGGTAAAGAGCAGCCAGGATTTGTGTTTACGTCCGCTTGCTCCGGGGATCTCTATAAGCGAAAGAAGGGCTGGTGGCAGGCAGGCTATTGCGATGCGGCTGTGTCGCCGACGGAGAAATAGGTGCAGTCGGGATGTTGGAAGACCAGTGCGCTGACGCTGGCTTCGGGATCCATCATGAAGCCTTCCGTGAGTTGAACTCCGATTTCCTCGGGCTTTAGCAATTTCCAGATGGCGGCCTGATCTTCCAGATTGGGGCAAGCCGGATAGCCGAAGCTGTAGCGCTTCCCGCGGTAGCGCGAGGTAAAACGCTGCGCCATGGTCATCTCGGGCGGATCGGGGAAGCCCCAATCTTCGCGGATCCGGCGATGGAGCCATTCGGCGCAGCCCTCGGCGGTTTCAATGGCCAGCGCCTGCAAGCCGTGGCTGAGGAAGTAGTAGCCTTCGTTTTTCGCCTTTTCGGAGCGTTGGCGGACGCCTTCGCCGGCGGTGACGACGAAGAGCGCGAGATGGTCGCGCTTGCCGCTTTGGCTCGGCAAAACATAATCGCCGAGGCAGAGAAAGTCGCCCTGGCGCTGCCGCGCAAAGTGGAACGTGTGTAACGGCTCAGTCGCGCCTGGTGCGAACAGATGCAAGGATTCGCCTTCAGATTCCGCTTCGAAGAATTGCCAAACAGCGCGAATCTTCATGAACGAAGCAGCTTCCTTTTTCACTTCTTCTATGTTTTCGAACAGCTCAATGGCTTTCGGATCGCGCTCAACCAAATGCTTTTCGAAGTCGCCGCGGAAGCCTAAGTGCCGCCCGTAGAGCATGTAGGGATTGACATAACCCCAGATTTCCCGCAGATCGGGCACCAGGCGCACCTTGCGATCGAGATAGGAGACTGGCGGAATGGGCAAATCCACGCGCACTCGCGGCGAGCGCATCATTTTTTGAAGGGGCGCGACGCTGACAGTGGTAGACACTTTGAGACCGTTTCCTGAGGCGGTGTGCTCGCGCAAAACTGTTTCGCGCGTCGCCGGGTCCATCAGCTGATTCATCAAGCGCAGGCCGGTCATCGCGTCCTTCGCGTAGCACACCGCTTTGCCGTAGCTGGGCGCGATCTTGGTTTGCGTGAACTTTGCGGAAAGTGCAGCTCCGCCAACGAGTAGCGGAATTTCGATCCCCGCATCTTTCAGGTCGCTGGCGGTGGTTACCATTTGCTGCGCGCTCTTCACCAGCAGACCGGACAGACCGATGGCGTCAGGCTGGTGCTCCTGATAAGCCCGGATCAAGTCTTCCGGCGGAACCTTGATGCCGAGGTTCACGACGTCGTAGCCATTATTTTTGAAAATAATTTCGACGAGATTTTTGCCAATGTCGTGGACGTCGCCCTTGACGGTCGCGAGAACCACTTTGCCGCGCTTGGCGGAATCGGTTTTTTCCATGAATTGCTCGAGGTGGCTGACAGCGGCTTTCATGGCTTCCGCGGATTGCAGGACTTCGGCAACGATCAGTTCATTGGCGTTGAAGAGGCGGCCAACTTCGGCCATGCCGGCCATAAGTGGCCCATTGATGATGTCGAGCGGCGCGACGCCCTCGGCGCGTTTGCGGTCCAGGTCTGCGATCAAGCCGTCGCGGGTGCCTTCAAGAATGTAATTCGCGAGCCGTTCGTCGAGGGGCAAATCGGCCCCGCGAGCCTTCTCTTTTTTCTTGGCCGTCCGAAAATGCTCGGCGATGGCGGCAATCCAGAATTGATTGACGGCCGCGCGCTGTGCTTTGCTTTGCTGCCGCCAGTCCGCCGGAGCGCTTAGCAAGAGGCTTGCATTCGGATGGTCGGCGGCCGCGTTTTTCGGCGGATGGGAAAATAGCAAATTCTCAGCGAGTTCGCGCTCGTTTGCCGGAATAGAAGCGAAGCGCTCGATTTTTTCTGTATTCACGATTGCCAGATCCAGCCCGGCCTTCGTGCAGTAATAAAGGAAAACAGAATTGACGACCTCTCTCGCTCCCGGTGGCAATCCAAAAGAAACGTTGGAAATGCCGAGAATGGTGCGCACATTCGGCAGCGCCTGCTTAATCAGGCGAATGCCTTCCATCGTTTCAACGGCACCGCCGATGTAATTCTCGTCGCCCGTGGCGCAAGGGAACACCAGTGGGTCGAAAATGATGTCTTCCGGCGCCAAGCCGTACTTTTCAGTGAGCAGCTGGTGCGAGCGTTGCGCGATCGCCAGCTTGCGTTCGCGCGTGAACGCTTGCGCCTGCACCGGGTCCTCATCAATGCAGCCGACGACCACGGCCGCGCCATATTCGTGCGCGATCGGCACGGTGCGCTCGAATTTTTCCTCGCCATCTTCGAGGTTGATGGAATTGATGATGGACTTGCCCTGGCAATATGTAAGCGCCAGCTCAATAGCCGCCGGATCGGTGGTATCAACCATGATGGGCGGCTTTATTTTGCGAATCAGCTTTTCGTAGAAAGGAGGAATGTCTTTCTTCTCTTCGCGCTCGGTGCTTTGCAAGCAAACGTCAACGACTTGCGCTCCGCCTCGCACCTGACGCCGCGCAATCTCGCTGGCCTCTTCCCACCTTTCTTCCGCCACAAGATTCTTGAACAAACGTGAGCCAATCACATTGGTCCGCTCACCGACCAGCAGTGGACGAGTGCTTTCCTCCGCTTCAATGGCCTCGATTCCCGTATAAATTGCGCGATGCGTTTCCGCAGGCCGCTGACGTGGTTTTTTTCCGCTGGCCATCTGAGCAATCGATCGAATGTGCTGCTCGGTGGTGCCGCAGCAACCGCCCACGAGGTTGAGCCAGCCATGATCCACAAATTTCTCGAGCTGCCCCGCTAGCGAAGTCGGTGTTTCGAGGTATTTGCCTTCTTCATCCGGCAGGCCCGCGTTCGGATAGCAAGAAACAAACTCGCTCGTGAGCTGGCTGAGCGTGCGAATGTGATCGGTCATGAACTCCGGGCCAGTGGCACAGTTCATCCCGAAGGCCAGCGGTTTAGCAAATTTCAATGACGCCCACATTGCTTCGATGGTTTGGCCGGCAAGCATCGAGCCTATGGCTTCAATCGTGACCGAAATAACGAGGGGGACATCGGTCGCAATTTCCTGCGACAGCTGACGAATACCTAGAATCGCAGCTTTGATGTTGCGTGTGTCCTGGCAGGTTTCTACCAGCAGAAGGTCCGCCCCCCCTTCCACAAGTCCTTTCGCCTGGACGTAATAGCCTTCGCGCAGCTCTGGAAAAGTTATGCCGCCGGTGACCGTGATCGCCTTCGTCGTCGGTCCCATGGAACCGGCCACAAATCGAGGTTTTCCAGAAGTGCCGAATTCGTCCGCAGCTTGCCGCGCGAGTTCGGCAGATCGCTTGTTGAGGAGGTGCGCGTCCGATGCGAGCCCGTATTCCGCGAGGACAATGGGCGTTCCACCGAAACTATTGGTCTCGATAATGTCTGCGCCGGCTTCGAGATACTTCCGGTGAACAGCCAGAACCACGTCCGGGCACGTGCGAACGAGGTTTTCGTTGCATCCTTCCAGTGCGGGGCCGCCGAAGTCCGCCGCGCTCAGATTGCGCTGTTGCAGCATGGTGCCCATGGCGCCGTCGAGCACCAGGATTCGTTGCGACAGCAGTTCACGCAACGCCTTGCCGGATTCATTCAGACTACGCATTTCCTGAGAATGCCGCGCTCCTTGCAAAAAACGACGAATAGCTAAACAACTATTTTACGTGAGGCGTCCACGTATCCGAAACGCGGAAGCAGCGAAATGTCATTTTGGGGGTGCGAATGGCGACGATTATGGCTCGCAAGTAGTACTCAAATAGTACCGCGTCCTTCATTTTGCAAGCGCTTCCCACAGGTTTCACACATAAGCCTGTTATGACCCCGAATCGCGCAAGCGGGAGTTCTTCATCATCCTCAATTGCGAAGGCTTTCCCCGCTGGCGTAGCTGGACTTTCTGTGCATGATGAGCAAGGTCATCCTGCTCACCGATTCCGATTCCGGGCGCCATACCGGAGGAAAACACAGCTCTGGGCGTCTTTTGCTTGACCCTCCGTAAAAATGCGGAGCGGCCGGTTTCCGATGGAACCAACCTTCTTGTGGGCATGGATCCTGCCAAGATCATCGCTGCCGCGAGGCACGTGCTGGCCAGCAAAGGGGGAAAGCCGGCAAAATCCCGCTCCTGTGGAACCCCGGGCAGCCAAGCGGATTGTCGAGATTCTGCTGCGGGTGGCACCCGGTAAAAAGCACCCTAATTGACAGTAACAATTCAGGAACATGCCCGCCAAAGGGACTTGCCCCTTTGGCCAGTTTTCTCTACTCTGGCATGGGTGAGTACCGTTACTAAACTAAATGCGCCGGAAAAAGTGAATACTAAACGTGCGTCCTCAAAACTGACCGTTTGCATTCTGTCCCCGCACCCGCTGGTGCTGAGCGAATTCGAACGAATTCTGGAGAAAGCGCCTTTTAAGGTCGTGGCGCAACAGTTGGAGTCCGTGCTGGCTCCGGATCTGCGCCACTTGGACCCGCCCAAAGCCAACGTCTATGTGATTGACGCGCACGCCGCCAAGCCCGCTACCGGGGCGCTTCTGACGAATATCCTGGAGCGCTATCCAGACTCGCGGTTGATCGTCGTTGGCGAAAACCATGCGGAAAACAACAGTTTTTCGTTATTGCGCCTGGGCGTGAAGGGCCTGCTCACCTATATGGAAGCGCGCGAGCAGTTGATTCGCGCGCTGCCCCTGGTAGCCAACGGCGGGTTCTGGGTGCCTCGGCAGCTTCTTTCCGGTTTTGTGGACTCCATCCTCACCAGCCAGGGCCGCAGGCTGAAGACGGATTCCGTCACCAACCTGAGCCGCCGCGAGCAAGAAGTGCTGGATTCGCTGCTGGAAAATCTTTCGAACAAGGAAATCGCCAGCAAGCTCAACATCGCGGAACGCACGGTGAAGTTTCACGTGTCGAATTTGTTGAACAAGTTCGGCGTGCGCCGCCGCGCGGACTTGATTCTGCTGACTTTCCAGCGCCGCCTATCTCAGGCCTGATAGGCGTCCTCTCGGGCCCCATTCTCAATGCGCTTCTCTTTACGATGGCCGCAAGTCCAATAATCGCTATGAGCAGAACGTGGCTTTCATCGCCGGTACTTCTGCTGCTAGCGCTCGGATGCGCCGTCGCGCAGCAAGAAGGAAAGTTTCCCTATGCGACCGTGGGACCATCTTGCGCTCCATGGGATGGGCCGGCAAATGAACTCCACCTTTCGACCACTCCGCTAAAATGTAGGCAAAGCGATGTGATTGAGGTGACCATCAGTTTCTGGCGCGACCTGCCGCTCCACGACAATCAAACGTTTTCCCTTGATCCCAAATCGAATTGGGGAGGCGCATCGTACTGCAGGGGCGGGCACCAGCCTTGTGAACGGGCTACTTCGGGCAGCATACATATGGAAACCATTTCGCAGGGAAAAAGCGCCAGAGGCACGTACGAATTGGTTTTTCCCAAGCTGGGTAGCGTGCAAGGATCTTTCCGTGCGGATTGGTGCCGAATGAGCATTCGATGCGGCTAGCCAGACCCTCACCACTTGGTTCGTTTATCGTTGCCTCGGTTTAGCGCCTCATTCCTGATGTATCCTTGAACTCCGAAATTCTGGCCGGATTTTGTATCGACAATAGAGGAGCCATCTGGTGAATATTCTCGTAACAGGGGCGGCGGGTTATATCGGAAGCATTTGTGCGGAGGTCTTGCTTTCGCGCGGGATGAAAGTGATCGCGCTCGACAACTTGCTGGAAGGGCACTCTGCGGCGGTACCGCCGGGTGCTGCATTCTGCAACGTGGATTTGGGAAACCGGCAACAGATTGAAAACGTTTTCACCCAGCACAAGATTGACGCGGTGATGCATTTCGCAGCCGAAGCCTTGGTGGCCAAGTCGGTCAAAGAGCCGAGCATTTTTTACGCGACCAACGTTGCATGCGGCGTCAATCTTCTCGATGCCATGACGCGGCACGGCGTTCATAAATTTATTTTTTCTTCGACTGCGGCGACGTATGGCGAACCTGAAACCGTTCCGATCCCCGAAGACCATCGCAAGGCGCCCATCAATCCTTATGGAAAATCCAAGCTGACTTTTGAAGGAATTCTCGGGGATTACAAAGCCTACACGGGACTTCACTACGCGACCCTCCGCTACTTCAATGCCGCAGGCGCTTCCAAGGAGCGCGGCGAGCATCATCGCGTGGAAACGCATTTGATTCCGCGGGTGCTGGATGCCGCCGCCGGGAATTTGCCTCACGTGGACGTTTTCGGAACCGACTATCCCACGCCCGATGGCACTTGCGTGCGCGATTACATTCACGTTCTGGACATTGCGGATTCCCATGTGCGCGCGTTGACCGACATTGACCGCGTCTCCGGCGAAGCGTTCAACGTCGGCAACAGCCGCGGCTATTCCATTCTCGAAGTGATCGACGTAGCGGAGCGCATTACGGGCCGCAAAATCCCCCGCAAACTCGGGCCGCGCCGTCCGGGCGATCCCGCAGTGCTGGTTGCGAGCAAGGAAAAGTTAAAGCGCGTGCTGGGCTGGGAAGCCGCCCATTCTTCCTTGGAAGAAATTATTCAATCCGCGTGGGAATGGAAGCAGAAACATCCGCGCGGCTACGAAAACGACGCGCGCGCTTCGGCTTAATCTCCTAATCGGAAACGGATAATGCACCACAGGGCCTGCACGCCGTCTTTCCACGTTATTTTCTTGCCTTCTTCGTACGTGCGCCCGGCGTAAGTGATCGGCACTTCATAGATACGCCAGTTGTGTTTCGCGATTTTTGCGGTGATCTCTGGCTCGAATCCAAAGCGGTTCGACTTGATTTCGATGCCCTTCAAGACTTCTCTGCGGAAGACCTTATAGCAAGTCTCCATGTCCGTCAGCTTCAAATTCGTGAAAATATCGGATAGCAAAGTGAGCATGCGGTTCGCCACATAGTGCCAAAAGTAGTGCACGCGCTGCGGCCCGCCCAGAAAACGTGAACCATAAACCACATCCGCCCGGCCGTCGACGATGGGCTCAAGCAAGACCGGATAATCGCGCGGGTCGTATTCGAGGTCGGCATCCTGCACCAGCACGATGTCGCCGGTGGCTTCCGCGAATCCGCGCCGAAGCGCCGCCCCTTTGCCCTGGTTTGGCACTTGAAAAAAGAAGCGCAGGTCCCCCAATTCAACAGGCTCCCCGCGGTCTTGGGCCTGGACAGATTTCTCATTGTTTTTCTGCTGCGCGGCCATATTCTCCAGAAGTTGGCGCGTTCCATCTGTTGAGCAGTCATCCACGATGATTACTTCTCTGCGGATGTCAGAGTCTAGGACGCGGCGGAGAATTTCCTCGATCGTTCCGCGTTCGTTGTAAACGGGAATCACGATGGAAACGGTTGGGTTGTCGAGCGCGGCTGGATTATGTCGTTTGCGTGTCATCGGTGCGAAAGATTGTAGCGGCGCGGCCTCCGGGGAGTAAAGCCGAGCCCGGTAAAGTTCCGGTTAACAGAGGCCTACCAGCGAGTTTGGAAAGCCGATATTCTTGTACGTGCACAGGAATAGAGGATGTCCCAGTAGGAACCTCGATGACCACGTTTTATATCGAGCAATTTGGATGCCGCGCCACACAGGCGGATGGGGCTGCACTCGAGCGGCAGTTGCTCGAGCGGGGCTGCACTTCGGCCCGGGACGCATCCGTTGCCAATATCGTTGTTGTGAACACTTGCACCGTGACAGCTTCCGCGGACGCTCAGGCCCGCGACGCCATTCGAAAGCTGCATTCCGCGAACCCTCAGGTTCGGGTCATTGTCACCGGCTGTTACGCGCAGCGCGCGCCGGAAGAGCTGAGCCGGCTCCCTGGCGTTGCGTGGGTTGTAGGCAATTCGCATAAGCCGCAAATCCCTGACTTGATTGAGACGATTTCGCCTTCGGTAGGACCGGCACGTTCGCACGGATTTTTCCCGCTTTCGGCGATTTCTCCGGCATCCCCAGTGGAAACGCAACAGCCGGCTGAAATTTTGCTCGGCGATATTTTTGAGCAGCAGACTCTGCTCACGTCTCCCGTCTTCGGCGGAGAAGGGAATCACACGCGGCCCACGCTCAAGATTCAAGATGGCTGCAACTCGCGCTGCTCGTTTTGTGTGATTCCGTTTGTCCGCGGGAAAAGCCGCAGCCTTCCGCCGGACACCGTGATTTGCGAATTACAGAAGCTCAGTCACGCGGGCTATCGCGAAATCGTCTTGAGTGGCATCAATCTCGGCACTTACGGCCGCGATTTCTCGCCGCGCGTCGAATTCGAAGACTTACTTCGGCGAATCCTGGACGAAACCGCCGTCGAGCGCTTGCGCGTCAGCTCCATCGAGCCGATGGACGTCACAAAAGACCTTGTCGCACTCTTCGCTTCCAGCGAGCGCCTCGCGCAACACTTTCACATGCCTCTGCAGTCGGGTTCAGACCGCATCCTTGCCGCCATGCACCGCTGGTACCGCGCCGAGCATTATGCGCGCCGCGTCGAGCTCATCCGCGAACGCCTCCCGCACGCCGCCATCGGCGCCGACGTTATCGCGGGCTTTCCTGATGAGACCGAAGACGATCACGCCGCCACACTCGCCTTCATCGAGGCCCTCCCGCTCACCTATCTTCACGTCTTTTCGTATTCGAAGCGCCCCGGCACTAAGGCGGTTTCTCTCTCGAACCATGTTCCCGGCGCCGTCATCAAACGCCGCGCCCGCGAACTACGCGCTCTCGGCGAACGCAAAGCGGCCGCGTTCCACCAATCGCAAATGGGTCGGCACCTGCGCGTCCTCACCCTTCATTCCTCCGAGAATCGCTCAAGCACGCGGACTGCCGCAATTTCGAGCAACTACCTCCGGCTCTTGGTGGATGGAGTTTTCCCCGCTAATCAGTGGATGGATGTGAGGCCTTCCCGGTGTGAGGAGAACGCTCTCGCCGCGAAGCTTTCCGACTCCGATTTTGCGCCTGCTTCGCCTCAACGAAGCTAGAAAATCGCGGCACACCGAGCTGAAGCTTACCGCCAGCATCGGTGGCTTCTTGGTTGAGAAGTACCCTTGACAAGGGCGCAAGCTACCGACGCTGTTCTGTTCGCGCAAAGTCCCCCCAATGCGTGGATGGTTCTGGTTCCAGCCCGAACCTCGCCTCCGTGCACAACAGCACGCGGGATGAAGTATTCTTCTCCTGCTTTCACGGGGATCCGCTTTCCATCGATAAGCAGCGTATGGCGACCCTGCACGACGACCATAGATCCATGGTAATCGTGGACCTGCGCGGCGGAAGCTGCCGCTTCCTGACACGTCCAAAAAGCCATTCGGCTGCCGTCTGCACCGTCACACACGTAGCCTTCCGCGCCGGGCGTCGCCTGGCTCTGCGTTGCGATTCGATTTGCGGCTGTCCGCATGAACTCCGGAAAAGCATGCATATCCCTTACCCCTCGAAAATAACTAGTGCCAGTGCTTGCTGCTCTGTGTGCGTGATGCTCAAGGCGATATGAGTCACTCCTAATTGCTTTGCGATTTTCTCCGCTTCACCAGCCAATTTCAGCGTCGGCCGCCCGCTTTTCTCGCGCACCACTTCTAGGTCCGCCCAGCGCACGCCCCGCCGCCAGCCCGTTCCTAGCGCCTTCATCGCCGCTTCTTTTGCGGCGAATCGTCCCGCGTAACGCTCATATTTATTTTTGAACTGCTCGCAATAGTCCCGTTCCTTTTGCGTATAAAGCCGCCGCAGAAAAGTCTCCCCATGCCGCTCGATGGCCTTCTGAATGCGGTCCACTTCTGCAATGTCCACGCCCATCCCAATGATCAAGAATCCTCCGGCTCCCCCGTCCGCAACCGCTTTCAACCGACTTCAACTATCCTCGGCCGCTCCGATTATACTGTTAGTGTCGCAATGCCTACGAACATGCTAATAACTCCTAGCAAAGCAGGCCGCCGAGGGGGTAGCTCGAAAGCGGAAGGACCGGCTTCCGTGTCGAAAGACTGGACCGAACGCAAGGCCAGGGGCCTGCGAATCCTTCAGGCGGATGCTCTGACTAAAATCCCATGGCTGGTCCACGGATTCAGCACGCGACCGGGCGGCGTTAGCGAACTCTCGGGCGAAAAGGTCCTGAATCTCGGTTTCGCCGAATGGGACACGAAAGAAAACGTTCTTGAAAACCGCCATCGCTTCCAATCCGCTCTTGGCGCAAGCGACTTCACACTCCTTGCTCTGAAACAGATTCACTCGGACGTTATCCACCTCTTGGAAACTTCTCCCGCCGAACCTTGCCGCGGCGATGCCTCGGCCACGAATCGCCCCGGCCTGCTTCTCTCGGTCCAGACTGCCGACTGCGTTCCGATTCTCCTGGTCGACCCCAAGAAACGCGCCCTCGCCGCAGTCCACGCTGGCTGGCGCGGCACCCTGCGACGCATCGTAGCCAAAACCATAGGCAAAATGCAGATGCAATTCGGTTCCAAGCCGTCGGACATACTTGGCGCCATCGGCCCCTCCATCGGCGGATGCTGCTACGAAGTGGGCACAGAAGTCGCTTCGGAATTTCGCTCGCAATTCTCAAATGCCTCGGAATGGTTCGACGAACTGCGCACCGGTGACGAACCGAATCCCCTGCAATGGCTCAACATGGCCCCGCCCGGCCATCAGCCTCCGCCCAAAAGCGTTCTCCTCGATTTGCGTCAAGCCAATCGCGCCCAACTCCTCGACGCGGGCCTGCGCGACGAAAATATCGTCGTCAGCGATTTATGTACCGCTTGCCGCCGCGATCTTCTCTTCAGCTATCGCCAAGAAGGCGGCGTGACCGGGCGCCTTATGTCTGCGGTCGGCATGGCCAAGTCAGGAGATTGAGTCCTACACTAGGCGCCGACGCCGATCTTATTGAAAAGGCTCGCCAAATCGCGAAGTCTGAGCAGAAAACCCTGAACGCTGCCTTCCGCGAATGGCTCGAGGATTACACCTCGCGCCGTGGCGATGCCGCCGCTTATTAGGGTGCGGATCCCTTTTCTCTAACGAAATTTGCGGGCATGACCATCAGCGGGGAACCGGCAATTGTGAGCTGTCGCTGATCTGCAGCAAAGCCAGTTGGCCGCAGGCGGCCATGACGTCGCGTCCGCGCGAATACCGCACAAACGCGGCCACCCCTTTGTCATTCAGGATCCGCCGGAATTCTTCGATGCGTTCTGGCGCGGATTCCCGGTAGGGAAGCTCTCCCGGATTCCACGGAATCAAATTGACCTTTACGCGCTTCAGCGGCGCCAGCAATCGCACCAAGCGCCGCCCATCGTCTGCGGAATCATTCACTCCGCCGAGCATCACGTATTCAAACGTCAAATGCTCCCACGACCGCAGCGGATAATTCTTGCAAGCTTCCATCAGCGGGCCCAGTGGATATTTCTTGTTGATCGGCATCACCGCGTCTCGCTGCTCATCGTTCGACGCATTCAGCGAAATCGCCAGCTTCGGACGCACTTTCTCCTGTGCCAGACGCTCAATTCCCGGCACGATCCCGCTCGTCGACAGCGTCACGTGTTTCGGTGAAAGTCCCAAGCCTTCCGGGTCCAGCAGAATCCGCAGCCCCGCCATCACCGGCTCGAAATTCAGCAGGGGCTCGCCTTGTCCCATCAGCACAACGTTCGTCTGCTTGCCTTGGGCATCGAAATGCGGTGCAAGCTCCCCTTTGTGTTCCTCCAGCGGAAGCAACGCTTGCGCTACAATCTCTCCCGCCGTCAAATTCCGAATCAGCCCGAGCTGGGCCGTCAAGCAAAAGTGGCAATCCACCGCGCATCCCGCCTGCGTCGAGATGCAAATCGTCTGCCGCCCTTCGCTCGGCATAAACACCGCCTCAACAGAAGCTGGCGTCCGCGCGCGATTCGGTTTTTTCGTGTTCTTTTCTGTGTTCTCTTCCTGAGGGCTCTCTGTGCTAAGTCCTTCTTCTTCCGCGCCACCGAGCCCAAACAAATACCGCACCGACCCATCGCTCGAAACAAATCGCTGCTTCACCTCCGGCACGGTGACGCGGGCGTCTTTCGCGAGCCGTTCCCGCAACGCCGCCGGCAAATTTGTCATCCGCCCAAAATCGAACTTCCTCTCCGCATACAGCGCGTGATAAATCTGCCCCCCGCGATAAGCCGGTTCGCCCAGCTCCCTGCAGAACGCGCGCAACTCTTCTTTCGATTTACCCAGCAGTTCGATCATTCTTGTCTCTGCGTGACCTGCCCAATCTTCATCATCCCATCCCGTTTACCAGGAACCAAGTTCGCACCAGCCGTACCTCCTTGCGCTATAATTCCTTAGTATTCCCCGCGAATCCCAAAACCAGGATTGGGAGGCCTCTAAGATGTCGCAAACCGTCGCAACCGAAAAGCTCACCATCAACGATTGGGTGAAGGGTCTCGCCGCCATTCCCGAAGCCGACTTCTCGCTACAGAACGTCCAGGACTACGTCATCCGCCACGCCGTGCGCTCCGAATCCCTCGAAAGGTTTTGTTTTTTTTCCAAGGGAAGTTACACGCGCAACCTCATCTTCCGCAACGCTCTGTTCGAATGTATGACGTTGTGCTGGGACATCGGCCAGCACAGCCGCATTCACAATCATCGTGGACAGAATTGCTGGATGTCCGCGCCCATCGGCCGCCTGCGCATCCAGAATTACCGTGTCGACGACCGCGACGCCAGAAAAGGCACCTGCCACGTTGTTCCCACCGAACTCTACGATCTCGACGCCGCTCATCCCACCTACGTCAATCCCATGGAGCCGGTTCACGAAGTCATGAACCTCGCCGAATTCAGCGAGCGCGCCGTCAGCATTCACATCTATTCCAAGCCCTTCGACACTTGCGAAGTCTACTATCGCGATCAAGACTCTTACGCCGACGTGCCTCTCTTTTTCACCAGCGAATACGGCAAGCTCAATCCCGACGAAAAGCTCATCTAAACTAAGTTCCACGCGTTCACCCTGAGGAATTGGGCGATTGTGTGTAACTTCTCATCCGGTAAACCATTGCAAAAAAGGGGCGTTATTGGGTTGTCATTATCTTTTTTCTTTCCGCCGCACCTGTGTCACAATGCCTGAATGCCCACGGAAATTCGCGACATTCAGAAGCACGCGCTCCCCAATGGCTTGGTGGTCATCACCGAGACCATGTCCCACGTCCGATCCGTCTCCGTAGGCGTTTGGGTGCGCAACGGTTCCCGTCGCGAAATCGCCGAGGAAAACGGCCTCGCCCACTTCATGGAGCACATGGTTTTCAAAGGCACCGAGCGCCGCTCCGCCGAAGTCATCGCCCGCGAAATGGATTCTGTTGGCGGCATGCTCGACGCTTTCACCTCCAAGGAACAAATCTGCTTCAACGCCAAGGTTCTCGATGAGCACTTGCCCATCGCCTTCGATGTCATCGCCGATCTCGTTCTGCGCCCGAAATTCGACTCCGAGGATCTGAAGAAAGAACGCAAGGTCGTCCTCGAAGAAATCAAGATGGACCTGGACAATCCGGAGTACTTGCTCCACGAGATCTTCACTCGAGGCTTCTGGCCCGGGCACCCGTTGGGCCGCCCGATTCTCGGAACGCCGGATACGGTGAAAAAATTCAATCAGGGAGCGCTTCGGGCGCGCTTCCACAACTGGTTTGCGCCCGATCATCTGGTCGTCACCGCTGCGGGCCACGTTACGCACGACCAAGTGCTCGATCTCGTGCAGCGCGAGTTTGGCGCGCTCGCGCCCGCCGGTCCGGCGGAAGACGGCGGCGCGCCGCAGACCGAGGCGCCCATCCGCCTCGAGAGAAAGCGCGACCTCGAGCAGGCGCACCTTTGCATGGGCATTCCTTCGATCCCGCTCGCCCATCAGGACCGCTTCGGCTTCGCCGTGCTCAACAACTTGCTCGGCGGCGGCATGTCTTCGCGCCTGTTCCAGAACATTCGCGAAAAGCGCGGCCTCGCCTACGCCGTTTTCAGCGAACTCACTCCCTATTCCGACGCCGGCATGATGACCGTCTACGCCGGAACCGCCACCGATGCCATCGGCCAAGTCATTGACCTCACCATTCAGGAGTTTCGTTCGCTGAAGGAAACCCTTGTCACCGAAGAAGAGCTGCGCCGCTCGAAGAACCACCTCAAAGGCTCGCTTATGCTCTCGCTTGAGTCCACCAGCTCGCGCATGTCCAATCTCGCGCGCCAAGAGCTGTATTTCGGCCGCTTCTTCTCCCTCGACGAAATCCTCGCCGCCATCGAGGCCGTCACCCGCGAAGAGCTGCAGTCGCTCGCCCAGCGCTACTTCCAGACCGACCACATCGCCGTCACCGTCCTCGGCCCCATCAACGGCTTCACCCTCGACCGCTCCCGTTTAGCCTGCTAAGGGCCTCGCTCGCTAACCCTCCCTGATTGTTCGCTGCCAAGCGATTTGCTACGATTCGAGCCCACTAGGTCGCCACTCCTCATGTTATGCCCTACTTGCAACCAAGAGTTGAGCTTCACCGGCGCCTGTCCTCGTTGCGGCGCTCCGAGCAATTCTGCGGCCTCCCAGGCGGCGGGAGACCCTTTTGCCGGACCCAAACCTCAACCTCCACCTCCTGAGCGAAGCCACCCCTTCCTTGTCATTTTTGGCTTCGTGATGTGGGTTGGCGTGGTTTTCTTTGCATTTCTCGAGGCGAGGCTCATGGGGCTGAGCGCGCACAGGGACATCCAGGGTTTTTTCATCGGTGCCCTGATCGTCCCTGTGTCCTTGGGGGCCGTGGTTTCCTGGCTCATCAACCGCGCCAGAAAGTCGAAACTGTCTCCGGCGCAGAAGCATTCCTGGGCCGCAGGAATCGCCTTGATTTTCAGCTTTATGGGATTCTCCGGGGCCTCGCAACAGCGACACGCGCTTCGCCACACCGATACTAAGAAAGAAGTCGCTCGCTTGTTCGCCGAAGCTTCCGGCAAGCGCCCGGTCAGCCAGGACGGCGATTGGTCGGACAGCCTGATGCGCGATTTCTTCCGCAGCGTGATTGACCGAAACAAACGCTATTCCCAGGAAATTCGCGAGTTCGACAACTCCGCGCTCCGTTCTCTCTACTCGCCGGAATCCTATTCCACTAAGGCCGGCATGCAAAAAATCATCGGCCAGCTCCAGGCTGCTCTTGAGCTCGACCAAAAATATGGCACCGTGCGCCCGCTCCTTCAGGACATGGAGAGGAAGCTCCAAGACGTGAACGCTTCCCAAAGCGATAAGGAATCTTTTCTGGAAGGCGTGAAGGGTTCCGGTGAGGTCCTCTTGGGCGCGCAGGATAAGCTTGTGGCCCTCGAACAAAAATGGGTTGAGTCCTCCATCGCTCTCTACAAGTTCGCCCTCGACCATCGCGCTGATTACTCGATTACGGGGAAGAAACTGCTTTTCAGGAACCACGATTCTCGTCTCGGGTTTGCCGCCAAACAGGACGAAGCTATTTCACAGCACAGAGCCTTCCTGGACGAAAAAGCGGGTCTGGACCGTATGCGCAACGATGTGCTGACTGAAATCGGCCTCGCTTCTCAAGACACGAATCCCGCTCCGCCTTCCCCCACACAGAGATGATGGCCCCGCCCCCGGCCCAGTGCCCCTCCGCCTATGCTCTGCGCCCCGAAGTCAGGAACGCCAGAGCCGTGTCACGTTAGCAACAACCTGTCAGGGTTGGGTAACGAAGGCCAGATCGTCATGAGCGCCCGCGCGGCACTCTTCACGCGATCGCCAATTCCAACCCATCACACGGCGCAGAACGACGCGCATATTCAATGTGCAGAACGCGCCGCGGCTTTTCACTCTGCGCCTTCGACGACGCATGCACGATGAGCGGCCGCATCGCCAGCACGCCCCCGCGTGGAACCAGGCATTCTGCCTCGGCAACGGTTGTCGAAAGGTGGTGGATCTCCTCGTCCGTAAGCACGCCCAAAGCATGCGTGCCCGGTAAGACTCGTAGGGGCCCGTTCTCGCTGGTCGAATCGTCCAGGTGAACTCGTAACGCCACCACCTGTTCGAGCGCACTTGCCGGGGCATGCGCATATCGCACGCTCTCCTTCATCGACCACGGTCCCCAGCCCGCAACCTCCCGCCTTTCCTTCAGGGGCAGCGCCGTATCCTGATGCCACACCACGAGCCAATTTGCGGTGGCCGACTTGTCAAACACCGTCGCATGAAACGGAAATGTTTCATCGCCCAAAATCTCCCGCGCAATTCCCAGCAAAGCCGCTCCTCGCGCCATCTCCGCAACCGCCGAAATCCTCATCGCATGCCGTACACCAGCCCTGCTCCGCGGCAGCTCCGCGCGGCCCAATTCCCAATGCAGCCGGTCAATTTCCTTCTGCCCAAACACTCCAGGAATCACCGCGTATCCTTGTTCCCCTGTTAATTCCGACCGGTTCAATTTCAGACCTTAGTGCGTCAGCTTCATATAGATGCTGACCCAGTAGCCGGGCTTTGGCGGAGGAGGGAAGGCGCTTTTGAGTAGCGTTTCGCGGGTGCAAGTGCCTAACTTCGTTGATGGATGGAGCAAGACTTCCTTCACCGCGCCGTCTTTGTCGAGCTTCATGAGGATCCAGAAGCTTTCCAAATCGGTTCCTGCGCTCTGCTTGCACGGCTTCATCGTCGCTAGATGCTTCTCCATGAACTCCTTGCCCAGCTTCTCGTCGTACGCCTTGCCTTCTGGCGTCTTCAAATTCGCCTCCACGGCGTCCCGCGCTTCGGTCAAGCTCGTCGGCTTGTCATCTGCCCAGGCCCCCGTCCCGCCGCTAAGCACGACGGCCAGCACAAACCAAATTACACATGTTGCTCTCACAAGCGCCCCCGGTTCTCGTTAACGCGACATCCCAGAAAGCTTAGCTGCGAAACCTCGCAAAGGCGAGCATGGATCCGGCTCCAAACTCGCACATGCAAACCAGCACGTGCGGCACTCGGCTAGGCCCGTAGGCGACGCGGTCTGTTAGGATTATTGTCAGCATGACCTTTCCCAACCTGAGTGAGTCTCAAGTCAAAGGACTCGCAGGACAAGTCGAAAACTACATCCAAACTCAGCGCGAGCTGTGCCGCGCCAAGTCCTGCCCGCTCAACAACAACCAGAAAGTCGTGATGGCTCCTTTCTTTCCTGAGCCCGCTGACGCAACCCGGGTTTTGGTCCTAAGTGGTGAGCGGGTAGCCAATCCACCCTTTTACAGTGAACTCGTGACAGTAATGGGGTTCGACGCTGGTTCGCTACCAGACTTCTCGCAAATGGCAGCAATCACTTTTGTCGACACGGTTGTGTTCCACCAAGCTGTCGATAATCGGACGCTTTTCCACGAACTTGTTCACGTCATTCAATATCAGAAATTAGGACTGCCAAGGTTCGCGGCCAAGTACGTGGAAGGTTTCCTGGCCGGCGGCTCGTAGGAAGGAATCCCCTTGGAGAAAAATGCGCACGAATTAGACGCGCGATTCGCTGTGGCCCCAGAGGACGCGTTTCCCGTAGAAGGTGAAGTACAAGAGTGGATAGACTTCGAACTATTCTAGGTTCTACGGGAGCGAGATAGTCGGTTATCCTAGCGCTCGCCGGGTGCCGCATCTCTGCGGTTTCAGGGTGCGGGTTTTGAATTTACTGCTCTTCTATCCCGCACCATCCAAAGCATTTACAAATACCTCGCAAACCGATGATCCAAGGGAAAATTGATCTCCGGTCTCTGATCTCTGGTCACGTGTCAATTGAACTTTTGAACTTTGGACTCTTTAATCCCTGCTCGCTGGAAGCGCGGCTGCCCAACTCGACGCTCGTTTATTTTGTAGCGTGGGAGGCGTTGACGGCGGCGCCGATGATGCCGAGTTCGTCCGACATGGCGGGGATTACTTCAAACCGGCTGCCTTGCAGCGGGCTCATTTTCACCATTTCGTGGACCAGCCGGTCGAGCAGGCCGGTATCAATAAATTTGGTTTCCGGCCCGGTGATGAAGAACATGCCGGGGCCGCTCATGTGGATGCTCGTGGCCGTGGCGGCGGCCAGCGCCCGATGGCACAAAGTAACAAACTCCACGCAGCGGCCGTCTCCGGCGCGCGCGTTTTCAAAAATTTCTTCCGGCTCGAGATCGAGAAAGCGCATGCGCATCGAGCGGCGCCCGAGAATTCCTTCGAGGTGGCCTTTCCCGCCGCAGCCGCAGAAACTTTCTTTCGGGTCCAGGGTGACCACGGAGTGGCCGCCTTCCCACACGCCTTCTCTTGCCGGATACCGCCCGAAGCCGATGCCGTTCCCGAGCGTCCACACGCGCGTAAGCTGGTTCAACTTGCCGCGCGTCGCGGCGATGCCCGCGGCCATTACATCGGCGTCATTGAAAACGCGCACAGGAACTCCCGCGGCTTTGCCCTTCAGCGAAGCGGCAAGCACGTCTTGCAGCGCGAAGCCTTTTACCTGCTGCAGGTTGGGAGACTCCTCAACCACGCCGTTGCGAATAATTCCGGGGAAGCCGACGCCGACCGCCTCGAGTTTTTCTCCGCCAGCCACTTTTTCGATGAGTCCACGGATAGTCTCGGCTATGTCCGCCGAAGGCATGGACTGCAAAGGGTCGGGCGACTGCGCCGTCTCCGGAAAAAGTTTGAGCGGGCCGACGACCTTGTTGGCGTCCACCAGGCCCGCCGCGATATGTTCCTGCACCAAAACGCCAACTGTCCTGCTCATCGCTCGCCTGCCCATCTCGTGCTGTGTGATTGTCTGGAGATCATCTCATTCTTCCATTGGCTTCGTCTGCCCGCGAACCAGAAACCGAATCGGTCCTTTCGTCATGCAAAATCGAGAACTTTGCCTCGAGAAACACTTACTTCAGTTTGTTGAGACCGTTAAACGCAGCGGCCTTGTAGCACTCCGCCAGCGTCGGATAATTGAAAACCGTGTCCACGAAATATTCCACCGTGCCTTTCAGTGCGAAAACCGCCTGGCCGATGTGCAGTAACTCCGACGCGCCTTCTCCAATGATGTGTACGCCCAGCAGTTCCTTGGACGTGGGATCGAAGAGCAGCTTCAACCGGCCGGTGGTGTCGCCGCGAATCTGTCCACGCGCAATTTCGCGGAAATAGGCCATGCCGACTTCGTAAGGAATGCCTTCATCGGTGAGTTGCTCTTCTGTTTTGCCGATGAACGAAATTTCGGGAATGGTGTAAATCCCGTAAGGATAATTCGCCCGGTTGGAATGCACGGGCATGCCAAAAGCGTTTGCCGCCGCGATGCGGCCCTGTTCCATGGAAACGGAACCGAGGCTGGGAAACCCGATGAGGTCGCCGACAGCAAAAATGTGCGGTTGCTTCGTGTGGTACTCCTCGTCCACAGGAATGCGGCCACGCGAGTCAGCCTCGAGTCCGGCAGCGGCAAGATTTAATTCGTCGACGTTGCCCTGGCGGCCCACAGCGTAGAGCAGCGCTTCACCGGAGATTTTTTTCTTGCTCTTTAGATTGGCGACGACGGTGTGGTCGGGTGTTTCCTCGACACTCTCGACTTCTTCGTTAAGGCGCAGCGTGACGCGGCGGTCGCGCAAGTGGTACGAAAGCGCTTCGACGATTTCCTGGTCGGCAAACTCCAGCAGCCGCGGCCGTTTTTCGATGAGCGTGATGCGCACGCCAAGCGTGGCGAACATGCAGACATACTCGACGCCAATCACGCCGCCACCGACGACAATCATGGCCTTGGGAATCTCCGGCATGCTGAGGATTTGATCACTGTTGATGATGGTTTTGTTGTTGAACGGCACGAGCGGGGAAACGGCGGGCTTGGTGCCCGTGGCGAGGACGATGTGCTCGGAGTCGAATTCCTGCTGACCGCGGGAGCTGGTGACCTGGATGCGGTGAGGATCGAGAAAGCTGGCCGTTCCGGTGACCACGTCAATGCCGTTTCGCGAAAGCTGCGCGCGGATGACGTCGATCTCGGTCTTGATGACGTTGAGCGCGCGGAAGGAAAGATCGGCCATGGTGATGGGTTCCTTCACGCGGTAATTGACGCCGTAAATGCTCTGGTATTGGTAGCCGGAAAGATGGAGCACGGCTTCCCGGATGGTCTTGCTGGGGATGGTGCCGGTGTTGATGGCCGTACCGCCGACGACTTCGAGCTTCTCGATGAGGGCGACGCGCTTACCGAATTTGGCCGCTTGAATGGCGGCGCGCTGCCCTCCTGGGCCGGAGCCGACCACGATGAGATCGTACTTTTCCATGGTTGGAGGCGCGAGTATACCAAACGGCAGAAGCAGGAGGATACCAGGCGGAAGAAAGAACCTTTGCGAGTTTTGGTGTGGCCGGTTGGGGAGGGCATAGGCTGCCAGATATGTGAACGAGGGCCGACGCCGCTTTGGCGAAGCGAAACATGCTCGGCAGCCTTGTTGGTCATCGAACAAGTCAATCGTTCGAGAAGGCGTCGTACGGCTACGGCTTTGAGAAGCGTAGACGAACACCTGTTGACGGCACGTTCGCGCTCTGCGATGATACTGAAAATTTGTTTTTTGTCGTCGCGGTTCAGACTTTGGGTTAAGGTTTTTTCTGGGAGTTAACGATCGGCTTGCGGGTCTCCATTCTGGCCTCCGGGAGCTCGGGCAATATCACCTTGCTCGAGACGGAGAGCACCCGCCTCCTGGTGGACGCTGGCCTGGGCAAGCGCGAGACGCTGGCGCGGCTCGCC
>DATFSR010000015.1:0-7793 GCA_035262505.1 Candidatus Acidiferrum sp. | reverse complement strand
TCAACGCTGGAGATGAGCGAACTGCTGCCGCTGATTGGCGCGAAGTTCTCGGAAATTCTGGAATGCCAGGCGATCAATATCTGGCTTTTGCTGCCTGATGAATCCGTGGAATTGATGCACCAGGAAGGCGAAGACGCGACGACGTTCAAGGGACAGAAATTGCGGCCGAACGAGGGCGTGGCGGGAACGGTGTCCGACAACGGGGAACCCGTTTGCATTTCCGACCAGGAAGATGAGCGGCTGGTGCAGCGCAATCAGAATGCCGGAGAGGACGGCATTTCCTCGTTAATCGCGGCGGCGATCCTGGACAAATCGGCGCTCGTGGGAGTCGTGGAGGCGGTCAACAAGCTCGACGGCACGCCTTTTGACGAAGACGACCTGTTCACGCTGAGCAATCTGACGGAAACCGCGGCGACGGCGCTACACAATGCGAGCCTGCTGCTTGCAGAACGCAAGGTGGAAGTGCTGGAGACCCTGAACACGGTCAGCCATGAGATCACCTCGACGCTGAACCTCGAGCGCATGCTGCAAACCATCGTCAACGCACCGCAGGCGGTGATTCCTTATGAGCGGGCGGCGCTGCTGCTGGAGCAAAACGGGCGGTTCAAGCTCAGCGCGGTGACCGGCATGACACAAGTGCAGGCTGACCATCCGGAGGTCGCTCCGCTGAACGAGATCCTGCAGTGGGCGGCGCTTTCCGAAGAAGTGATCCACGTCCGGCAAAACGGCGAAGAAATCGACGCCCCGCGCGAGGAAACCAAGGCGAAATTCAAAAAGTACTTCACAGAGTCCGGCATGCGCGGCTTTTACGCGCGGCCGCTGAACGACGATACCGGCCGCGTGGGCCTGCTGGCCATGGAAAGCCACGACCCGGATTTTCTGGGCCCGGCACACCTGGAGATTATTGAAGTGCTGGCAGGGCAGGCGACCGTGGCCCTGCGCAACGCCCAAATGTACAAGGAAGTGCCGTTCATCTCGGTGCTGGAGCCGGTGCTGGTCAAAAAGCGGAAGTTCATGGCCATGCAGAAGCGGAAACGCACGGCGATCCTGGTGGCCGCTGGGCTGGCATTCCTGTTCCTGGTGGCGTGCCCGTTGCCGTTGCGAGTGGATGGCGATGCGGCCGTAGCACCAGTGCGCCGCGCGCTGGTGCAGCCGGAGGTGGAAGGAGTGGTTGGAAAAGTGTTCGTGCGAGAAGGGCAGCACGTGCAAAAAGGGCAGCCCCTGGCGGAGATGGAAGCCTGGAATTTCCGTTCGGCGCTGGCGGCCGCGGATTCGCACTACGAAACCTCGATGCTGGAAATGAACAAAGCGCTGGCCATGAACGATGGAACGCAGGCCGGCGTGCATCGCGTGCAGGCGGATTACTGGAAAGCGGAAGTCGAGCGGGCCAGGGAAATGCTGGACAAGACGCAACTCCGCTCTCCCATCGACGGAGTGGTAGCCACGGCGCACGTAGAGGATTTTTCGGGGAGAAAACTGGAGCAGGGGGATTCGTTCGCGGAAGTGGTGGACACCTCCGAAGCGATCGTGGACGTTGCCGTGGATGATACAGACGCGGGGTTTTTGAAGGCCGGACAGAAAGCGGTAGTGAAGCTCAACAGCTACCCCATGCGCACATTTCGCGGGGAAGTGGCGGTGGTGAGTCCGAAGGGAACCGTGCTGAAGGATGGAGCAGTTTTCTACGCGCGCGTGGCGGTGCCGAACGAGCAAGGCGCAATTCATCCTGGTATGGAAGGCCGCGGCAAAGTGCGCACGGGGTGGTATCCCGCGGGGTACGTATTTTTCCGCAAGCCGTTTTTGTGGGCATACGCGAAGATCTGGTATTTGCTGGGCTGGTAAGCGGACGGAGGAGGCATGCGAAAAGAGTGGATTTGCATTGGGTTGGGCGCGGCGCTTCTCGCGGCGGGATGCGGAGATGACAAGGTACCGGTCGGAGCGGTGACGAACGCGGCGGCTCCGGTGACGGCCCCAGCGGGGCAGCCCAAGCCTGCCGTGCCAGCCGCCAGTGAGCCAGCCGATGCGTCCATGACGGTTTCCGGGCCCATCATTGTGGAGCATCAGGTGGAATTATCCGCGCAACGAGACGGCGTGATGCAGAAGATTTATTGCGATGCGCCGGCCAGGGTGAAAGCGGGAACGCTGCTGGCCGAGCTCGATGGCAGGCAAATCCAGGCGAACCTGGCCGCGGCACGAGCAAAGACGCGTAGCATCGACGCTGATCTGAAAAACTGGGAAGCGGAAGAGCAGGTGCTGAAGGCCGATTATGAACGGCAAAAGAATTTGTGGGACCTCGGGCTGACGTCGAAAGAACAGTTGGAGCACGCACGCTATAAAGCGGAATCCGACCAGTGGGACATCAAGCGAGTGGCGGAAACGCTGAACACCTCGAAGGAAGAGGAGCATTCGCTCGAACTGGAACTGGAAAAGACGAAGGTGACCGCACCGTTCGACGGGCTGATCGCGCGGAGATACGTGCGCGAGGGTCAGAATCTGAGCAAAGGCGACCGCTTATTCTGGGTGACCGCCGAGGCGCCGTTGCTGATGCGGTTCACACTGTCCGAAAAGTTTTTTGGCAGGATGCACAACGGCCAGCAGGTGCAAGTGACCTGCGCGGACGCGCCGGGCGAGAAACATTCCGCGAAAGTGAAACAGGTGAGCCCAGTGGTGGATCCCTCGAGCGGCACGTTTGAAGTGCTTGTGGTGCTGGAAGGCGGGCGCGGTTCCCTGCGGCCGGGGATGACCGCGGCGGTCCATCTGGAAAATCCGCACTGAAGAATCCATGAACCTAACACGCGCACTGGAAGTAGCCCTGCCGGATATACCGGCGCGGAAGCTTGCGGAAAGCACTCCGCGGCTGGACCCGGGGACGACGTTCCGCGAACATTTCGAGCTCGGGGAGCGCATGGTGCGCGTTTACGTTCCGTCGTGTGGCGGAATGTACGAATTCGATAAAAAACAGTGGGAGCTCGCCCAACTTTTTGACGGTAAGCGAAATTACGAAGAAATTGCGGAACTCTATTCGCAGCAAAACGGTATCCAATATGACGCGGAAACGGTGAGAGATTTTGCCGCAAGCCTGGAATCGAGCGAATTCTGGTACAAGACGCAGCAAGAAAAGAACATCCAGTTAATGCAGCTCAGCCTGGAGGAGAGAAAGAAAAGACTGAAACCAAGGACCGTCTGGGCCGATCTCTCCGACGTAAATTTTCCCGCCTTCAATCCGGATCGCGCCGTCACCTGGGTCCATGAGAAAACCAAGTTCATGTACACGCCGTGGTTCACGATTGTGAGTTTTGTCGCGGTGTCTATCAGCGTGGGCATTACCATAGCGCACTGGCCCCAGATTTCGCAGGATTCGCTGAACTTTTACCTGTGGAAGAGAACGTGGATGGATATCTTCTATCTGTATACCCTGGGGATGTCCACCGTGGCCCTCCATGAATTCGCCCACGCTCACGCCTGCAAACATTACGGAGGAAGGGTGCCCGCGATGGGATTTTCGTTAATCTACCTCTTGCCGGCATTCTTCACGGATACTACGGAAGGATACGTCTACGGCACACTTTTTCAAAGACTGGTTATCTCCTTTGCCGGTGTATGGTCGGAAGTACTGCTATATGCGCTTGTGACCCCAATTTGGTGGGGGACGCCGCCGGAAACGCCACTGCACAATGCCGCGTACTTCGTGATGGTAATGTGCGGCTTCATGAATGTGGTCGTGAATTGGAATCCGTTGATGAAGCTAGACGGATACTACATGCTGTGCGACATCGTGGGTGTCAACAGTTTGAAGGAGGATTCGACCGCGTATACATCAGCCTGGGTGAAGAAGAACATCTGGCGTTTACCGGTGGAAGTGCCTTATGTCCCCAGGCAGCGACGATTGGGTTTCGTGGTTTACGCTCTGGCCTCCGGGGCGTACAGCTACATGATTCTTTACATCATTGCGAGCTTCACGGGGAACATTGTCCGGAGCTTCAGTCCGGAATGGGGCTTCATACCGGAATTGGGAGTTGCCGCAATCATCTTTCGATCGCGAATTCGTTTACTGGTGAACTTTATGAAATTCCTTTACTTGGACAAGAAAGATCGCATTGTGGCGTGGTTCACGCCTCAACATACGGCGATGACCGTAGCTACCCTTGGGGTTCTACTGGCTATCCCCGTCTGGAAGGAGTCCGTTGTGGGCAAGTTTGTGTTGGAGCCGGTGAACCAGGCTGTGGTGCGGGCACACGTGCCCGGGAAGGTGACGAAAATTTACGTCCGAGAAGGTGAGATGGTCCCGCAAGGCGGCTCGTTGGCCACTTTGAGCAACTTGCCGGTGCAGGGCGGCCTCGACGATGCCCATGCCAGACTGGTGCTGGCGTCTGCACAAGCGAAACAGGCAGCCCTCAACTACCAAGGTTATGGGAATGCGCTGATGGAAAAGCAACGGTCAGAAAGGCAATACGGGCAAGCCTACGCGATGCGCAGCGCTCTGGAATTGAAAGCGCCTCTTACGGGAACAGTGGTTACGCCCAAGGTCCAGGACCAGTTAGGGGCATATCTGAAGGCAGGAACGGAATTCCTGGAGATGGCCGACCTGAGCCAGATGAGGGCGAGAATTTTCACCTCGGAATACGATATGCATAAAATTCGTGCCGGCCAAGCCGCGAAAGTGCAGCTGGACGGAATGGTGCGGCGAAGAGAGGGGCAAGTGGTGCTGGTTTCGACACGACCCACGGAGCCTCCGCCATGGGCGGAAGAGGAGGCCGGAAAAGATGAGACAGGCGGCCGTCTGCATCAGTATTATTTCGTGGATATTTTGCTTCAGAATCCGGGGGGGGAATTGAAACCGGAAATGACGGGCATAGCGAGGGTCTATGGCCGCCGCCGCAGCATCGGAGGAATGGCGTTGGAAGAGGTTAAGAACTTTTGGGGCCGTAAGCTGTGGTAAGGAGAAAAAAAGAAGGCCACCGGTTGGTGGCCTTCTTTAGAACAATTATTGACAGGAGATTTACGCGCGGAGCGTACGCTGCTTCCGCAGCATTCTTTGCTTCCGCAGCACTCTCTGCTTCCTCGCCAACTTGGTGGTCTTGGTGATCTTTTCAGAACCTTCGGGTGCCGGGGCGGCAACAACATTGGCCTTCTTGGTGGTCTTGAGGGTGCTAATCAAGCTCTTCTTCTCGATTGACATGGTGGCTGGCTCCTTGAACGTTTGAATTTTTTTCCCGCAGACGCAGACATACAATGCAGTTGATTAGCCAAAGTGCGGCCCTGCCATCCAAGGTGGCTGCGGACACAAAATAAAGGACTTAGTACGAAGGTACTGCCTTAAGGGCCAGTAGTACCGGTGAAAAATTAACCGTTGGGTTAAAAATTGACCATCGACGGGTTGAAAATTAACCGACTTTCTTACTCGATGCGGTGCTTTCGGCAGAGGTACTTCATGCGCTGTGAATCAATTTGAAGCAATGCCGCCGCGGCTGACTTCTTGCCCCCGGTGCGGCGCAACGCAGCATTCAGGTAGGCAATCTCAATTTTTTCCATTTCGGAATCGAAGTCCACACCGCCCTCAGGGATCAGGATGGCCTCCTGGCCGGTTGCGCTGTGGTGCAACAACAACTGCGGAAGATGCTCCGGGGTGATGACCGGGCCCGCCACCATCACCACCAGCCGCTGGACGACGTTTTCCAATTCGCGCACGTTGCCGGGCCAACTGTAGTCCTCGAGGATCTCGACGACTTCGGGCTGGAGTGTCTTCAATGGCTTTTTGGCAGCAGCGCAATAAATGCGCAGAAAATGATCGATCAGTAGCGGGATGTCTCCATGGCGCTCGCGCAAGGGAGGAATAAAAATCGGCACAACATTAATGCGGAAATAAAGGTCTTCGCGAAAGCGGCCCTTGCGGACGAAGTCTTCAAGGTCCTCATTCGTGGCAGTGATGAGGCGGAAGTCAATTTTGCGGGTGGCGCGGCCGCCGAGGCGCTGCACGGAATGTTCCTGGAGGACGCGCAGGAGCTTGCTTTGCAAGCCGGGATGCAGCGTGGTGATTTCATCGAGGAAAAGCGTGCCGGTGTGAGCAAGTTCGACCATGCCAGGCTTGGCGGAATCCGCGCCTGTGAAGGCGCCCTTTTCATAACCGAAGAGCTCCGATTCCATCAGCGTTTCGGGCAGCGCAGAGCAGTTCAAGCACACAAGGGGGCGATCGGCGCGGTCGCCGCGCTGCACGATGGCATTGGCCACAAGTTCCTTGCCCACGCCACTTTCGCCGCGCAAGACGACAGAGGCTCCGGTATTGGCGACGGCTTCGACCGCTTGATACACCTTCTGCATGGCCGGGCTCCCACCGACCAGGCCAAAGAACGCGGCCTTGCTCTCAACTTGCTGGAGCAGGCGGCGTCCTTCCAATTCGAGGGCACGCTTTTCAATGACGCGAGAAAGAACGATATGGAGTTCGCCAAAAATAAGCGGATGGAAGAAGAATTCGTCGGCGCCGGCTTGGGCCGCTTTGAGGGGAAGGGTGCGATTGTTACCTCGGGCAAAAGCGAACAGGACAACGTCATCGCGGAGCTTGCGAAGTTCAGCAAGAACATCAAGTGCGTCGGTGGGCCCATCACCCACACAATCCAGGTCGAAAAGAATAGCGTTTAGGTCCGGGAGCTCAAGAACTGACTTGATCTCGTTTTCTGAAGAGGCCAACGTGGTGCGGAATTGCGGAACGAGAAGCTTGCGCACGTCGCGGAAGAGATCAGCGTCATCGGTGATGACGGCAAGAGCATAGCGTTCCGGGATGAGAGCAGGTTCGGGCAAGCGACTCGCTTCCGTGGTTGAAGGGAATTATAGAGGACACGAGGCGAAGTCAAAAGTTGAAAATGACTAGGGAGCGCGACCCGGCTCAGCGAGATTACCGAGCGGCTATCTTGCCGCGGATAATCGTCACGGAGGCTTTTGGCAGCGCGAAGACGGTCTTGGCCCCGGCGGATATAGTTGACCGGGCAGGGGGTCCGTCCGGGTCGGCGATTCCGCCAATGGGATTTTCAGTGTCGGAGTGCCACTTGTACTGTTCGCTGCCAAACGTGACGATGCTCACGGGACCGTTGAAGTGTTTTTCCCCCTCGCCAGCAGCGCCCTGAAAGGAAATGTGGATGGTATGGGCGTTTTCCTGGTCTTTGTTGACAAGCATCAGAGACCAATCGCCATCGGGACGCTGCAGGGCATAGGCGGTTACGAGTACATGGTCGGCTCCGTCGACAACATCACTGGCGCTCGAGAAGACGCGGTGCTCTCCGCTGCCTGGTTGGGCCCACTCTTGGGTGATCAACTGACCTGCAAAATACTGTGAGGTAGGCTGCTGAATCTCGTAGTCCCTGTTCACCGTGAACATGCTGAATGTGCCCGGCGACGTGTTGTGACAACCGCGCGACTGGCCAAGCGGGATGTAGTGGAAATAGTAGACTGCGTTGCCTCCCGCTTCGAAAAACGCGCCAACAAAATCCGCCCACCATAGCGCGGCAAAGATATCCAAGAAAGATTCGTCGTCGCCGGCGGCAATGTTTGTTTCCGAGATAAACATGGGCACGCCTGGCGGGAGGCCATCGTCGCGCCAAACCTGTAAGATGTGACGCGTAAGATTGGCTTCATTGTAGAGCTCGGTCCACTGCAACTCGCATTCCTTAAAGGGATAGTGCTCAAAGGATACGAAGGATAGATCGTTGAGCCGGTTGTGGGCGCGCAAGTAATCGAAGAAGCGCCCCATCCAGGAGGTCTTGCCTTCGGCATTGGCCCAGACTTCGATATCTTTGTTGACGCCT
>DATFSR010000014.1:0-88577 GCA_035262505.1 Candidatus Acidiferrum sp. | reverse complement strand
TGCCCAACTCGCCCAACTGATCGAATTTCGCAGGGTTGGGTAAGTTGTTGAGCTTGGAGAAGATGTTGGTGGACGAGAGGGGATTCGAACCCCCGGCCTCCTCGTTGCGAACGAGGCGCTCTCCCAGCTGAGCTACTCGCCCAACCTAGTCAAATCAAAACAGCTGATAACTTCATCATACATCAGGCCACTTGCGAGAAACCAGCGAAGGTCCATAAGGTTCATATTCACCTTTTGCTGCTGGCACAACAAGCGGATGAGCGCAAGCGTTGGACGCAACACTAAACAACTGGGAAACGACCGGTCAGATCGGCGCGTCTACCCGTTTCGAGGGAGCCTTGAGTCTCTCGCGGCGCCAGAGTAAAGGGCGCGCGCTTAACGTGTATCCTTTCACGGCTTGCTCTACGGTCAGTCGCCGATCTGTAGCGGGTGGGGCGAGGTGAAAAGTTATGAACAAGCCAGGATCCCGCGCTCCGGAATGAGACCAGCAGAAAATAATGGTCGAGGCTTGTAGATTCAAACCTTAGGCAAAGTTGTAGGGCCTTTACGGTTGATCGTTTGAGCCGCCCATGCGCTGGGCCATGATTTTGTGGGCGTTCTGATAAAGCGCACGCGCCTGCGGAACGGCTTCGACAGCCTTCTGCACTTGCGGATCGCCCTCGAGCAGGACTTTGAATCCCTCCTGCATGTTGAACACGGACATGAAGACTTCCTGCTTCACCTTGCGCTTGATCCAGTCCATGTTTTCCGCCATTTCCGGCTCGGTATAGCGGACGTTGTGCTTGCTGAGATATTCGCGGAACACACGCATCACGTTGTCATCGACTTCGAAGTCTTTTGTGACCGTCGGCTTGGTCCCCAGGAAATAACGCGTGAACCCGCCGACGCCCGTTTCGGCAGGGAAGAGCACGTCATCGCGAAACAGGATTTGCTGGAACTTGGTGAGCTTCGGGGAATCTACGACGATGTCGGGAGTGATTCCGCCGCCGCCCGTGACCTGCCGTCCGCTGTCGGTCAGCCGCAGCTCGGTCGGATGTTCTGGCACTTTGCGTTCGTAGTGATATTCGTAGAGAGAAACGGACTTGTAATCGCGCTGAATGAGTCGCCCGCTTGGCGTGTAGTAGCGCGCGGTGGTTAAGGCCAGCCCGGTATTTTCGCTGAGCGGAGTGACCGTCTGCACCAGGCCTTTGCCGAAGGTGGTCTCACCAACAATCAGGCCGCGATCATGATCTTGCACGGCTCCGGAAACGATTTCCGTCGCTGATGCGGAATTGTTGTTTACCAAAATCACGAGAGGCGTGGTCATCCCCTGATTGCCACGCACTGCGTAATAACGGCGCTCTGGCGAAGTTCTGCCGTGATGAGAGACGATCAACTGGTTCTTGTCCAGGAACATGTCGCCGACCGCAACCGCTTCGTTCAGGAGTCCGCCTGGATTTCCCCGCATGTCGAGAATCAACCCGTCCAAAGAAGGGGCGTCGAGCTTCTTCAGGGCTTCCGCGATTTCGCGGTCCGTGGTCTCGTTGAATCCGGACAAGCGGATGTAGCCAATACCCGGCTTCAGCAAGAACGCGATGTCCACCGAATGCCGCGGAATCTCGTCGCGCGTTACCGTGAACAACAGCGGTTCCGGATAGCCTTCGCGCGTAACCGTGATCTTCACCACCGTACCCTTGGGCCCTTTCAGCAGGTCAGCCACTTCGGTGGTGGAGAGTTGCTCGGTGGACTTGTCGTCAACCTTGACAATCACATCGCCAGGGCGAATCCCGGCGTTGTAGGCAGGTGCGCCCGCGTAGGGCGCTAGCACCACGGTGTGGTTTTCCCGCGGGCCTACGATCATTCCCACGCCGTAATACTTCCCGCGCTGGTCTTCGCGGAGGATTGAAAACTGCTTGGCGTCAAAAAAGCTGGAGTGGGGATCGAGCATCCGGAGCATGCCCGGAATTGCGCCCTGGTAGACAGCCTTGTCTACGTCTACCTGGTCGGCGTAATTGTTCTGGACTACGTCTAGTACCCGGGTAAAGTCCCGAACGGCCGTCTGATAATCGTCCGCCGACGCCGTGGTTGCCCGCACGTTGGGCCCGTATATGCCTCCCAACACAGCGGATAACAGCAGCACTCCAATCGCAATGACGATCCCACGACGCTCTGATTTCATTCTGACCTCGCGCCAAGACTCATAAAAAATTATAGCACACCCAAAACTCCGGTTTGACAGCGGCGGAATACCCTTTCTATGATGCCATTGGGGTCTTAGACGGCTATAGGACGGAAATGCTGAGCGTTCCTCATATGATAGTGGTCTTTGTCGTGGTCCTGGTTGTTTTTGGACCAAAGAAGCTGCCTGAGCTTGCGCGCGGGCTGGGGAAGCTGATGGCGGAGTTCCGCAAAGCCTCCACGGACTTCAAGTCAGCTTTTGAAGAAGAGATGCGCGATCTGGAGCGCCAGGCTTTGCTTGCCGAGCGCAAGAAAGCAGCAGAGGCCGTTGCCGCCGGTGAACCAGCTCAGTCTGCGACCGTACCGGCTTCCTCGGAGCCCGGGACTCCTGCTAACGAGGCTTCTCAACCGGCTGCCGCCAGCGAAACTCCTGTTATCACACCTGTCGCCGGGTCAGTGGCGCGCGGCTCCGAAGGTTCAGCAGAAAACGGGACGGAAGCCGCCGCGGCGAATCTGCAGGAATCTCCGGAGAGTGCCCGGCACCCCGTGTGAGCCTGTGACGGACTCCGCTCCCAACTCGCAAGACACTGGCCGCACTGAAGAGCCCGGCGGCACGATGACGTTTTTCGAGCACCTGACCGAGTTGCGCAAGCGCATCATTTATTCGCTCTATGCCATCGGTGGCGGGGCGTTTATCGGCGTGTACGTGGCGAAGTACGTTGCAGCTTGGATCGATAAGCCGATGTTGAAAGCGCTCGCTGATGCGCACATGGAACCGAAATTGATTTACACGCACCCGGCAGGCGGCCTGAATCTGATCATTACGCTTGGTGTGTATCTTGGAATCGTGCTGGCCTCTCCCGTGGTGCTTTACCAGATATGGCTGTTCGTTGCGCCGGCGCTTTACAAGCATGAGCGGGGCGCCATCACCGGTTTCATGTTTTCCACCGTCTTTCTCTTTTTGGCCGGTATTGCCTTCGGCTACTTCATTACGCTGCCTTACGTCTTGCACTTCCTCGTATCGCCCGGGTCCTTGTTCATGATTCACGACCTCCAGCCGATGATCAGCATCAATGAGTACTTCGATGTGACTTTGCTGGTCCTTCTGGGTATGGGGCTGATGTTCGAGCTTCCCGTTTTGATTTTCTTTTTGTCGCTGTTTGGCATCGTGACGCCGCAGTTTCTTTGGAAGAACTCGCGCTACGCAATTGCAATCATTTCCATTGTGGCTGCCATCGTGACGCCGACTCCCGACGCGACGACCATGCTGGTCTTTATGGCTCCCATGATTGGGCTCTATTTCGTGGGAATGGGGGTATCCTTCGTGGTGACGAGGCGGAGAGAACGCCGGATCGCTGCTCCCGCGGAGGCGCGTTGATGACTACTTGTTCTGCGAATTCCTTGGGAGCTGCCTTTCTCCTGGGCCTAGCCTTTGTTGGTTTGACAGGCTGCCAGACGAGCGACTCCTCGCGCGGTGCTGGCCAGCCTCCTTTCATGAGCACGGCGGCATCGAATCCGCCGCAAGGTGCCAATGACGCTCCTTCGCCCGACAAAACGGGTGGATTCGATGGCAAGCGCGCCTATGAGCTGGTTGCCAAGCAAGTTGGGTTCGGCCCGCATCCTTCCGGCTCGCCAGCCATCGCCAAGCTGCAGGATTTTCTGCAATCCGAATTGAAAAGCTACGGCTGCACGGTGGAGACGGATAGCTTTACCGCGGACACTCCGGTGGGCCGGCTCCCGATGAAAAATATTCTCGTTAAGATTTCTGGAGAAAAACCCGGCGTAATTCTGCTTGGCACACACTATGACACTCTGTTGAGCGTGCCCAATTTTGTTGGAGCGGATGACGGAGGCTCCTCGACGGCCTTGATGCTAGAGCTCGCGCGTCTACTGTGCCCAAAGCGCGGGAAATATGCTGTTTGGATTGCTTTCTTCGACGGCGAGGAGGCCATGAAGCAGTGGAGCGACACCGACAGCCGCTACGGCAGCCGGCAAATGGCGGCGAAACTGGCGATGAGCGGCGACCTGAAGAAAGTGAAAGCCTTCTTGCTAGCGGACATTGTGGGCGGCCGCGATGCTCAGTTTATGAGAGAAACCAGCTCCACGCCGGATTTGATCAACGTCTTTTGGAATACGGCTCACAAGCTGGGCTACACGGCGCTTTTTCGCGATGCCACGACTGAGGCCCAAGACGATCATGATGCGTTCCTGGACCGGCATGTCCCATCACTCGATGTGATCGGGGATTTCATCAACAACGGCTACTGGCATACGCCGGAAGACAATCTGGACAAAATCAGTGCGAAAACGCTTG
This sequence comes from Candidatus Acidiferrum sp., assembly GCA_035262505.1. GTDB lineage: Bacteria > Acidobacteriota > Terriglobia > Acidiferrales > UBA7541 > Acidiferrum. The sequence goes on along the minus strand of DATFSR010000014.1, from coordinate 84,106 downwards.
CCCTCGTTGGCCACGTTTTTCTGGAGAGCATCAAGGAATTGCAATCGCGTTAGACCTAACGGAAGCGCATTGATTTCTTCCGTCTCGCCTATGTTTCAAACCGCACATCTTTGCCTTTTTGCACGGTGGAGTGCTTTGCAAGGTCTTCATCATTCCGGAAAGGAAAATCCGAGCGGTAATGGCTGCCGCGGCTCTCTTCGCGGGCCAGCGCGGACCGCATCATGACCAGCGCCAGCGTATGGAGGTTGCGCAGTTCGTTTCCGCTGCGCCCTGATTTGTCGCATGGGGGATCCTCAATCGCCGCAAGCTGCTTGATGGCTTCGGCCAGTTCTTTGCCGGTCCGAATAATGCCCACATCGCGCCACATGAGGTCCCGGATTTTCGTTAGTGGCGCGCACACCGGGGAAGGGGGTTTAGCGCCGCCATTTTTCGCTGCTCCGTTCTTCACGGTTTCTTTCTGTGTAGCTGAAGAATCGCGCGGCAGAGGCGCAAGACTTCCGGCTAAGGCTTGCCCTTTGCGTTTTCCCGCGGGCGCATCCTTCATCATGGCTTGACCTGCCAGGGCGCCGAACACCAGTCCTTCAAGCAGCGAATTGCTGGCCAAGCGGTTTGCTCCGTGCACACCCGTTGCGGCGGTTTCTCCCGCGGCATACAGACCAGGAAGGGAAGTCCGCCCGTTCAAGTCCGTTTTCACGCCGCCCATCATGTAGTGGGCTGCGGGGCAAACCGGTGCAAGGTCGGTCGCCAAATCGAGCCCGTAGCTCGCACACGTCTCGTGAATTCGGGGGAAGCGCTTCTTCAGAAACTCCTCGCTCTTCTTTGTCATATCCAGGAACACATGCGTGCTGCTCGTGTGCTGCATCTCGCTGACAATGGCGCGCGCCACAACGTCGCGCGGCGCGAGCTCCTGCGCCTCATGGTATTTCTTCATAAAGCGTTCGAGGCCGATATTGCGCAGCACGCCGCCCTCCCCGCGTAGAGCTTCTGAAAGCAAAAACCGGGGCGCGCCCTGAATGGCCAGCGCCGTCGGATGGAATTGCATGAACTCCATGTCGGACAAAACAGCGCCTGCCTCATACGCGATGGCCATTCCATCGCCGGTGGCGACTTCAGGATTGGTCGTCTCGCGATAAATTTGTCCCAGTCCGCCGGTGGCAAGCATCACCGCGCCCGCGCGCAGCTCGTGAAGCGTTCCGTCCGTTTCGTCAATGAAGTACAGTCCTGCGACTCGTTCGCGTTCGAAGATCAATTCGGTGGTGAAAGCGTGAGCGCGCAGATGGAGTTGCGGGATGGAGTGCGCTCGAGACAGCAGCGCACGACTAATCTCCCGGCCCGTTGAATCTCCATGCGCGTGAAGAATTCGCGAGCGGCTGTGCGCCGCCTCGCGCGTAAACGCAAGCTTGGTGCCCGCTCGGTCGAACTCCGTGCCCCATTCGATAAGTTGTGTGATGTACTTCGGGCCTTCTTCCACTAGCAACGCCACGGCTTCGGGACGGCACAAGCCGTCGCCGGCGTTGATCGTGTCTTGCTCGTGCAAGCCGATTTCGTCCTCGTCGGAAAGCGCCACCGCGATGCCGCCTTGCGCCCATGCGGTTGCCGAGTCGCTCAGATGGGATTTCGCCAGGACCAGAACGCTTCCCGCCTCGCTTAGTTCAATAGCGGCGCGCAAGCCCGCGATTCCGCTGCCCACGACGGCGTAATCGGCATGATGGAGTTTGTGGGGATTTGCCATGGCAGTTCCGGAAGGGTGCTCAACTCGCTCGAATAGGTTAGCACGAAGGAATTGAGCCGATAAAGAATGCGGTGCCGAAATGCGGCTTGCAGGAAGTGTGTGTTACATTTAAGCAATTCACGAATGAAAATCACACGCATTCGAGTGCAATCTTCGGGCGGCGCTTACTCCGTCGTTGCTGGGGCGGGCGTTATTCGTCGGGCGGTTCAAGAAATCGCTGCACTGGGCCATTTTTCCAGTGTACACGTTGTTTCTTCACCCAAAGTTTGGCGTGCCGTCGGCAAAACGGTGCAGCGCGACTTGCGGCTTTCGAATCGAAGTGGCGTGCATCTGTTCAGCGACGCGGAGTCCCTAAAGCATCTTGGCAGTGTGGAGCAGATCGCGCGCGCTCTCTGCCGCGCCGGAGCGGATCGCAAATCGCTGGTTATCGCCGTTGGCGGAGGAGTTGTCGGCGACGTTGCGGGTTTTGCGGCAGCTTCTTACTTGCGCGGAGTGGCTCTCGTCCACATTCCTACGACGCTGGTTGCGCAGGTGGACAGCTCCGTCGGTGGAAAGACGGGCGTGAACCTTCCCGAGGGCAAGAATCTCGTCGGGGCGTTCTATCCTCCGCGTTTGGTGATAACCGATCCCGATTTGTTGAAGTCTCTTCCTGACCGCGAATTTCGCGGCGGCTTGGCCGAGGTCATCAAGCACGCGGTGATTGCCGACGCGCGGATGTTCGCATTGCTAGAAAAAGACTTGGACAAAGTTCTGCGGCGGGACCCCGACGTGCTTGGTTCTCTAATTCCACGCAACGTGCAAATCAAAGCGCGCGTCGTGAGCCGCGACGAGCGCGAATCCGGTTTGCGCGAAATTCTCAATTTTGGCCACACTTTTGCGCACGCTTTGGAAAGCGCCACGCGCTATCGCCGCTATCAACACGGCGAGGCCGTCGCCTGGGGCATGATCGCCGCCGCCTTTCTCGGACACGAAATCAGCCTCACTCCTGCGGAAGACGTTTCTCGCATCGTGTCTCTTGTTCGTCGGCTCAGGCCTTTGCCGCCCTGGCCCGGTGTTTCTCCCGCCACATTGGCGAAGGCGATGCGCTCCGACAAGAAAACCCGCGGAGGCGCCTTGCGTTTCGTTCTGTCTCCTTGGTTGGGGCACGCGCGGACGTATGACAGAGTCCCGGCTGATGCGGTCGAACGCGTTCTCCATTTCACTCCTCGCTTGATCGCTGCCGCCAGCGGTCATCCCGGTGCTTCGCAATGAGCGAAATCTCCTCGCCGGTGAAGGGGACCCGGCCGGAAGGCGCTACGACGGAAGCGGAAGCCTCGAAAAAAGTCCGTGAGATGTTCACGGAAATCGCGCCCAGTTATGATGCGCTCAATCATATTCTGTCGCTTCAAATCGACCGCGTGTGGCGTAGCCGGTTGGCCCGACGACTTCTTCCTGTCCTGGCACGACCCGACGCGATTGCCTTGGATCTTTGCTGCGGCACAGGCGATTTGGCTCTGGCGATGAGAAAATTCGGCAGGGCCAGGATCATCGGCGTGGATTTCGCCCACACCATGCTCGTTCGAGCGCGTCGCAAAAGCATCAAAGGTCGCAGTCACTCCGGCATGCCCGGTCCTTCGCCATTGCCGCTATTCGAAGCAGACGCGTTGCGCCTTCCTTTCGCGGAAGGTTCATTGGATCTTGTTGCAACGGCCTTCGGTTTCCGCAACCTCGCCAATTACGAAGCCGGTCTTCGCGAGATTTACCGCGTGCTCAAGCCCGATGGCGTGATGGCCATCCTTGAATTCTCGGAACCACCAGACGGCTTCTTAGGGGACGCCTATCGATGGTACTTCACTCGCGCACTGCCCAAGATCGGCAGGCTCATCTCCGGTCATCAGTCCGCATATTCATATCTGCGGAAATCCGTAGCCCGTTTCCTCCGCCCACCTGAGCTTGCGGCTCTGATGACTTCCGTTGGCTACCGGTCGGTTGACTTTCACGAGTGGACTATGGGCACGGTGGCTCTTCACACAGCTACGCGCTAAGCTGAGCTCGGCTACTCTTCCAGTCCCGCCGCGCGCAATTTCGCAAGGAGCGTTTTCGGCGTAATCCCCAGCTTTTCCGCTGCGCGTGTCTTGTTCCACTTGCATTCGCTCATGGTATTTTCGAGCAGGGCTTTTTCCACGTGTCCCGCCGCGCGGCTGGTGACCTGCTCGAGCGTTCCATCCCAATTGAACTTCTCTGGCAACATGCCAGCTGGCAACTTTGCAGCGTCCGGTTTTGTTGATGGCAGTTGCAAGCCGTCAGCGCGAATGCTCACTCCATCCGCGAGAATCACGGCGCGCTCCATAGTGTTTTGCAGTTCGCGCACGTTTCCCGGCCAGCGGTAGTGCAGCAGACGCTGTTTGGCTTCCTCAGAAACTTCCAAACCTGGCTTGCTGAACTCCCTACTGAACTTTTCGAGGAAATGACTCGCGAGCAGCAGCACGTCGTTCCCCCGCTCACGCAGCGGCGGGATGGTCATCGGCACAGTGGAAATCCGGAAGTACAAATCGTCGCGGAACAGTTTCTCCTGTACTTGCCTCTGCAAATCGCGGTTCGTGGCCACGACGATGCGCACGTCCACGTCGATTGACTGTGTTCCGCCCACGCGTTCGAAGCGCTTTTCTTCCAGTACGCGCAAGAGTTTCGCCTGAATCGACAGCGGCAACTCGCCAATTTCGTCGAGGAACAGCGTCCCGTGGTGCGCCAGGTCCATCTTTCCCACTTTGCGTGTGCCCGCGCCCGTGAACGCGCCCTTTTCGTGTCCGAACAGCTCGTTTTCCACCAAGCCTTCCGGAATCGCCGCGCAATTCAGCGCCACGAACGGTTGCTCGCGCCTGGACGACAAATGATGAATCGCCAGTGCAAACAACTCCTTGCCCGTGCCGCTTTCTCCCAGCAACAAGCAGGTCGTATCCGTGACCGCCACTTTCTGGATTTGCTGGCTCACTTCCTTGATGGAAGCATGTTCTCCCACAATGCGCGGAAATCCGTAGCGCGCGGAATACTCGGCGCGAAGGAGCAAATTTTCTCGCTGCAGCTCCTGCTGTTCTGCCGCCCGCTTCACGAGTAGTTTCAAATGATCGAGGTCCACGGGCTTTTGGAGGAAATCGAATGCCCCGTCCTTCATCGCCGCGACAGCCTCTTCCACGGAGCCGTACGCTGTCAGCAGCAAAACGGGAATGTTCGCATCCACCTGCTTTGTTTCGCGCAGAACATCCAAACCCGAAGCACCCGGCATCTTCAAGTCCGTGAGAATCAGCAAATACCTGCGCGCACGCAGTTTCTGGATCGCAGCTGTGCCGTCGGGCGCTTCGTCCACGGAGTAACCCGCGCGCTCGAGCGCCTTCCGCATCATGGCGCGCAGTTCAGCTTTGTCTTCAACAAGCAGGAGAGGTTCCATCTCTTTCGTTTCTATCACGAATCTCCGTACCTTCAGGGAACAACGGCTCCCGCGTGTGCGGAGAAGGGAAGCACCGCTTCCGGCAAACCGCCGCAGCCAGGACCTCATAAGTGTTTGGGGCGACGAGCCAAAATAGGAAAAATGAATGCAGCGGCTAAACGTGACAAGAGCCTGACTGCATGCGGATACCGCCAGGCTCCGCCAACGCATTTGGCTAAGGACTTAAAACTTTATGACTTAGAGTTATTCTTACCGCGCCCAACCCGGGTCTCCGCCGGCCTTCCGAAGGTCCGCCTCCATGTCATCCAATTGCTGCCGGAGTTGCGCCAGCTCTTGTTTCTTCGCATCAATCTTGGCGGTCTTGTCGTTGATTTCCTTGCGGTTGTTCTGTTCATTCATGGCCTTGGTCGGATCGGCGTAATACTGCACCGAGGACTTCTGCAATTCGCGCTGAAGAATATCGAGTTCGCGTTCCGCGTCGGCGATCTTCTTGTGTTGCTCGGAGAAACGCTTCCGCCAAGCTTTCTCGCTGTTGGGATCTTCTTTTTCTGCCGCGTCCCCGGGCTTCTTGGCGTCCGCGGCCGGGGTTGCTCCTCGAGACGCATCCGTTCCGCTCGTTGTCGTCCCGGCAGCAGACGCGTTTTGAATTTCCGGTTTGTCTGGCGCAGCGGGCTTTATGTCGTCGTCGGTATAGACTTTCTTCGGCTTTTGCGCGTCCCTCTTCTGTTTTTCCTCGCGCGCTTTTCGTGCCGCGTCCGCGACGGGATCTCCCGTTTGTTGCGAACTCTGCGGCTGTGCATAGCTCCCCATCACCGCTAGACACAACCCGCCGAGAACCGCTGCCACTTTCATCCAGTCGTTTTTCCGCATTTGTCCCAACCTTCCGGAGCTATTTCGAGGCTCCTTTCCCTGTTCGAGGGTTAGATGCGAACCTGCTTCGATTCTACTGCTTCTGCAACCCTTCGGGGCGCTGGAAGCGTAACAATAAACTCCGCCCCGCCTTTGGTACAGTTTCGTACTTCGATATGTCCGCCATGCTGGACAATGATTTTCTGCACCACCGCCAATCCCAGTCCCGTTCCGTTGCTCTTCGTCGTAAAAAACGGCCGAAACAGCTTTGGCATGGCTGCTGGCGCAACGCCAGGCCCATTATCCGTGATGATAACGCGCCGCCATCCTGTTTCTTCGCTTTCGACCACTTCTCCTCGGAGAGTAACACGTCCGCCGCCGTCAGCTGCCGCACACGCTTCCGCCGCATTTCTTGCGAGATTCAACAGTGCCTGGCGCAGCAGTCCCTCGTCTCCGGCCACGTCGCCAAAGCTTCCTTGGCATTCGATAGTCACTTGCGGCATCGATTGCACGACTTCCGCCACGGCGTGATGCACCACCTCTTCCAAATCCACGGGCTCTTCAGGAATCTCCAGGGGACGCGCGTATTTCAGAAACTCCGCCACCATGTGGGTAATGTTTCTGGTCTGTTCCACAATCTTCTTCGCGTAATCCGCCGATTCCTTCGGCGAAGAATCCGGTATCATCTGCGCATATCCGGATATGGTCGCCAGCGCATTTTTGAACTCGTGGGCAATGCCAGCCGACAGCTCTCCCAAGGCCGCCAAATTCTCCTTGAGTTGCATCCGCTGGTGCAACGCCGCGATTTCTGTTAGGTCGGTCAATAGGCAGATGACACCGTTAATCTTCCCCTCGCCACGCCGAATCGGCGAAATGGTGACGCCCAGATGCCGCGTGTCACCCGCTGGAGGGACGTGCTCGACTTCTTCTCGGCGGAAGATTCTTCCTGTTTCGAGGCATTCCGCCACCAGTTTGGTCAGGGCCGAGTCTTGCCCTAGTACTTCGCTGTATCGCCGAAATCCAAGCCCGCGAATTCCCAACACCTGCTCCGAGGCCGGATTCGAACTGGAGATAATCCCCGTCGCGTTCACAACCACGAGCCCGGCCGGCATATTGCGCGTTACTTCTTCGCTCAACCGTTCAGTTTGCTCGGCGCGTTCCTTCTCGATTTTGTGCAACCGCTCGAGTTCTTTTTCCTGCTCGCGCAGCTGCTGAATCACACCCTGCATCGAAGCGGCCATGAACGCGGAAGCATTCTCCGTGCTTGGCGCGCTCGTGGCCACGCTTTCCTTCTGTTCCTCTTTGCTGCTCTGAAAAAACCTGCGCAGCAAATACACAGCCAGCCAGGCAACCGCCAACACTCCAATGCCAAGTCCAGCGGTGATTTCCAACAGGTGCTGCGAACTGCCTCCGGTTTGGAGCATCCCCCACATCAGGTTTTCCGGCTAACTCCTTCTCCTAACTCTTCCCGCTCATTCCGTGGTTGCCGACTCGACTCACCCAAAGATCCCGCGCAAGGACGGCCACTCTTCGCCGATCAACGGTCCCAGATAAACGATCGCCAGCGCTCCGATGCCCAAAAACGTTCCGAGCGGCAACTGGTATTGGCTCGCAATCGCCCAACGCAGCCCATTTACGGACCCCAATCCTCTTCGGCTCCCGCGTTCCGCCAATTTGCGCTGCCAACCAGCCAGATACAGCCCAACCACCACGCTCAGTCCCATCACGCTGCCGAGCAGGCTGCCGAGCAATATCGTCCAAAACGTTCCACCCAACCCCACAAACGCGCCCACCATGGCCATCATCTTCACGTCCCCAAAGCCCATGCCTTCGCGTTTCCGCACCAATTTGTAGGCCGCCGCCAATCCCCACAGCAAAAAGCTCCCAAAGGCTGCTCCCAGAATCGCCTCCACCAGTCCCGCGGCATTCGGCCGCAAGGGTTGGTGCAGCAGACGCCAGCTCAAGGCTTGGCCGAAGCCTCCGCCCGGAGGTACAAAAGCGGAAAGCACCAACCCGGCCGCGAATCCGGGCCAGGTCACCAAATCCGGCAAAAGCCGCACGCGCAAATCCGTAATGGCCAGGACGATGACCAGGCACGTGAAAAATAGCCACTTCACCGTCGCCTGCGTGATGCCGTATTCCAGAAACGCTGCGACAAATAGCAAACCCGTCGCCAGCTCCACCAGGGGATACATGACCGAAATCGGTTCGCCGCACGCCCGGCACTTGCCCCTCAGCCAGATCCACGCAAACACCGGCACATTGTCGTAAAACCGGATGGCCGACCCGCACTTTGGACAGCGCGACCCTGGCGAAACAATCGAAAGGTCCTCCGGAATGCGCGTGATGCAGACATTCAGGAAGCTCCCAATCACAATCCCAAACAGGAAAAAGAATATGCCGGCGATGACCACAGTTTAGTCGGCCATCCTTCGGCCGCGTGTGAAGTCGGCCGCTTCGCGGCCGCTGCTACTAATCTCCCACAGCCCTACGGCGCTCTCAACCGTGCTGCGATTGCCAGTGCCCCATCCCTAACGCCTTCTTTTCCCGAGCACCTTGCGTTTCCGCGTTTTCTTTTCTTCTCAAACCGTCGCCTGTAAACTGGTAGCTCTCAGCTTCTTCCATGAACTTCTTCGAGCGCAAAATCCGCCGCTACGAGCACCGCCGGTGGACCACCGACGACAACCGCCGCGTCCAGCCCTTCCAATGGGGTCTCGAGCACATCGGCGGCTCGCCCGATGACCCCCATCCCGGCGCCTTCGTCCGCGCCTACGCGCAAAACGCCATCGCAAGCAGCCGCGACTGGTACTCCACGCCTCCCGCCACGGACTATCACCTCGACTCCGAAAACGTCCTGACGTTCACCAGTGCCATCGCATCCTCCTGGCCTGAGAACAATACGGTTCACGCGCGTCTCTGGCCCGCCTCCCGCAGTTGGAAGCCTCCAATCAAAGCCGCGCAAGGCGCCGCAGTGCTCGTTCTTCCAAACTGGAACGCCAAATGGCACGGTCAGGACGGCCTCTGTGAATGGACCGCGCGCTTCGGCATCACGGCGTTAAAATTGAGCCTGCCTTATCACAACCGGCGCATGCCGCGCGGCTACGAGCGCGCCGACCAGATTTGCGGCCCGAACGTCGGCCTCACGCTCGAAGCCAACCGCCAAGCTGTTCTAGACGCGCGCCGCTGCCTGCGCTGGCTCGAGCAGCAGGGTTACACCAGGCTCGGCATCCTCGGTACCAGCATTGGCTCCTCGATCGGCTACATCACCCTGGTCCACGACCCCGCCGTTCGCGTCGGCGGCTTTTTCCACGTTTCCACTTATTACGCAGACGTCGTTAGCCAGGGCATGACCACCAACCATGTTTGGGAAAGCCTGCGCCATTACGTCACGGTCGAAGAACTCCGTGAATACTGGGCGCCCATTAGTCCCATGCCTTACGTCGAGCGTGGCATGGGAGCTGGCCGCAATTGCTTCATGATCTACGGCAAATACGATCCCACCATGCTCCCGGAACTCACCCGCCAGATGCTCGAATCGCTTCGCCTTCACGGCGCCGCGCCGCGCACGCTAGGGCTTCACTGCGGCCACTACTCCCTCGAGCTTGCGCCGTTCTCCTACATCGCAGGCTACCGCATGCTCGCTTTCCTCCGCCACGCCCTCTCCTAGCTTCACTTTGCCAATCCCACCTTCCGCGGATCTGGTCCTCTCCGATCCCAGCGCGCCCCCGCCCTCCGGCGTTCCTCCGACCGATCAGCTGACTGGTTCAGACCAGCGGCAATGATGCGCGAAAGGCATATGGGAATAGAAGGAGCACCGTCCAGGAAAAGTCGAACCCGGAAGTGCCGAGGCTAATTGTCAATCGGGGGTTTGACGTATGCAGCGCCATGCCGGTGCAAACCGGCGGTCGGAATTGCTTGTGAAAAGACGATGCGAATGGGAACGAAAATGGCTCCGGTGCCCGGGGTAAACGGCACGGCCACTTCCACGCGCGAGCCTTCTGGATACTGATTGCGGCTGCGGAAGCTGATTCCGCCTTTCGACAGGTCTTCGCAGACCACCACTTCTTCGGCGAAGCCGCGTCGCCGGATGCACGCCAGCACGCGCGCCTTCACGCGCGTGCGATTGCGCCGCGGAACAACGCGTTCGTCTGTCGCTGGCTTAGCGCCGTTACCTTCGAAACTCGAAGCTTCCGAAATCGACTCGATCCAAATCGAAGGCGAATCGCAATGCCGGCAGTGGCGCGCCACGCATTTGCGAACCTCGAAAGATTTCAACTGCAGCTCGTTGAGATACACGACTTCGCGCCGCTGGCAGAAGCTGCATTCCATCAGTAAGCGCGCGAGAGCTTCTTCCCCCTTGTTCGGGGAAGGAAACTCAATGTCCCAGAAATCGTTACGCGGCTCAAGAATATGAATGGCGTAAAGGAATCCCTGCGCATCTTGGTCGATCTCCGCAACCACACGCGCCCGCGTATTCTTCCACTGGTCGCCCTCGGTGAATCGCCGCAAGTGCAGCTCCTGCCCCGCCTCCAGCTTTTCGGTAAAGCGCAGCACACCGCCGTTGCGGCTGACAAGCAGAGTTTCGACGCTTTGCGTGAACGTAGCGCCTTCCGCCGTAGCCCAGGATGCTTCGACGGGCATGCGGAGGCTAATGCGGTCGCTCTGGCGCAAGCCATCCGATAACGTACTCATAGGGTTAGACAAAGTCGCTCTAACTCAGGCTAACATGCGCGAGAACTCGGCACAGGGCTGCAATAGGCCGGTTTGTCGTTCCATGTAATAACGCCGGCAGACCATTTCTGGACCGAGAAGGATCCAGGTATTGCCTCTTTCGCATGGGGATCCAGCGGAAAGCCCCTGCGGGGCACGGTTTTACCTCAGAATAAGAGGAGTCGGGAAATTTCCGTGGCGCCGCCACGGTGGCGGCATATCGGTGTGAAGGCTTGGGCGACGTAATTCTAATGGGTGAGCGTACATCGAACGACGAATCCCGGGGGCTCTCGGTACGGGATCGCCGCTTCTGCATCCGCTATCCTTTTGCCGCGGACGTGGTCATCTTGGACCTGGAAACCGGCACGAAATCGGAAGGGGTAACCTCGGATCTTTCCATGGGCGGAATTTTTGTGTGCACCAGCAAGCCACTGGCCTCCAACACCCGGGTCCGCGTCACCTTGACGCGGAAAGACCAGAAACTCGAAGCTCTTGGCACGGTACGCATCGTCAAGCCGCGCATTGGCATGGGCATCGAGTTTCTCGATCTCGAGCAGCCACACTATGGGGTGTTGCGCCGATGGGTGGAACAACTGAATAAAACTCGCTGAAAAGCTTCACTGCTTGGTGTCCTGCGGATGTTTGCTCTTCTCGTAAAACTCATTCTGAATCTTGAGGCTGGCGTCATCGGCCTTCACCGCGCGGATAGCTTCGACAATCGTCGAAATCCATCCCTGCACGTTCCACTCCCCAAGTTCCTTCGCGGCCACCGAGCCGTCGCCTGAATAATGCTCGGGGAAGCGCGCGTACCACCAGATGCCGGTATAGAGAAATTCCGGCAGATTCTGACGCTTCTGGTCGGCGCCGGACTCGCGTTTCGCCCGGTCCAGGTGGGTGAGTATGCGTGTAGAGCGTGTTGGAGGTTTCATTTTCTCCGGCGTGGTAATCAATGCCGGTGGATTTTTTTGCCGGACCGCCCGGACGGCTGCGTTCGCCGCCAAGCACGTAAACGACATAGTCCTTGGGGCTCGCCATCTGCGCCTGTGCGAAGAAGGGAAGCAGGTGCTCATTTCCGCCATGGCCGTTCACGATGACGACTTTCTTGCAGCCGTTGCGCGCCATTTCGTCCGTGGTCTCCTGCAAAAGCTTCAACTGCAAGTCCACGCTGTAAGCGACCGTGCCGGGCTCATGCTTGGCTTCGAAAATTTGGCCGAAATAGTATTCCGGGAAAACCACCGCAAATTCCTGTTCGGCGGCGTGCAGGGCGGCGTAGCGAACGTTCAGAAGATCCGTTCCCAGCGGCAGATGCGGCCCATGCTTTTCCAGAATTCCAAAGGGCAGCAAGCACGTTCCCTTCGATTGTTGAATCGCGGTGCGAAAATCTTCCGCGGTTAGCTCTTCCCACTTTGTGGAAAGCTTGGTCTGGCCGAACGCGGGGATTGCGACCAGCAGCAACAGAAAAGCAATCACGCGAATTTTCTTCATGAAGCCTCCGGGAACGACGCGGCCTATTCTAGCGGCAATCCGCAGCATTTTCATTCTTGAAACGATTCAATGGAAGTCTTGCCGCATCGCGCGATCCAGTTCTTTTTTTTCCGAGATGGTAAGCACACGGGTTGCGCCTTTTTTTAGTTCCCCCAAGGCCAGCGGCCCAATGGCCACGCGCAGCAGACGCAAAACCTTGAGGTGGAAATGTTCGAGCAAGCGGCGAATCTGGCGGTTCTTCCCCTCATCGAGAACGATTTCCAGCCACGAATTGCGTTCACCCCGCCGAAGATTGCGCGCATCCTTCACGCGAAGAAAATCGCCGTCATCTGTTCGGATGCCCTCGCGCAAATTCAAGAGCAGCGCCAAATCAGCGAACCCGCTAATCTGCACATGATAGGTCTTGTCGAGATGCGTCTCCGGCGCGGTAATACGCGCAGCCCATTCGGAATCATTGGTGAGCAACAACAATCCTTCGCTGGCTTTGTCGAGGCGTCCCGCGGGCGCAACCCAAGGAAGACTCTTTGGTAGATGAGCGTAAACCGTTTCGCGGCCCATTTCGTCTGAAGCCGAAGTCACCACGCCGCGCGGTTTGTTCAGGATGAGGTAGATCGTTTCGCTGGCGGCAAGCGGAGCATTGTCCACTTGGATGCGGTCCTTGCCTGGATAAGTGGGAGTCTCTGGATCGTGGCGCACCGCGCCGTTCAATTTCAGATGCCCGGCGCGGATCAATTCTGCGGCCCGCGAGCGAGAGCAATACCCGAGCTTGGAGAGTGCGCGTGCGAGCCCGACCTTCTTCGATCCGCCCGGTGTGCGCAGGGGTTTCCTGAGGCGGGGTTTCACAAATGGATTCTAGCGCCACACCCGGCGGGATAGCGCACTTTACTTTGTGGAACTTGCCTGCGTTGGTGCCGTTGCCTTGTCCGGAGCCGACGCGGAGGCCGCGGCGGGAGTCGTCGGATTTGCGGTTGAAGATGCAGCCGCCGCAGCTGGCGCCTCGTGCTTTACGGCTCCATACTTCGCCGCAAGCCAGTCGCGAACTTCAGCGGGCTTGTAGTTGAACGGCCCCATCCCTCCGCGATACGCGACATGCCCAGTCTCGTCAATGACGTACAGGCGTTCCGGCCAGGCTGCGTACGCGCCGTCGGCCGCGTTGCCCATGTCGTCGATGCCGAAGGGCAAAGGAAACTTGTAGTGCTTCGTGAAATCTTGCGCAATGGCCACGCGCTGCTCCAGCGTTTTCGGCTGCGCGTAGCAAACGTCGTCCTTCACGTTGGATTTCATCTGCCATTCGTCGGTGGGATGAGCTTCGCGAACGTACACGGTCAGAAAATCCGCGTGGTCCTTGTAGTCGTTGTAGATCTGAACGATGTCGCCCACCTGGCGGCGGAAGGGCGGTCAAGTGAAACTGCCGAAGACCAATACCAGAGGACGCGCGCCAAGGCGTTCTCGAATGTGAAAACGAGTCGTGCCGTCGAGCGCTAGCAACCTTGCGTCTGGCGCGTCGCTGCCTACTCTGAGCGTGCCGCGATGCATGTGCGGAAGGGCGTAGCGCACCATGCCGTAGGCGTCCCTCGGGCTGCCCGCCATGTAGCAGAGCACGCCAAACGCCGCCAGCAGAAGCACGGCAAGAGCGCCACCAATCCATTTCAGCAAACGCTTCATGGGCAGAACCGTCAAATGGAACCGTTAAGGTTCGAGCAGATTAGCATGTTGCCGTAGCCTCCAAAATAGTATTTTCGCATTAGACGCCGTCTTTGGCGCGACGATGTTCGCGCTCTTTTTGGTACCGCGCCAAAGCCTTCGCCGCCGCGGGATGTCTTCGAACCTGCGCCTGCTTGCTTTCGAGTTGCTTGGAGTCCTCGAAGAAGCGCTTCAGCACCAACCAGCGGTGCGCGGCAATTCGTTCTCCGGTGACACGTCGTGCCAAGCCGGGAGCATGGGCAGGCTTGCTTGCAGTAGGATGACCCTCGAGGATTGCTTGAGGTCTGCTTGAGAGGCCAACGGAGAGGTTGTCGCGAACGGCCGTATCGCTTTCCCAAAATTGAACAACGACCGCCAACGGCAACGGCAAACCGCTGTGCTACGCGCGGGCCTTGTCGATCATCTCTTCCCAGATGCCCTTGGACTTGAGAATCACCTCAACGAGTTCACGGGCGGCTCCCTTGCCCCCGTGAGCCTTTGTCCGATAGTCCGCGGCACGCTTCACTTCCGGAGTCGCGTTGCCCACGGCCACCGCCAGTCCCACGCGCCGCATGATGGTCAGGTCCGGCAAATCGTCCCCGAGGTAAGCGACTTCGGATTCCTTCGCTCCGGTCTTTCGCAGGACGTCTTCGTAGGCCGCGATTTTGTGTCCCTGCTTCTCGTAAACAAACTCGATGTCCAGTTCTTTGCACCGGCGGCGTAGCGCCGGGCTGCCCCGTCCAGTAATCACGCCGGTGCGTAAGCCCGCAGTTACGGCCAGCGAGAGCCCCTGCCCGTCATGCGCGTCGAATGTCTTCACTTCCAATGCGTGATTGTCCGAAGTGGAAGCCAGCGTCACGCTGCCATCGGTCAACGTGCCGTCCACGTCCATCAGCAGCACAGAAATCTGCCTGGCCTTGCTCGCAACTTTCGCCGAAATCTTCATGCTTTCGCCAAGGTCCTTTCTCTTTCTTCTCAGTAACCTCTGGGGCCAATCTTTTTCTTAAAACCACTACATCAATTCCAGCGTCCACAAATCGTGCAAATGCACGATTCCCAGCACGCGCCGCGCTTCATCCACGACTACTACGGAAGTGATCTTTTTCTTCTCCATCAGATTGAGCGCCTCGCTGGCTAGCACGTGCGGCCCGATGGTTTGCGGACTATTGGTCATGCCATCCGCGGCGCGCATTTCAAGCACGGCGCCGCGATGCTTTTCCATCAAACGCCGCAAGTCGCCGTCAGTCAGAATTCCGGCGAGTCGTCCGTCAGGCTCCAAGACCGTGGTCATCCCCAAACCCTTCGCGCTCATCTCGTGAAAAACATCCGGCATTGCCGCATCCCGGGCGACGCGCGGCAAGGCAGTGCCGGAGTGCATTAAATGCTCAACACGCAGTAATTTCTTGCCGAGCCGTCCAGCTGGATGTAGTGCCGCAAAGTCGTCGTGGCGAAAGTCGCGCCGCTCGAGCAGCGAAATCGCCAGCGCATCTCCCACGGCCATTGCCACGGTGGTGCTCGCCGTTGGCGCCAGATTCAGCGAACAGGCTTCTTCTTTTACGCTGACGTCCAGCACCACCTCGCTCGCTTGTGCCAGCGTGGAATGCACGCAGCCGGTCAGCGTGACCAGCGGCATCTCCAGGCGCTTGAGCGCTTCCAGAAGCTCGATGATCTCCTGCGTCTCGCCGCCGTAAGAAACCGCGAGCATCGCGTCACCACGCGCCAGCATGCCCAAGTCACCGTGAAGGGCTTCGGCGGGGTGTAGAAAGAACGATGGAGTGCCGGTGCTCGAAAAGGTCGCCGAAATTTTTCGTCCGATCAGGCCGGACTTGCCCATGCCGCTGACGACCACGCGTCCTTTGCAAGCGAACAAGGCGTTTACGGCATTTTCAAAGCTGCCATCGAGCCGCGCGAGCACATCCTGAATCGCCTGCGCCTCAATCTTTAGCACCCGTCGTGCCGTCTCCAGGCTCATGACGAAGGGCTCCAGCGGCGAACCACGGTGTTGAGCCCCTTCAGTTTCAACAGCAGCGGCTGAAGTTGAGAAAGCGGTAAAGCATTCGGTCCGTCCGAGCGTGCCGCGGCCGGATTGTCGTGCGTCTCGAGAAAAATTCCATCCACGCCCGCGCCGACCGCTGCGCGCGCCAGCGGCTCGATGAACTGCGGCTGCCCCCCGCTCGATCGGCCCTGCCCGCCGGGAAGCTGCACGGAATGGGTCACGTCAAACACCACCGGGTAGCCGGTCCGTTGCATCACGGGAAACGAGCGCATGTCCACCACCAGATTCTGGTAGCCAAACGAAGTTCCCCGCTCCGTCAAGATGATCTTCTTGTTTCCCGTACTCTCCACTTTTTCCGCCACGTTGTCCATGTCCCACGGCGAAAGGAACTGCCCCTTCTTGATGTTGATGATTCGCCTGGTCTTGCCAGCGGCGATCAGCAAATCTGTCTGGCGCGCCAAAAATGCCGGAATCTGCAAAATGTCGCAAACTTCCGCCACCGGTTCCGCCTGCGACTCTTCGTGGATGTCGGTCAACACCGGCAGCCTGAAATCCTTCTTTATTTTTTCCAGGATGCGCAGCCCTTCCTTCAATCCCGGCCCGCGAAACGCTTTCAATGAAGAGCGGTTCGCTTTGTCGTAGGACGCTTTGAAAATATACGGCACGCCCGCGTCGGCCGCGATTTTCGCCACCTTTTCCGCCATCACGCAAGCGTGCAGTTCACTTTCAATTACGCACGGTCCGGCGATTAGAAACAGCGGATTCCCCGCGCCGAGGCGCAGCTTGCCAAGTTCAATTTCGTGTGTAGTCCCCATGAGCCTGTGGTCCCCACTCCGGCTAACGAAGATAGCATAGAGGCTTCAGTCGTTGCGCATCCGCCGCCTAGGTTTCCCGCCTGGTGTTTTCAAAAGAGGTACAACTCGCTTTTGGGGTGCGGTGAAAAAGGTTTCGGCTTGATTTTTATGCCGTGGCGCTGGGCGCAGCCCGCAGCACGGGTGTGGCTTGACGCTCGGCGGTGGTGACGGAGGCCGCGCGCGTGCGCTGCTTTTTATGTTCCAGGGCCGCCCCAATGAACGCCGCAAACAACGGATGAGGCTCGAGCGGCTTGCTCTTGAATTCCGGATGGAACTGACAGCCAAGGAACCACGGGTGCTCGGGCGCCTCGACGATCTCGACATAATTTTCGTCCGGCGTTCGTCCAGTAATTTTCAGTCCTGCCGCCACCAGCGTTTTCTCGAAGTCGCGGTTGAATTCATACCGGTGCCGATGCCGCTCGTTGATCTCCAGCCTGCCGTAGGCTTTATTCGCAAACGAGCCGGGCTCCAGCTTGCACGGCCATGAGCCCAACCGCATCGTGCCGCCCATTTCGTCCACGCCCAGCAATTCGCGCAACTTGTAAATCACGCGGTAGGGCGTCTGCGGATCGAATTCCGTGCTGTCCGCCTGCTTCAATCCCGCAACGTCGCGAGCATATTCTATCGTCGCGCACTGCATCCCCAGGCAGATCCCGAAAAACGGCACCTTGTGATCGCGGGCGTACTCGATCGCGTAGACCATTCCCTGAATCCCGCGCTTGCCAAAACCACCGGGCACGAGAATGCCGTCGTAACCGTGCAGTCGCCTCGCCGCCGTTTCGGGCGAATCGATATCTTCCGCTTCGATCCAGTCGAGCGCGGTTTTGTGATTGTGCGCCAGCCCGCCGTGCAGCAAGGCCTCGCGCAAGCTCTTGTAAGCGTCTTCGAGTTGCACGTACTTTCCGACCACAGCGATTCGCGCTTCGCCCGCCGGATGATGCATGCGGTAAACCAGATCGAGCCAGGGCTTCATGTCCGAAGGCCGCAACTCCAGTTTCAATAAACGCAAAATCTGCGCGTCCAAGCCCTCTTTGCTCATCTCCGCGGGCACCGCGTAGATCGTGTCCACGTCTTCCACGGAAATGACGCAAGACTCGGCCACGTTGCAAAACAGCGCAATCTTCTTCTTCAATTCGGCCGGTATGTGGCGATCGCTGCGGCAAAGCAGAATGTCCGGCTGAATTCCGATGCCCAGCATTTCCTTCACGCTGTGTTGCGTGGGCTTGGTCTTCAGTTCGCCTGCTGCCGGAATAAACGGCACCAGCGTCACGTGAACAAACAGCGTATTTTCCGCGCCCAGCTCCAGACGCATCTGGCGGATGGCTTCGAGGAAGGGAAGCGATTCGATGTCGCCGACCGTGCCGCCAATCTCGACGATCACCACATCGACACCTTCGGAAACTTTCCGGACACAGGCTTTGATCTCATCCGTGACGTGCGGAATCACTTGCACGGTTTTGCCCAGATAATCGCCGCGCCGCTCTTTCGTGAGAATCGTTTCGTAGATGCGGCCGGTCGTCCAGTTATTGTCGCGGGAAAGCTTCGCGTGCGTGAAGCGCTCATAGTGCCCCAAATCGAGGTCCGTTTCCGCGCCGTCTTCGGTCACAAACACTTCGCCGTGCTGAAACGGGCTCATCGTGCCCGGATCCACGTTCAGGTACGGATCGCATTTTTGAAGTGTGACTTTGAAACCGCGACTTTCGAGGAGACAACCAATCGAGGAGGCTGCTACGCCTTTTCCGAGTGAGGAAACAACACCGCCGGTAACAAATATATATTTTGGCGCCATCCGTGTCGCCCGGGTTCTTGCCGGGCCTGTCTGACCTCCACAGGATTGACGTACGGACAATTATCTTCGGAACTCGCGCTTCTGTCAAATGCGCTCTTTTTGCCGCAAAAACAGGGATTCCAGCAAGCGTGCGTCCGCCTCCGCGCTCCACCGGGATCTATGTCCATCCATCAAACGCCTGGTCCCTACAATATGAATTTGACACCGCTTTCGTCCTGGAGTGAAATACCTTGGGGAGAAACGCGGCGGTGCGACTAAGATTTTCAAGCGCGTTAGTTCTGGCAGGTTCCGCGCTCGCAGGAACTCTTCCAAATGCCCTCCACGCCCAGGGTAGCCGGCTCTACGTAGGCAACAGCGTCGCAGACAACATCTCGGTCATCGATCTGAATTCCTTGCAGGTGATTGGCGACATCCAGGTCGGCCCCCGCGTGCATGGCATGGCAGTTCAGCGGGATGGCAAGCGGCTTTTCTCAACCTCCGAGGGCGACAACACTCTTCGCATCTTTGATACCGCCACCGGCAAGCTCATCAGTGCAGTCAAACTAACCGGGCGTCCCAATCAGTGCGCCTCCACTCCGGACGGCAAATACGTCGCCGTGCCCATACGCGACACCGACAGCGTGGATATCGTGGACGTCGCCCAGCAACGGGTCGTGAAAACGCTGCCTGTAAAAGCTCCTCACAACGCTTTTAACGCCGGCAGCAACCGATACGTTTTCGTAAGTTCGATGGGCGACCATGCCATCAAAGAGATTGATCTTGATGCAATGGACTATTCCGCAAGCATTCCCACCGGCGGAGTCCCACGCCCTTACGTGATTACTCGCGACGGCCGCACCATGTATGTTGCCGAAAGTGATCTGCACGGCTTCGTAATCGTGGACATTCCTCGAAAGAAGGTTGTGCGCCGAGTGGAAATGCCCGCCGAGCATCCCACGCCCCACGAGCATCCCGGCGAACCCATCAACACGCTCACACACGGGTTAGCTCTTCGTCCGGACGAGAAGGAGCTGTGGGTTACAAGCCTGTTGGACGATGCGATGTATGTCTACGACGTTGAGTCGCAGAAGTTTGTCGCGCATCTGCCCGTTGGCAACGGCCCGAACTGGGTCGCTTTCTCCCCGGATGGCAGGTATGTTTGCGTCAGCAACGCAGGTGAGGACAACGTTTCCATCATCGACGTGAAAGCGCGCCGTGAGGTCGCGCGTCTGAGAGTGGGGCGCGAGCCGAAGCGCCTCGTGGCCGCCAGTGTGGGAGGCGCCGAGCCATCAAGGCCATCGCCCTCTAAATAGCAGGTTTTCGCCAGGCCCGCGCGAGCGAGGGGCTTAGGGCCGGTAGGTCGGAGTCCCCGCGCGCTGCGCGATGATCTTGCGGGCCTTTTCATACAGCGCGCGCGCTTGCGGAATGGCGTCGATACCTGCCCGCAGTTGCGGATCCGTTTCCAGCTGAACCTTGAATCCTTCCTGCTGCCCAAACATGGACACAAACACTTCCTGCTTGACTTTGCGCTTCACCCAGTCCAGGTTTTCAGCCATCTCCGGCTCGGTGTAGCGGATGTTCTTGCTTGCAAGGAACTTGCGGAATTCGCCGAGCACCGCGTCGTTCACTTCAAAATCCTTGGTAATCGTCGGCCGAGTTCCCAAATAGTGCCGCGTAAATCCGCCCACGCTCGTCTCGTACGGAAAAAGCACATCGTCGCGATACATCGCCTTTTGGAAGCGATTGAATTCGGGCTCTTTAACGGTAATGTCCGGCGTGATGCCGCCTCCGCCTGTGACTTGCCTGCCGCTGTCGGTCAGCATCACTTCCGTCGGATGTTCCGGAGTCCTGTGCTCGTAATACTCGTACAGGGAAACCGATTTGTAATCGCGCTGAATCAGCCGGCCGCTCGGGGTGTAATACCGCGCGATCGTCAGCGCGAGCCCCGTGTTTTCGCTCAGCGGCTGGACCGTTTGGACCAGGCCTTTGCCAAACGTCGTCTCGCCAACAATCACGCCCCGATCGTGGTCCTGCACCGCGCCGGAAACGATTTCCGTGGCGGAAGCCGAATTGCCGTTCACCAAGATGACCAGCGGCATGTTATTCCCGCGATTCCCGCGCACCGCGTAGTAACGCCGCTCTGCCGAAGCG
Source organism: Candidatus Acidiferrum sp. (assembly GCA_035262505.1). GTDB lineage: Bacteria > Acidobacteriota > Terriglobia > Acidiferrales > UBA7541 > Acidiferrum. The sequence goes on along the minus strand of DATFSR010000014.1, from coordinate 63,454 downwards.
CGTCCCCGGTGCGAAACAATCAACTGGTTCTTGTCCAGAAGCATGTCGCTCGCCGCGATGGCCTCGTCCAGCAGCCCGCCGCGATTCTCCCGCATGTCCAGAATCAAGCCATCGAGACTAGACGCATTCAGCTGCTTCATCGCTTCGCCAAGCTCGGTGTCGGTTTTCTCGTTGAATGTTGAAAACCGGATGTATCCGATGCCGGGCTTCACCTCAAACGCCAAATCCACCGCGTGATGCGGGATTTCATCGCGCGTGAGGTTAAAAACCAGGGGCTCCGCGTAACCTTCTCGGGAAACCGCAACCTTGACCGACGTACCCCGCGCTCCCCTCAAAAGGTCGGCGATTTCTGAGGTACTTTTGCCCTCCACGGATTTGTCATCAATATTCACGATGATGTCGCCGGGCCGGATTCCCGCGCGGAAAGCTGGCGTGCCCGTGTAGGAAGACATCACAATCGTGTGGTCGCCGCGCGGAATTACTCCCATCCCCACGCCGTAGTACCTGCCCCGCATCTCTTCCCGGTTGTTCGCCCACGCGCGCGCGTCAAAAAAATTCGAGTGCGGATCGAGCATCCGCAGCATTCCCGGGATCGCTCCCTGGTAGACAACCCTGTCGACGTCGACTTTTTCCGCGTAATTCGCCTGCACCACGTCCAGCACAGAGGTAAACGTCCGCACGGAACTCTGAGCGTCGTCGTACGAGGACTCCTTGGCACGCACGTTCGGGCCATAAATACCGCCCAACGCGGCAGACAACGCCACCACCGTGACGATCAGCACCAGCCCGCGACGCTCTGATTTCATTTCGACCTCGCGCGATCAGGCAACCTAGACCCGAATGCTCGTTTAGACGCGAAATATCGCCAAACAGTAACCATTGTAGCCCATCCCACGTTCCTACCGCTCCTGAAATCCCCGCTCCGCTTCCCGGCAGACATGCCTGGCAGGGCCACTCCCGCAACCAGTTTTCGTCGCCGGACCGTGAAACTTTCTTCCCGGGAGCGGGTTTGAAATAACCGGGGAATACTCTCTTAGGGCGGCCTTTTGTGGCGGTTGCCGCCGGAACTCCCTGGCATTTGGGCGAAACCGTGCTTTAAGGCTTCGCCATCTAAGGCCTAGAGCCTTTCCGCTTGCGTTGCGCTGGCTTTTCGTTTGCCGCAGGGCAGAAAGGCTGCGAGTGGCACACTTACATCACGTGGGAAGGGGCAATGAAATCCAAAAATCGACCGCTGCTGTTACTTTTCATGCTCGCCGGATCGCTGACGCTCAGTCTTTCCGCAACTGCGCAGCAGGCCATGCCTTCTGGTGCGCCGTTGCTGCGGACCTACAATGCCAGCCGCGAAATCTCTCTGGTGGGCAACGTAGTGAAATATGAGACCGCTTCCACCGTTTCGCCCATGGGGGCTCATGTCACGCTGCAAACTGCTTCCGGGCAAGTGGATGTCCATCTCGGCAACGCCAAACTTCTTGAGGCCAGTCACCTTACATTGAACGCGGGAGACAACGTTCGCATCATTGGCGAACCTATGGCATTCGGCGAAGGCACGTACTTTGCCGCCCGCATAGTACAAAAAGGAACCCAAGCCGTCGCGGTACGAAACGCCAAGGGATTTCCTCTTTCGCCTGCCTCCAGCTTAACCCCGGCGCAAAAGGAAGCGCTGCGAGGTGTGCGATGAAGCGGTTTCTAACGGCAGCAGTTGCAGCCGCATCCCTCTGGGGCGTGGCTTGCAGTAGCCACGGCAGTACCATCGCTCCGCCGCCCCCAACGGGCAAGTACAGCACCGCTAGCCTCAACGGAACCTACGCCTTCGTTACCAGCGGAGAGGTCATCACCAGCGGCGGCGTGTCCGCGACACCGTTTGCGCGGACCGGTAGCTTTATCGCCAACGGCAGCGGTGGCATCACGGGCGGCGTCTACGACGTCGTGAACGCGGGAGGAACGAGCACCACGGCATCGGCGCCGATCGCCATCATGGCGGGCAGCGGCTATACGGTCAATCCCGACGGGCGCGGCACGCTGACGTTCAACATCAATTCCGCTGGCGTTCCGACTACCGTCAGCTTTGGAATCATCATTACTTCAACCCGTGATGGCCTGATGATGGATGAAACAGCAACCAACAACCAGGCATCCACGGGCAGCGGCAATTTTGTCCTTCAAAACGCGACGTCCTTCGGAACTGCAGTCGCAGGCTCGTACGTGTTTGACGTTTCCGGCCTGGATGGAAACCAACCCTCCGGACCTGAATCTCTTGTGGGCCAATTCGCGGCGAGCGCGGGAGTCATCTCCTCCGGTGTCGAGGACGCAAACGACAACTTTACATTGACGAACGGAAGTATCAGCGGGAGCTTCACTCCGGACCCCACGAATTCGGCCACTTCCGGGCGCGGTACAGCGACGATTGCCGGACAGACCTACGCGTTTTATGTCGTGGATTCCACGCGCATTAGACTCCTCAGCACCAATGCCGGTGGCACTGGCCCCATGCTTATTGGTGACGCCGTCTCGCAGCCCGCCGTTCCGGCTGCTCCTTCGGGCAGCTTTGCGTTCCTCGTTGGCGGCTCCACCGCGAATGGCGGCTTGACTCGAGTGGCGCGGTTCGACGTCTCCGGCGGTACGGTCAGCAAGCTCCTGATGGACGTGAACAACGCAGGCACTGAAACCGAATTTGGTCCGAGCGCCTTGACCAACGCCAGCATGAACTATGACACCACCACAGGCCGCGGGATCGTTTCCTTCCAGTCCTCGTCTACCAGCCAATACTCGTTCGTTTTTTATCTCAGTTCTGCGAGCAACGGTGTCATTCAGGAAGTCAGCCCAAACGACAACACGAACCCCACATTCGCCGTTGCCGACGGAACCATTTCCGGCCAATCCGGAGGTCCGTTTACCAGCAGCAACATTACCGGGCCTTACGCCATGAACTGGAGCGGCCTGGTCACCAGCGGTGGGTCTTTTGCTAGCCAGGATGAGGAGGACCTACTCGCCCAGCAAACCGTCACGAGCTTGAACTTCACCGGCACCTTCGACCTCTTCCAATTCACCGGGCTGACTCTACAAATAGATCGCGGCTCCACTGGTTCGATTAACTTTAACGGCGGCGACGGCACCGGCGGCGACGGAAAAAGTGCCACCATGAACGTCGACCTCTCCAACACTTCGGAGATTCACATGGTCGTCTATCTCGTGAATCCGCAGCTCGCTTTCTTCACCAACCGCGACAACAACGGCGCACAGCGCATCGTCGCTGGCATTCTGAAAGCGCAGCAATAGAGCGCTCGCCTTACCATCCAGAACGAGGGCCAAAGACAAAGATTTGTCCTGGCCCTCGTTCTGACCTCCCGATCTCTGCTCTCCGATTTTACTCCTGGCTTTGCAGCAGTTTTTCCACACGGGCCACATCTTCCGGAACGTCCACGCTCACTGCGTCGTGCTCCACTTCCGCGACACGAATCTTCCAACCATTCTCTAGCCAGCGTAGCTGTTCGAGATGCTCAATGCGCTCCAGTTCACCTTGCGGCAAAGTGGGACATTCGAGCAACGCCTCGCGCTGGAACACATACAGCCCGAGATGTTTGAGGTGCCGCACCTGAATTTTGCTTGCCGTATCTCGCACCCACGGAATCGGCGCGCGCGAGAAGTACAGTGCATTGCCGTCGAAGTCCAGCACCGTCTTTACCACGTTGGGGTCCATAATGTCCGCGGGAGTCTTGATGGGCGTGGCCACTGTGGCAATTGCTGCGGCCGGTTCCTCGAGCAGCGAATCCACCGCCGTATCTAGAGCGACGGGATCCAGAAGCGGCTCGTCGCCCTGCACGTTCACAAAGACATCGCCCTCTTCGTGCGCCGCTACCTCCGCAACGCGCTCCGTTCCCGTGCGGTGATCCGAGCGTGTCATTCGCGCTTCGCCCCCGAATGCCTCAACGGCTTTCACAATGCGCGCATCGTCGGTTGCCACCACCACTCGATTGGCTCGCTTGGCAAGTGTGACCCGCTCATAAACGCGCTGAATCATGGGTTTTCCCGCAAGAGACACTAGGGGTTTTCCCGGAAGTCGGGTGGATGCGTAGCGCGCCGGGATGACTACCACCACTTTCACCAGGCCCATCTCGTGGCGTCTCCGATCATTGCAACGATTCTCATCATGGGGGAATAAGCCTTTCACCGCCTCGGTCTCATCTAATTAGAGAAAGCCTCGCCCTCTGTGCGGGGATGCTACCACACGGCCTGGTGCTTAACCCTGCCATAGAAACTCGTAATGGTAAGGATGGAACGTTTGCGCTTGTTTTCAAGAATCCGAGTGATAGAATGCCTTTTAGTCCGACCCGCGCGGCCGTCCCGGTCCGACCGAGACGTAGGGGGTGCCGTGAAACGCGATTTGCCGGTGACTGTTCGGCAGTCACGCTTTGAGAATCGTCGCGTTGTGCTTCGATCCTTCCGCCTCCTGCTCGCCATTTGTTTTCTTTGCGCTCAAGCCCTCTTTCAGGTGACTTCCGCCCAGTCCCCGCCTGACGACAACAAGCCTAAAGACGAATCCAAGAAAGAGGAGTCCAAGAAGGACGCAAAAGACGAAGACGCCAAAGCGCAAGTTGACGACGTGCGCAAGGATACTGCAGCCAAAGGGCTTAAGACGGGCAGTCCACTCCACATCGACGTCGACATGGCGCTCGTGAATGTCACGGTCACGGACCCTTACAACCGTTTGGTTACCGGTCTCGATCCCGATAATTTCCGACTCTTCGAGGACAACGTCGAACAGGAAGTGACCACCTTTTCCGCGGAAGACGTACCCATTTCGATCGGCGTCATTTTTGACTTCAGTGGCAGTATGTCCAACAAAGTAGGGAAGGCCCGCGAGGCGGCCTTGCAGTTTTTCAAAACCGCCAACCCCCAGGACGAATTCTTTCTTGTCAGCTTCAACGAGCGCGCCGAGCTGACCAGTTCATTTACCAACAGCGTCGAAGACTTGCAGAGCCGCCTGATGCTTACCTCTCCCAAGGGCCGGACCGCACTGCTCGACGCCATTTACCTGGGACTCAGCCAGATGAGGGGTGCACACAACGCCAAACGTGCCTTGCTCATCCTATCGGATGGAGGGGATAATCACAGTCGGTACAACGAAAGCGATATCAAGCGCCTGGTAAAGGAAGCCGATACCCAGCTCTATGCCATCGGAATCTTTGACCCGCTCGGATCTCGCAACCGAACACCCGAGGAACTGAAAGGCCCTTCGCTCCTCAGCGAAATTACGGAAATGACGGGGGGCCGCGTGTTCGCGGTTGAGAGACTGGAAGATCTTCCGGATATCGCGACAAAAATCGGCATGGAGCTGCGAAACCAATATGTGCTCGGCTATCGACCAAGCAACAAAGCTCACGACGCGCGGTGGCGGAAGATCAAGATTAAGCTGCGCGCCCCGAGAGGACTCCCGCCTCTCACAGTTTACTCGAAGACAGGCTATTACGCGCCCAGCCACTAATTGCACCCGGCGATTTTTTTGCGGTGTATTTTCGCTAGCGGCAGTGCTCTGCGCTAGTGTTGTTTTTGCTTCTCCGGCGCTGGCTCAGATTCCCATTGCGAATCCGGTTCCCCCTCCGCCTCCGCAACCAGGACAAAACAACACCGGGAAACAAGGCGCGGCCATCGTTACGCGCGTCAACCTGGTGGTCCTGCACACGACGGTGCTTGATGACCGCCAGCGTTTTGCAGACGGCTTGAAGGAAGAAAATTTCCGTGTCTTCGAGGACAAAATCCAGCAAAAGCTCTCAGTTTTCAGGCGCGAGGACGTTCCCGTGAGCATGGGGCTGGTGATTGACAACAGCGGCAGCATGCGCGACAAGCGCCCCAAAGTGAACGAGGCCGCGATCACGCTGGTGCAGGCCAGCAATCCGCAGGACGAAGCGTTTGTCGTGAATTTCAATGACGATTTTTATCTCGACCTGGACAAGGATTTCACCAGCAGCATTCCCGAGCTGAAAGAAGCGCTCGAACGGATTGATTCACGCGGCAGCACGGCGCTTTATGACGCCATTATTGGCTCGCTCGATCATTTGAAGAAGGCCTCCAAAGACAAGCATGTTCTGCTGATTGTGACCGACGGCGAAGACAATTCGAGCCATTACTCGCTGGAAAAGACCATTCGCGAAATTCAGAAGACCGACACGGTGATTTACACAATTGGGCTGCTGAGCCAGGAGAGCAAGAAGAGCGCGAAAAAGGCCAAGCGCGCGCTGGAAGATATCGCGAGAGCTTCGGGCGGCGTCGCGTATTTTCCGGAGAACGTCGAAGATGTTCACAGTATTTGCCAGCAAGTGGCGCACGACATCCGCAACCAGTACACGCTGGCCTACTACCCAACCAACGATAAGCGCGACGGGAGCTTTCGCATGGTGTCGGTAGAGGTAGTTCCTCCGCGCGGCCGCGGTAAGCTCGTAGCGCGCACTCGCAACGGCTACTACGCCCCTTCGGACACGCCAACTTCCGGCAACTGACCGATCAGCGAGCGAGGGCGTGCCGTCGCGTCACCTTCTACCTGCCGTATTTCCTTTTTCCCTTGACAACGCAGCGGGAGCCGCGTACCTATAGGTAGAAAGCATACCGGTAGGGAGGCTAGGCATTGCCATGGCTCTGGAAAAAGGGGCGCAAGAGAAAGCGGAGTTTCTCAAGGGAACTCTGGACATGCTGATCCTCAAGGTCGTAGCGGCGGGGGCGATTCACGGGTACGCCATTTCGCAGCGCATTCAGCAAATCTCGAAGGATTTCTTCCAGCTCCCACAGGGCTCGCTTTACCCGGCGTTGCACCGGCTCGAGGAGCGCGGCTGGCTGGACGCCGAGTGGAATGACACGGCTACAGGCAGGGAAGCGAAGTTTTATAAGTTGACTCGCACCGGCCGCAAGCAGCTTGAAGCCGAGATGCTTCACTGGGAGAAGCTTTCAGATGCGGTGGCCCTGATTTTGAGAACGGCGTAGCCGGAGTTCAGTGGGGCGTACCATGAAGTGGTTGCGGCGATTCACAGAGAGGGCACTCTCGGAGAAGCGGCTCGACTCCGAGCTGCAGTTCCACCTCGAACAGCGCACGGCGGACTATGTCACGGAAGGGATCCCGCCGGAGGAAGCCCACCGCAGAGCCAGGCTTGAATTCGGCGGCGTGGAACGGTTTAAAGAGGAGTGCCGGGAAACCCATTGGGAGAATCAATGGGACATTCTTGTGCGCGACTTTCGCTTTGCGCTCGGCTCCTTACGGAAAGACCGCAGGTTCGCCTGCGCTGCGATTTTTGCTCTCGCGCTTGGGATCGGAGCTTCAACCGCAATCTTCAGCGTGGTGGATAACGCCCTGCTCGAGCCTTTCGCTTACAAAGATTCTCGCCATTTAGTGACGTTGCACCTCCGCGACCTGGATCAGGCGGACGATTGGCGCGGGTTGTTCCTTTACGACGAGTTTCAAGAGTTCAGCAAGAAGAACGATCTCTTTGATGGCATGGTGGCAAATCTGCAAGAAGATGTGGTCTATTCGGCGGACGAAAACAGCATTCTTCTCGCGGGCAACTACGTAACGCCGGGGACTTTCGAGTTTTATGGCATTGCGCCTTTTCTCGGCCGCTCTCTCGAGGCCGCCGACTACCAAGCTGGCGCGCCGCCAGTTTTTGTGATGCGGTACAAGACCTGGGTCATCAGGTTTGGCGCCAACGCTTCTTTGCTTGGCAAGAGATTTAACTTGAATGGCGTCCCACGCACGCTGGTCGGCGTTGCGGCGCCGCGGTTTGCTTGGGGTGGCGCGGAGCTTTGGATGCCGCGTCCGCCCGGAGAACTGAAGATCACCCGAAGCTTTGATGGACGACAGTATTGGGGCGTGGTGGCGCATATCCGGCCGGGTGTTTCTTTGAAGCAGGCTGCGGCCAATCTGAACGTTATTGCCCAACATTTTTCCAAGGTCTACCCGAAGGATTACCCGACGCACTTCTCGATCGAGGTCGAGTCGTTCACGCACATCGTGACGCCGCGCGAGTTTCGACGGGCCCTGTACCTGTTCTCGGCCGCCGTAGGGCTTCTCCTTCTGATCGGTTGCGCGAACGTCGCCAACCTGTTGCTTGCGCGAGCCACCACTCGCGCCAAGGAGCTTGCCGTGCGCGCAGCGCTAGGGGCGAGCCGGCTTCGATTGGTGCGGCAGTTGCTTGCGGAGAGCTCTCTGCTTGCGATGGCGGGCGCCGTCCTGGGAATCCTTCTTGCATGGGCTGGTGTGAGAACCATTGCGGCGGTGCTGCCGGACTTCACAATCGCCTCGGAAACGGTCATCGAAATGAACGGCGCGGCGCTGCTGTTTGCCGTGGCCGCAGGAGTTTGTACGGTGTTCGTGTTCGGGTTAGCGCCTGCGCTGAAAGCGTCTCGGTGCAATCCCGAGGAAGCACTCCGGGATACCGGCAAAGGACTCAGCGGGGCTGCGGCTGGCGTTGGGTTGCGCAATACGGTGGTGGTGGCCGAAGTTGCTCTGTCGGTCGCGCTGCTTTTTACGGCGAGCTTGTTTGTCCGCAGCTTCGTGGCCTTGCAGAGGGTGCCGCTAGGATTGCAGACCGATCATGTTCTGTCGGCGCGCATACCGCTGCCTCCCGATCGTTACAAAACAGGCGCGCAACTCCAGAGCTTCTTTGGTCCTTTGCTCGAGCGGCTGAAATCGATGCCCGGAATCACTTATGCGGCAGAAAGCACCACGAGGCCTCCTTACGGCGGCATCCGCAGCGAGGTGGAAGTATCCGGCAGGGCTCATTCGGACAAGTGGTACACCCTGTTTCAGCTTTGCAGCGAGGACTATCTCTCGGTATTGCGGATTCCTACGCTTGAAGGTCGCAGGTTCACGGAAGCCGAAGTGAAGGACGCCCGGCGTGTCGCGGTCATTAACCAGACGTTCGAACGGCGCTATTTTGACAAAGAAGATCCCATCGGCAGGAAAATTCAGCTCGACTTATTAAGGGATTTTCCGGACGCCGTGAAGGAGCCGCAGTTTGAAGTCATTGGTGTAGTGACAGATGCCCGCAACCGCGGGCTCACGGAGCCGATTGATCCGGAAGTGTGGATTCCTTACACGGTGACGGGGTCGGCCATGCGCGGTTTGCTTGTGCGAACGACGAACGATGCTTCGGCGATGATAAAAACAGTGGCCCGCGAAATTTGGGCCGCGGACCCGAACGTGGCCATGGCTGAACCAAACACCCTGGACTACTTTCTGGATCTCTTTACTTTTGCTCAGCCGCGCTTTGGGCTGTGGATTGTCGGGATGTTTGCTGGCATGGGTTTACTTCTGGCCGCGATTGGCGTGTACAGCGTGATGGCATACAACACGGCGCGACGCACGCATGAATTTGGCCTGCGCGTGGCTCTCGGCGCAGCCGCGCGGGATGTTGTGAGAATGGTCCTGCGGCAAGGACTCCGGCTGCTGGTGCTCGGCATGGTGGTAGGTTTGGGCGCGAGTCTGGCGCTCTCCCGGATCATCACGAACCAGCTCTGGGGGGTTTCTCCTTACGATCCGATGACGTTGGGAGGCGTCGCGGTTCTGCTTTTGCTGATTGGTTTAATGGCTTGTTGGGTGCCGGCGCGGCGGGCCACGCGCGTCGATCCCATGACCGCCTTGCGGTACGAATGAGCGGCTCGGCTCACTCGTTGCTTCGGTCCTAAGACAGGTCGGCACTTTTCGTTCGTCGATTGCCAGGAACGAAGAGCATAGGCGCCCCGAACCCGCGTTCCCGAGTTGCCTGCAAGAAATTTAAATTCTCGTGGAACTTTTCTACAGGTAGGACGTCTAGGTATATAGGCAGAGGACCTACCGGTAGCATATCTACCCTAAGGCCCCGGCCATCCATCTTGATCGTCCAGGAGCGGGTCATGAGCCAGATTCCCAGGAGACTCGATCGTCAGTCGATTTTTCATTTACTTTGGAGTCTTTTTTCGGCGCTTGTTCTTCTCGTTGTTTCCCAGCCCAGCCATGCCCAAGGGAATGTGGATTTGGCCCCATCCGCCTGTGTTCCTTCTAACCTGAGTGCCTTGATCGTTGCGGATGGCAAGACCGTCCGCGTAAGCGAACTGACGGAAGCAATCGACGGGAAGCGGAGAGGGCCCGGGCCGGTGTCCCCCGATGGTTCGCCGACTCCTTCGGTCATCCAACAGCGAAAAGAGGCGTACAAGGTTTTCTCGAGAGAGGCGCGCCAAGGGAACTTGTCGGCGATGACGAACCTGGCGGTTTCGTCTTTGGCCGGTTGGGGAGGAAAACCAAACGCCGGGGCCTCGCTCTATTGGCTGCAGGCGGCGGCAGATCGCGGATTTGGTCCGGCGTTTTACGATCTGGGAATTTTGTACTTCAAAGGCTGCGGTGTTCGGCAGGATATGGGCGAAGCCTTCCGTTTCTTCGAGTTGGGCGCAAAAGGCGGCTATGCCGCGGCCCAGGTCAACCTCGGTTATTTCTACGACCATGGATGGGGCACCGCGCAGGACCACGCTGCGGCAGCCCGTTGGTATCTCTCAGCCGCCGAGTCCGGGGAAGCCCAGGCTCAATACAACTTGGCCGATCTCTACCTTCATGGGGAAGGCGTGCCCATGGATGAGGCAACGGCGTTCGTCTGGTATCAGAAAGCTGCCACCCAGGGGCATATCGGCGCACGGCTCATGGCTGGTTCGATGCTGGCGGTCGGCCGAGGCACGCCCAAAGACCTGGCCGGGGCTTACTTTTGGATTTTCGCGGCCGTCTTACAAGGAGATGAGCGAGGCGTTCCGATCTTACGCACTTTGGAAGGCCAGCTCCGCGGAGCGGAAATTGAAGAAGCGAAGGCGCGTGCCCAGTTGCTCTTGGCCGGGCTCGCGGCCGCAAAAAACCAATAGCATGCAGAAAAAGTATCGCTTCACGGCCGGGTTGCATCTAATGGGCATGCAGGCTAGACTGCTATTGGTGAGTTATACGAGCCAACTTCGTCAGAACCGCGCAAACATGTGTTGTATGTGTTGCGCGACTACATCTTCTGGCGTCGGGAGGCTAGCGGTCTAAACACAGAAGTCTAGCCACGGAATTGAAAACCCACCGCCAGAAAAGCTGGCAGGTGGGTTTTGTGTTTTTTGGGTCCATTTTTTTTCGGGAAGGGAACAAGGTCATGACCTTTTCGACGTTGCCGCAGCCGGACGAGGCTTTGGCGCCAGCAGGTTCCGAAGATTCGTTGCCGTTTGAGCCGGAACGCAGGCCTGGGCACCTCGCCACCCTGGAGGCCGAGAGCATTTACATTCTTCGCGAAGCGGCCGCGGAATTTTCGCGCCCCGTCATGCTGTATTCCATCGGCAAAGATTCTTCGGTCATGCTGCGGCTGGCGCAGAAAGCTTTTTATCCCGGCAAAATCCCTTTTCCGTTGCTCCACATCGACACGAGCTACAAATTCCCCGAGATGATTGAGTTTCGTGACTCCTACACGCGCGAAATTGGTGCGGAGCTGATCGTTCATCAAAACCGCGAGGCGCTGGAGCAAGGGGCAAATCCGTTTTCTCTGGGAACGCAGCGATGCTGCGGGTTGCTGAAGACGAAGTCCCTGCTCGACGCGCTTGCTGAGGGCGGATTCAACGCGGCCTTTGGTGGAGCGCGGCGCGACGAGGAAAAATCTCGCGCCAAGGAGCGCATCTACTCCTTTCGTGATTCGCACGGCCAGTGGGACCCGAAGAACCAGCGCCCCGAACTCTGGAATCTTTTTAACTCGCGCATCGAGAAATCCGAGAGCATTCGCGTTTTTCCGCTGTCGAATTGGACGGAGCTTGACGTGTGGCTCTACATCCATGCGGAAAACATTCCCATCGTTCCGCTGTATTACGCGCGCGAGCGCCAGGCCGTCGTGCGCAACGGCTCGATGGTGCTCATTTACTCGCCGGACGAACTCCTGCCTGGTGAGAAGGCCCAATGGATTCAATGCCGCATGCGTTCCTTGGGCTGCATTCCTTGCACCGGAGCGATTCGGTCCGACGCCGACACGGTTCCCAAGATCATTGAAGAGATGATTTCGTTCCGGCGCTCGGAGCGCGAGAACCGAGCGATTGACCACGACGAAGAGGGCTCTATGGAATTGAAGAAACGCGAGGGATACTTCTGATGCTGACGCTAGCCCCTTCCGAGCGCGCGCGGGGCCTGGAAGCATTTCTTCAGGAGGATCTCCGCAAGGACCTTCTGCGATTCACCACCGCGGGCAGTGTAGACGACGGCAAGTCCACGCTGATCGGGCGATTGCTTCATGACGCGAAAGCCGTCTACGAAGATCAAGTCGCTTCGGTGCAAAAAAGCAAAATCAACCGCTCCGGCGGGGGGTTTGATTTTTCGCTGCTGACAGACGGCTTGCGCGCTGAACGCGAGCAGGGAATTACGATTGATGTCGCTTACCGCTACTTCAGCACCGCGCGGCGGAAGTTCATCATCGCCGACACGCCGGGCCACGAACAGTACACCCGCAACATGGCTACCGGCGCGTCCACGGCTGACCTTGCGATCATCTTGGTGGACGCCACCAAGGGCCTGCTCACTCAGACGCATCGACACACTTACCTAGCCTCGCTTCTCGGAATTCGCTGCGTCATTGCCGCCATTAACAAGATGGATCTCGCGGATTATAGCGAGGACGTTTTTCTTCACTTGCAGAGCGACTTTCTTCGGCTGGCGTCGCATCTTGGCATTTCGTCCGTGCAATGCATTCCGGTCAGCGCGCTGGCGGGCGACAATGTGGTCAGCTCAGGCAAAAAAATGCCGTGGTATTCGGGACCGACCTTATTAGGGCACCTCGAAACCGTCGATTTTCGCGAGACGCATTCGCTCGATGCGGTGCGCTTTCCCGTCCAATACGTGATTCGCCCCGATTCCCGGTTTCGGGGATTTGCGGGACAACTCGCCAGTGGTTCCTTGCTGCCGGGCGACACTCTGGTAGCCCTGCCTTCGGGGCAGGAAGCACGCGTGAAGGCCCTGGTCGGCTTCGACGGCGATCTGGACCAAGCGATCGCCCCGCAGTCGATCACCGTTCAGCTTGAAAACGAAATCGACCTTAGCCGCGGCGAGATGCTGGTTTCTCCGTCGAAGCTTCCGGCCGCCTCGCGCAGCTTTTCAGCCACCGTAGTTTGGCTCCATCCGGAACCACTGCGTGTTAAAAGACCGCTTCTTTTGAAGCACACCACAAGGTTAGTGAAGGCCCGCGTTCGTCGCCTTCGCTATCGCGTTGATGTGAACACGCTTGAACGCGAGCCTGCCGAACAATTGGAAATGAACGGCATCGCCGAAGCGGAAGTGGAAACGAATCAACCGCTTTTTCTCGACGCTTATGCCACTAGCCGCGCCACGGGTAGTTTCATTTTGATTGATCCTTTCTCCAATTCGACGGTGGGAGCGGGGATGGTACGCGAAACTTCCCTCGATGATGCCGCCGACCCCGGCGAGCGAAATCGACCGACGTTCACGGATGCCAACGGCCCGGTAGCCGCAGAGGAAAGACAACTTCGCCAGGGCCACAAGGCAGGAATTCTCCTGCTGGGCAATCGTCCTTCTTTAGCAAAATCATTAGAGCGCGCCCTTTTCGACGATGGCTTTCAAGCGGTAGCTTTCGACGGGTCGGGGTTGGGTTCCTCTGCGCTAGGGCGTCTTCTCGCTTCGTTCCATTCTGCAGGGCTGATTGCCCTTTGCACAGATTTCGCGCTCGAGTCGCAAGAACTAAAGGAACTTCCCGCCGCAGCCATATTTCAAGCGAATGATGTCGCGGACCCTGCTACCGCAGATGACGACCAAATCGCCGAGCGAGCATTGAGCTTCGCGAAACAACTGCGCCTCTCACCAGATTCCAAGGAGCTTCGCGAAACAACTGCGCCTCTCACCAGATTCCAAGCCAGCCAGAAGGGAACCCTGAAATGAGCCTTCCACCGAACACACAACAGATCGAGGCTTTGGATGTCGAGGGGTTGCTGGATGCTGTCCTCCGTGATTCGCAACCTGCGCGGGCGTGCCTGACGTGCAGCTTTCAGGCGGAAGACATCATTGTGCTGGATTTTCTCCGCAAGCGGCTGCCGCAAATTCCGGTTCTTTTTCTCGAAACGGGTTATCACTTCGCTGCGACCTACGAATTCCGCGATCGCCTAGCCTCGGAGTGGGGACTGCATCTAGTCAATGTTCTTCCGGAAAAGACGGTCGCCGAGCAGGAGTCCGAGCGCGGCCGGCTTTATCAGTGCGATCCCACCGCCTGCTGCCAGCTTCGCAAAGTGGCGCCGCTCATGAAGGCGCTCGAGTCTTTTGACATTTGGTTCACCGGGCTGCGCCGCGAACAATCACCCACGCGCGCGAACCTGCAAAAAATCGAGCCGCACCGCCTTCCCAGCGGCAGGAGGCTGTTGAAGGTCAGTCCGCTCGCCGACTGGACTTGGGCTCAAGTCTGGGAATACACCGGCGGCCATCGGCTCGCCTATTTGTCGCTTTACGACGCGGGGTACCCCAGCATTGGCTGCGAACCGTGTACGGCGGTTCCCGCCGACCCGGGGAATGCCCGCTCCGGGCGCTGGGGCGGACGCAAGCTGGAGTGCGGCATTCACACGTTCTCGGAGCGTGGAGCATGACGCAGCTACTCATCGGGTTTGCCATCGCGTTCGCCGTCGGCCTCACCGGGATCGGCGGCGGCAGTTTCACCGTGCCCGCTCTTTTGCTCTTTGCGGGGCTCTCCGCAGGCGAAGCCGTCGGCACGGCTTTCGTTTTTGCGGGTATTGTGCGCCTGGTCGCCGCGCCTTTTTACCTTCTCCGGCGCGAAATTCATTCGCGGTATTTCTGGCTTCTACTTCGCGGCGCCATTCCCGGTCTTTTGGCCGGAACCTTGGTTCTTCGTTACATGACCAGTGGTCGCGGCGGAAACTCCACGGTAGTCATCATTCTTGGAGCCGTGCTGGCTCTCTCTTCCGCAATTACCTTTATCCCTCACGTGCGCAATAGTCAGTTTGCTATGAGGAATTCCGGCTGGCTGCCCTGGCTCGCTTTCCCTATAGGCGTTGAATCAGGATTCTCTTCGGCGGGAGCAGGCGCGCTGGGAACGGTGCTGCTTCTCAATTATTCGGAAATGACGCCCTCGCAAGTGGTTGGCACGGATTTGCTTTTCGGTCTCGTGCTCGCCGTCATCGGCGGAATATTTCACTGGACGTTGGGCTCGATCAGCCTGGCCGTGCTTCTACCCTTGGTTCTAGGGGGATTGCCGGGAGTGCTGCTGGGTTGTCTGCTCTCACGTTATATTCCGGCGCAGCGGCTTCGCGCGGTGATTGCAGTGGTCGCGATTTGCGCGGGGCTGCAACTGGTGGTGTCAGGGGTCAAAGCCCGATCACAGAGAGCGACGGCGAGCACTCGCGGTAACGCTCCCGTCGAACACGGCTATCGCACAGCTTCGCTGGTTCGCTGAGCTCGCAGTTCTGAGAGAAAACTGCTGCCGTGGGGAATGGTGCCTCTGAAGTTCTCCGCGATGGTTTGGCCCATATCGGCGAGGGTATCGCGTACTCCAAGATTCACTCCCGTGCCGCTGTCGGGCCAATAAGCGAGGATGGGAACGTACTCGCGGGAATGATCTGTCGTCGGCCAGCGCGGGTCGGGATCGCAACCGTGGTCCGCGGTGATCATCAACAGATCAGAAAGACCGAGCAGCGGGAGAAATTCGCCGAGCATGCGGTCAAACTCTTCGAGCGATTTGGCGAACCCTTCCACATCCTTGCGATGGCCGTAGAGCATGTCGAAGTCTACAAGATTGCAGAAAATCAGGCCGTCCTTGCGCTCTTTCGCGGCTGTCGTTAATTTTTCCATTCCGTCGGCGTTGCCCTTGGTGGCGACGTACTCGTCGACACCTCGACCGTTGTAAATGTCGTGAATTTTTCCAATACCGAGCACGCGAACTTTCCGCTCGGCTAGGACGTCCAGGAGCATGGGCTTCGGCGGATCCACCGCATAGTCGTGCCGCCGCGTAGTGCGCACAAAATTTCCCGCCGTACCGGTGAACGGCCGGGCAATCACGCGTCCCACACGATGCGGTCCGTCAAGCAATCGCCGCGCGACTTCGCACATCCGGTAAAGGTCATTGATGAGAATCACTTCCTCATGCGCGGCAATTTGAAAAACGCTGTCGCCCGACGTGTAGACGATAGGTTTGCCGGTTCGGACATGCTCTTCGCCCAGCTCCTTGATAATTTCCGTTCCGGAAGCAGGCTTGTTGCCAATGGTCTTTCTGCCAATTTGCTTTTCGAATTCTTCGATAAGTTCGTGAGGAAATCCATTCTTGTACACAGGAAAAGCTTGATCGAGCCACACTCCGGCCATTTCCCAGTGGCCCGTGGTTGTGTCTTTTCCAGGGGAGCGCGTTGCGCTTTTGCCATAAGCGCCCCGCGGAGACGCTTTCGGTGCCAGGAACTTCAGCGGAGCAATATTGGCAAGGCCAAGATTGATCAGATTTGGGATTTGCAGCAGCCGTGACTCCGCGACGTGGCCCAGCGTAGTTCTTCCAACATCGCCGTAGTCTGCCGCGTCCGGCAGTTCGCCGATGCCCACACTGTCGAGCACCATCCAGAAAACTCTCGAGAAGGTATTCACGCCGCCGCGGTTGACCCCTTTCGACGAAACTGTACCACACCGAAATAGCCCGGAAGGTTCGAGAACGCTCCCACGTTGCCTTCTTGGCAAGATGCGGTTTCAGCCTGCGCGTTGAATTTGCCGCCACCGCCGGCTTGCCGGGGTTGCTTTCGGCGGCCTGGTTCGAGAGTATCGCTTGATAACGGCTGAACTATTTTTCTTCTGCGTGCGTAGTACTAGATAGCGGAGGTTTGCCATGCCCGAGGAAAGCAACTACCGGCGCGTGTCTGTGGTCCTGCCGGTGATCCTGATCACCGTCGGCGTTCTTTTTCTTGTGCACAACTGGCGGCCCACGTTCGAGCCCTGGGAGATTCTGCTTGATTATTGGCCGCTCATTCTCATCTTCGTGGGCCTGGGCAAAATCTACGACAACTATCAAAGAACCCGGAATCCGAACGCAGCCCCTGGGATTTCGGTTGGCACGACGGTTGGAATCCTGGCATTCGTGGCCGTGCTCGCTTTGCTTCTCTGGCACGGTCGTGGCGCCGCTCGTAGCCATGGCTTGTACTCTTCGGATTTCAACCACACGTCCCAAACGGTGGACCTGCAGGGAGCAAAGTCCGCGCGCGCACACCTCGAGATGAGCGCAGGAGAACTCACCATCGGAGGCGATTCGCAACACGCTCTCGACGCGGACTTCCGATTTACGCGCGCTTACGATGAACCCCGCGTCGATTACCACGTCACCGATAGCGTTGGGGAAATCAGGATCTCCCAGGATTCGCACCCCGTGCGCTTTGGGAATACGAGAAACGAATGGAATCTTCGGTTCAACAAGGATCTTCCCCTCGAGCTGCGCGTGGAGATGGGAGCTGGGCAGGGCAACCTGGATTTCCGGGATATTCCGCTAACTCGCCTGGATCTCCATCTTGGTGCGGGTCAGGTAGATGTGGACCTGACAGGCGAACGCAAGACGGATTTGACGGCGGATATCGAAGGAGGAGTGGGGCAAGCGAACATCCGGCTGCCGAAGAAGATCGGTGTTATCGCGGAAGCTTCGGGTGGCATCGGATCCATCAGCACTCACGGCCTTAAGCAGGACGGCGGCTCGTACACCAACGAAGCTTACGGGAAGTCGCCAGTCACCATTCATTTGAAAGTTAGCGGGGGCATTGGAGAGATCGTTCTTACCGAGGAGCCGTGATCTCTCTTCGGTCGTTAACGGCGCCTGGAGCAAGACCCGCCCCAAAAGCACTATTTGCTCGCCCCAGAGAGCCGCCTTATAATTTAAGTTTTGGACAGTAGCTTTGAAACCTGCTGTCCAGGGCTGCTCTTGGCGACTAAACAAATCACCGCTTCCGAGGAAATTTCCAAGCCGGAACAGGACGCCCTGCGCGTTCAGGGCGCGCGTGTCCATAACCTCAAGAATGTAACCGTAGACGTGCCGCACAACTCGATCACCGTCGTTACCGGTGTAAGCGGCTCCGGCAAATCTTCGCTCGCGTTCGACACCATCTACGCCGAAGGCCAGCGACGCTACGTGGAATCGCTTTCTGCCTATGCGCGCCAATTCCTCGAGCGCATGGAAAAGCCGGACGTGGACGAAATCTCCGGGATCGCGCCTGCCGTGGCGATTCGGCAGAAGAACTCCACGCGGAATCCGCGTTCGACGGTGGCCACCTCGACGGAAATCTACGATTATCTTCGATTGTTGTTCGCGCGATGCGGACGGACGTTTTGCATCAAATGCGGCGCGGAAGTCCGCCGAGACCATCCCGACGAAATCGCAACACGCGTTCTGTCGCTCGCACCGGGGCGACGATTCTACATTCTCTATCAATTTCGAGTTGCTGCGCCTGCAGCAGCCAGCTCCAAACGCGCAACGAAGAAGACCGCGGCTCCGTCATCGGAGGCCCTGCGCCAAGCTCTGCTCGAACTGCAAAAGCGCGGCTTCAACCGTTTATACCAAGCGGGCCGCGTCCATGAATTCTCTTCACCCGAAACTCTACTGGACGTCGATTTTGCAAAGCCGGTTTATGTGCTCGTGGATCGGCTTGCTGTGAATCCTGAGTCGCGCGCGCGCCTCGTCGATTCCATCGAAATCTGTTACCGCGAAGGCCAAGGTGAAGCCATTCTGGAATTCATCGGCGATGGCCCGGGAAGTGCCGCGGAGCGTCTGGGCTTCAACGAACGATTCGAATGCAAGAATGACGGCACCCTGTATCAAGAGCCGGAGCCGCGGCTTTTCTCCTTCAACAATCCTTACGGCGCATGTCCGCGCTGCCAGGGCTTCGGCAATACTATCGATTTCGACTTGAATCTTGTGGTTCCCGATCCCGGGAAGTCCATCGAAGAAGGAGCCATCGAGCCCTGGACCAAGCCGCGCTACAAGGGGCTTTTTCAGGATTTAAAGTCCTGGGCCCGCGAGCGCGGGATTGCAACCAACGTTCCCTGGCGACAACTTAGCGTCGAGCAAAAACGGCTGGTCCTCGAAGGCGATTCCGAGAAAGACTACGAGGGTGTAAAGGGTTTTTTTCAATGGCTGGAGCGCAAGAAATACAAGCTCCACGTGCGCGTTTTCCTGAGCCGCTATCGCGGTTACGCAACGTGTCCCGAATGCGGCGGAACGCGTTTGCGCGCCGAAGCGCGCGCGGTGCGCATCGCAGAAAAATCCATCACCGAGGTTTGCAGGTTCACGGTCAAAGAAGCGCGAGCCTTCTTTTCGACTCTGCAGCTTTCCGAATCGCAAGTGAAAATCGCTGACAAGATTCTAGAAGAAATTCGCACGCGCTTGCAGTTTCTCGATGAAGTCGGGCTGGACTATCTGACGCTCGACCGCCTGACTTCCACTCTTTCCGGCGGAGAATCGCAGCGCATTCAGCTGGCGACATCCCTCGGCTCGCATTTGGTGGGCGCGCTCTACGTCCTCGACGAGCCTTCCATCGGCCTTCATCCGCGCGACACGCAACGACTCATTGACATTCTGAAATCTCTGCGCGACTTGGGCAACACCGTTCTGGTCGTGGAGCATGATCCCGACACCATTCAAGCCGCGGATCACATCATCGACCTGGGACCTGGCGCGGGCGAACTTGGCGGCAAGCTGCTCTTCGCCGGCGCTTACGACGCGATGCTGCATGAACCCAAGTCACTCACCGGCCGCTATCTCAACGGTGAATTGCGTATTCCGGTTCCCCATCAGCGTCACAAGCCCGCCGGTAAATTCCTGCGCCTTTTCGGCGCTTTCCTCCACAATTTGCAAAATCTCGATGTGATGATTCCGCTCGGCACTCTCACCGTGGTCACCGGGGTAAGCGGTTCTGGAAAATCAACTCTGGTGCACGACGTTTTGTATAAAGCGCTGGCGGCCAAACGCGTGGGCGGAAGCGTCAAGGAGTTTTGCGACCGTCTCGAGGGCGATTCCAATATCCGCGACGTGGTGATCGTCGATCAATCCCCGATCGGCCGCACGCCGCGCTCGAACCCCGCCACTTACTTGAAAGCCTTCGATGCCATCCGCGAAGTGTTTGCGGACACGCCCGACGCCAAGCGCCGCGGCTACGCCGCCGGCCACTTTTCCTTCAACGTGCCCGGCGGTCGCTGTGAAACGTGCCAGGGCGACGGCACCGTCACGGTGGAAATGCAGTTTCTCGCGGACGTAGAGCTGACTTGCGAAGAGTGCCGCGGCACGCGCTTCAAGAGCAGCGTGCTCGAAGTGCGTTATCACGGGAAGAATATTCACGAGGTATTGCAACTGACCGTGCGCGAGGCGCTCGCTTTTTTCGTGAATGTTCCTAAAGTGGTTTCGAAGCTGCGCATTCTTAACGAAATCGGCCTGGGCTACCTCCGACTCGGTCAGTCCGCCACCACGCTTTCCGGAGGCGAAGCCCAACGCTTAAAGCTCGCTTCGCATCTCACCCAAACGGACAACTCCGGGATTCTCTATATTCTCGACGAGCCCACGACCGGGCTGCACTTCGACGACATCGCGAAACTGCTCAGCTCCTTCCGCAAATTGCTCGAGGGCGGCGCATCGTTGCTGGTGATCGAGCACAACCTTGACGTCATCAAGTCCGCCGACTGGCTGATCGATCTGGGCCCCGAAGGGGGCGACCAGGGCGGCAAAATCATTGCCACCGGAACGCCCGAGCAGGTTGCCCGCAACGCGCAGTCCCACACCGGCAGGTTTCTCGCCCGAATTTTGAATGGCAACGGTCAGTCCCGCCCGTCAAATGGTCAGGCAAAGCGTCCGCCCAACGGAGCATCAAAACCCCATGGCGGCTCTGCTACCGCTGCGAACGGAAGCAAAACGACTCCGGCGGAACCATGACGCTCTCGATTTTTCCAAACAGCGCGCCCCGAATCATTTCTTGCGCCTTGTCGGGGCTTTTCTTTGTAGTGGCGCAGCCTCCTGCGTCCATGCCGGGCGATGCTTCTCCATTGCAAGCGCAGACTTCGGCGAAACCCAAGGCATCGGGCAAATCCACCAAGCAAGCGCTCGCCAATCCTCTCAACGATCTCCTGGACGAAGCCCAGCGCGATATCGATCAGAATCAATTCGAAGCCGCCATCACTCCTCTCCAAAAAATTCTTGCCGATCAACCGGATTTTGCCTATGGGCACTTTCAGCTCGCGTACGTTTACACGGCGTTGAAAAAAACCAAAGAAGCTCAGGCGGAATACCGGCGCGCCGCGGCGTTAGATCCCAAAATGTCTGCCGCCTACGTGAACCTGGGCATGCTGCTACTCGACAATCGCGAAGACGCCGCCGCCGTCGCGCCTCTTCGCAAAGCGGTTGAATTGCTTCCGGCCGAGAGCCGCCCACGCTATTTGCTCGCTGTCGCGCTGGACCGCTCCGGCAACCGTGCCGGCGCCGGGGAAGCGTTCGAGGAGCTCCTGCATCTTGATCCCAGCGACATCACTGCCATCGACTACCTGGGCTGGATGAACCTGCGCTCTGGCCAGCCCGCGGAAGCCGAAGCCCGGTTCCGCCGCGCCGTGGAAGTTCAACCGAGGGGAGCCGATGGGTTTCGCGGACTCGCGGAAAGCTTGGAAGCGCAAAAGAAGCCCGAGGCCGTTACCGCCTACCGGCAGTATCTCGAGTTCCAGCCCAATGACACCGCTGCGCACGCCCATTTCGTTCACCTGCTGATGGACCAAGGCCAAAACGAGGAAGCGCTGGCCGAACTGGATCGCGCCGACGCGGGCAATCCATCCGTGGAGTCGTTGAAGCTCCGCGCGGACATCCAGATTGCGCAAAAGAAGTGGAAGGACGCCATCACCACGCTGCAGCAGGCCGCCACCCATGCGCCAAACGACGCCCAACTTCACGGAGGCTTAGGTCGCACCTATTTGCAAGTGCGCGATTTTCCAAACGCCGAAAAAGAACTCAAGGCCGCAATCCAACTGGACGCCAAGAAGGTGGATTATTGGAAGGATCTCAGTACCACCTACTATCTTTCGAAGAACTATCCCGCCACTCTCGCGGTTCTCGATCGCATCGACAAGTTCGAGACGCCCGGAGCGGGAAGTTGGTTCATCCGCGCACTCTGTTACGATAGTTTGAACCAGCCGAAGCCGGCCCTGGAGGGCTACCAAAAGTTCCTGGAGCTTGACGAGAACCAGAATCCCGATCAGGTCTGGCAGGCTAAGGAGCGGAGCAAGGTCCTGCGGCGCATGCTCGAAGGCAAAAAGTGACCCATGAGGACATTCTGGAATCCCCAGCGAACGCTTGGCTGTGCGGCAATGATTTTCCTGGTGCTCCCTCCGGCCATTGCTCAGCAAACCGTCGCGGAATTGCAAGGCCACTTCGATCGCGAAACCAATTCAGTGAAGAAGGCAAAACTCCTGGTCAAGCTGGGCGATGCTGAGTTTGAGGAAGCCCGCCGCGCCGAAAAAGAAGGCGACAACAACGCGGTCGACGCGACCATGGAAAAATACCGCGACAATGTGCGCGCTGCCCTCGAAGCCTTGAAAAAGCAACATGCCGACGCCGAAAAGCACTCGAACGGCTACCGGCAGGTGGAGATGCACGTAAAGCAGGGTATTCGCGAAGTGGAAGACTCGATGCTGGCCGCGCCTGCTCCCTACAAGCCGCCGCTGCAAATCGTGCGCCAGGACCTGATTAGCATGGATGAGGATCTGATTCGTTTGCTTTTTCCTCATCGTCCCGCCGACAAGCCGGTTCCTCCTCCCGCGGAGAGACAACCATGAGCTGCAAATACGCCGCGTTTCTCATTTGTTCTTGCTGGCTTTTAACTGGACCGCTGCTCCACGCGAATGCGCCCCAGGAAAAGGACTACTTGAGCGCTCTCGAAGCCGACAAAATCCGCGACGCCGAAACTTCCACCGAGCGCATCAGACTGTTCCTCACTTTTGCGGAAGACCGCTTGAAGAAATTCCAGTATGAACTCGAGCATCCCTCATCGAATAAGCACGTGGAAATGCTCAACGCTCTGCTGAATGCCTACATCGGCTGTGTGGATGACGCCGCCGACGTGATGCAGCTCGGTATCGAAAAGCAGGAAAACATCCGCAAGGGCATCGACCTGATGGCTTCGCGCACCAAGGATTTTCTGCCCATTCTTCAGAAGTATTCGAGTGGCCCCGAACTGGAAACCTACAGGGACAATTTGGACGACGCCATCGAAGGTACGCAGGACGCCATGAACGACGCGGAAAAAGCGAAGAAAAAAGTTGCGCCTCCTCCCATCCGCCGGAAGCACTAATCGATCGAACAAGGATGCCCGGCGAGCAAGTTTCTTCGGTCATCCCGAGTGAAACGAAGAATCCTGGCTGGGTTTCTGGAGCTCGGTAGCTCTGTTGCCGGGTATGAAAGTTTGAGGGGCTTGGAGTTCTTTCTCGGTGTCCAATAGGGGTCTTGCCCGCCTGACGATTTCGTGGAAATGTCTGACATGACTCGGCCGGCTCAGAAAAGCGTAGCGACGAGCAGCAACAAAGAGTTCTATTTTTCTTTACTCAAAACGAAGAACTTACAACGAACCGCCGGTTCTGCGTTACATTCGAGAGTAGAGGAAGCCATCGGGACTCCAATGAAAGCGGGTCGCAAGGACGAATTCTTTCCTGGAGGCGCCGCCCTGTTTCAGCGCATGTTCACGCGCATCGGCTGCGACGGCCGCCCGCCGCGGTTCCGAGTCGAGTTCTATCCCTATTCCAGCTTGACGCTCACCATTCGCCGCCGCGAAGAAGTGGTTTACGTCCGCCTCTCGGACCTGTTGCGCCGCGCGCCACTTTCGGTGCTGGAAGCCGCCGCGGCGCTGTTGCTTGCCCGCGTCTATCGACGCAGGGCGCCGGCGCCGCTCGTCGAACCTTACCTGCAATACGCACGTTCCGGCCGCACCCGCGACCGCATGAACCGTATGCGCCGGAACCGCGTCCGCCTACGCCACACTGGGGCGCAAGGCCGGCATTTCGATTTGGAAAAACTCTTCGACGAGCTGAACAGCAAATATTTCGCCGGCGAGCTGCATAAGCCCCACATGGGCTGGAGCCTCCGCGGCTGGCGTCGCCAATTCGGCTGTTACGATCCCGGCCCGAACCAGATCCTGCTCAACCGCCGCCTCGATCATCCCCGCGTGCCGCAATGCGCCGTCGAATATGTCTTGTTCCACGAGATGCTCCACGTCAAGCATCCCACGCGCCGCTCCGGCTGCACGCTCGTTTCCCACTCCCGCGAATTTCGCGAAGAAGAAAGGCGCTTCGCCGAATTCCACCGCGCCCGCCGCCTGCTCGACCGCCTGGCACGCTGAGCTTATACCCTGCACAACCGTCTTTAGTCCTTCTTTCCTTTTTCCACTTCTTTATAGAGTTTTTCTAGTTTCTTTTTGATTTTTGCGCCGTCTTCGGCGTGGGGATATAGGTCGAGGTAGCGTTGGTAGGACTTGATGGCCTGCTTCTTCTGCCCCTTTTTCTCCTGTGCTTCGCCGAGGTAGCGGAAGGGAATCGCGTAGCCCGGCTTGGCTTCAATGGCGTCCTGAAAACGGTCGATGGCGGCATCATAATCGCCCTTGTGCATGTAGTGCTCGCCGACTTCGATGTCCTTTTCGGCGCGCAAAGGATCCCACTGCGGCTGATCCGGCGCGTTCTTCGTCGCCGAGTCTTTGTTGACAGAGTCTTTCGCGGGTCTGTCTGTCTTCTTGGCGGGCGCTGGGGCCGAAGTGTCCGGTGGCTTCGACGAAGACTCCTGCTGCGGATCCTGTCCGTGCAGCGGGGCAGCTAAAATCGCCAAGACGCCAAACGCCGCAAGCGAGAAACCAAGCTTCATAAGTCGTGCGCGAAACAAGCCTCTCTCCCTCTGTTTCGATTCGCTCTAGTATGATGGAAGTTGTCCGTTGAAAACAGGGCCGGGAGCGATTGCCTTCGGACACTTTGCAAGGCCCATATGTGAGCCTCCAATTTTCAGCGGCAATTGGCAATTTCGAATCTCGATTCTGTACCAAAGACTGAGAACGCATAACCAACAGCTGCTTCTCCCATGAAACCTCGCGAAAAAGCCGCCCAGCTTCCCGAAAGCCCCGGCGCCTATCTTTTTAAAGACGCTGGCGGCGCCGTGATCTATGTCGGCAAAGCGCGCAACCTGCGCGCCCGCGTGCGGTCGTATTTCACAGAGTCACGTTGGGTGGATGCCAAGACCGGGTCGCTTGCGCGTGAAATTGCCGATCTCGAAACCATCCTCGTCGGCAATGAGCGCGAAGCCCTGGCGCTCGAGCACAATCTCATCAAGAAGTACCGCCCGAAATTCAACGTCCTCCTGCGCGACGACAAGACTTATCCTTACATCAAGTTCACCGCGGCCGAAAAATATCCGCGCGTGTACTTCACGCGAAGCATCAAGAAGGACGGCTCGCTCTACTTCGGCCCGTATTTCCCGGCAGGCTTGGCGCGTCGAATCCTCCACTTCATCCACAAACGCTTTATGGTCCCCTCGTGCAACGTGGACCTCACGCGCAGCCATCCCCGGCCCTGCCTGCAGTATTACATCAAGCGTTGCCTCGGCCCGTGCGTCGCGGGATTCACCACCGATGAGCGCTACGCCGAAGCCGCGCGCGATGCGCGCATGTTCCTGGAAGGCCGCCGACACGATCTGATGAAAAGTATTGAGGATCGCATGACCGCGGCCGCCGACAAAGAATTGTTCGAACAAGCCGCAGCCTATCGCGATTTGCTCCGCACCCTTGAAGACATCGAGGAACGCCAGCGCATCGCCGCCGCCCAAGGCGACGACACGGATGTTCTCGCGTACTATGCCGAGCCGCCGTTGGTCGCCGCGAATCTGTTTCACCTGCGCGGAGGGCGCGTCGTGGACCGCCGCGAATTTTATTGGGAAGACCTCGAAGAATTCGACCCCAAGGAATTCGTTCCGTCGCTTCTGAAGCAGCTCTATCTCGAAGCTGAGTATTTGCCCAAAGCCATTCACGTTTCAGAAGACTTTGAGGAGAGCGCCCTGCTCGAAGAAACCTTCACCGAGCGCGCCAGCCATAAAGTCGAGATTTGTACTCCGCAACGCGGCTCGAAACGCGCCTTCCTGGACTTGGTGGAAAACAACGCGAAGCACTCGTTCGTGCAGCGTTTCCGCGTCCTGCGGCCGACTTCCAAAGCCATCGGAGAAGCGCTGCAAAATACTCTGAACTTGCTCGAAGAACCCAAGCGCATCGAGAGCTTTGACATTTCGCACATTCAGGGAACCGATACCGTTGCCTCCATGGTCGTGTTGGAAAACGGCCGCATGAAGAAATCCGACTACCGCAAGTTCATCATTCGCGGCGACGGCGGAGGCGCGGGCAACGGCGCCCTGCCGCGTCTCAATGACGATTTCTCCAGTATGCGCGAAGCCGTCACGCGCCGCTACCGGCGTCTGCAGGAAGAAAAGAAAGAATTGCCCAGCCTCATCCTGATTGACGGCGGCATTGGCCAATTGCACGCCGCGGCCCAGGCGCTCGAATCGCTCCAAATCATCAATCAGCCCGTGGCCAGCATCGCCAAGAAAGAAGAAATCCTCTTCGTCCTCGGGCAGGAAGACGAACCCATCGTTCTCGAACACCATTCGCCGGTCTTGCATTTGATCCAGCAAATTCGCGACGAGACGCACCGTTTTGCCGTTACCTTTCACCGCCAGCGCCGCGGCAAGCGGCAAACCCGCAGCGCCCTCAATGAAATTCCCGGTGTCGGGCCGAAGACGGCGCAGAAGTTGTTGAAGGAATTCGGAAGCGTGGCCAATATCCAGCGTGCGGGCGTCGAAAAGCTGAGCGCCGTGGTTTCAAGAAAAAGCGCTGAGAAAATTCTTGCGGGTCTCGAGCACCCCGCGGAGCGTTCGAGGGCGCAAGGTCCTTCCAACAAAGCTTAACCGTTTCGAATCCACAATGCCGGTTAGGGGTCATTGCGGCCGCTC
The DNA here is from genome assembly GCA_035262505.1 of Candidatus Acidiferrum sp. Classification (GTDB taxonomy): domain Bacteria; phylum Acidobacteriota; class Terriglobia; order Acidiferrales; family UBA7541; genus Acidiferrum. Next base: position 36,470 of record DATFSR010000014.1, on the reverse strand, counting down.
CTTCGCTGTGTTAGGTTGTCCTTGAGTCTTCTGGAGGTTGTCATGACGGACAACGTGGGTTCCAAGGTGACGTACTTTATTGTGGGTCTTGGAGTTGGCGCCCTCTTGGGCGTCCTTTTTGCACCGAAGGCGGGCGAAGAGACGCGCGATTATCTTACCAAGAAAGCGGACGAGGGCAAGGAGTACGCCCAGCGCAAAGCGCGTGAACTCCGCGAACGCGCCGATGAACTGATCGAGCGCGGCAAAGAAGTCGCCACGCGCCAGAAGGATTCGATTGTCGCGGCTGTGGAAGGCGCACAAGAAGCTTATCGACGGCAGGCGAAGTCGTAACTGCCCGGGCGTGGAGCAGGCCAGGTCGTAACGGGTCGTGATTCGAATGTGGCTGGATCGCCTCCGACAAAGAGGCGCACGGAGTCTGTATGCAGGTGTGGCTCGAATTCTTCAGCATTGTGGCAGCGCTTGCCCTGGTGGTGCAGGTAGTGATCTTGACGGTGCTGCTTTTCCAGATGCGCCGCACCACCGACAACGTGAATCGGCTGGTGACGGAAATGCAGTCGCGAATGGGGCCCATTCTGACGCGCGTGCAAATTCTTCTCGACGACACTCAGCCAAAAATCGCCAGCATGGTGAACGACGCCTCACACATGGTGTATCTGGCGCGCGGGCAAGCGCAAAAGGTGGACCGCGTCTTCACCGAAGCGGCGGACAGGATGCGCGGGCAGTTGATCCACATGGACCGCATTTTGAGCGCTGCGCTCGAATCAGTCGAAGAAGCGGGCCTGAGTTTCAAGCACAGTTTTTGGGCGCCCATGCAAAAAGCTTCCGCACTGGTGCAGGGAATCAAGGTTGGAATCGATCTTCTGCGCTCACGGCGCCGCGGCTCGGACGGGCGTTCCGATCGCCGGCGCGGCGATGAACCACCCCGCGAAACTCAGGAAGAGGAACTCTTCATTTAGTTGCAAGTCTTGAGTTTTCCGTTATAAGGAAAACATTCGCGGAGAATTGTTTCCCTCTCGCCTTTGAAACTTAAAACTAAAAACTTGGAACGGACCACGCTCTTCAGCGGATCCAGCCGCCCGCGAGGACCCGGTCGGCGTCGTAAATGACAGCTGCTTGGCCGGGCGTGATGGCCCGTTGCGGAGCGTCGAAGGTGACTCGTGCGCGGGTCTTGTCGAGAGGCTCGACGGCTGCGGCGGCGGGTTCATGCTTGTGTCGGATCTTGACCGTCGCGCGAAACGCTTCGGACGGCCGCGCAATGGAAACCCAATTCATATTTTCGACTTCCAAACTCTGCTTGCGGAGGGCTTCATCTTCGCCAACGACGATGCGGTTCCCTTGCGGATCGATCGAGAGAACATAAAGCGGCTTGCCAGCAGCAAAACCCAGGCCCTTGCGCTGGCCAATCGTGAAATTGTGAACGCCGTTGTGGCGGCCAACCACTTCCCCGTCTTCGTTCACGATTTCGCCCTCCGCCTCGCCTAGAGCAATTCCGCGCTCCCTCGAGTAAGCGTGGATGAATTGCACGTAGTTGCCGTTGGGCACGAAGCAAAGCTCCATGCTGTCGGGTTTTTCGGCAACCGGAAGGTTCACGCGCCGGGCCAGCGCGCGGACTTCATCCTTGGTCAATTCGCCAAGAGGGAATTCGCTGCGCGATAGCTGTTCCTGAGTAAGTCCCCACAAAAAATAAGACTGATCTTTGGAATCGTCGCGCGCACGAAGCAACTCCCATCGTTGCGTCGGGTCATTTTTCTGAATGCGTGCGTAGTGTCCGGTGGCGAGGCGCTCTGCGCCGATTTGGCGTGCCATGCGCAGCAGCGTCTCGAACTTCACGTCGGTGTTGCAGTTGGTGCAGGCGACTGGGGTGCGGCCGGCGAGGTATTGGTCCACAAACGGGCGCACCACGCGCGACTCGAATTGCTCTTCGAAGTTTACAACATAATGCGGAAAATTCAGGTGCCGCGCCACGGCTTTTGCGTCGTAGACGTCGTCGAGTGAGCAGCAGCGGTGCTGCGCCGGGCCCTCGCCTTGCAACTCTGGCAGCCGGCGCTGATTCCAGAGCTGCATGGTGAGACCGACGACGGGGCGGCCCTGCTGCTGGAGGAGCGCCGCCACGGTGGAAGAGTCTACGCCGCCGGACATGGCCACAGCGACCAGGCCGGGCTGCGTTTCCGCGCGCTCGGGAAGCGTGTCGAATTGCGTGGCAGCGCTCATCGTGCAGATTTCATTGTAGCGGATTAAGCATCGGCGAGCAGGAAGCCGCTTTTCTCAACCCCGAGTTCATCGAGGTCGCGCAGATGGGGCCAGCGGAGAAAAAACGATTAGTCATGGGCGACGGCTTTCTGATAAGTCGGCGAGAGTTGGCGGAGCTGGGCGACGGCCGCGGGGACGGCTTGCAAGGCGAAATCAATGTCGGTTTGTGTGCTGTGACGGCCCAAGCTGAAGCGCAGGCTGGCGCGCGCTTCTTCGGCGGGCAAGCCGATGGCGGTGAGCACGTGTGAAGGCTCGACGGCGCCGGAGGAGCAGGCTGCTCCGGTGGAGCATGCAAGACCTTTCAGGTCGAGAGCGATGAGAAGGGCTTCGCCTTCGACGCCGGGGAAAACGAGGTTCGCAGTGTTTGGTGTGCGGGGCGCGCGAGAGGCATTGATGCGCGAATGAGGCACGCGATGGAGCAAGCCGTGCTCGAGCTGATCGCGGAGCGTGCTCAGCCGTTTTGCGTCGTTCGCGAGCGATTGCCGCGCAATTTCCGCGGCTTTGCCGAGGCCAACAATGCCTGCGACATTTTCCGTGCCCGGACGCATACCACGCTGATGGTGGCCGCCGTAAAGAAGCTGCTTCAAACGCGTGCCGCCGCGAACGTACAGCGCGCCAATGCCCTTCGGAGCGTAGAGTTTATGGCCGGAGAGGGACAGCAGGTCGAGATGGAACTGATGGACGTCGATAGGAATTTTCCCGGCGGACTGCACGGCATCGCTATGGAAATAAACGTCGGCGTCTTTGGCGATGCGGCCGATTTCTTCGAGCGGCTGCACCGTTCCGAGTTCGTTGTTGGCGTGCATGATGGTGACGAGCGCGGTTTCCTGGCGAATCGCGCCGCGCAAGTCTTCAAGGTCTATCAAGCCGTCCTGGTCAACGTGCAGGTAAGTAACGTCAACACCTTGCCTTTCGAGAGCCTGGCAGGCGTTCAGGACGGCTTCGTGTTCCACGAACGACGTAATCACGTGGGGCCGAGACTTTGGACTGTTTGCGGATGGGGCAGCGATGCCGAAGACGGCGTGATTGTCCGATTCGGTGCCTCCGCTTGTGAAGAAGATTTCCTGGGGGCGTGCTCCTACAAGCGCGGCAACTTGTTCGCGCGCCGTCTCGACGGCAGCTCGAGCCTTCTGGCCAAAGGTGTGGATCGAGGAGGCGTTGCCGAATTCGCCGGAGAAGTAGGGAAGCATCGCGTCGAGCACTTCTGGCTCGACCGGGGTGGTGGCGTTGTAATCGAGGTAGACGCGGTTCATTAGGGCTCAGCTTTCAGCATAGACAAGACCGTGGTGAGTGTCGAGAGACGAGTGGAGATAAAACCAAAAATACCATAAGTCATGTGTTTCTTGAGGGATAGGGCGAGGTAACAGCGCCTAATGGAGAGGTGCCGGGAAAACGAACGGTAGCAAACCCTAGGAGTTGTCGGCTTCCCTGTCCTTTTCCCGAGAAGCGCGCCGAGGTGCGAACCGCCAGGTACGTAGATTGACAGTGTAGAGGGCGATGCAAAAGAGATTGGCGGGAATGAATCCGAACTGCGCGGTGCGGGCGCCGATAACGCAGACCACCGCGCTGTTGATGGCGCAGACAACCCAGCCTTGCCACAGCTTCTTGCCAAGCAGAACGGCGCCGAGAACGGTCAGGACGCAAGAGATGTAATCTAAACGAATCGCGCTATGGAGTAGATCGGTCATTTTTTTCGGGTTCCCGAAGACGGCGCCCCGGATTGTCTCAAGCGACACATCTTCCGGACTGACAATCGCAATTCGCCGGCCAATCCGAGCAGCCCGACGGGTCAGGATTCAGCCCCCAAGGATGGACTCTAAGTGGTTGCTTTTGTGTAAGTTGTGTGGCGAGCGAGAAAAGTGTCGAGAAACGCGTGGCGGAGGGGCTGACTCAGCGCGTTAGCGAATTGAGACGAAATGTGTCAGGTTGAAACGGGCGGCCGAGGAAGCAGCGGGCCAAGCTATCAGCCCCTTTGTAAGGTGTACCGGGCCCGATGTCCATCTGATTAAGAAATTGCACCGACGGATTGTTTTTGTGTACTCTCTGGTTCAGCCAAGCATTCGCCCTACCTCATCGGTTAGATCCGTAAATCGAAGGCCCCTTCTTGCGGGTCGCGGCTTGTTTCATTCTGGAGACCTAGTGATCATCGGGTTCAACGCGATTGAGAATTGCAGAGGAGATTCGATGAGAGCAACAAAGGGTGGAAAGAAGGGACCATCGAATTCGCACAGGTGGCGTTGGCGGCTTCGCGGATTGTATTTAATGGGCTCATTCATGGCGATGTGCCTGGCCTCGGCTGTCTCCCGAGCCGGGACCTCTAAGCTGTATCCTCCGGACAAGGAGGAAAGCGGGGCGCTACGGCTTGCGCAAGTCACTCGGTTAGCGACCCGTCAAGAAATCCTCGCTTCGGGAGTGAGCTTGCAACATCTGCTCGCAACGGGATTGCAGGAGTCAGACCTCAAAGATGGAAGCCTTGCGAGCGGGCGAGTTTACTGCTGCCATCGGTCGACCGAGGAAGGGACAGAAATGTGGTTTTACGTTCCGCCGGAGGTGTCACTGGGCGTGGGCGACATCGTAGCCATCCGCATGGGCCGAGAGTTCACCAAAAAGGATCCGGGTACGGTCAACGTGGCCGTCGAAGTGCGCGAAAAAAAGGACGCTACTGAAGCAAAGTGTTCTTGGGATCCGCCGAAGGAAAATCTCTGGAGAAGAGTTCTCTACTGTAGCTGGATGCCCGCCGAAGGTTGGACGTTAAAGTCAGGATCTCACAAGACGTGGTTGAAACCGGCTTCCGACGTCAAGACTCAATAGCCCCACCAGGTTATCTCGCTTGGGATCCGAATCAAAGGTTAGCGGGCAGGCTGTAGTGGGAGGCGATGAGCTGCCATTTGCCGGCGGTTTTCATCCAAACGTCGGTTAAGCGATCGTGATAATCGTAGGATTTTCCGGCGAGCACGCCTTTTTCGTGATAAGCCGCCGTCACGATGGCGATGTTGTCGTGCATACGGATCTTTAGGTCCGACACTTCGGCGATATCCACGCGCAGCGAGCCTGCGTTGTAGCTGATGAAGCCAACTTTGCCGTACGTGCTGCCATCTTCGAGCGTGATGACGTAGTCGTCCGCGAGCAGCGAGGCAACCGTGGTGATTTGCCGCTGCTTATACGCGTCCACCCATTTCGACTCCAAGGCCCGTATTGCGGCCGCGTCTGGTTTTTCTTGCGCTAAGTTGCGAACCGCGAAGCATCCAAGGAGGCAGAGGGCTAAGGCTGAAAATATTCGGGCGCGCATATTTTCCTACCGGGTCTCCTTCTGACGGCAACCGTGCGGCGATTATACGTTGGATCTGCGCGGCAGGGCGGACAGATTTTCCGCTGGTTGCATCAGCACGTAATTTCCGCGGAGGGTCTGGTGATCCGAGAGCGAGGAGAATTCGGCGTTGCCACCGGTCATTGAGCAAGATCGGTCTTCATCCCGAGTGCCTTTAGATATCCCTCGTTGACGCGACACTTTTGCAGGCGGATATTCTCGAGCAATTGGGCGAAGGTTCGGTTGATGGTCTCCTGGGGAGGCCGTACTTTCAGGCGTTCTTCCACGTGTCCTGTCCCGCGGGGAAGTTTTGCGAACTCCACGATTTTCTCCCAGTCGGTCGGCGGAATAACGGTAACAACCGCAGAGGACTTCTCTATCTTCTTGTACGGCCAGAAAGCCCAGCCAATTTTGTTCTTTTCGAGCGATTTCACGAATTGCGCGATCCACTCGTCGGTGTTCTCGCCGGACTCGCCCATCCAGATGGGCACGTCAAAACGCTCGCGAAAATCAATGTACTCGCGCAGCACGCTTTCATCGGGCGCCGTCCAGTATTTGTGGAATGTGTAGGCGACGTTGGAGTCGAATGGCTTGCCAAAGACGGAAAAGTTACTGTCCCACTGCGCGCCGCCGAGAAAGAGGATATGGTGAGCATCGACTTTGCGAATCTCCGCTGACAAGGTTTTGTAGAGGGGTTCGAGCGAAGGATTCAAATGAGCGAGTGCTGGATAGTGCGGGATGGGCTCATTCAGCAGGTCGTAGCCGAGCACGGTCGGATTGTCACGATAGCGCGCTGCGATGCGCCGCCAGATGGCGATCAGCTGCTGTTGCTCTTGTGGACTCTGGTATAGCCAGGGATAGCCGCCGCTATCGTCAATGTTTGTGCCCGTTTGACCTCCCGGTGCGGCGTGGAGATCGAGGACGACGTACAGATTTTCGGCGCGGCTCCACGCTAGCAATTGATCCAGCAACTTGAAGCCCTCCGCGTCGTCGCTCTCAAGCAGCGCGTAATGCAAAGGAACTCGCATGGTGTTGAAGCCGGCGCGATGAATGAGCGCAATATCCTCGCGCGTGATGTAGCCTTCGCGGTATTTTTGCCAGAATGATGAAGACGCCTGCGGACCAAGGAGCTCCCCTACCAGCGCGCGAATCTCCGTGGCAGATTGCGGGCCGCCGTCGAACAGCCACATGTAGCCTTCCGGCACCAGCCAATTGCCCAGATTGATTGCGTGTGTAAGGAATGGTTTGCCGGTGGCGTCGACGATCTGCTGGTGATCGGTGTGTGCGAACTGGGCGCTCCCCGGTGGAGTCAGTGCAAGAAGCAGAACCATTGCCGGCAGAAGCCTCAACTTGAGCATGATTTTCTCCGCCACAAATCGTACACCAAGCTCTGACGGGGAAGGGGTGCGGTTTTCGCGACGGTACGATGGCGCGCTCAGTGACATGAGTCGGCTACATCGTGAGGACGACGCGGAATTGGGCTTTGCCGCTGGTCATCCGCGCGTAAGCATCGTTCACCTTGGTGAGAGGAAACTTTTCGATCATCGGGCGGATGCCGGAGAGCTCGGCGAAACGCAGCGTGTCTTCGGAGTCCGCGGGGATGCCGGAGGGCCATCCTTGAACGCGCCGCTTGCCCATGAGTAGGCCCATGACCGGTGCCTCGATGGGGTCGGGACCGGCACCAATAACCAGGAGCGTTCCGTTTGGAGCCAGGCCGTCGAAGAGGGAAGAGATGGCTTTGGAGTTGGGCGCGGTGCCCATGATCACCCTAGCGCCGCCGAGTTTCTGAAGTTCGGCCGCAGCATTCGTGGCGGAAGCGTCGATGTAGATGTGCGCGCCGAGCTTTCTGGCGAGTGGTTCGCTGTCTTTGCCGCGGCTGATGGCGGCGACGCGATAACCAAACTTGCTGGCGAACTGAACGGCGAGATGGCCGAGGCCGCCAATCCCTTGGATGGCGACCAAGTCACCCGGGCCAGCGCCACTGTGGCGGAGGGCATTGAAAGTGGTGATGCCTGCGCAGAGAAGCGGACCGGCTTCGGCGGGGTCGAGCGAGTCCGGCATGGCGGCGACGGCTTCCGTGGGGGCGAGCATGTACTCGGCGTAGCCGCCGTCGTAGCTGATGCCGGTTATTTTTTCGTTCACGCACGTTATGAAGTCGCCGCGGCGGCATTGCAGGCAGGTTCCGTCGTGGCCGCCGTGCCAGCCGACGCCGACGTGTTGGCCTTTTTTCCAGTTCGTGACGCCGGGGCCGACTTCGTCGATGACGCCGGCAACTTCATGGCCGGGCGACCGCGGGTAAGTGATGCCGGGGAAGAGGCCGTCCTTGACGATATGGTCGCTGAAGCAAATGCCGCAGGCTTGCACGCGAATGCGGACCTGTCCGGCAGGTGGCTGCGGTATGTCGCGTTCTTGAAGCTCAAAGTCAGCGCCGGGTCTGGGGACGGTGGCGATTTTCATTTTGGGCATAAGGTTCCTCGCACTCAGGGTTTTGAATCTTTGGTCAAAAATTCGATGCGGGAAGCAGGGAGCAGGTTAGAGAAGCGGCCGCATGGTGAAGTGAGACTTTTCGTGCTTCTTGGCGCAAAGCCTTGGGAGGAACGTCGGGGAGATCGAAAAGACGAGTGCGCCCGGGCGACGCTGGCAGGACAGTCGCTGGCTCATTCTTGTGCAATTTTCTCTCGTCACCGCCATTTATGTCGGCCGCCCGCACGACGTCCTGAAGGTTAGCGCTACACCGTATCTTTTCGCGCTGGGTTGGATTTCCCTGCCGGCTTCGCAAAATGCAATGGAAGCAGATCGGCTTCGCTCTATATCGTGCTTGGGCAAAAACTCTTGTGCCGGGAATTGCATGCCGGGCGGCGTGGATCCTGAGTCTGTTCCTGGTGAGCGCCATCTTCGGTCTCAAGTTACCACCAAGTCCTCACCGGCATCCTTGAAGAGGGTCCGGACGGCGTGATCCTGGGGCTTCTCTATCTTGCTTGCCGCCGCAACCTGGCCGTTCCCATTGTCGCGCATGGAGTCTCAGATACCATCGATATCGTCTTACTGTTCTTTGGCCAGTATCCCGGCCTCTAGGGGTTGAGCCCGCTTCCACACAAACCAAAGACGACGTGCTAGAGTTGCCGGTTCCGGAAACGGCCGTTGGCACGAAAGGGAGGAACGCGTGGCGTATCGGGATTTGCGTGAGTTTGTGGCGAAGCTCGAAAAAGAAGGCGAGCTGAAGCGCGTGCGGGCGGAAGTGGATCCTGTGTTGGAGATTACGGAGGTGGCGCAAAGGGTGGCGCGCGATAAGGGGCGCGCGAGGAACAGCGTGGGGCCAGCGTTGTTCTTTGAAAAGCCGAAGGGGTCGCGGGTGCCGCTGTTGATCAATGCATTTGGCAGTGTGCGGAGAATGTGCCTGGCGTTCGAAGTGAATGCGCTCGAGGAAGTGGCGGAGCGAATTCAGGGATTCCTGAAAATGGAAACGCCGCAGGGGCTGTTCGACAAAATCAAAATGCTGCCGAGGTTGGCGGAGCTGGGATCGTTCTTTCCAAAAAACGTGAGCAAGGGCGACTGCCAGGAAGTGGTGCGGCAGGGCAAGGATGTGAACCTGAATGACTTTCCCATTTTGAAATGCTGGCCGCAGGACGGGGGGCGATTCATTACCTTTCCACTGGTGTTCACTGAAAATCCGGAGACGGGGAAGCGCAACGTGGGAATGTACCGGATGCAGGTTTATGACGAGCGGACCACGGGGATGCATTGGCAGACGCAAAAGCATGGAGCGGAGCATTTTCGGCGCGCGCGAGCCAAGAACGCTGAGGGCCGGATCGCGGTGAGCGTGGCGATTGGGACAGATCCCGCTACCGCGCTGGCCGGGATGCTTCCGATTCCTCCGGATTTGGATGAAATGATGTTTGCGGGATTCTTGCGGCGTGAGCCGGTCGAGTTGGTGAAGTGCCAGACGAATGAATTGGACGTGCCGGCGAATGCGGAGATTGTGCTGGAGGGGTATGTCCATTTGAACGAGATGAAGACGGAGGGGCCGTTTGGCGATCACACAGGGTTTTATTCACTCGAAGGGGAGTACCCCGTTTTTCATGTCGAGTGCGTGACGCAGAGGAAAGAGCCAATCTATCTGACCACGGTGGTGGGTCCGCCGCCACAGGAAGACTTTTACATGGGTTACGCCGTCGAGCGCATCTTCTTGCCCGTGATGAGGATGCAATATCCGGAGATTGTGGATGTTTCGATGCCGGCGGAGGGGATTTTTCACAATCTCATGATTGTGGCGATCCGAAAGTCGTATCCGGGGCATGCGCGAAAAATCATGAATGCGATTTGGTCGCTGGGCCAGGCAATGTTCACGAAGGTGATTGTGGTGGTGGACCACGACGTGGACATTCATAACTATCGCGAGGTGGTGTGGAAGGCCCTGTGCGCGCTGGACCCGGAGCGGGACGTGCAATTTTCGCTCGGGCCTATGGATAGCTTGGATCACGCGGCGCGGATGCAAGACTTTGGGTCGAAAATGGGGATTGATGCAACGCGGAAATGGGCCGCGGAAGGGTTCACGCGGCCGTGGCCGGACGAGATTCGGATGGACCAGGCGACCCAAAGGCGTGTGGAAGGTCTGTGGAAAACTCTAGGCATTAACTGAGCTGGTATCCAGGGATTCTTAGTAACCTTTTGGGCATTTTTGAGGTGGAATTCCGCGAAGACAAATCGAAGGAAAGCGGCAAATGACTGGGTAAAAAGGAGATAGCGCGAGTAAAAAGGAAATAGCGGTTTCTGATTTTGGAGGCTGCGGACAAAGGATTAACGGTACGCGGGGACAGGTGGTCAAAGCGAAAAAACACAAGTAATTGTGGTTACGATACTACAGCCTGTCTGCAAATAGTGGTACTACCCGACAATACCCCCCGAAATGCCTAGAACTACCCGTATTCTTAGGGCAACTGACCTATAGATTCCCTTGACGCTCGGAGTCCACAATGTCATAAAGCTCCCACGGGTTGTGCCCTCAATCCCATTCCGCAGCGCAATGGGGCGCACCTGTACGATTGTGTTTTGCAGGCGTGTGTTTGAATGCCGGGGTGGCGTTCCACTGTGATGGAATCGCGCGAAGTAATGAACGTAAGACAGGCGTCGCAGTATCTGGGTATCTCCCCGGATACGCTGTACCGTTACATTACGGAAGGCGAAATACCCGCGTTTAAACTTGGCAACCGCTGGAAACTGCGAAAAACGATTCTGGACCGCTGGATGGAGCGGAAAATGAGCCAGTCCACCGGGAGACGCAGATAATCCGGTGCGCTTTGCAAGAAAGACCGTAGGAGAGAGGCGGCCATGGGGCTATTAGGCGGAAAGAAGAGCAAGCAGATCGTGGGCCTGGATATCGGCTCCAGCTCTATCAAAGCCGTAGAGCTGAGGGCAACCAAGGCGGGCTATGAGCTCGTAAGCTTCGGGATGGAATCGCTCGCGCCGGACACCGTTGTGGATGGCGCGATCATGGACGCGCCGCAGGTGGCCAACGCGATCAGCAAGATATTCGACGCGGAGCGCATCAAGACCAAGAACGTGGCGACGTCGGTTTCGGGGCACTCGGTCATTGTTAAGCGCGTGCCGCTGCCGTTGATGACGGAAGAAGAGTTGTACGACCGCATTCCTTCCGAAGCCAGCCAGCATATTCCCTTCGACATTGCCGACGTGAACCTGAGCTATCAGCTGCTGGAGTCCATGGACTCGCAGATGGATGTGCTCCTGGTGGCGGTGAAGAAGGACAAGATTCTGAACCACACGAACGTGTTGGCGCAGGCGGGCAAGACTCCCATGATTGTGGACATTGACGCGTTCGCCCTGCAGAACTGCTTCGAAGTGAACTATGAACCGGATAGCGCGCAGACGGTAGCGCTGCTGAACATCGGCGCAAGCGTCATGAACATCAACATCGTGCGCGGCGGGATTCCGCTGTTTACGCGCGACGTCAGCGTGGGTGGAAACCAGTACACCGACGCACTGCAGAAAGAATTGGACCTGAGCTTCGAGGACGCCGAGAGGCTGAAGAAAGGCGATACGCTGCCAAGCGTTACTGACGAGCAAAAACAGCAGATTCTGCGCAGCGTCTCCGACATCCTGACCCTGGAAATTCAAAAGACATTTGACTTTTTCCGGGCCACCGCGAGCGGAGAAAACATCCAGCGGATTGTCGTGGCGGGGGGAACCGCGCGTGTGCCCGGGCTCGTGGATTTGTTGCGAGAAGAGTTTGCCATGCCTGTGGAGGAGCTGAATCCGTTCCGCAGAGTGCTCATCAATCCCGGCCGGCACAGCGATGACCAGATCCGCGACATTGCGCCGCGGCTAGTAATTGCCGTAGGTCTGGCGCTGAGGAGCTTCGACTAGCCATGATTCGCATAAACCTTCTTGGACAAATACGACCGAAAGCTTCAAGACGGCCGACGATGGCCGTGGACACGGGTGGCGCGATGCCGGTGGCGTTCATCGGGATTGGCGCGGCAGTTGGATTAGCCGTGTTGGCCTTTTTCTACCTCACCTGGCAAAGACAACTAACCGAAGAAAACAACAAGATTAAGACCCTGCAGGCGCAGAAGACGGAACTTGAGCAAACCAAGCAGCAAGTCGAAGCGTTCGAAAAGCAGAAGGCGGTTTTGCAGCAGCGCGTCAACACCATTGAGCAGTTGCAGCGCGATCGCACGGGCGGGCAAGAGTTGCTGGACATGGTCGCGAACACGGTTTCGCGCACGGAAAACCTGTGGCTGACGCAGATGACCCGCAAGGGAACCTCGCTGTCGTTGGACGGATCTTCCGCGTCGATCAATGCGGTAGCGAATTTCATTACCGCCTTGAAAAGGTCAGGGTATTTCCAGAAGGTTGAGATTCTGGAGTCGAAACAAGACGACAAGAACCAGGCGGTTCAGACGTTTACGTTCCAGATTACGGCAGAAATTGCTCCACCACAGCCGGTGCAAGCGCGTCCGGCGAACGCGCCGACACCTGCTACAGCGGCAAAGACGCCGCCGAAGAAGGGATAAGGGGACGCCATGGCCAATCCGTTGCGAGACATGTCGGTGTTCATGCAGGCCCTGGTGGCCGTTGCCGTCGCCGTGGTGCTGATGGTGGCGGGAGTTTACACCCCCGGCTCGCCCATTGCGCGCGAGAGGGAAGAACTTGCAGCGGCCGTGGACCAGAGGACCAAGCTGACACAGGAAGTAACGCAGCTTCAGGTTTATAAGCAGCGCTACGCAGAACTGAAGCAGCAAATGGACGCGCTCAACAAGCAATTGGACACGTTAAAGACGATCGTTCCCGAAGAAAAAGAAGCGGACGAATTTATCCGCCTGATCCAGGGCGCGGCGAGCTCTTCTAGCGTGCAGATCCGCCGGCTGAAGGCGCTGGCGATTGTGCCGAAGGAATATCACTACGAGATGCCGTTCGAAATCCAGGCGGACGGGCCGTACTTCAACGTTTTGGACTTTTTTGGCCGGTTAGGCCGCCTGTCGCGAATCATTAACGTCGGCGACTTGGCGTTCGACGCACCGGAAAACTCGAAAGGCACGAAGTATCCGGTACGGCCTGGCACCACGGTTTCTGGAGTTTTTACAGCAACAACATTTTTCACCAAGCCTGCTGATTCCGGTGCGGCTCCTGCTCCTGCAGCTGGAGCCAAACCGGGCAGTACGCCTGGGAAACCCTGAGCGGGAATGAGCGAACTTATGCGTTCAGTCATAACTCTCGGAATAGGGCTTTTGATCGCGGCGACGGCTCCCGGTTTGCGCGCGCAAAAAGACCCGCTGGCATTGTCCAGTGGAAATTCCTTGGACAAGACGGCTGGCCAAACGGCGCAAGCGCCTGCCAAGCCGGGCACACCCACTGCTGCAAAACCGGCGGCGCCGGCTCCTGCAAAACCGGCGGCGCAGACTCCGGCAAAGCCAGCTTCGCAAACACCCGCGAAACCTGCGGCACAACCTCCGGCCAAAGCTGCAACGCCAGCGGCGGCCGCGAGTAAGCCCGCACCGCAAGCGGCAAAGCCGGCTACGAGTCCTACAAAGGCAACCGCCAAGCCTGCCGGGAAGCCGGGAAAGAAAAAGGGCGCGGCGAAGGCCGCGAAGCCGCCTGCAGAAAAAGCGGCGGGGGCAGCTCCCAAACCTGCGGCCGAGAGCGAAATGAAGGCTGCGAGACGCGATCCTTTCGAATCCTTGCTTGCTCATACGCAAGGAGGAAAGGGCAATCCGAATTTGCCTCCCGGTAAAGCGGGCTTGCAGGTCAGCACGCTGCGCCTGGATGGGATCGTGCGCGCTCCTAACGGAATGATTGCAGTGGTTTCCAATCCACAGGCGAGAACGTACTTCCTGCGGGAAGGCGACCACCTGTACGACGGCAGCGTAGACAAGATCACGATGGATGGCGTTTCGTTCCACGAAGAAGGCAAAGACGCCTTCGGCAAGCCGGTAGAACGTCAAGTGAACAAGCGAATTTACTCCACCAGTTCAGGAGAACAGCAATGAAGACGAATTGGCCAGCCCTCAAGTATGGCTGCCTGATCCTTGCGGGGATGACGCTCGCGGCGATACCTGCGCCAGCGCAGACCACCGAGTCCGCGGGCACAAGGAAATCCGCGGTCATCTCCAGCGTGGCGATCACGCAAGCGCCCGAGCGCTCGGCGGTGCGGGTCGAGGGCGAAGGGAAGCTCGAAGTCCGGGCGGCCCGGATGCAGCATCCGGATCGTTTGGTGCTGGACTTCGTGGGAGCCCGGATGGCGGTTCACAAGACGCTCATTCCGGGAGTGTCAGCTCCGGTTGTGGATGTTCGCATGGGCCAGTATCAGCCTGACATCGCGCGGGTGGTAGTGGACCTGTCGGCTCCTACGTCCTATTCCGTATCGCGCGATGGAAGCGCCGTGGTCATTTCGTTTAGCGCGCCAAAAGCAGCGCCCATGGGTGTTTCGCAAAAGTCGACGCTGACCACGTCTGCGCCAGAACAGACTTCCCAGAAGACTGCGGAGGCTTCGGCTCGCGCGACTCAGATTCCTTCTCCTCGCTTTGCCTTGCCGGGCGAACTGACCCAGCCCTCCTCCGTCGCCCTGGCATCGTTCAGTGAGAAGAGTGCCCCGGCTCACACCGAAGCGAACCCGCAGCAGGCTGCCCAGCAGGCCGTTCAGCAGGCGAATGCGGCTGCGACCAAGCTGGCGGCAGACGCCGCGCAATCGGCGCCTGCCCAGACGTCGTCCGCGAGGTACACGGGTGAACCAATCTCGGTCAACCTCAAAGACGTGGATTTGCGCGACTTTTTCCGCCTGATTCACGAGATCAGCGGGTTGAACGTGGTGCTGGACCCGGCGGTCAAAGGCAGCCTGACCATCGTTTTGGATGAAGTGCCCTGGGATCAGGCGCTGGACATTGTGTTGCAGAACAATGGTCTCGATAAACAGTTGAACGGCAACGTTTTGAGGATTGCCACGCGGGCGACGCTGAAGTCCGAGGCGGAAACACAACGCGACCTGGTGAAGGCGCAGGCCGAAGCCGTTGATCCGGTTACCGTCACGCGCGTCCTGAGTTATGCGAAAGCCGCGTCCTTGAAGGAGACCCTCAAGAAGTTCCTCTCGCCGCGCGGCGACATTCTTTCCGACGATCGTTCGAATACTTTGATCATCCGCGACATTCCGTCGGTTATACCGACGATTGACAACTTGACAGCGCAACTGGACCGCAAATCGCAACAGGTGGAGATTGAAGCGAGAGTGGTATCCGCCTCGCGCTCGTTCGCCCAAGACATCGGAACGCAGCTGGCATTTGCGACATCCAGCGGCAACAACGTGTTTGGCGGCAACAATGCCGTGGGAACCAGCCCGATATTCCGGCCGTTCATCCCCGGCTTCTCTACCTCACCAGCCCTTATTGCCGGCACGCCCCCCACACCGCCAACTCCTGGTGGCACGCAGGCTCCTCAAGCGACCAACGTGGCGATGCCGCTGGTCACCAACCTTGCAGCCGGCACTCCCACCAGCGGTCTGAGCTATGTATTCACCTCAGCGAATTTCGCATTGGATTTCATGATCAGCGCGGCGGAATCGAAGGGCGTGGGCAAGTTGCTCTCGAAGCCGAAAATCACTACCCAAAACAACGAAAAGGCTTCGGTGAAGCAAGGTACGAAGATTCCGATTCAGACGACCATCAACAACACGATTTCCGTCCAGTACATCGACGCGGTGCTGAAGCTCGAAGTGACTCCACAGATTACCAAGGACGGGACGATTTTCATGGATGTGCTGGTGGAGAATACGCAGATCGACGCCGGTATTCCCCGCATTCAAGGCGTTCCGGCGCTGGATACGCAGGCGGTGGAATCCAAGATCACCGTTGCGGATGGTGGCACCGTCGTGCTTGGCGGAGTCATTATTTCCTCGCAGCGCGTGGACATCTCGGAAGTGCCAATTGTAGGCACGCTACCCATCATCGGCAACCTTTTCCGGCGGAGAAACATTACGACGTCCTCTCAGGAACTGTTGTTTTTCCTGACTCCGCGAATCATTCCCGGATAATTCAGGGAGATTCTCTTTAAACCAAGGGCTGAAGCGAGGAGACTGAAGTCTCCTCGTTCTCTTTTGTGGATACCACGTTCCAGAATCGGCGGCGCGCTTTGGCGAGACTCTTCCGCGAGTCCCGAGTCGATTCGCTATTGGTCACCCGCCCCGCGAACTGGTTCTATCTAACCGGATTTACCGGCGAGTCGGGCGCTCTCGTGATTTCGAAAAAAGGCGCGACGCTCGTTACCGACGGACGGTTTGTGGTGCAGGCGAAAGAGGAGACCGCAGGCGTTCGCATCCAGGAGCAGAAGGGAACTGTATTCGAGTCGGCCGCGCAAGCCCTCGGCGACCTAAAGCTCCGGAGAGTGGGGTTCGACGCGGGGCACATGACCGTGGCGCAGCTGCAAAGCGCGAAGAAGGCCTCCCGGGGGCGCCTGGAATGGGTTCCCGCGGCAGGAATCGTGGAAACCCTTAGGGCGCGCAAAGATGCCGGGGAACTGGCGCACATGCGCAAGGCGGCCATCCTGGCAGGGGAAATTGTGGAGTTTGCGATCGGCTTGCTGAAGCCGGGAATCTGCGAAACAGAGGTCGCCGCCGAGATTGAGTACCAGATGCGCAAACGGGGAGCGTCCGGTCCGGCCTTCGAAACGATTGTTGCATTCGGAAACCGGGCTGCTTTGCCACACGCGCGCCCAACCGGCAAACGACTGAGGAAAAATGAGTTGGTGGTGCTCGACCTGGGTGTTATACTCGGCCACTATTGCAGCGACATAACGCGCACGGTCTTCGTGGGGCGCGCGCAAAGACGCATCCGGGTGTGGTATCGGGCGGTCCTGGAGGCGCAGGGAGCGGCGATTTCTGCAGTGCGAGAGGGAGTCAGCTGCGGAGAAGTCGACGCCGCGGCACGCCGCGTTCTGGAAGGTTATGGCCTTGGCCCTCTTTTCGTCCACAGCACGGGTCACGGCCTGGGCTTGGAAGTACACGAGGACCCCAGGGTCGCGAAGGGGCAAGCGCGGCTCCTGGAACCTGGAAACGTAATTACGATTGAGCCTGGCGTGTATGCGGAAGGCATTGGGGGCATTCGCATTGAAGACGATGTCGCCGTGCACGCGGGCCGTATCGAGGTACTGACAAGCGCGCCGCGGCATCTCATCGAACTTTAAAACGCATGAAACGCAAACCGCCTACACCGCCCAGTCCGACGTTTGCCACGCCTGAACTGCAGCAGATCGAGCAGCTTTTTCAATTCATGACCGATCACAATCTCGAGGAGTTTGAATACTCGCGAGGAGATTTGCACATCCGGCTGCGGAAGCCGTCGTCCGGGCTGGCATTGTCCGCGCCGCGGGCGGCATCCGCTCCTGAAATCATTGTCTCCAATCCGGGGAACTCGGCAGGCGCAGCTTCGCAGACTGCCGCTCCTTCGGCGCCACCCGAAGCCCGAGCCACGGAAGACCTTCACCTGGTCAAATCCCCCATCGTGGGGACGTATTATGGCTCGCCCAGCCCCGGCTCAGAGCCATTTGTCAAACTCGGGGCCTTCGTTGAAACGGGGCAGACGCTCTGCATCGTGGAAGCGATGAAGCTGATGAATGAAATCGAGTCCGATGAATCGGGCGAAGTCGTGCGAGTTTTCGTGGAAAACGGACAGCCCGTCGAGTACGGACAGCCTCTGTTCGGCATCCGTCCCAGCCGGAAGAAATAGCCGGCGCGCCAATCTATGTTCCAGAAAATCCTAGTCGCCAATCGAGGGGAAATCGCCCTGCGGGTCATTTGCGCCTGTAAGGAGCTGGGTATTTCCACGGTGGCGGTTTACTCGGAGGCGGACCGCAATTCACTGCATGTGCGCTTCGCCGACGAAGCGGTGTGCATCGGGCCGCCCCGCAGCAGCGAAAGCTATCTGAATATTCCGCAGGTGATCAGCGCCGCGGAAATCACCAATGTGGACGCCATCCACCCGGGCTACGGCTTTCTTTCGGAAAACGCGAACTTCGCCAAGGTTTGCGAGGCTTCTGAAATTACCTTCATCGGTCCGCGGCCAGAAATCATCGAGCTGATGGGGGAGAAAGACCGTGCGCGCCGCGAAGTGAAGGCGGCAGGCCTGCCCACGATTCCGGGAAGCGACGGCGTGGTGGAAGGAGAAGAGCAGCTTGCGAAGGAAGCGAAGCGCATCGGCTACCCTTTGATTTTGAAGGCTTCGGCGGGCGGTGGCGGGCGCGGTATGCGGGTGGTACGTAAGCAGGAAGAGCTGCTCGGCGCGTATCAAACGGCTCGCAGCGAGGCGCAGCAGGCGTTTGGCACTCCCGACGTCTACATGGAGAAGTTTCTGGAGTTTCCGCGGCACATCGAGTTTCAGGTGCTGGGAGATCAGCACGGCAGAGTCATTCATCTGGGCGAGCGCGAATGCAGCATCCAGCGGCGCCACCAAAAGCTGTTGGAAGAATCGCCGTCACCGGTGATAGACCCGAAGCGAAGAAAAGAGCTTGGCGCCATGGTGGTTACGGCCCTAGAGGCCATTGGCTACACGAATGCCGGCACCGTTGAGTTTCTGATGGATCAAGACGGCTCCATGTACTTCATTGAAATGAACACGCGCATCCAGGTGGAGCATCCGGTCACGGAATTGGTGACTGGAGTCGATTTGATCAAGGCCCAAATCCGGATTGCCGCAGGCGAAAAAATGGAGAACGCGACTGGGGCGGTTATTCCTTCCGGCCATGCCATCGAATGCCGCATTAATGCCGAGGATCCGGACACTTTCGTGCCGTCCGCGGGAAGAATTACGACTTTCCAGGCGCCGGGAGGCACGGGGGTGCGCGTGGATTCAGCGGCTTATGCAGATGCGGTTATTCCCCCCTATTACGATTCGATGATCGCCAAACTCATCGTCAAAGGCCGCGACCGCACCGAAGCCATTGGCCGCATGAAACGCGCCCTGGAGATGTTTGTCATTGAAGGAATCAAAACCTCCATTCCACTGCACCGCCGAATCGTGGCCGATTCGAGATTTGTGGCAGGGAATTACAACACCCATTTCATTGACCGGCTCGTGGCAACCAACGGAAAATAAATCAGCATGCGTCTTGTCCTTCCACGTCTGTATGTGATATTAGACGCAGCGTTGCTTACCATTCCCGAAACAGAGTGCGCCCGCCAACTTGTGGATGCCGGTGTCCGACTGCTTCAGTACCGGAATAAGACGGCGTCAGCGCGCGATTTGCTAGAGAGTTCGAAGCTCCTTTCGGCTGAGTTGACTCCGCGCGGCGTTACTTTCATCGTGAACGATCGCGCCGACGTTGCGGCCCTCGCCGATGCGAGTGGAGTCCACGTCGGGCAGGAAGATTTGGACGCCGAGGCAGCGCGTTCTCTGGTTGGAGCGGGAAAGCTGGTTGGCGTCTCGACACACAATCGCACCCAATTTGAGCAGGCTGAATGTACTTCGACGGACTATATTGCGGTGGGGCCAATCTTTTCCACCTCTACCAAGTCGAATCCGGCCCCCGTGGTCGGGACCGAATTCATTCGCCGGGTCCGGCCGCTTACCGACAAGCCCATCGTTGCCATTGGAGGAATTACGCTTGAACGGGCAGCGGAGGTTATACAAGCGGGAGCGGATTCGATTGCCGTGATTAGTGATATTCTTCGCGCGCCCGGGCCGGGAGCGCGCGCGCGCCAGTATTTGGAAGTGTTGGAGGCCGCGAGCCACGCGGCGGGCGTCTAGACGATATCGGCTGGAAGGATCATAGGGAATCGACAAATGGCTGATAGCACCCAAGCGATCTCATCGGGAAGCGCAGCGAGCGAACACGGTTTCGTGCGGGCTATTGGTTTGTTCGATGGCACGATGATCGTTGTGGGCTCGATGATTGGGTCGGGCATTTTCATCGTGGCGTCGACCATTTCGCAGCAGACCGGGTCGCCTGGGGGTTTACTTCTCACGTGGATACTCACGGGGCTTCTTACGATTTCCGCGGCGCTTTCTTATGGCGAATTGGCGGCCCTTTTTCCGCACGCGGGCGGACAATACGTATACTTGCGCGAAGCCTATTCGCCGCTCTGGGGATTCCTGTATGGCTGGACACTTTTTCTGGTGATTCAGACCGGGACCATCGCGGCGGTGGCAGTGGGCTTCGCCAAATACCTCGGTGTGCTTTTTCCATCCATTTCGGCGACCGCCTGGATTATGCATCCCGTTTCGCTCGGATCGAGATACGCGATTAGCCTCTCGGTCCAGCAGCTGCTTGCGATCCTGATGATCCTTTGCATCACGTTTCTCAATACCCTGGGCGTCAGGTTGGGCAAGCTGATTCAAAACGTCTTCACCAGTGCGAAGACGCTGGCTTTGGTAGGGCTGATCATTCTGGGAATCTTCATCGGGAGAAATGCGGGAGCCATCAGCGAGAATTTCAGCCACATGTGGGTCATCCGCAATCCGCTAACGCTGGAACCGGGCGCGAATTTTCTGAAAAGTTTCGTTCCCTCGGTCACCGCGGCAAGCGGCGCGTTTGGGTTGTTCGTAGCTTACGGTGTGGCGCAAGTTGGCTCGCTGTTTTCGGCGGACGCATGGAACAACATCGGCTTCACGGCCGCGGAAGTAAAAAATCCAAAGCGCGACGTCGCGCTTTCCATGGCCTTGGGCACGATGATCGTCATCACCTTGTATTGCCTGGCGAACCTGGCTTACCTCTTCACCTTGCCGTTGGTCCAGATTCAGTCCGTTCCCGACGGCCGCGTGGCGAGCGCTGCTCTGAATGCCATTTTTGGCCCAGTGGGCGGGGCCATTATGGCTGTGGCCATCATTATTTCGACGTTTGGTTGCAACAACGGATTGATTCTTGCGGGCGCCCGCGTTTCTTTTGCGATGGCTCGCGACGGGCTGTTTTTCCGCTCCACCGGAAAATTGAACAACAAAGGCGTGCCAGGCGCCGCGCTGATCTATCAGGGAATCTGGGTCGCGTTCCTCATCCTGATGAGGACCCGCGAGGTCGACGCGGCTGGCGTCGTGACTTACGGAAATCTCTATAACGACCTGCTCAATTACGTGGTATTTGCGGTTCTGCTTTTCTATGCGTTGACGATTGCTGGAATTTTCTCACTGCGGGCGAAAAGGCCGAACGTGGAGCGGCCCTACCGGGCGTTCGGCTATCCCATCATCCCCGGTCTCTATATTGTTGCCGCCGCCGCGATCATGTTTGCGCTGCTGCTTTACCAGACGAAAACGGCGGGCGCCGGCCTGGTTATCGTGCTGCTTGGCGTCCCGGTTTATCTGGGGTTACGCCGGACTTCTGGCTTTGCGCACGGCACGCACTGAATTTTCTTGTAGGGTGTGGCGCGCCGCGCCACTACAATGCTCTGGACCAAATTGGCAGTGAGGCGTTAGAGAAGGGTATTTCCGAGAGGAGGAGTTGCATGGGCAACCCCTTGTTTGCCACCAAGCCGATCGAAGTGCTAATGAAAGAGGCGTCGGATTCCGGAGAGCACTGCCTCAAACGTGCTCTCGGCCCGATTAACCTGGTGACGTTGGGAATTGGGGCCATCATCGGCGCGGGAATCTTTGTTTTAACCGGAGCGGCGGCGGCCCGTTACGCCGGCCCGGCCATCATGATTTCCTATGTGCTCGCAGGAATCGGATGCGTTTTCGCGGGGCTCTGTTACGCCGAATTCGCTTCCATGATTCCCATCGCGGGGTCTGCGTACACCTATGGTTACGCGACGCTCGGCGAAATCGTCGCCTGGGTTATCGGCTGGGACCTGATTCTGGAATACGCCTTTGGCGCCGCCACGGTCGCGAGCGGCTGGAGCAGTACGCTGGTTGCGTTTCTACAAGACTACGGAATCAGTTTGCCTCCTCAAATCTGCGATGTGCCCGGTGCCGTATGGGTCAAGGCGCCCAATGGCCTGTGGGCTCCATTGAGCAGCCTGGGCATGTCTGCCCAGCAAGCGGCCGGCCTCCCGCACGTAACGACGAGTTTCAACCTCGTCGCTTTTGTCGCAATCCTGATTGTGACCACGATCCTGATCATCGGGATTCGTGAATCCGCCAACTTCAATACCGTCGTCGTGTTTGTAAAGCTTACCGCCGTGCTGACCTTCATTGCCGTCGCCATCCCCTTCGTTCTGAAGCATCCGGCCATCGCGCACGCCAATTGGAATGTGTTCGTGCCGCCCAATCAAGGCTCCTTCGGCGCTTACGGATGGTCCGGGGTCATGCGGGGGGCGGCTGTCGTTTTCTTTGCGTACATCGGCTTCGACGCGGTTTCGACTGCGGCGCAGGAAGCGCGCAATCCGCAGAAGGATATGCCCATAGGCATCCTGGGTTCGCTGATTATTTGTACGTTCCTGTACATCGTCGTGTCCGGGCTTCTCACCGCGGTCGTGAACTACTCGCGGTTGGATATTGGCGCGCCGGTATCGCTCGCCATTCGTGAGACCGGCGTGAAGTGGGGCAGCTACGTGGTAAACGCCGGTGCGCTGGCAGGACTCAGCACGGTGATGCTGGTGATGCTGCTGGGGCAGTCACGCGTTTTCTATTCCATGGCGCATGACGGGTTGCTCTGGAAATGGGCTGGCGACATTCATCCGCGTTTTCGCACTCCCTGGAAGACCACGGCGGTTGTCGGATTGGCTGCCGCGATCTTCGGCTCGCTGGTTCCCATTGGCGAACTCGGACAAATGGTAAGCATCGGCACGCTGCTGGCCTTCGTCATAGTCTGCGCGGCCGTTTGGATCTTGCGAGTGAGGCGGCCCAATCTTGAGCGACCTTTCAAAACGCCGCTTGTCCCGGTTGTTCCGATCCTCGGGATCATTGTTTCCCTGGGGCTAATGGTCAGCCTGAACGGAGTCACGTGGCTGCGCCTGGTCGTTTGGCTGATCATCGGGCAAGTCATTTATTTCACGTACAGCGTGAAGCACAGCAAGGTCCGCAATGGCATGAAGCCGCCCGTAGCGGCCGGGCAGTAGGCGCTCGGCCAAAAATTCCTTGCAAGCGCTCTGGCGCCGGGCCGGGCTCGCTGCGGCGTGCCACCACATCTTCAGGTAAAGTATTTCTTCTGACTTCAAGCCCATGAAACGCCTGCTTACAGGTCTGAAGGAAGTCTGGCACCGCCTGTCATGGCTGGACGTGGTTTGCTCGGCCCTGGTCGTCGCGGGGTTGCTTGTCGAACTCCTTGGCATCAGCGGCGGTGTTTTTAGTTTCATCGAGTACTTGTCGGTACTCGCCGCCGTTTATATTCTCATCCGTTTTGTGGTTTGGTGGAGAAGCCGGCTGCTCTGGAGTCTGCGGAACCGGCTCATCGTGGCGTATTTGTTCATCGCCGTTGTCCCTATACTTTCTATCGTCACTCTCGCGGTCTTCGCGGGCCGGATTCTCTATTCCCAGCTGGGCGCCTACCTTTTGCATGAAGACCTGCAGCGTCGTACCGCCATGATCGCGGATATCGCGGAACACATTGCTGCGGCGCATGCGACTTTGCCACCGGGGACCAGCGAAGAAGAATCCGAGCGCGTGCTCGAAGCGCAGTCGCACACCGTGCACGATCGCGAGCTTCCGGGGTTGGAGATTACATTCTCAAACGATGCTACCTTGCTCGGAAAAGTAGCGGTAGCGGGTGCCCTGGCGTTTTCAGGGATGGTTCAGACGGACAAGGACCTATCCTTGATGAGCATTCGCGCGATGCCGGAACATGGGCGAGAGCGCGTGGTGACGCTTCGCGTGCCAATCACGGCCGACTTCCTGAGCGGTGTCGCGCCAGACCTCGGAGTAATTCAGCTCAGTTTGATGGAGAAGTATGTTCCCGGCATGCGGCAGGGCGTCATCTATTCAACCGCCAATGCTCAGTATTTGACGGCCGCCCCGATTGTGGCACGCAACCGCTCTCTTCAGCCGGCAGGGATTTGGATTGACTCACCAGTCGAAGTGGTGTCACGCCTGGACTCGGTGTATGTGGGGGGCAATGGAGCCGTCGAGCCGGTCCGGCCGGTCCTCGCGTTTTTTAATGCGCGGCCATCGCTTCTAAATGCGCGGATGTTCACCTCCCTCGGCGAATTGCGGGACACCTATCGTCTGATGGCTATCGGCTTGGCAGCGCTTTTTCTCCTGGTTGGAATGTTGGCTTTGGTGCCGGGAATTGTGTTAACCCGGCGCATTACCAATGCGGTTGCGGACCTCTACCAGGCGACACAGTTCGTTAAGGAGGGAGATTTTTCCCACCGAGTTCAGGTGAAGCAGCGAGACCAGTTGGGAGAATTGGGCGAATCCTTTAATCAAATGACGGGCTCGATCGGCACGCTCATCGAAGAGCAGAACAAGCGCCAGCGCTTGGAAAATGAGATTTCCATCGCCCGCGAAGTGCAAAACCAGCTCTTCCCGAGCACGCTGCCTTCGGTCCCGGGCGTTGAGATTGAAGCGATCTGCAAGGCAGCGCGCTCGGTCAGCGGCGACTACTACGATTTCATTCAGCTGAGTCCGACACATGTGGCCATTGCCATCGCCGACATTTCCGGCAAAGGGATTTCCGCCGCGCTGCTGATGGCTAGTTTGCAGGCGGCTTTGCGTAGCCAGGCGCTCACGGAAGGCAGCGAGTCCATTAGTACTGCTGAGCTCGTGGCGCGGCTGAACAAACATCTAGTGCGCAACACGGGTGACGACCGTTTCGCCACTTTTTTCATAGCGGTCTATGACAGCTCCACTCGGACGCTTCGCTATACCAACGCCGGCCACCTTCCTTCTTTCCTGATCTGCAACGGTGCGTCTTGTCTGTTAGACAAAGGCGGCATGGTGCTTGGCGTCCTGGAGGATTACGAGTACGAACAGGGCGTGCTGCAGGTTGCGCCTGATTCGCTGCTCATTGGATACAGCGACGGGCTGGTTGAGCCGGAAAATGTTTACGGCGAGGAGTTTGGCATCACGCGGCTGAAAGAAGCCGCTGTCCGCGTTCACAACGCCGCGCCCCTAATGGTTGCGGAATCGCTCATGGCCGCAGCAGAAGAGTGGGCGGGAACTCCCGAACAAGCCGATGATATGACCGTCATCGTTACCCGGCTGCGGTAGAACCGCTGCTTCGCGTACGCTATACTGAAAAACCTTCAACGGATTGGCTGGGGGAAAATGTCACTTCGGAATCGTGTGGCGCTGGTCACCGGCGGAAGCCGGGGCATCGGCCGGGGGCTGGCGTTGCGGCTCGCGCAAGACGGCGCGCGCATCGCCATTGCTTATCGCTCCAACAAAGTCGCCGCCCAGCAGACGTTGCGCCTATTGCAGGCAGGCGGCGCCGACTGCGTTGCCGTCGAGACCGACGTCACCGATGCAAATCGTTGTGACCAGTTGGTCAAAACGGTGGGTGACCGTTACGGGCGCGTGGATATTTTGGTCAACAATGTTGGCGATTTCCGCTGGGGCATGCTCGGAGAATCCTCCCTGCCGGACTGGCAAAGCATCTTCGCGTCGAATCTCTTTACGGCTCTCTATATGTGCCGCGCGGCGCTGCCACATATGAGGAAAGCGCGCTGGGGCCGCATCATCAATATGGGTGCGGTGGGAGCCGAGCGGGCGTTCGGCCAGGCAAAGATCTCAGCCTATGCCGCTGCCAAAGCGGCCGTTGTGGCCCTGTCGCGCTCCTTGGCGCTCGAAGAAGCGAAGAACGGTATCACCGTCAACGTTGTGAATCCTTCCAGCATCGACGAAAATGAATTGACGCTCGAGGAGGCGCGCCGCATCCGCGATGCGCGTTTCCCGATTGGCCGTCCGCCCACCGTTGAAGATGTCGCAGCCACCGTCGCGTTTTTTGCTTCAGAAGAGGCCGAGTATGTTACCGGGCAGGTCGTCAATGTCAGCGGCGGCTGGATGCTTTGATCGTTTTGTGAACCCTTCATGAAAGCGCTCACCGCAGCCGAAATGCGCGAGGTGGATCGTCTTACCAGCGAGCGCTACGGCGTTCCCAGCCTGCGGCTCATGGAAAATGCAGGAAAGCAGTTTTTTGAGTTTCTTCGGGATTCCTACGATGACCTCGCCGCGAGTCGCGCTGCTATCCTTTGTGGCAAGGGAAATAACGGTGGCGATGGTTTCGTGGTTGCCCGGCACCTTCAAGAGAATGGACTGAAGCCCCAGGTCTATGTTTTTGCAGATTTGAAAACGATCCGCGGGGATGCCGGAGAAAATCTGGCGCGGCTGAAACAGTCTGGGGCGGGCATTCAAGAAATCACTAACTTGGCCGAGTGGAGCACCGCGCGCGCGGAAGTGGCTAAATCGCACGTCATTGTGGACGCCCTTCTTGGTACCGGCTTGAAAGGCAAAGTTGAGGGACTTCTTGCCTCCGCGATCGAGGACATCAACAAAATCTCACGCGAGGCCACCTCTTTGCGACCCGAAGGCGTGGTTGCCGTGGACACTCCCTCGGGTCTTCCTTCTGACGGAGAACCACGGCAGGGGCCCGTGATTCGGGCTCACGCGACGGTCACTTTCACAGCTCCCAAGGTTGGTCAGCTTGTTTCACCGGATTCGGCATACTGCGGGAGACTCCATGTGCGGGATATTGGCTCGCCGCCGGCGTTGATTGAAGAGCTTGGCAAAGAGAAAGTTCGTTGGATCGAACCCCGAGAATTCCTGGACCTTCCGTTGCTTCGCCAAGTCGATTCTCATAAGGGCAAGTTCGGCCACGTTCTGGTGATTGCCGGTTCCCTCGGTAAGTCCGGCGCAGCAATTCTTGCCAGCCGGGGGGCATTGCGTGCAGGAGCCGGTTTGGTGACCGCTGCAATACCAGAGGTGGTGCTTCCTATTGTGGCTGCGGCGCAGGCAGAACTCATGACCGAACCGCTTGCTTCCACCAAACTCGGAACGATCGCCGCGGCAAATGGGAAAGCTGCCAAACTCCGCGCGCTTATGCAGGGCAAGACCCTCCTTGCCATCGGCCCGGGAGTTGGAACTCACAGAGAAACACAGAAATTCATCACCTCCCTTGTCCGCCGGACGCAATTGCCGACGGTTTTGGATGCCGACGGCTTAAACGCATTCGTTGGGCGCGCTAAAGACTTGGCCAAGCGAAAGTCGCCATATCTTGCGGTGACTCCTCATCCCGGCGAGATGGCCAGACTCCTTGATGTTTCGAACGCCGCAGTTCAGACGGACCGTCTCGAAATTGCATTGAAGGCAGCAAAGGACTGGAAGGCTCACGTGATCCTGAAGGGCTTCCACACAATTCTGGCCACGCCCGAGGGCCTGGCTTTTGTCAACACGACTGGAAATCCCGGCATGGCCAAAGGTGGTTCGGGGGACGTGTTGACGGGAATCCTTGCCGGAACGGTGTCCCAGCTGGGGATCCCACATTGGGAGCGCGCCTTGGCACTTGGCGTTTACCTACATGGCAAAGCGGGCGACGACAAGACCTCCCAACATGACGAGATGAGTCTCCTCGCTGGCGAAATCTCGGAAACCCTACCGGACACCTACCACGCACTACTTTCGGAGCTGACCGGCCTTGCCTGAAGAAATCATCACGCATTCCGCTGACGAGACCATCCAATGGGGCAGGGAATTCGCCAAGCGCCTGCAAGCACCTGCCCTGGTGTTACTTACGGGCGAGCTAGGCACCGGCAAGACCACGCTGACAAAGGGCCTAGTTTCCGGCCTCGGGGCGGCAAATGAAAACGACGTAACCAGCCCGACCTTCACGCTCGTCCA
Source organism: Candidatus Acidiferrum sp. (assembly GCA_035262505.1). Classification (GTDB taxonomy): domain Bacteria; phylum Acidobacteriota; class Terriglobia; order Acidiferrales; family UBA7541; genus Acidiferrum. The sequence continues at coordinate 8,717 of DATFSR010000014.1, read as the reverse complement.
CGTGTATGGCCAGCCGGCCCAAGCCAAGGTCTATCACGCGGATCTTTACCGCATCGAGAGTTTCCACGATTTCGAAACCCTCGGCTTGGAGGACATGTTTGCAACTCCCGCCGTTGCAATTCTCGAATGGTCGGAAAAGTTTCCCCTTCCGTCACCCTGGCCTTTGGTTCGTATTCGCCTCGAACACCTAGGGGCGGACTCTCGTCGAATTTCCGTTCTAGACCCCTCCAAGCCCATTTAAACTGCCTCTCGCCCCTAACTATCTGGTTACGCCTGACCTTTGGGTTCCTTGCCCGGCCACGACCTGGCTGCTAGCTTGGAAAGAGCCTGTGATCCAAGGACATGTCCAACACGCTCTCCATACTTAGCTCGTCCCAGCCATCCGGAATCGGCCTGAAGAGCTATAACGTTTCCCTTCCCATGGGGACGCTGGCCATCGGGGTAGACAATATCCACCACGACGTTTTCCTCAGCCCCAAGTTTGTCCAAGCCGCCCGCGACTATCTCCTTGACCTCATTCGCCAACACACGAACACCGTGCAATCCTCCGGCATGGAGCCACGGCCGTCGCGCGGGCCGGATTCGGTCGCGTTTCGTAAATTGCTGTCCGAACTCTTGCAAAGTTCGCTGACCCAAGCCAAATACCACAAGAACATTGAGATTGACGTTCTTTTCCGCCTGAGCCTGCTGAAGTTCCTCACTTCCGAAATCGGCAATCAGTTCGCGAATCTCATTCTGGAAGGGAAGGAATGGGTTCGCCAGCGCGGCGAGCACTTCGAGCGCAGCCAGCAGGCGCATGTCATCAAGGCGCGCCTGTCGGAGTTGCAGGCTTCGCGGCGCGGAGTGGTTCGCAAGGTGGGACAGCAGGTGGCCCAGATTCTGACCGACGTCGAGGAAAACACCACCGCCAAGACCCGCCGCGCTTTGTTCGGCGAAGATTTTGCTCCCTACTACGAGCTTTGCAAAAACCGCCTGATTTTCCTGGATGGAGGCAAGGACGACGTCTTTTTCCTCGAGCATTATGTCCTGCTCGGCAATTACGCGCGCGACCCGGACCGCTTCGAGGCGATGGATGCCCTCTTCCAGGAGTTTTTCCGCGAAGCTGGCATCACGGTATCGGATGATCCCGCGCACAAGGAAGCTGTCGAAACGCATTCGGCTTTGATAGAACGGGTTCAGGCCATCCGCAATGAGATAACCAAACTTGAGGAGCAGCGCGAAGCCACCCGAAAGCGCTTGGAAAAGGGAGAGGGTTTTTTTAATAAATTCCTGAGCTCCGACAATCCGGCAGACCTGAAGGCCTCCCTTCACGATATCGAAAGCCGCCTTCAGCACCAGGAACTGAAGCTGGAAGAACTGGATCCACAGGTCGAAGACGCCCGCCAAAAACTGGATTTCTTCCGCAAGGGCAAAGCATCCCGGCTCGGAGAGTTTCTCGACGATCCGGAAAACGCGCAGCGTCTGTTCGATCCAAGAACCGGTCCCGAGGAGTCAGCGCCCCTTCGCGCGCAACTTTTGACGCGTCTTCTCGACCGCCTCGAACAGCACGAAATGCTCTTTCATGTCCTGGCCAGCTATGAGGTTCGTCCGATTGCGGCTGAGTATTGTCCGCCGCTGCACCTTCAGCAGCTTCGCAGGGCTCTGGTATCCAAGGACGAGCTGAAGCAAGTCGAAAGGGTAATCAAGCAGGTTCCCGCGAAGAAGTTGTCGCTGCGAAGCATTGAGGAACTCTCCCGAAGAATTCAACGTTACTCCCGCGACGAAATAAAGGAATTCATTTTGCGCTTCGCCGGCGACTTCTTCCGCCTGCACCGGGACCTGCGCGACGCCGAGCACCTGACCACCGGCATGGAGCGTATCAACCTGGTCACGACGGAAAAAGCCCGGGAACTTTCGCGCATGAATAACCGGTTGTACGAGTGTGTCCTACAGGAAGAGGCGCGGCCGGAGCAGGACAATGTCATTTCGCACGTCATTATCAAGGCGGACGTGCGCGGCTCGACGCGCATGACACAGGACCTGCTCTCACGCGGCCTCAATCCCGCCTCACATTTCAGCTTGAATCTGCACGAACCCGTAAAGAAGCTTCTCGATCGCTTCGACGCAAAGAAAGTCTTCATCGAAGGCGACGCCATCATTCTCGCCATCTTTGAGACCGAATCCTCTGCGGCCTATGCGCGTCCTGTTGCGAAAGCCTGTATCCTGTCGCGCCAGATTCTTGCGGTTTGCAATTCCTACAATGAGCGCGCTTCTTCGAGCGATTTCCCCGCTCTCGAACTTGGCCTCGGTGTAGCTTTTCAAGGCGATGCGCCTACGTATTGGGTCGACGGCGATTCGCGCATCATGATTTCCAAAGCGCTCAATCTTTCCGACCGTCTCTCAGGGTGCGCCAAGCTGGCGAAGCGCATGCTCTCCAGACAGAAAACCCACTTCTCTATTTTCCAATTCCTAAACACCATGGAAGGCGCGTCGGCGGAAGAACTGGACGAATTCCTTGTGCGCTACAACATGAATGGCATCGAGCTCAACGAGGAAGGCTTCAAGAAGCTTTCCGAAGAGATTTCCCTCGATTCTATCGAAACAAAGCTGGATCTCCCCTGGGGCAAGCAGAACGTCACACTTTTTTTCGGCGAAGTCCCGCTCGGCGAATCCGTCGATTTGCTAGTGCTTCGCAAAGCGTTCGCCCGCCAGTTGCTTCCCGACGGAAAAGTTGGCCGCGCCACAGAGCATTGTTACTACGAGGTTTGCACCAGCCCCGCCCTTTACGACCTTGTTGCCGCCCTCATTCGCACCAATCAAGCCGCGGCGCTCGTTTCCCAACGCGGCTAAATCCCAACGTAGCCAATTACCAATCCGCTCGCCTTGAGCACTTCCCAACGCCTCCTCTATACTGCTCGCGGAGGCGAAAGGGGTCCGGTGATCTCCCCGGCCTTCAAAGCCTGAAAAACTCCCTGCGCGTGTCTGCGCGTCCCTGCGATACCCTGCTAACTTGTTGATTCTTCTCGACGGCCCACTGCGCATCCTTGCGTGTCCCTGTGCTATTCTGCAAAACGAATAGCACCTCAGTAGCACCGTAAGAAGCAGGGCCAAGATGGACAGAAGGGAAAGAAGACGCCGGACTCGCGAGCGCAAAAAGTTGGAGGAGAAGCTAAGGAAGGAAGGGCTGCGCTCAGCGACCGATCCGCCTGCGTCCTCACAATCACGACTCAGACGAGTTTTTCGTCCCGGTGCGTTAGGGGGACTTGCCGGAGGCGCGCTGGCTTTGCTCGGCGGTTGGGCAGTAATTCGCCCGCACATCTCCGTGGAACCTTACATTCCCCTGAACCCAATCGACCCGTATACGACTCAGTTCACGGTGAAGAACGAGAACGCGTTATTTGAAGCCCACGACATCAATTGCGTTTGCTGGCCTCGGAGGATGGAAAGCAGCAACAGATTCAGCGTTCTAAGTCTCGGACCCCTGCCCAACGTGCACCACCAGATAAGGGCTTTGGCCCCCGGCGCGAGTGCGACCGTCGATTGTCCTCCCATCATTGGTGGCTTGGGGTCATACGCGGGGCAGGTTCAATACGCGGAACTTGAGATAGAAGTTTCCTACTCGCAGTCCTGGTGGCCATTCGGCCGCGGCGAGAGATTCCCGTTTGTTTCGAAGCGTGACGTGCAAGGGGCTGTTCATTGGGTACACATCACTCCAGAAGAGGAGAAGCCCCTCGTTCCCGCGAAAAACTAGTTGCTAAGATGCCAGCGAGGGCCTTCCACAGCGAGGATTGGTCGCGCGTGATTCCGAGAGAGTCGAGAGTCTTAGGTTTTGGAAGCATTGTCGATAAATGCGACAATGCTTTCGCTGACTGGCGGTCGCCTCCCGGCGTAGCGATCTTCCCGCGCTTCTGCCCCTCGGCGATCAGTTCACCGGCTCGGCGACTGGCGCGGCGTGTCGCGCCACGTCGCAGTGACAAAAACCGTGACAAACGTCCTGCGGTTCTTGTGCTAGCTTTTCTTGGCTCCAGCGGCGAGCCAGCGAAGCGCCTCTTCCTTCAGCGCCTGCCTGTACTCGCCCTCGAGCTCGGCGACCTGAGAGGGAATCGTCGCGTTCCTCGCGCGCAGCCACTCTTCTGTGAACGCCTTGAGGTGAGCTTCGAGGTTTGCTCTGAGCGCGACCTCAGAGTCCGCCGCTACGCTCACGGCCTCGCGAAAGTGAGTCTCGCAGAGCCGGAGCTCGAGCGGCGGCGCTTTGAACGTCCTGCTCGCCGCGAGTCCGCAGCCGAGGTGCCACTCGCAAGTCTTCACAGGCGACTCCATTTCCTCACGAGCGCGAGCTGCTCGGCGAAAATCTCGTTGCGCAGCGCGTCGTCCCTCAACACCTCGCGCGGGGCGAACGTCCGGATCGCCTGGAACGCGAGGCTCTCGACAGAAGGCGGCTCGGGCGGCGCCTCTTCCGGGAACTCGAAGCGAGGCCCGTAGCGGCGCCCTTCCTTCTGCTCTGCGAGCATCTTTCGCAGGGTGAACGGCATGGCAGTCAAATCCTAAGACGCAGCGCAGCCGGAATCAAGACTGCGCGAGCAGCGCGCGGTCGAACTCCGCGAGGGCCTCCTGCGCTGCCTCGACGCTCTTTCGGCAGCGAACGACTTCCTCGGCCCAGAGCGGGTCCGGGTTGTGGGAGGCCGTCACCTCGACGCTGCGCAGCGCCGCCTGCGCCTGGCGGAGCAGCTCGGCGGCGTGCGCCCGCCTGACCTGCATCCACCTTTCGACTACGGCGGTCACTGGCCGAAAATTTCGTCGAGCTGCGGGTCGTCCGTCTCGTGCGCTTCTCAGCCATCGTTCTGCCTCTCACTCCGCATCATTTCTGCTCCTACATCGGCTCCGAGAGCCGGAGAGTCGCACAGCGTTTTCAGTCACTTGCGGCCGTTTTCTCCGCTTGGTGCTACAGCGGTGCCGGTCGCTTTCTGCTAAGACACCGAAACTCTGTCGTCCCGCGCGTGCAGTGGTTTTCCTGCGACTGTCAAGCGTCCTCTGACCAGCGGTCCGTTTCTTTCTGCCCAATAGGTGATAGGAGTTTGGGCAGAAACCTACTTCGTTACGAAAAATCGAAGTGGATCACCTCTTTTCCCTTTTCCGACCTGTCGAACCATGCCCGCTTTCAGCAAGGCGTCAACCGCTCGCTGGACAGTTGACCGGGGCACGCCCGATTTTTCCGCCAAGACTTCGAGTGTCACGGCCTCGCTCTCTGTTTCAGGCACGACTCGCATGATGGAGCTCTTCGCCTCCTCGACGGCGACCTCGTGCGGCGCACCGAGGGACACGTAACCCTCCTTCGTGAGTTCGATCAGCAGCTCCTCGGGCGTCTCCGAGAATCGGCTCAAGGCTTCGAGTCGACGGATGGTCTTGCGCATGCGGCCCTCAGGTCGTCTCAGCGAGACGATGATGTCGGCGGCACCGGCGAACGCGGAGCTGCCGCGTCCGCTGTCTCCGACTTCGCCGCCACTTTTTCGCTCGTGCCGGAACACTAGGACGGCTAGGCCGTCGGCCGCCGCGCGTTGAAGCGGCTCCATCGCCGCGAGGGCCGCACCGGCGTCGTTTTCCGAGTCTCCGGTCAGTCCTGCGAACTGGCCGAGCGTGTCGACGACGAGCAAGGCGGCGGCGTTACTTCTGCACTCGCGCGCGGCAGCGGCGGCGACTTCCGGCCAGGCTGCACCGCGCACGTCGAAGTAGGTCAGCACGCGAAACCGTTCCTCCGCGAGAAGGCCAGCCGTCTTCATGGCCTCGCGGAACGAAGCGTCGGGCTGCTCTGTCAGGTAGACGACGGCCGTCTTCGTCGCGTCGCGCCCTAGGAACGGCTCTCCGTTTATCACTGCGCGGGACAGCGCCAGACCGAGCGAGGTCTTGCCACTCTTCACCTTGGCGTCGACCTCCGTGAGTGCGCCGCGCGCGACGTATCCCGGCACGATCCACTCGACCTCCGAGGCAGTTGCGGCGGCGACCTCGGGGGCAGTCCGGAACCTGAGTTTGCTTTCTGCCCAAACCTCTCCCTTTAGTTGGGCAGAAAGAATCCCAGCCGCCTCGCGCGCCTTCGTCACGTCGCCGTTGGAGCTGAAGACCGACTCCGCGAAGCGCTGGCTTTCGTACAGGCAGCGGCGAAGCCACGCCTTGCTCCTCACGATCTGGACGTGATGCTCGACGTTCTGCACGCGGGGAAAGCCGTCGGTGATCGCCGAGACGTAGGCCGCGCCGCCTGCTCGGTCGAGGTCGCCGCAAGATGCGAGCGATTCGACGAGCAGCACTAAGTCGTTCGCGGGTTTCTTGTCCTGGCGCAGTTTCCGAAGGTGCCTGAAAACTACTTGGTGTTGAGGAACGAAGAAGTCGGACGGGTCGAGAGATTCCAAGACTGCATGCGCGGCCGGAGAGTCGAGCAGCACCGCGGCAAGGATGCTCTTCTCCGCTTCGGCGCTGTGCGGTAGTGGCGGCGCAATCGCGTGCTTCACGGTCCGCCTCCACGCTCCAGGTCGCGCCCGCGCGACGGAAGTGTCCTAAGTTTGTTCACGCGAGCGTCCCCTAGCGCTTCTCCCGCTTCTTGATGAAGGCGAGGATCGCGTCCTCGCTGACTAGACGCCTCTTGCCCACCTTCACGCTGGCCAGCTCCTTGCGGGCGAGCAGTTCGTCGAGCGTGCGGAGCGACACGCCCAGTCGCATGGCGGCGATCTCGCGCCGGTACAGCAACGGTCTCACTTCCATCTGAGCGGCGAGCATTCTTTCCTCCTAAAAAATCCTCTTGCAAAAGCGTGCAAGCAGGGGCAGAATCAGGCAGGTACACGTGGAATGTCAATACCACATAGCCATTTACACGCAAGAAAAAGAAGCTACTTCGGGGAGTTTGAGTCGTCGGCGCTGCTCGAATGGCTCAACGACTCGAAAGCTAGACCAACCGGAGACTGCGTGGAGGAGCTGATTAGACTCCACAAGAAGGTCCTAGCGAGGCAGCTCGGCGCGGACAAGAAGATTCGCGACTTCGTCGCTCGCGTCGTGAGAGTAACGAAGCTGGCCGTCGCGCCGGTGCTGCGGAGCGTCACGGTGAAACGCTGCGAGTGCGACTGGACGATGGTCGGCACCATGGCTCCTCGGCAGGGACTGGCCTTCATCCGCGCGCTGCACTTGGCCGACAAGGGACTGCTCGGCCGGATACGAGAATGCGGTCGGGAAAAGTGCTCGCGCTGGTATTACGCGAAGTTCCCGCACCAACGTTTCTGCTCGCTCCGCTGCCAGCAACGCGCCTTCCGGGACGACCCCGAGTGGCGACTGAAGCATGCGGAGGACGTGAGGCGTGCGAGGCACGAGGCGAGATTACGTGAAAAGCTGACTTTGGGAGGTGCCCGATGAAAGAAGAGAAGAAGGTGCGCGGCGTGTTCGAGAAGGTCCGCGGGTCAGGGGCGTGGTGGATTCGCTACATCGACGCGGCGGGCGTCTATCACCGCGAGAAAGGGGGATCCAAGAGCGCGGCCCAGAAACTCTACAACCTGCGAAAGGGCGAAGCGCTGCAGGGGAAACTGCCCGAGCTGCGCAAGCGCGCGATTCCGTTCTCGGAGATCATGGTCGACGGCGTCGACTACATCAAGAAGCGTTACACGCGGCCGGAGGACGACGTTTCTCGCGCCGAAGTCGTCAAGGAGTGGTTCGGCGGAAGGAACGCAGCGAGTCTCACGCCAGACGAGATAGAGCGCAAGCTCGATCAAGCTCAGCAGGAGAACGGATGGAGCGCGTCCACGCGCAATCACTACCAGAACGTGCTCTCGCTCGCTTACCGGCTCGCGCGGCGCGCGGGCAAGGTGAAGGAGAGCCCGATTCACGGCAAGCTCCGGAAGCAAACCGAGAACAACTCCCGCGTGCGCTTCCTGTCGCCGGAGGAAGAGAAGAAGCTGCGCGCGGCCATCCGCTCAAAGCCGGAGTGGGCCGAGCACGAGCCGGAAGTCGACCTCGCAGTGAACACGGGGCTTCGACGGGGCAGCATGTACGTCGCGCTCGCTTGGCAGAACGTCGACCTCGGAGAACGAGTCGCGATCATTCCCGAGACAAAGAACGGAGAGCAGGTCGTCGTTCCGCTGAACGACGCGGCGTTGCGCGCTCTCGCGATCTTCCGCTCGCGAGGAGACGGGACGGGTCGCGTCGTGCGCAACGCGGCGGGGGAGCCGGTGCACACGAACGGCCACTGGTTCCGTCCGGTCGTGCGCGCCGCTGGCATCAAGGACTTTCGCTGGCACGACCTGCGGCACACCTACGCGAGCCGACTGCGACAAACAGGGACGCCGCTCGGGAACATCGCGGAGTTGCTCGGGCACCGAGGGCTCGCCATGACGAAGCGCTACGCGCACCTCAGCATCTCGAACCTGCACGAGGCGGTCGCCAAGATCGCGTCGACGAATAGCACCACAGTAGCACCGGAGCCCATTTCTCAGCCGCTCGCGACTGAGCGGATTCAGTAAGTGATTGTGTTCTGATAGACTTGCAAAAACGGAGGCGAAAGGGGTCCGGTGATCTCCCCGGCCTTCAAAGCCGGCGATTCGGTCCTTCGCGGGTCGAATGGTGGGTTCGACTCCCACACGCTTCCGCCATATCTTCTTGGTTCCGAACTACTTGCGTCCGCACGAGGGAGCGCAAGGGAACAGAAAAAACACCGCAGAGTGGCGGCGCTGGGATCAAAACTCAGGTCGGCGTCTGTGGGAGTGCAG
>DATFSR010000013.1:0-60124 GCA_035262505.1 Candidatus Acidiferrum sp. | reverse complement strand
CGCCATGTACGTGAGCGATGGATTCACGCAGGAAGATGAGACCATGCAAGCGCCATCCGTCATGAAAAGGTTTTTCGCATCGTGAGCCTGATTGTGCTCATTGAGAACGGAGGTCTTGGGATCGCGGCCCATGCGGGCGGTACCCAACTCGTGGATGGCCAAGCCCGGCGGCGTAATTTCTTGCTGAATGGAAATGTCTGTCGCACCGGCGGCGGAGAGCATTTCGCCGGCCTGAATGGCGATGTCCTTGGACATGGCGAGTTCATTCTCGCTCCAACTGCAATGAATCTTGAGCGTGGGAATGCCCCAGGCATCGGGCTTGTCCTTGTCGACTTCCACATAATTGCTGTGATTGGGGAGGCACTCGCCGAATCCACCGATACCCAAATGCCACTTGCCGGGCGCTTTTAGAGAATTCTTGAAGTCCGCGCCAATGCCGATTTTGTTGAAGCCACGCCACCAGCCCTCGCGGGAGCCGCCCCCCTGGTAGCCATAACCGCGGATGAAATCCGGGTGCTTGGACTTGACGTTGCGGAAACGCGGGATGTAGAGGCCGTTGGGGCGATTGCCGAAAGGCATTTTGTCTTCATGGCCGGGCATGGTGCCGCTGGCGCCGGCGCCCATGTGATGATCCATGAGATTGTGGCCAAGTTCACCGCTCGAATTGGCGAGTCCGTTGGGAAATTCCGTCGTCGCAGAGTTGAGAAGGATGCGTGTGGACTCGAGAGTCGAGCCGCAAATAAAAAAGATGCGGGCTTTAAATTCGAGAGCCGCTTTGGATTGCCCGTCGATGACGTTAATGCTGCTCACGCGGCGCGTTTTCGAATCGAAATTGAGGCTGCGCACCACGCTGTAGGGACGAATGGCGAGTCGGCCGGTTTTTTGCGCCGCGGGAAGCGTCGAACTCAAGCTGCTGAAATAGGACCCTGTAATGCACCCTCGATGACAGTAACCGCAGTAATGGCAGGGAGCACGACCCTTGTGGACACGGGTCAGGACGGCGGCGCGGCCGATCGTCAGCATGCGGTCGTCGAAATGTTTGGCGAGCGCGTTTTTTAGATCCAACTCAACGCACGTCAACTCCATTGGCGGGAGAAACTTGCCATCCGGCAGCTGCTGCAAACCTTCCGCCTGACCGCTGATGCCCGCAAATTCTTCCACGTAGTCGTACCACGGAGCGATGTCTGCATAGCGAATCGGCCAGTCGATGGCAATCCCATCTTTCGAGTTCGCCTCGAAATCGAGGTCGCTCCAGCGGTAGCTTTGGCGGCCCCAGAGAATGGACTTGCCTCCAACTTGGCGGCCGCGAATCCAGGAGAAATGCTTTCCCGGCTCAAAGGAATAGGGGTTTTCCTGGTCGTTGACAAAAAACTGGTGGGAAAACTCGTCGCAGGCGTAGTAGCACTCGCGCTGGATGGGCTGCGTGCGCTCGCGAGCAAAGCGGTCATCCCAGCCGCGATGCTTAAGCTCCCAGACGGGAACGTGCTCGACGTAGTCTTTTTCAGGAACAATCGAGCGGCCCGCTTCCAGCACAAGCGTGCTGAGACCTTTTTCCGTGAGTTCTTTCGCAGCCCAGCCACCGGTGATGCCAGAGCCAACAACGATTGCGTCGTAGTTTGTGGTCGCCATGGCTTCCTCTATGCGTCTGGATCTCCGGCCCCCGGTCCGAGCGCCGTGCAACCGTGCTGCGCGCCGGGGATAATCTGCAGCTTCAATTCCTGGGTGAATCCAACTTCAGACGTGTAGTAGCCGTGGAGCGTCATGTTCTTAAACACCGTGAAGAAATCGCCTTGCATCTGCGTGTCGCGGCCCTGCGGCTCCCAAAACGGGGGACGCTCCTTTGGTTTGGAGCGCGCCACCTCGGCGGCCGCGTCCATGGAGCGTAGAAGAACCAGCTGTTGCATAGGAGAAGCGGAAACAAAGTCTTTGCCGAAAAGCACGTTGCTCTGCTGGTCCACATCATCGAGGCCATTGAGGAAGTTGCGGCGCTCCTCGTCGTTAGCCCATTCGGTTAGGATGACGTCCATGAATTCGTTGACGCGCGTCGCTTTCGCGCCGGGTGTGTCGGTGGCCGGGACTATCTGATCGATCATGGCGACGACGGTGTCGTTCTGGTGAGAACTCAGAGTGCGGAGGGAGTATGAGGAAGCAGGGTGCGCCGTTTGATAGAAAGCGAAAAGCTCCGGAGTGAGCGTCGGCAGAACGGCTCCGGTGGTAAGCATGCGAAGGGCTTCACGCCGATTCATGGTTCCTCCCCGATTCAACCGAGCGACCGGCGCTAGCGGAGCGGGCACTCGAAATGGCGAGTTCGCGGGCCTCGCGCAATTCCTTCACGGGATCTCCAAGTGCGTGGAACTCCATGGCGACGTAGCGGGAGTAATGCAGCTCGCCAAGCTTGCGAAAAATGTTGGAATAGTTGATTTCGCCTGTGCCGGGATGATGGCGGCCAGGCACATCGGCAATGTGGACGAGATCGATGAGATCCAAGTTCTTTTCGAGTTTGGCGATGAGGTTGCCGGCGGCAATTTGTTCGTGAAAGAAATCGTAAAGGAATTTGACGTGCGGATTGCCGACCGAGCGGATGATTTCAAAGCCTTCGGCGGATTGCGTCATGAAGTACTTGGGATTTTCTTCCGGATCGATGTTTTCGATCAGCAGGTCGATTTTGTTTTCTGCGGCGATGTCCCCGCCGCGCTTGAGCGTTTCGATGCAGTTGGCGTGCATTTGCTCATGGGAGAGGCCGGAAACATTGTTGCCCGTTTGCATGATGAGGCGCGTGCATTCAAGTTCGTGCATGGTGGGGACGAAATCGCGAAGAGCCTTGAGGAAAGCATCCCGCTGGGTGGCATCCGGCAGCGGGACCCAAACTCCGCACGTACCATCAATCTCGATGCCCAGCTCGCGTTTTTTGCGGCGGGCGTCGGCAAAATCCTGAGGTTTCCAGTTTTTGAATTCGTCAACGAGCTCGACGGCGTGATATCCGGCTTCGGCTACTTTTTCGAGACGCTGCGGAAACGGGAGGTCGCGATAAACGGTCCAGAGCATCACGGTAAGCTTGAATGGCGCACCGTCGGCGTCGGCAGGCGAGTTTGGCAAAACGGTAGTGGCGGTAGCGGGGGCACCGCCGGAAGCAGCCGTTACGGCTGCGCCGGCGCAGACTCCCATAAATTCTCTGCGGTGCATATCAGGCTCCCAAGATTTCGTTGCGAACGTTTTTCAAGACATACACCGCGCGCTCCACGCCGACTTCTCCGGCAAGCAGGGGGTCTTCGTTCTCGATGCTGAGAATGCCCTCATAGCCGACGTCCATGTAAGCCTTGATGATGGATTTCCAAAGACTGGCGCTGTGGCCGTAGCCGACGGCGCGGAAGGTTTCTGAGGCGGTGTCCAGTTCGTTGGTTTCAAACGCGAAATTGAGAACGCCATATTTGTCGCGGTTTTCGGGAAAGAAGACCGTGTCTTTCATATGCGCGTGGAAGATGGCGCCCTGCTGGCCGAGGAAATGGATGACTTCGACGGGGTCGCAGCCCTGCCAGAAAAGATGGCTGAGGTCATTGTTCGCGCCGATTTCCTCGCCGACAGCTTCGCGCAGCTTGATGAGAGTGCGGGGATTGTAGACAACGAAATTGGGATGCATCTCAAGAGCGAGGCGCTTGACGCCGTGCTCGCGGGCGTATTTTGCCGCTTCTTTCCAATAGGGGACGACTTTTTCTTTCCACTGCCAGTCCTGCATCTTGGCGTACTCGGGGGGCCAACGGTAGGTGATCCAGTTCGGCTGCGTGTCCTGCGGCGTACCGCCGGGGCAACCCGAAAAGCCGACGATGACTTTGACGTCAAGCATTTCGGCGAGAAGAACGGTTTTGCGGAAGGTGTCGATGTCTTTTTTGGCGATGTTGGCGTCGGGATGGATCGGGTTGCCGTGACAGCTCAGCGTGGCGATGTGAATGCCGCGGTCTGCAAACTTTTTCTGCCAGGCTTTCGCTTTGGAGCGATCCGCGATGAGATCGTCGAGGGGACAGTGATGGTTGTTGGGATAGCCGCCAGTGCCGATCTCCATGGCTTCTAGACCCAGAGCGGTGACCTTGTCGAGCATGGCCTCGAGAGAGAGCTTTTCGTAGACGGGGTCGAAGACGCCGATGGGAATCTTGCGGAGATTGCCGGCGGGCTTGGGCGTCAGGGACGGCGCAGCAGAGGTGGTGGACCGAGCGGCATGGGCAACGATGGAACTGCCCGGAACCGTCGCTGCGAGCAAGCCGCCGGAGGCGGCGAGAAATTGCCTGCGGTCGATCGGCAAATTAGGGGCGGATGAATCAGCCGGTGATGTATTTTTGAGCGATGAGTTCTTTAGCCACGAGTCTTGGGGCTGAGACGTCATGCACGTCACCTCGGCAAAGCGGAACCGTCGATTCAGGCAAACGATTGTTCTGCGGCATTATACGACGGTGTGGCGGAGAAACAAGCACAGAAAAATCGATTTTCTAGTGGAATCCCTGGTGTGGCCGAAGCGGAACCGGATTCCGAGGATTGCGGTTCAGCGGCGCTGGAGGTTGCTCAAGGGAGGAACGGAAACGGCCACCGTGAGAGCGCGCTCCGGCGGTTGCTTGCCGCGCTGGAGGGCTTCGGTGAACATTTCCATGGCCTGGCCGGTATTGGGCGGGACAAAAATCGTGGCGGCCAGCAGGCCATCCTTGACCCAGGCCTGGCCGGTCTTGGGTAAACCGTCGCAACCGAGAAACGGCAGGCTGAGCCAGCGCTCTTTCTCGGTGTCGTCCGGCAGCTCTTCAAAGGCTTTGCGCGCCCCAAGGGCCATGGAGTCGTCCTGAGCGGCTATGAGGTCCACGGTGGCTTTGCGCGAGGTGGTGAGCTTGAGCCAGGAGCGCACGGCCTTTTGCGAGCTCTCCTCGGTCCATTGGGCGCGCAGAAGCGTGGTGTGGACACTGGCGAGCTTGGTTTCGTTCATTCCCGCAGTACGATCCTTCGCGGCAGAATTCTCCGCCGGCCCCTGGATACAAAGAATGGAGCCGCCATGCGGCAAAAGGGCGGCGATCTGGCGGCCCTGGATGCGGCCGATTTCGAGATGGTCGGAGGTGACAACAAAGATGGGCGCTTTGGAGGTCTTGCGAAGGTCCGCGATGTAATTGGCATCGCGATTCAAAACGGCCCAACCGATGCCTGCCGAGGCCGACGCGCGGGCAACCTGGGGTAGGGCGGTGCCGCCAACGGGCTCAAAAATAATGGCGTCGGGGCGGTGCCCCTCTTCGGCCTGGATCGCTTTCAGGAGTTGTGTGCTTTGTGTGATGGCGTCGTTGTCTGCGTAAATCACTTGCAGCTCGGCGCCAAGTTTGCGGGCCGCCGCCTCGGCAGACTGCGCCTGTTCTATCTGATAATCGTTGTCGTTCGTTGTTAGCGAGACCAGAAAACGCAGTTTTTTCATTCTGTCGCGCGCCTTGTCAGAAAGATGGAAACACTAGCATACCGTCTGAAACAGGCGTTGCGAGGGGAAACTCGATGGCAGGTTTCGTCAAAGGAAATCCCTGCCTTGACAGGAACGGCTACGGTAAGCAGTACGACCGGTCGAGCCACCTCAACTCGCAGATCGCACCGGGAATGGAAGCGGTGGGCCCGGCTGGTGACCGGCATGGTGCCTAGCACGACGCCGGGCCTCACCAGCGCGATTGTTGATTTTCTCAAGAAAAATAATGTTATTCTACCGCTCAGGTGCCTGGCTCCCGGTTGGGAGAGCCAGAGTCTTGTTGGGTCTGAGATGTGCTCGGAGCGCTCCAAGTCTCTATGGAATGTGGAGTAATCGGCGGCGGGTGTGCCTTGGAAAGCTAGGTATACGCCCCAAGTAACCAACGGTCTGACATCCGCACCTAACAGGGCATCAGCAATAACCACCTGGGCCACGGTGTTTGCAGAAAACTGAGTTGACAAGACTGGTTTGGTAAGTGCTCGGAGGATCCCCTAGATGATCCAGTCGTCGAGGAAGAAGCAGCAGCTTCGCTCCGAACAGAAAGTCACCCTCAAAACCATCGCAGACCACCTCGGCCTCACTCCGGGCACGGTTTCCGCTGCCTTGAACAACTCCCCCGCGGCACGTTCCATCCCCGAACACACCAAGAACCGCATTATTGAAGCCGCGCAGGCCCTGAATTACCGGCCAAACTTCTTCGCGCGCACTTTGCGCCTGAAGAGGACCTATACAATTGGCGTGATCGCCGAAGAGATTGGCGACGCTTACGGCGCCATGGTCATCAGCGGGATTGAAGAATACCTCCGAAAGAACAACTATTTCTTCCTGACGGTCATTCACCGCCACGACCCGAAACTGCTTCAGACGTATGCGCAGATGCTTCTGACCCGAGGTGTCGAGGGCTTCATCACCACGGACACGTCTTTGACCGAGAAGCTGGCTTTGCCGACGGTGGCCGTTGCCGGACATGAGAAAGTCGAGGGCGTTACCAATATTGTTCTGGATCATAAGCGCGCTGTCAGGCTGGCACTCGAACATCTGAAGAGCCTTGGCCACGACGACATTGCGTTTATCAAGGGCCAAACTTTAAGTTCGGACTCCGCTGCGCGATGGGACGCGATCTGCGAAGTGGCTCAGGAACTGGGTATCCGCGTTCGCCCGGAATTGACAACGCAACTAGAAGGGACGGATTCGACTCCAGCCATCGGATACCCCTTCGCCAAAGAATTGCTGGCGAGGAAGCGCCCATTTACTGCGTTATTCGCTTACAACGACATCTCTGCCATCGGGTCTCTGTGGGCGTTTCATGAAGCTGGGCTGCGGGTGCCTGAAGATATTTCCGTCGTGGGATTTGACGACACTCCCGGAGCCGCGTTTGCCAATCCTCCGCTGACGACGGTGAGACAGCCACTCCTCCGGATGGGACAAATCGCAGCACAAACCGTTGTGGACCTCATTGAAGGACGCAGCGAATACGTGTCGCAAATTGCGATCGAACCCGAACTCGTGGTTCGCGCTTCGACTGGCCCGGTTTCATCGCGTCTGCAGAGGAGCTTGGCGGGCTCTCGCTCTTAGGCGGCGAGGCGGTTTAAGAGCCTTGCTGTGCTTCCACGTCCCTCTTGCCTTCGACAATCGTGATGTAAAAATATGGGTTGGGTCTAGGTCATGACGCGCGCTACTTCAACTCGCAGGCGGCTACCTAATGCGGCGCCAGCGCTAATTCTTTCGATCTTTTTCATGACATTCGGGTGTGTTTCTGTACGCGCGCAACTCTCGACCGATGACCACCTCGCCGAACCTGGCTGGTGGCCGCGTCGCAAACCCGCAGACCTGAAAGAGTTTGCAGGCAATGCGGCCTGCGCCAAATGCCATTCGCGAATCGCGGCTTCCCAGAAAAACACGGCCATGGCCGGCACGCTCATGCACGCGTCGGATGCTCGTGTGCTTCACTCTCATTCGGACCTCGCTTTCCGGAACGGAAAATACCTGTATCAATTCAAGCCACGCGGTGACGACACTCAATTCACAGTCAGCGATGGTGAGCGCACGCTGGCTGCAGATCTGGTCTGGGCGTTCGGATCGGGAAACCTAGGGCAGTCTTATCTTTTTCAGCAGAACGGAGTTTACCGCGAAAGCCGTGTGACCTTTTTCAATTCCTTGCAAAACCTGCACTTCACGCCAACACGCGCGCTGCTCTCCCCGCATGATCTTACCGAGGCCATGTCTCGGCCTGTCGATACCTCCGAACTATTGCGCTGCTTCTCCTGCCACAGCCTTGGAGTGCAGGCCACCGGTGGACAGCTCGATACGAGCAATGCTGCCCTGGGAGTCACTTGCGAAGCTTGCCATGGCCCCGGACGAAGGCACGTACAGGCGATGGAAGCCAGCCAATTGCAGGGAGGAATCGGGGACGAAGAAGGCGGAAAACTGATTTTCAACCCGGGGAGCCTGAGTCCCGGAGACTCGGTCGATTTTTGCGGATCCTGCCATGGCACCTGGTGGGACACAAAACAGGCGCACATAACTGGCGTCGCCAACGTTCGCGTGCAGCCTTATCGGTTGATGAGCAGCCGATGCTGGGGAGATGGAGACGCACGGCTTACCTGTATTGCGTGCCATAATCCTCATGAGCCTCTGTCAAAGGATACCGCCGGCTATGATTTGAAGTGTCTGGCGTGCCATGTCGCCTCGCCCAAGGCCAAACCAACAAAGGAACTTCCTGGCGCCGCTTGCCCTGTTGCAACCAAAGACTGCCTCACCTGCCACATGCCGAAGATGGAGATCCCCGACATGCATACGGCCTTTGTGGATCACCTGATCAGGGTGGTGCGTCCGGGCGCGCCTATTCCCAACTAGAGCAACCTTCGTGTGGCGCGATTACGGCGCAATGACCAGGTGCTTCCCGGAGTAGGTAACGACTCGGTCTGGTTTGTCTTCGGCGAGTATGCCAACCCCGTGGCCCTCACCAGCAAATACGATTTGGAAACGGCGCTCATTCAGCATTCCCGGAAAAGTTCCTTTCCGATCGCCGACGATCAACGTTTGCTTCGCATCGTCCCAATGAAACGGAATCGTCGCGTACACTCCCTGCTCATAGTCGTAGCCGTCATTTTCATCTTCGTAGAGAGTGAAATCTCCGTCTGCGCCGCGATAGATTCGCAATTCGAGGGGGTCTTCCTGTTTTTCAGTGGACCATTCCATTGCCGGCCCCAGCGGCACAATGGAGCCGGCGCGCACAAACAGAGGAAGCTTATCGATGGGCGCAGCTGCATCGATCACCCGCGGCCCTTCCACCGAACTGCCGTTCCAAAAGTCGTACCACTTTGCTTTGGGAAGATATACCTGCCGCGAACCAACGCCGGGATCGGTCACAGGATTCACCAACAAGGCTGGCCCAAACATAAATTGATCGGCGATGGTCGCCGAATGCATATCGTTGCGGAAATCCATAATCAGTCCGCGCATCGGCGTATAACCCTGCCTGGTGGTCATCCACGCGAGCGAGTAGATGTAGGGAAGCAGGCGATAGCGAAGCGTGTCGTAGCTCGTGAGAATTTTCTGCGCCTCTGCTCCGTACGACCACAATTCATTCTGGTTCGTGGAGCGCGTTCCGTGAACGCGGAGAATCGGGTTGAACGTGCCAAACTGAAACCAGCGGATGAATAGTTCGCGATAAGCCGGATCGTCAGGATTTCCGGAGACAAATCCGCCGATGTCCGTGGTCCAATACGGGAGCCCGGAAATGGAATAGTTCAATCCCGCAGGGACCTGTTTTTTGAGGAATATCCAGTCGGAGTTTATGTCTCCGGACCAAACCGCAGCGCCGTTGCGCTGCGTCCCCGCGAACGCGGAACGAGAAAGAATAAACACTCGCTTCTTGTCCGAGTCGCTCCGCTGCCCCTGGTAAACCCCCTGCGTGGTCATCAGCGGAAATGCGTTCGCGTACCTTGCGCCGTTTCCAAGATACGTTTTATTGGTGACCAGGATGTTCGTCTCGCGATCTTCTGTTTCCGGTTCCGTGGTGTCCAGCCACCACGCATCTACGCCGATCTTGAAGAGCGCCCGGTCCATCAGGTTCCAATAATATTTTCGCGCGTCGGGATTAAACGCGTCATAGAGAGCCATCCGTGGAGGATGAAAGGACGGCACTTTGGTCCGGTCCACGAAAAACCCGCGCTGGTCCATGTCGTCGTAGGTTTTTGATCCCGGACGAAAGTACGGCCACACCGAAATCATCAAGTGGAAATTGTTCTTGTGAAGGTCGTCCACCATGCGAGGCGGATCGGGATACCGCGCCTTGTCAAACACTGGCTCGCCCATGATGTACCACCAAAACCAGTCTTGCACGATGTTGTCCACCGGAATATGCAGCTGGCGGTATTGGTGGGCGACACCAAGTAACTCTTCCTGCGTGTTGTACTTGTTCTTGCATTGCCAGAAGCCGTAGGCCCATTTGCCGAAAAGCGGGGCCGTCCCAGTCAGCTCACGATAACCCGCGATGATGTGGTCAAATTCCGGGCCATAAAGAAAATAGTAGTCCATCTCATCTGCAACTTCCGAGCTGAGATAAAGTGCGCTGAGAAATCGATTGTTGAAGCGGCTGCGCGAAGCGTTGTTCCAGAAGATTCCATACCCATTGCTGGACAAGAAGAATGGAATGCTGATGTTGGTGTTGTCTTGCGAAATGTCCACGGCTTCGCCGCGATAGTTCCACACGCCCGCTTGATGCTGTCCGAGCCCGTAAAAAGATTCGTTGGAGCCCCATAGTTTCGAAAACAGCTCCAAATGATAAGTCTGCTCGCCGTTCACAACCACGGGGCTCATGGTAAGTTCCGTCTGCTGGAACAAGGTTTTGCCCGCGGCATCCTGAAACGTAACGCTGCTGTCCTTGCGCGAGATAATCGCTTTGATTTGCGCCGTGCTCACCATGACGTTCTCATCAGAAGATTGCAACTCCCAATTCGCAACAGGCCAACTGTTTTTGATGACCACAAGATCGGGATGAACCGGGGCTGATTCGGTAGGTGAATAGCGCACCCGGATGATCGAGTCGGAACAAACCTGAAGACGCAGCACCCCTTTCTGCAGCGTGAAGCCCACCCCCTCCGGCTCTTTTTGCATATGGACAACCGCATTCAAAGGATTCCATTGAGCGGCGGCTACGCCTGGAAAGCAAACAAGAAGAATCAGGAGCAGGAAAATCAAACGACAGGACCGCAAGGATCGTTTTACGCCATGGGCAGTGCGCGCGCGCACAATCATATTGACTTACTCCTCTTTCCCAGGAATTTATACAAGATTCCCGGAGAGAGTGTACCTTCTATCGGCGTTTTTGCGGGAAGGTCTTGGATTCGAGGGGTTCGAGTAGCAACAGCCTTTGGCTTCGGAAGCAAGTCCTCACAGTCTCGCCGTACAACTCTGAGTTTTAGCGCAGCTCTTGCTGCTTTCCTGTCCGGGCGGATTCACGAGCGGCGTCCAGGATCTCCATGACCTGTACATTGATTTTCATGGAAAGGGGATCTTCGATGGGCTTGTTTTTGCGGATGCAATCCACAAAATAGGAAATGGGATTGTTCGTTTCGCGCGCGGGCGGATCGAGGGCGACCCGCTCTCCTTCCAATGCTCCGTTTGCAACATTGTCTTTCGGGGAGCGGGAGAACAAGTCCTTGGCCGTCGCAAGCAGACTGCCTTTTGGTCCGAATACCTGGACTTGCCCCATGTTGTAAGGCCAATCCCAGGAAGCCTCGATAATTGCCGTCCCGTCGGGGTAATCCAAGACAATCGTGGCGTCATCATCCACGGCGTTGTGCTGGTCTAGTTTTAGTTTCTGGGTAACCGCGGAAACGCGCGTTGGCCGCCCTTTGAGCCAAGCGGCCCACTCCGCTCCGTAGCAGCCAAAATCCATGATCGCTCCGCCACCATTCTTCACCGGGTCGTAGAGCCAGTCGGCAAAATACTTGGACACGCTAATTTCTTTCGGGCCCTGGTGGCCATACTGCACGACGATTCTTTGAACCGGTCCCAACTGGCCGTCGTGCACGCGGTGGTACAGTTCGTGTGTCGGCGCAACCCACGCGTTCCAGTAATTGACCATCACCTTGATACCCGCCTGGTTCGCCAACCGTTCCATTTCGCGCGCGTCGGAAGCGCTCGTGGCCATTGGTTTTTCCGTCGAATAGTCAATGTGCCGCTTCGCGCATTCGCGCAGAATCTCCAGATGCCGGTCGTTTTCCGTCGTGACGATAACCCCATCCGGTTTCGTTTCGTTCAGCATCTGAATGTAATCCGAATAGAACTTTACACTCGCCGGCACTCTCCCCTTTGCCCGGTCAACCAGTTCGGAATGCGAGTCCGCTATGGCCACAAGCTCTGCGTTCGGCTCGCCAGCCAGGTCCTTCAGAAGCCCCCAAACGTGGTCGTGGTCAAGCCCGATGACGTCCAGCCGCGTCTTCCCCGAAGGCGACGTGGACTGGCCCCAAGCCGAGGAAGCAGAGACGGCCAAGCACAGCATCACCGTCGGAACAAAGCGCTGCGGCAATAATGAAAAAATTTTCATCGCGAAGGTCTCCCAAGGCAAAACGCAGTTCGGCAACCTAAAGACGGGCAACACCATCGGTCAGAGTTTGTCAGCCCGTCCAATAAGTCAAGGTATCGGAATGTCCTCACCATACCCCCGGCTAACAGGATGATTTTGCAAAGCTTAAAAGCTCTTGTGGCTTGGCTTTCCGGGCTTCTAGTCTCCCGCGCGTGGATTCGGCGCAAAGGTCCGTTCTCTTTGAAGAGGCCCTGCCGCGGCAGTTCGTTTCCCTAATCTTGCTCCCGGAGGGCGGCTTGGTTTTGCGTTCCTCCGAGGACCGTGGCGGCTTTTTGTGCGATTCGCTGAAATCCTTGGCCGGAAGCCTCTTTCTCCAAGGCTTCGAGCAGTGTCCGCCCGTTCTTGGGACTCACCGAATTCAGCTCAATCTCACCCAACGTCAGCCGGGCTTCCAACGCAGCATAAATAAAGTCCGCAGCTCTCGCCTGCTGCACAACCGCATTCAGCCGTTTCACCGCGTCCTTGCGCTGTTCAGGATCCCCTGAAGCCGCATCGATTCGGGCGGCAATCACCTGTGACATAAGCAGGATGTCTAAGTCATGGGAGTGTTCCGCAAACTCTATAGCGCGTGAAACAAGCTCTTTCGCTTCGGCCATCTTGCCGGCCGCCAGCAGGGTCTGCGACCTGAGGAGTCCCGCGCTCGCGTTATCCCTGGGGGACACGGCTCCCGCAAGGAGACCTTCCGCTCGCTCGATGAACTTAGCTGCTTCGGTCGGGCCTCCTCGGTCTAGCAACAGTTGAGCCAAGCGCAAGTCCGCCTGCGCCTCCGGGGTCTTGTCTCCGACTTCCTCGTAAACCTGCCTCGCAAGCGATTCACTCTGCCAGGCCCCTTGAAAATCCCCCTGAGCCCGCAAAACCTGGCCTAACCCTAGCAAAGCCCCGGCTTCGCGATCTCGGTCTCCGTTTTGCCGACAGGTATTTAACGATCCTTCGTACATCTTCCGGGCTTCCGCAAGATTCCCCTCGGAAAACAATGTATCCCCCAGCCCAATCTGTGCGAGGGCTACGCCATTTTGGTCGCGAACCTCCTGATAGGTCCGGAGGGCGTCCTGAAATTTACGGAGAGCGCTGCGAATGTCCCCGATATGAAGGAAAACTTCACCGAGGTTGTCGAATTCACCCGCTACGCTGCGCTTGTTCCCTATTTCTTGATGGATTGCAAGCGCCTCCTGGTACCGCCGGCGCGCCGAGGAGTAATCTCCCTGGTAGGCGAGAGCGATTGCTTCTACAGTTTCAGCATCGGCGACTCCTCTTTGGTCGTGAGCGGCGAAGTAGAGGTTTCTCGCTTCTTGAGCCACTCTGCTGACCTCTCCAAGACGCCCCAAGTTCTCGAATAGCCACCCTTGAGCCACCAGGGCTTTGGCCAAGAGCAGGGATGCACCGGAGGCTCGGGCTTTTTGTTCCGCCCCAACCAATGAAGCTTCGGTGCGCTTGGTGTCCCCCAGAGGTTGCGCGGCATCGCCCTCCGCAAGCCCGATCCGCGGGTCGTCGCTGAGAGGATGAGGCAGCGCCCGCAACGCGGATACCGTCTCGAGCGCGTCTTTCCATTTGTTCGCTCGATATTCAGCGTTGGCAAGCGCCAAGCCATAGTCCAGATTGTCCGGGAAAAACTCGAACAGGGCGCGATAAATCCCCGCCGCTTTCTCCCATTCCTCCGACGTTTCGTGGTAGCGGGCTTCTACCAGCAGCCTCTCCGCACGCGACAAATTGGAAGACAAATCGAAAGCTTTCTTCGCTTCGCCGCGGGCGTTTTCGTCATATCCCAACTGCGCCCACGCGGTCGCAAGAGCGGCATGGGAGAGCGCGTAATCGGGCTCGGCTACAACGGCCCTCTGCAGCAGGTCTCTTGCCTGCAGTGCGTCAAACGCTCGCAATTTGGAAAGTCCTTCCGCATAAAGTCGTGCCGCTCCCGCGTTGGAAGGAAGAGCGGTAGCTACCTCTACGGCTTCCTCCTTCGTGATCTTTCGAACTCCAAGGCTGGCGCGCAGTTTCTCCCCAGCGCGCGAAACCAGATCGAAAAGGTTCTCCTGGGAACCGGTCTGAGAATCGGCATACAGGGTTTCACCGCTCTTCGCATCGAACAGACGCAAGTCGAGCCGAACCTGGCGCGGAGAATTCGTCCCCAACGATGCGTACGAACCGACAACCACCAAATCCGTGCCCAGGTTCCTGTGAATTTTCTCAAGGTTTGCCGGGCCCAGACTGTCCATATCGTTGAGGGACAGCTCGGCTTTCATTCGCGCAATGCTTTCTGCCGGAAGGGTCCGGAGTTGACCGCCTCCAGCAAGCTCGGTGCTGAGCCAGTCGGAAAACGCCGTAGAGAGCCACGCTTCTTTCGGGTCTCCGGAAAGATTTGTAAAACCGAGAACCGCCACGGAGCGTCGTGGACTGACGGGGCTCGGCGAGCTGCTAGACGCTACGGGCGGCGAAACCCGAAGATAAATGCTGGCTCCCACAATCACTATCGCGACGGCCGCAACGAAGCCAAACAAGCGCCGCTTTCCCCACGGGGTGCGAAAATCGACGATGGGGCTCGCGCTCTCCCGCTCTTTGTGTGCACCGTTCTTTCCATTGCCCGTTATCAGTTCCTTATGGAATTCGGCCGCCGCCTCGTTTTCATGAATTGCTTCTGCCGGCGGCAAATAAACGGGAGCTAGGAATCGATAGCCGTGACGCGGAATCGTTTCTACATACCGTGGGCTGTCGGCGGAATCTCCCAGCGCCGCCCGCAACTTGGTCATGGCCTTATTCAAGCTGCGATCAAAGTCCACAAACGTATGCGCAGGCCACAGTTTTTCCCGAATCTCTTCGCGGGTCACGACTTCGCCGGGGTGGTCCAAAAGGAGGGAGAGAATCTGAAAAGGCTGCTCTTGCAGCTTGATGCGAACTCCGTGCTTCCGCAATTCCGCGGCGCGCAGGTCGACCTCAAAAACTCCAAAACCTCTCGTTCGGAAGGGCCCCTGAACCGCTCGCATGACCTCACCCCTGCACGCTGCCGAAGCGTAGCACGCAGCGATGGCCTAAGCAATACAGCCCTCACTCGGCCCATCCACGTTTTGGCTCCATTTTGGGAGCGTTTGCAGTCCGATGCGTTTGCCCGGATGTCAAGGACGCCACCGTTTGCCTGGAGATTCAGGAAAACGTCGAGGAGTTCAGCGGGTTACGGTGGTTGCCGTGCTTTTGCCTTCCGTGAGCTGGACGATGCAGTCCATGCACGGGAGGGTGACCTCTTCATGAAGGCCGCTGGGCCAAAGGATTTCGAGCTTGTCGATTTTCGAGGCGGAGCCGAGGCCGAAGTGGACACGCAGGTCGGAAGAAGAGGCATAGCTCGCTCCACTGAAGACATCGCCGCGCTGGCGAGCGCCACCGGCAGTGAGGAAAACCTTTGCTCCAACGGCATCGCGCGACGATCGAGGAATTGAAGTGCCAGACGAAGAAGGGGCGGAGAGGGGCTTTGTCAGCCCCGTCAATTTCAGTGTGACCCAATGGTTGGCATTATGGACGACGTTGCGAAGAAGGGTGGGAGTGGAGTCTAGATTGTTGAGGACGACGTCGATGTGTCCGTCGTTGAAGAGGTCGCCGAAAGCGGCTCCCCGCGCGCAGACAACGGAAGCAAGACCGCTTCCGGTGGCCGGCGGAACTTCTTGAAATTTGGCCCCGTCAAGATTGCGAAACAGTTGCGGGCGTTGAGCCCAAGTAGTGCCCCAATCGCGGTGGTCAGCGACGGGATAAACGTGGCCGTTCGCAGTGAACAGATCGAGAAGGCCGTCATTGTCGTAGTCCAAAAAGCCTGTTCCCCAGCCGAGAAAGGGGATTGTCGGGCTGCCGAGACCGGCTTTGAAGGAAACGTCGGTGAAACCCAAGTCGCCGTCGTTGCGATAAAGAGTTTTGTAATCGTCGGAAAAGGTGGTGATGAACAGGCCGAGGCGTCCCGAGTGATTGTAGTCGCCTAGAGCGATGCCCATGGAGGCCTGCGCGCGGCCTTCTTCATTGAGCGCGAAGCCGCTCATATAGCTCACGTCTTCGAAAGTGCCGTCGCGCCGGTTGCGGTAGAGATAGTTGGGAGTCGAGTCGTTGGCGACAAGGAGGTCGGGCCAGCCGTCGTCATCCATGTCGGCGAAAACAGAAGCGAAACCGTAACGGCCTTCGCGGTCCGAGACTCCAGCTTTGGCGCTCACATCCGTGAAAGTGCCGTCGCCATTGTTGTGGAAAAGATGATCTCCTTCGCCAAGCAGGCCCATGGGACCGCAGAAAACATTGACGCCACGATATTGGCAGGCGCCTTCGGGAACCCCGCCCTTCCCTGCCAGAATCGGGTGGTCAAGATCGTAATGGACATAGCCGGGAACAAAAAGGTCGAGCCAGCCGTCGCGATCATAGTCGCCCCAACTCGCCCCCGTGGACCAGCCGCCTAGCGCGACACCGGCTTTTTCGGCAACGTCCGTGAAGGTGCCGTCGTGATTGTTGTGGTAAAGGCGGTTCTTTCCGTAATTGGAGACGTACATGTCAGGCCAGCCGTCGTTGTCATAGTCCGCGACGACGACGCCAAAGCCCCAGCGATCATTCGAAACGCCGGCCTTGTCGGTGACATCGGTGAACGTGCCGTCGTGATTGTTGTGAAGGAGCATGGCGTGAGGCGCAGGCGCGGCGCCCTTGACGGCGGCGACGGTAGAACCGTTGAGGAGATAAATGTCGAGCCAGCCATCCTTGTCGTAGTCAAGAAGAGCGACGCCGGAGCCAGGGGCTTCGATGATGGTGGGTTTCTCGGGCGAACCGGAGCGGTGGCGGAATTTGTCGAGGCCAGCTTGACGCGTGATGTCGGCGAATACGACAGGGGCGTCGTCAACGAAACCGCCTGCGGTGATTGGACGAGAGTGTGAGTCCTTGATTGGCGCGTGAATGACGCCGGTGGACATGCCCGAAGGGCGTGGCAACGGAACATTCTGCGTCGAAGGGGATGGCGCGGATTGCTGACTGAGAGCAAGACGCGAGCACGCGAGCAGGAGAGGAAAGATCAACGCGAGCAAAAGAAAATGGATCGTGTGGCGTGGTTGGCGGTGACTCATTTTTGTGCAGTGGTGGACATAGGTTCGTCGACCGTCAAGATTTGGTCTGCGCGGACGTTCTTGAGGGTTTGCGTAAGGCCGCCGGGCCAGCGAATCTCGATGGACTGGGCGGAGGATTCAGAGCCGAGACCAAAGTGGACGCGCTTATCACTGGAAGAAAGGTAGCTGCCAGCGGTAGAAACCGTAGCGAATTGTGGGCCTTTCGCGGTGACGAGTTTGATTTCCGCGCCGATCGCGTCACGATTGCTTTTGTGCCCGACAAGTTTCAGCAGAAGCCAGTGATTCTGAGTTGGTGTTTCGTTGTGGAGGATGTGCATCGGTCCGTCATTGGTGGCAACGACTGCGTCAACGCGGCCGTCATTGTCGATGTCACCGATGGCCATGCCGCGGCTGAGCCACGGCTGGCTAAAAACCGCGCCTGAGGCCGCCGAAACGTCGATGAACTCTTTGCCGGTGTTGCGGAGAAGAAGCATCGGTTCGCGGTAATGCAGATTGGGATAGCTGAGCTCAACGGTGTCGAGGTCGTGCCCCTGGGCAATCAGAAGGTCCTTCCACCCATCGTTGTCATAATCGAGGAAGCGGATTCCCCAGCCGGAGTGCGCCATGGTGGCCCGAGCAACGCCGGATGTGAAACTGGCGTAAGAGAAAGTTGAATCGTGGCTGTTGAGATAAAGAGCGTAACGCTGGTTGGCAAGGTCGGTGATGACGAGGTCCGGCCAGCCATCGTTATTGTAATCGGCGAAATCCACGCCCATGCCCGCGTAAGTGCGGCCGTCGCCGTCCACCGCAACTTCCGACAGAAGGCCGACTTCTTCGAAGGTGCCGTTGCCTTTATTGTGATACAGGAATTCGACCATGGAGTCGTTGGCGACGAAGAGATCAATATGGCCGTCGCGATCGTAGTCCGCGAGAGCGATGCCCAAGCCTTTGCCAGGCTTGGAAAGGCCAATTTTCTTCGAGACTTCGGTAAAGTGGCCGTTGCCCTCGTTGTGGTAGACGAGGGGAGAAATCGGCTGAAACAGGTCGGGATGGCAGTAGGCGCGATAGCCTTCTTTATGTTCGCCGCAGTAGATGTCGTCGAAATCCCATTGGAGATAACGGACGACGACGAGGTCTAGGAGGCCGTCGTTGTCTAAGTCCACCCAGGCAGCGCTGGTGGACCAGCCGGAACCTGCCACTCCCGCTTTTTCTGTGACGTCGGTGAAGGTTCCGTCGCCATTGTTGTGGTAAAGCTTGTTGCCCCCGTAAGCCGTTACGTACAGGTCTTCGAAGCCGTCGTTGTCATAGTCCCCAATCGCAACGCCCATCCCGTAGCCGACGCCTTGCAGCCCTGCCTTTTCGGTCACGTCTTCGAAACTACCGTCAGGCTTTTGGTGATAGAGGCGGTTCCAATAGCTTGGGCCGGTTTTCTGCGGGATGGAGCCCTTGGGCGTAGGATCCTCGAGGGGAGCGCCGTTGACGATGAAAATGTCGAGACGACCATCGTTGTCATAATCGAAAAGTGCGACGCCTGGACCCATGGTCTCCGGCAGATAATGCTTGGGAGTGTGAGAGGAGAGGTAATGGAAGTGAATTCCGGATGCCGAAGTGGTGTCCACAAATTTGCCGGGAAACGCCTTCTGCGAGTCAGGCGGGGAACCCGATTGCTGAGCCGCGGCCATTGCCATGACAAGTACGAGAAGCAAAGCCCCCAAGAGAAGACGCATATCTGATTGATATTACAGCATGTAGGCATAGAAGCCTCCTGCTAGGTTGGGGTCCGCCTGCGATTTCGAGGGAAGGGGCATAGATAACTTTTGACAGCTGAATCGGTTACGCGGGAACGTGCAAATGACATGGAAGTGGATTGACAGCAGAAGAAGCCTGGAGAAGAGTGCCGTGGTGACCGGGAAGTGAGGGTGTGCCCTGTCGAGGGGCGGGGCAATTCGGAGGGATGCCATGAATTTGCAAGGACTTAAGTTCAAGCACATATCGAAGGCGGACTTGCCGTCTCGATGCTGGATTCTTGCTGCGGCGGCTGCGGCGTGCTTGGTGTTCGCCGGCGGCGCCGGCGCACAGACCGCCGACAAACCGGACTCGAACCGGGAGGCGGAAGCCAAGCCTGATTTGACCAAGGATCCTACCCTTTATGTTGTTGGTTACGCGCACCTGGACACGGAATGGCGCTGGGAATACCCCCAAGTCATCAACGAATACCTTCGCAAGACGATGGTCGATAACTTCGCGCTTTTCGGGAAGTATCCGCACTACGTCTTTAACTTCAGCGGAGCTAATCGCTATCGGCTGATGAAGGAATATTATCCGGCGGATTTTGCCAAGCTGACGCAGTTCGTTCACACGGGGCGATGGTTTCCTGCAGGTTCCTCGATGGAGGAGGGCGACGTCAATGCGCCGAACGCTGAGGCGATTATCCGGCAGATCCTTTATGGCAACGAATGGTTTCGCAAGGAATTTGGCAAGGCGAGCGCCGAATACATGCTCCCCGACTGCTTCGGGTTTCCAGCTTCGCTGCCTACCATCCTGGCGCATTCGGGCGTAAGAGGGTTTTCGACACAGAAGCTAACCTGGGGCTCCTCTGCGGATGCTGGAGGCTCAGAATCGCGCGAGAAGACGCCCGAAGGAACGCCGTTCAACGTTGGAGTGTGGGTGGGGCCGGATGGCGAGAGCGTTCTGGCCGGACTGAATCCGGGCAGTTATAGCGGGGGAGTCTATACCGACCTCACGAAACCGCTGCCTGAGGCCCCGCCGGATGCTGCGCTAGAGAAGACTCAAGCCGAGATCCAGACGCTGCGAGAAAGATTGGAAAAAGTTCAGAAGAGCGGACAACCGTTCGATCCGAAAGACTTCCAGGAATTTCGAGGTTTGCAGAATCAGCGGGAAGCTCTGACGAAGATGGACCAGGACCGCGGCCAGGAACGGTTTCAGGATGATTGGGCTGCGAGGGTGGAGAACAACGGGAAAGTCAGCGGCTTATTCACGGACTACCACTATTACGGGACCGGAGACGTCGGCGGGGCCCCAGATGAAGAGTCCGTGAAAAGGTTGGAAGCGATTGTCACCAAGGGAACGGCGAGCTTCCCGCCACTAGACGCGTTCTATTTTTCCAGGCAATCGCATCCAGAGTGGCCGCAGGTGAAGGTGGGAGAAGGGCCCATTCATGTAATTTCCGGCACCGCCGACCAAATGTTTCTGAATATCAGTTCTTCTGAAGAAGCGGGTCTGCCGCGATACACGGGCGAAATGGAATTGACGAACCACTCGGCAGGCTCGCTGACGTCCCAAGCCTACCAAAAGCGCTGGCTGCGCAAGGAAGAGTTGCTGGCGGACGCGGCGGAGAAAGCGTCGATTGCCGCGGAATGGCTGGGAGCACGGGCGTACCCGCGCGAACGGCTGAATGACGCGTGGACGCTGGTACTGGGCGGTCACTTTCACGACATCGCCGCGGGAACCGCCACTCCCAAGAGTTATGAGTTTGCCTGGAATGATGACGTCATCGCCATGAATCAGTTTGCCGGAGTGCTTACCAACGCGACCGAGGGCGTGGCCGCCGCACTGAATACGGAAACCAAAGGCATCCCGATCGTGGTCTTCAATCCACTCAACATCGCGCGCGAAGACGTGGTGGAAGCGAGCGTGGAATTTGCCGGCGGAATTCCCAAGGCCGTCCGAGTGACGGGCCCCGGTGGCAAAGAAGTTCCTGCGCAAATCTCTGGAGGAAAGGTTCTGTTTCTAGCGCAGGTGCGGTCGGCCGGGTTTGCCGTTTACGATGTGCAGTCTGGCACGGAAGGCGCTGCTTCCGCGCTGAAGGTGACAAACGATTCGCTTGAGAACCAATACTATCGCGTCAAGCTGAATGCGGATGGAGAGGTCACCAGCATTTTCGACAAGTCCATTGGAAAGGAGCTGCTTGCCGGACCGGCAAGACTTGCCATCTCCTACGACAACCCACAGCAGTGGCCGGCGTGGAACATGGATTGGGATCAGGAGCAGGCAGCGCCGAAATCCTACCTAAGCGGCCCGGCAAAGATTCGCGTTACCGAGAATGGCCCGGTGCGCGTGGCGCTTGAAGTTTCACGGGAAACCGCTGGCTCGGCGTTTGTGCAAACGATTCGGCTTTCGGCTGGTGGTGCGGGCAAGCGCGTTGAATTCGGAAACGTAATCGATTGGAATACGAAAGAGTCCAATCTGAAGGCCACGTTCCCCTTAACCGCTTCCAATCGCATGGCCACCTATAACTGGGACATCGGCACAATTCAGAGACCGAGTGCCAAGCCGAAGAAATTTGAAGTGCCTTCGCATCAGTGGATCGATTTGAGCGACATGAACGAGGAATTTGGCGCGACAATCCTTACCGACTGCAAGAACGGGTCAGACAAACCGAATGACAACACGATTCGGCTCACGCTGATTCGAACGCCGGGAACGTCGGGCGGATACGCCGACCAGGGGACACAGGACATCGGGCATCATGAGTTCATCTATGGAATCGTCGGCCACTCCGGAAGCTGGCGCGAAGCGCAAACCGATTGGCAAGGGCAGCGCCTGAACGCGCCGCTGATCGCTTTCGAGGCTTCAAAACACCCGGGAGCGTTGGGCCAGGAGTTTTCCTTCCTGAAAGTGAGCAATCCACGGATTCGTGTTTTGGCGCTGAAGAAAGCGGAAGCGAGCGACGAAGTCATCGTGCGGCTTGTGGAACTGGACGGCAAACCTCAAGACGACGTGCGCGTGTCGTTCGCAGCGCCGATTAGCGCAGCTCGTGAAGTAAACGGACAGGAACAACCGGTGGGACCGGCAACGGTGACCGAGGGCACGCTAGTAACCGCTTTCTCGGCGTATCAGCCGAGAACTTTCGCCCTGAAGCTGGCCGCAGCACCCAGCAGGGTTAGCGGTGTACATTCTGCGCCCGTAAAGTTGAATTACGATGTCGCGGCAGCCAGCAACGACGGGACGAAATCGGTTAGTGGATTTGACGGCCAGGGCAACGCCCTGCCCGCCGAAATGCTGCCTTCACAAATCCAGTTCGATGGGGTGGATTTTCAACTGGCTCCCGCAAAGACCGGGAACCCCGACGCACTGGCTGCAAAAGGACAGACGATTACCCTTCCCGCAGGCCCGTTTGATCGACTTTATCTTTTGGCAGCTGCAGCCGATGGCGACCAAAAAGCCACGTTCCAAGTTGGAGCCAAGAAAACCGAGCTCAACATTCAAGACTGGAACGGCTTCATCGGGCAGTGGTACGACCGTCAATGGCTCGCGAAGGACATTACGATTCCCGAGCGGTTAGGACGACCTGCCCGAACCAGGCATGATGATTATGTGGAGATGACGGGCATCAAGCCGGGCTATATCAAGCGCGCGGACCTGGCATGGTACTGCTCGCACCATCACAACGCTGCGGGCGAAAACGTAGCCTACTCGTATTCCTACCTGTTTGCCTATGCAATCGATCTGGAGAGCGGAACAAAAACGATAAAGCTGCCCAACAACCCGAAAATCCGAATCCTGGCAATGTCAGTTGCCGAGGAGAATCCCCGTAGCAAGCCTGCGCAACCATTGTACGACGTTCTTCCTCCAGCAGCGGCCGGCGACAAAGACTTCCTGCTCTCCAGCACGGCAACGAGCCTCTCCGTGACGCAAGGGAGCAGCGCCACAACGAAGATCGGCGTGATCCCGAGGAACGGGCTTGAGGGAGGCGCAAGCTTGACAGCGTCGGGGCTGCCTGCTGGAGTCACCGCATCATTCAGCCCGTCGAGCACCACCGGTATGAGCACTCTGACGCTAAAGGCAGAGAGTTCCGCGCACGCCGGGACTTCGACAATCACCGTCACGGGCATAGGTAATTCTGGCGCGATATCGCACGCCGTCTCTATCGCTTTGAAAGTGACGGCCATCAAAACGGGCGCAGTGGCGGTTGATCTCGCCTCGGCCTACAACGCTACAGGAATTTATGAGGATGGCGCGACGTTCGACGAGGCTTCCAGTCTCGATGACGGCGGTTTCGCGTTCCCAGCGCAGGCCTTAGGTTCCACTTTGGAGTGGGATGGCGTTTGGTTTCGGCTTGGCCCCGCCAATGCCCCCGACGTGGTTACCGGCGGGACGGTCACGTTGCCATCGGGGAAGTTCGCCGGCTTGATGATGCTCGCGACAGGGGTGGACGGCAGCCAGAAGTCGCAGACTTTCAGGGTTGCGTACGCCGACGGCACATCTTCGAGCTTCACGCAGAGCCTCAGCGACTGGAATTCGCCCGCGACGTTCAACGGGGAATCCGCGGCAGCCAGCGTACCGTATCGGCTTTCCGGCGATGGAGAAACCGATGATGGCCCGTTTCATGTTTTTGGTTATTCGTTCGGTCTCGATAGGAATAAGCCCGTGCGTAGCATCACATTGCCAAACAACCGCAGTGTCGTGATTCTTGCGATAGCGCTAGTGCCCGCTGCGGGATAGTCATCAAAACAGGACCGTTGCCGGCTACGCGCAAGGATTGGGAAACGAGAAACCGACCGGCTTCTTTGTTGAGAAATCTATTGCGTTTTCAGAGCTGGAAGTTCTTCCCTATAGGGTTCGGATGGCTCTTGAACGGTTCTTTGTGGACAGCGGCTTGGAAGTGCCGCGATCAGTTTTTGCGTGTAAGGATGGCGTGGTGACTCGAAAATGGCGTCAGGGCCATCGCATTCAACAATCTCGCCGTCCCGCAAAATAGCAACGCGGTGACACAGCGCTGCCACGGACAACAGGTCGTGCGAAATATAAAGAATGGCCATGTCCAGTTCACGGTTGAGGCGCGCAAATAGTCTCAGAACTTCGGACTGTGTGATCGTATCAAGCGCGCTGGTTGGCTCATCCGCAATCAGCAGCGCCGGGCGATGAAGAATCGCCATCGCGATGATGACTCTTTGTCCCTGGCCAACACTGAGCTGAGCGGGACGCCTTTTAAGGAATTCGTCGTCGTCCGGCAAACTGACACTTCTGAGAGCGGCGTTTACCGCCGCGTGACATTGCTCACCGGCTCCGGTGGCATGCGCGCGCCAAGCTTCCTTCAATTGCGCTCCGATGCGCAGGGCAGGATTCAAGGAAGTCAGCGGGCTTTGCAAAACAACACTCATTTGGCGGCCACGAAGATCGCGGAGCTCGCTTTCCTTTTTCCGCAAGAGGTCGTTGCCCTGAAAAATGATTTCGCCCTGAACCGTTGCTCCCTTCAACTGAAGTAACTGGAGAAGGGCCAGCGCCAAGGTGCTTTTCCCCGAGCCGCTCTCACCCACGAGTCCTACAATCTCCCCGCGTTGAATCTCCAGACAAAGATTCTTGAGGACGCCCGGCTTGTTCCGGTAGTCCACCGAAAGGCGTGTGGAGAGTAGTGGGAACTCCGAAGTCATTTCTGAACACCGAGGTCCGGCGCTGGTCCGAGCCGCAGCGTGTCCACGTTCCAGAACGCCCAAGGATCGAGGACCACCGGGACGGCTCCAACCACGCTAGGAGCGACAGCCACGAGAACATCTTTGTTAATGAGATAGATGAAGGGTTGTTGTTCGGAGACGATTTGCTGCACACGATCAAATTTGGCTTTTCGCTCCTTCTCTGTGGGAGCGGTAGCCTGCTCGCGCATGAGTTTGTCGATTTCAGCTTCCCACGCCGTTGCGGGAGATTTCTGACTCGGGTTCCACTGGTGGTTTTCGCCCGAACTCAACCAAACGTTCATCTGGCCATTGGGATCGAGATCGGTGTTGACCAGGCCGAGTATGCAGGCGTCGTAATCGAAGGTGCGCGTAATCTTCTCGATCAGCGAAGGAAAGTCCAAAGTAACGACGTTAACCTTGATTCCCACCTGCGAGAGGTCTTGCTGAATCATCGTGGCTATTTTTTCGCGCGCGGCGTTACCAGAATTGGTGACCACGGTGAACTCGACACGATTGCCCGCGCGGTCCTTCAGAGTATCGTTTTCAAAACGGAAGCCAGCTTGCATCAACAGCCGCAGAGCGCCTTGCGGGTCGTACTTTGGATCTTCGAGGGCAGCGTTGAACCAGAAATGGTTGGAAGGAGAAACTGGACCATAAGCCGGCTTCGCATAGCCCGAGTAAACAATGCGGCAAAGGTCTGCCCGATTGATGGCCATGGATATAGCCTTGCGAAACTCCTTCATTCCGAACCAGGCTTTCTTGTAAGCGGGGAGCGGCGCGGCCGGCGACTGACTAAACCAAAACTCTTCGGCGTCGAGCCCGGTGCCCGCATTGCGAGTTACGGCGGGATTTTCATGCTCCAGACGCTCAAACTGCTCCGCTTCGAGGCGATTGATCAGTTGCAATTCGCCGCGCCGGAATCGCAGCAACTCGATGTCGCGATTGCGCTGGATGTCCAGCCGGACACTATCGATGTAGGGCAGAGCGCGCCCCTGGGCGTCCCGTTTCCAATAGTGCGGGTTTTTCTGCAGCAGAACGTAAGAGCCTGCTTTGTAATCGGCCACGTAGAACGGACCAAGGACCGCCATCTCCTTCTTCGGAGAATGCGCCGAGAGGATGACCGCCTGATCGAACAGCCGCTCAAGCCCTGCGACCGGAGCGGGAAATGTAATGGCCGCTACGTCCGGCGCTGGAGTTTGCACCTGCACGGTTCCTTCTCCCGAACGGAAGGAATCGCCCGTGGTCGAATGCGTTGCCGGGTCCATGAGCAACCGCATCGTGTAAGCCACGTCCTCTGAACCAAACGACGTCCCGTCGGAAAAGTGAATCCCTTTGCGCAAATGAAAGGTAATCGTGCGGCGATCGCGAGAAATGTTCCAGGAAGTGGCGAGCGCAGGTTCGAGCGCTTGCGTCTGACGGTTAAGGCGAATGAGAACGCCTCCGGTTAGGTAGCGAACGTTTTCCGAGGCTTCGTCGTCTACGAGGATCGGATTGAACGTCTTGGGCTCGCCATGCAGGCAAAAGTGCAGCTCGCCGCCCGTTTGCGCGCGAACCGGAAGCGCAAGGGCCAGAAGTGCCGTAAGAGCCAGGTTTTTCAGCGGACGGAGCATCACGCGGTTTCCTCCTGTGCGGGCAAGATCAACTGGAAGCAGATCACCACCAGAACCAGCAGAACGAGGGGGCTGAGCCGCCAGGGATTTGCGCTGACGGCAGAAATATCCTCGAGGCCCCGCAGAAGATTTCCCCAGGAAGGCAAGGGTTCGATTACACCGAGGCCGAGCATGCTGAGGGTGGCTTCCGTCAACACAAAGACCGGAATGGAAACCCAAAATTGCGCAAAAAGAACTGGGCGCAGATTGGGAAACAGGTGACGCACGATGATTCTCGAGCGGCGCGATCCCGTGGCGCGCGCAAGCAGAAGAAAGTCGGAATTTCGTAGATTTTTTGCGGCGGCCCAAACCACCCGGAGGGAGGACGGCCAACCCAGCAAACCCAGCAGAGTAAAAGTTGCCATGACCGACAGAACCGGTGAAATATCCAGCGGAAGTAGAGCGCGCAGAGCCAGCAAGACAAACAACAACGGAAGCGCCATAGACAGGTCGGTGGCTGCGAGGATTACCTTTTCGCACCATCCGCCGACGAGCCCCGCAAATCCGCCCAAAATGCCCGCGAGCATCGTAGCCAACAATGCCGCGGCCGGCGCAAGTAACAGGGACACGCGAGTTCCGTAGATCAACCGGGCAAAGAGATCTCTTCCAAGGCTGTCCGTGCCAAGCCAGTGGGCGGAGGACGGCGCAGCATTCGGGCACTCGCGGAATTGCTTGGCGTATGGATAAGGGCTGACCGTCCCGGCGAACAGGCCCAGTACAAAAATAGCGCACAAAACCACAGCGCTGAACACGCGAAGTTTTCCGGTGTTCACAGCGCCCTCTCCTGCGCAATGTTCGCGAGCATATTTGCGGCCACGGTGATCAGCGTGACGAGCAGCGTCAGATTCATAATCAAGGGCATGTCGCGGTTCAGCGCAGCTTGCCACGCCAGCTGTCCTACTCCAGGAGAGTCACAAAGAGCTTCGATCGGGATCGCAGCGCCAAATGCCACCGCCAGCGACACTCCCAGAAGGGCGAACAGCGCGGGTGAGGCTAATGGAAGCACGTGGCTGAAGAGAATTCTCGATTGGCTGATTCCTCGCGCCCGGGCCGCGAGGATGTAGGGCTGCGAGTACGCATGATTCAGCAAGTTGCGAAGATATCGAAACAGCTTCGGAAATATGACGACGGCGATAGCCACAAACACAGGCGCGCGAAGATAAACGGAAAATATGGCCACCACCGCGGCGGGGAGCGCGATCAACACCGCACTAATCAGCGTCGTCGAAACGTCAAAGTAGAAACCGCGAAAGAAAACGCCCGCAAACGAAATCAACAAAGCAACAAGCCAGGCTAAAGAAACGCCCAAAAGCGCTGATTTTGCCGTCACCGGAAAGCGCTCTTTGATGAGCGATGAAATGGGGCGCTGTAACCATTGGGAGGAGCCGAAATCACCATGAATCGCACCGGCCAGATAGTGGCCGTAATAAGACAGCAGTCCGCTATGGATGCGATGCGAGTTTCGAATCGCTTCTACGCTTGCCTGGCTCAAACGGAAATCGAGTTCCTGTTCATCCACTCCGTAACCAGGAGAAAAGCGCACCAAAGACGCGCTCAACAGGCCGCCGAGAAGACCAACGGCCGCAAGCATGAGCAAACGTCCAACGACTCTTTGGATTCTGGCCCTCATCTTGGCTCGCGTTTATGGCATCTCTTCGGAAAGAGCAAAACCATCCATGTTAATCAACGACCTGAGGTCGAGGAACTTCACCGCGCTGCTTGTAGTAGGTTTCTTTCGTTTCGTACATCCGGTGGTCCGCCTCGGAAAGGAGTTCTTCCGCCGTGGAGCCGTCTTTCGGATAAAACGCGCAGCCAATGCTCGCCGAGACCACTTTTGCGCCGCAAATCTGCTGACCAGCTTCTTCGACCGCAAGTTCCAATCGAGGCTTGAGCTCTTCCGCGCCGTCTTTCGTTAGCTCAGGAAGCACAAACACAAATTCGTCGCCGCCCAGGCGTCCAACCTGGTCGTATTCGCGGCAAGCATTCTTCAAGTTCTTCGCAATCTGTTGCAACAGTTTGTTGCCGACCAGGTGGCCAAAGCTGTCGTTCACACTCTTGAAGCCGTTGAGATCGCTCATCAGCACTGCCAGCGGAACCCCGCTGCGGCGCGAGCGGGCAATTTCTTGTTCCAGGTGGACACAGATCCAGCGGGCATTCGGCAATTCCGTCAGGAAATCCGTACTCGCGGTGTCTTGCGCTCTTTCGTATTGCAATGCATTCTCAACAGACAATCCAAGTTTAGAGCTGGCCGCGAGCAACAGGCGCAAATGATCTTTCGTAAAGCCCTGCTTTTCACGCAAGTAGAGAGAGAGAACGCCAGCGGCCCCGTCGCGGCCTCGCAGCGGCACCGAGAGTACCGATTGCAGCACGGAGCTTGGAGCGCGGTCGCCCAGGTATTTTGTCTCCGCCGCAGGATCCCCATTGATGATTGGTTTTTCCGTTTGCGCGACCCAGCCGGTAACACCCTGACCAAGCGGAATTTCTATCGAAGTGAATAGGTCGTAGTCCACCCCATGGACGTATTTGGGGATCAGTTTTCCTTTCTCGTAAATGTAGAAAACGATGGAGTCGTACGGAATCATCTCCTTCAAGCGCACGGCAACCACCGATAGCGTTTCTCTCAAACTCAACGAATTGCCCAAAGTCTGCGCAAGTTCAAAAAGAAGCTGAGCTTCTTGCCTTGCGGACACAATCGAAGCGAGAAAGGATGCGGCGCGGACTTCCGCCTCATTTGGTATCTCGGCAAAGCCCGCCGAAGGCGCCGCAGCACGGTCCACTTTTGACACGAGCTCGAGCGGGCTTCCCTTTTGCGCCGCGCGGCTCACCACTTCTTCCAATTCCTTATATCGCTTCTCAATGCAGTCGACGACCCGCGGGTCATAGCTCCGGCCGCTCTCCGCGCGCAGCAGGGCCATGGCCTCGTCTGCCGAAACCGCGCGCCGGTACGGCCGCTCGGAGGTCAATGCGTCAAAGCAGTCGACCACGGAGAGAATCCGCGCGCCGATGGGAATCCCTTCGCCTGACAGGCCATCGGGATATCCCGTGCCATTCCATTTCTCATGGTGCGAACGGACAATGGGCACGACCGGATATGGAAATTGAACTCGGTCAAGAATCTCTGCGCCGACGACCGGGTGAATCTTCAACTTCTCGAATTCTTCCGGAGTGAGCCGACCGGGTTTTGAAAGAATGTGTTCAGGCACAGCCAGTTTGCCAATGTCGTGTAACATTGCCGCGGCCCGGATGGCGTTCAACTGCCCTTCATCAACGTCAAGGTCCTTGCCAATTTGCATGGCGTAAGTTTGCACGCGTTTCAGGTGATCGTGCGTGTTGTGGTCTTTTGCTTCAATGGCGAGAGACAGAGCCTCGATGGTGCGCAAGTGCAGGTCCGCGATGGCCTCGGTATGTTTCTTCTCCGCCTCAAGCCGATCGAGGTAGGTTCGATACGACCGGTAAATCCAGTAAACAACCGGCAGGACCAGGATCGCGACTTGCCATCCGAAAGAGCGATTAATGAGGCTCACGCCCCCTGCAATCAAGGCCCCCAGCAAGTAATAAGGGAAAGACCAGAGGTAGCACTCTTTCCAGACCATTACGGGATTTCGACGCTCCGTCATCGCGATGATGCCGGAGACCGACATCGTGTTCATCGCAAAATAAGTTGTAGAAGCCGCCGCTAGGAGCAGGGGCCACCGTAGTCCAAAGGTGTAGGCCAAATGACTATGAAAGACCAAATGGGCCAACGAGATCGACAAAGCGAGATTTGCGAAATTGAATAGAATCTGAATCAAGCGCGGGCGGGGCTTGGCGTGCCAAAGCGATTGCGCCAAACCACCCAGGCATCCCATGAGCAGAGTTTCCGGATAAGAAAGATCGAGAATTCCAACAAGAATGAAGAGGAAATTCGCAGACATGGTAGCCTGGATCCCGGGCAACCGCACTTTGAAGAGGGACGCCCCCAAAGCCACCGCAAGAAAACTGGCGAACCGCAGCGAGTTGTCAGTATGCCAGTGCAGCAGGGCGTACGGCACCAGAGGGATTCCCGTCAACACCTGCGTCACAATGAAAATGGTCGCGGGCCAACCCAGAAAACGTCTTTGTTGCCCAGGCAGGCTCCAGAGGCGTTTCCACCAGTTCCACACGCCTGTCGGAGATTTTTTCCGCGTACTTCGATCCTCTGCTCGCGCGAAGTTCACACTGGGCCGTTCAAGCGGTTCCAGCGCGCCTTTGGGGACACCCTCATGGTCTGCGAAGTCCCTTAGCATCCGGCCTCTGAACAGGGGACGACAGGACAGCCCCTCGTCAACCAGTTTGGCCTTGAATGCAGGAATCTTACTATAGTACCGGGGGCGGAATGTGTCTCAACAGGAACGCGCGCACCTGGTCGAGGCTGGTACTGCGTGTCTAGGCACTGACGGCCGAGGTAATTCAGGGTTTAGTCAGCTAAATTTTTTTTGGATTATGGCGCGCCCGGTGAGATTCGAACTCACGACCCCATGCTCCGGAGGCATGTACTCTATCCATCTGAGCTACGGGCGCGCAGTCTAAAACGAGTATCGAGAGCGTAGCAAACTCACTCGCCTCTTTCTATTCTATCGCGCCTGATTCCTTCGCGCTAGTCGCATTCCTTCCACTTATTTGCTCCGTTAAGTCCACGATTTCCGCTAGCCGATCGCGCGAGAGCGAATCCCCTTTGCAAGCTTTTCAATTTCCTCGGCCTTCTTCAGCATGACGACTGAAAGTACCTGCACCGAATCGGTTTTTTCCACTTCCGCTTTCAATTCGCTGGCCAATTGATACAGCTTCTCGATGTTTTTCTTGATGTCTTTCTGGTTGGCCTCCAGTATCGCCTTGGATTCAATCTTCGGCTCATCAGGATCTTCGTCCTTGATGGGTGGCTTGCCTGGCGGCTTGGTCTGGACCTCCTGGGCGCGCATGGCGTAGCCCATGACACCAAGAGGCACGCCCGAAGCAAAAAACATGGTCAAAAACGTTCTTCTCGATTTCATGATCACAAACTCCCCTTGGCCCATGCAACCCTTATCCACTACACAGGTCTGGTTTCTGAAACCTCCTCCAATGTTATACTCCCCCTCTCTTAGAAATCATGCCAAGTTCTTTCAATCATTGGGTCGAATTGGTGCTTCCTCATGCCCTGCAACTATTGGGCATTCTTGTCCTTGCGTTGATTGTGAACCGCTTACTCCGGGCGGCGAGCAAATTGATCATCAAAAAGGCAAGTGCGCAGACTCGCCAGGCCCAACTCCGCGAGCAGCAAACGAGCACGCTGGCGACCATTCTTTACAGTACCGGGAGCAAGGTGGTCTGGGGTGTGGCTCTTCTGACCGCCATCGACAAACTGGGGATCAACATCCTGCCGGCTGTAACTTTTGCGGGGTTGGCCAGCCTGGCTTTAGGATTCGGTGCGCAAACGCTGGTGCGCGATTTGATTGCGGGGTTCTACATCATTCTGGAAGACCAGTTTGTGGTCGGCGACACGGTCCAGATTTCCAACTCTAGCGGCCGTGTGGAACATCTCACCCTTCGACGGACGGTTCTTCGCGATGATCGCGGAGCGCTGGTGACGATCGCCAACGGCGAGATTCGAACCATCAGCAATCTGAGCCGCGATTGGTCACAAGGCTTTGTGGACGTCTCGCTATCTCCCGAGATGCCTGTCGAAAAGCCATTAAGGGCGCTGGAGATTGTCGCGGCTACCTTGCGAGGTGATCCTGCATGGTCGCAGGCGCTGGTGGATGGCCCCCGAATCCTTGGCGTCCAGGATTTCGATCGAACCGCTTCCACGATTCGGCTGCAGGTACGAACGTTGCCGACGCGGCAGGACGAAGTAACGCGGGAGCTGCGGCGCCGCATTCAGGCGGAGTTTCTCAAGCAAGGAATACCCGTTTCGAGCGTCCAGCGCATCGAACTTACCGGCGTTTCTCATTCCTTGCAGGAAGCGGCCCAACCCGATGCTGCAACTTAGCCCAGGAGGATTCGCTATGGCCCAGATTACCTATGACGAAGTGAACCTCATGCTGCGGCTTTACGATTTGCGGCGAGAGTCACGTTTGAGGCAGGCACGCGCCTGGTTTACCGACAACTTCCACCCCAACTCTCCCGAAGACATGATCGAAAAATACCCTCAAGGCAGTGAAGAAAACACCTACATCCGCATGGTGATCAGTTACTGGGAAATGGTGGCGAGCATTGTCAATCGCGGTCTCATCAACGACGAACTTTTCTTTGAAAGCAACGGGGAAATCTGGGTGGTGTGGGACCGCATGCGCACCATCGTTCCCACCTGGCGCTCGGCCTTCAAGAATCCTCACCTGTTTCAGAATATTGAAGAAACCTGCAAACGATTGGAAGTTTGGCGGGAAAAGCGTGCGCCCGGCTCTACGGTAGCGATGCGCCAGATGCTCGGCCAGTCGAAATCGAAAACCAAGGTCCTTTAGCAGCCCAGCTAATGTCCACGCCAACCAGGTTCAGAGGCAAGCTCTCGCGCGCTATCGGCTTGCGCTTTTCAAGCACATCACAGTTCACAGGTGCCTGCGATTAAAGAACCTAGAGGGCAGAAGTGACGGAGGTTCCAGCTGCAGCGAAGACGGTGGACATTTCGTCCCCCGCAAAAGAGAGGAAGCACTTTACGACGACCGGATCGAATTGAGTTCCACTCGACTCGGAGAGACGGCGTATGGCCTCTTCGAAAGGCAAACCCTTCCGGTAAGGACGTGAAGAAACCATCGCGTCAAACGCGTCGGTGACCGAAACAATCCTCGAGACAATCGGGATCTCCGAGTCCTTGAGACCCGCGGGATATCCTTTGCCGTCGAAAAACTCGTGGTGGTGAAGAATATCGAGAGCGGCGCGCTCGAATCCTGGAAGCATGCGAAGAACCGCCCAGCCATATTCGGGGTGCTTCTTCATCAGCGCGTACTCTTCGGCGTCGAGACGCCCAGGCTTGCGAAGGATGGAATCCGGAATGCCCACCTTGCCAATATCGTGAAGGAGAGCCGCAACTTCAAGGTTTTGTAGATCAGCTTCTTCGAGGCCAAGCTCCTGCCCCACGCGCATTCCCCATTCCGCCAAGCGCGTGCTGTGTACTCCAGTGTTGAGATCTTTTAAATCGAGGAGCTGGTTGAATGCACAGATGACGGAACTGCGCAGGGCGGAAGCTTGCTCTTCAAGCTGCTTGATACGGAGGGACTCCGGGGCCGAAAGGAGGGGAGAACCTCCTGTCGGCGCCGGAATGGGGCCCTTGAACATCACCAATTACAAGCAGAGCAGCGTGCATGAGCCTGAACCAGAGCTGGAGCTTGAGCTATTCACCCACGCTGAAACGGCTTGATAAACATTGAGCCGGCCATGATTCAGGTCCGGCGTGAGAACCTCGGCATTCGCCAAGGCATTGGCAACCTGAGACGGATTGAAGCCCGACGATTTGGCACTGAGCATCAAAGCCACGGTGCCTGCGACCATTGGCGAACTGAACGATGTGCCCGACTCACTGCCATAGGTCCCGCCGGGATACGTGCTGATTATGTTCTCACCCGGGGCGGCAATCCACACATCCGCAGAACCATAATTGGAGAACGACGAGCGCTTGTCCGCATCGCTAGTCGAAGCAATGCCGACGACGTAGCCATTCATGGCCGCCGGATAGACCTTGACGCTGGTGCTTTCGTTACCGGCCGCCGCCACGAGGACCACGCCCGCCTTGTTGGCGTAAGAAACGGCACTTTGCAAGCTGGGTGACGAAGAGCTAAGGTCGAAGCTCATGTTCACCACGTTTGCGTGATTCTGCACGGCGTAGTAAAGCGCGGAGACGATGTTGGAAAGATAGCCGGTTCCATTTGCTGAGAAGGCCTTGAGAGGCAGAAGCTTGGCGTTGGGTGCCACCAGGTGGACCAACCCTGCCGTCATGGTTCCGTGTCCGAAAGCAACGTAGGGAGAGCCATCGAGAACGGCCGCCGTGGACTGATCGAGCACGGCAGCGGTGGACTGCTGGACATAACCAGGTTGTTCGCCTTGAGCACCCTGGTTCGCAATCGGGGCGCCGTTGACGTCGAGCCACTCGGAAGCTCCCGGCTGGTTGCGAGTAAAATCGTAGCCTTGGAGTAGAACGGGCTGCAGAACCGGGTGATTGGGATCGACGCCAGTGTCAATGAGCGCCACAATGCCCGTACCGCCGATTCTGAATCCATTCTGGGCATCCTGGAGCCGAATGATCTGGGCTGCGGGCTGGGCAGCGTAACCATGCCAGACCACCGTCCCGTAATAGTTCACCGGCGAATTGTCATAGAGCCCGTAGGGAACGCTCGAGAGCGCCGGTTGTGGCAAGGGCAAAACATGATCGGCCTCAATGCTAACGATTCCCAGCAGCGATTCAGCGAAATTCACTACGCCGTTGACAAGATTGGCGATGATGTTCCCGGACGAAGTAACCAGATAGGTCTTGCCAATCTGCCCGTCCAGCGATCCTTGGACCTGACAACCGAGGAGATTGCAAAGATTCAGGACCGAGGTGAGGCCGCCCGTGGTTTGCACGATGAAGCGGTTTTGAGCAGCCGCCGGCCGGGAACTTGCTAGCATCAGGACGATCAGGGCTAAAAGTAAGGTTGTCCTGCGTTTCATAAATTTACGACCCGCGAAGGGCCTCCT
The DNA here is from genome assembly GCA_035262505.1 of Candidatus Acidiferrum sp. Lineage (GTDB taxonomy): Bacteria > Acidobacteriota > Terriglobia > Acidiferrales > UBA7541 > Acidiferrum. Next base: position 25,283 of record DATFSR010000013.1, on the reverse strand, counting down.
AGGATTTGAATTCCTCAGCTATCGGCCGGAGGATTTGCCCAGCTAGCTTCGCCAGGAAATCCTTCCGGTCCAATAGTACGACTGAGTCTTCCGGTCCACTCGAGTTGACCATCGCGTCTGGTACTTCCGTACCGACGGCGCGCTGCGCGGCCAACTCGAAAGAGTTCGAACTCATTGCTCACCCTGCGGCATGCGGCCAAGCGCATCGCGCAGTGAAATCACGATCGGTTCGCCGTGTGTGCCGGCAAAAGTGATTTGCAGGTCGCCGCTGTTCTTGATCTCGCAAAGAAACTCACCGTTCTGATTGCTGATCGCGTGCACCACGTGACCACGCAGATTCGAAACCGTCACGCGCACATCCTTGCCGGCAATTCCAGGATTGCTCAGGTCCAGGAGCTGCCCGGTAACCATGAGGTCGTTGCCGCCGGGTTTGGCCTCGATCTGCAGGTCAATCTGAAATGGATCCGCCCGATAGAGCATCTGTCTCAAGTCGGTGGCCGCTGACCGAGCCCCTTCGACAACGGGCTGCAGGAAGCTGTCGAAGAGAACCGAAATCCGGCTCCTGGATTCCTTTCTTTGGGCCGGCAAACCAGCGGCTGCGAATGCCGCCTTGACAACCCTTACCGTGTCTTGCGGCGGCTGGTAGTTCCTCTCTGCCGCAGCCGACTTGTGCACCCGCAGCCACATCGAAACGGTTTCCTGGCAGCGTTTGCATCCGTCTTTCAGGTGGCTCTCCATTTCCTCCGACTCCCTCCGAGAAACCGCCCGATTCACGAAATCGATCCACTCCTCCGTCGTAAAGTGCTTCATCGTTCCCCCCGAATTCCTTTCCATCCTTGACCACTCCCCGAGTGGCTGAGAATCACCTGTTAACGCTCGTTGCATAAGGGAAGGAAAAGGACAAAAAAATAGCCAGGTAGCTACCCTAAATTGAAGTCCGGTGGCTTTTAGTCAAATCCTTTGGAATCAGTTAGTTTACCGACAAGGACGAAGGGGGCCCAGTAAAACGGGTGAGGCTTGTTCTCGCGTAGCTCGCGCATTGCGTGTTGTAGCGCTCCGGGCATATCCGCGCTTTGAATGTAGTGCCGGTAGAAATGACCCATCAGTTGAGCGGTACTTTCATCGTGAACGTCCCATAGGGACAGCAGCAGGGTGGTTGCCCCGGCGCAGAACAGCCCGCGCTGCAGGCCCAGCAGTTCGTCGCCGGCGGCCACGAAATTCATGCCTGTGGCGCAGCCGCTCAGAGTCACCAGGCGCGCATGCAGCTTCATCTGGTAGAGGTCATACAAATTCAGGTATCCATCGCCCAGACGAATGCCCGAAAACATGGGGTTGTCCTGGCGATACATGCCGTGGGTCGCGATATGGAGCAACCCGCTTTCGGCTCCCTTTTCCCGAAGAAGCGAAGAAGTCGCCTGCTCGCCCAAGTAAAGCGAAGAACTCGGCAGCAAAGAGCTCACGCTGCGAACTTCGTCCAGAATCTGGGGTGCACGCTCGTCCGCGATTCCAAGGACGAGAGAACCGGGGGCTTCGCTCGAAGCCTTCTGCTGACAGAGTGAGAAAACCGTCGCGCTCGGTGCGTAGGAGACGGTAAAGGAATCACACAGATACTCGTCCCCGCTTTTCAAAGCATGGAAGGGGAGGAAGTGCAGAGGCCCGTGAGGCACAAAGATGAGATGGTTCCCCTGAAAAAACATTCGGAGAGGTGCGATCAGCTCGCTATAGAGCAATTCCAAATGGCTTTGCGTGGCCCGCAGCAAGGGCGCTTCGAATCGCCGCACGTAATCATGGCCCATGCGAAATTTCGAAACCTGAAAGCGTAGCAACTGGAGGAGATGCGCCACGCGGGAAAGCATGGTCACTGGCAGAATCCGCGCGCTCCCCCGTGAAATAACGGCCGCGACCAATTGCTCCCCGGCAATGAAATATTCAACCAGTGTTGCATTCTCCGGAAAAGTAGCCTGGAGTTTTTTCAGCGAAAAATCGGCCGGCGTTTCCAGTGTTGCGTTCTCACGCTCGTGAGCAGGGAGTTCACGCAACGTGCGCAGTAATTCCTTTTCGCGGGATTGCGCGATTTCCTGCAGGTTTTCGAGTTTGTCGCGGGATTTTGCTTCGGGTCGCAATTGTTCGAGTTCAATGCGGTGGTAGTACCAGTTCAGTTCTTCTCGCAAATCCCGGATGCGCCGGACCAAATCACTTTGCCCTGTTTCCCCCAGTGGAAGGCTCTGTCCGCTCTGGAAAATCATCTCAATCATATTGCGGGACTTGGCGGCTTCGATGCAGGCAAAAGCCTCCTCCGTCGAGGTCCCCGCGTCACCACCGCTCAGATAAAGAGAAACCAGAGCCTCGTAAACCTGCATCCTGTTCTTGACGAAGGAAATCTTCAGTTCCTCGCCTTGCAAGCGGCTGCGCAGAGTCTCGAGCGCCTTTCGAGCCTCCACATACGCGCTGTGTGCCGCTTGTCGCTCGCCGCGCGCCCGCGCGATCTCTCCCTGAAGGAAACGCGCCTGATAAGTCAAGACCGGCGTCTGCAGCCCGGAAAGCTTCTGAACTGCGGCCCGCGTCTCTTCGTCGGCCAATGCCAGATCCTCCACCTGCAGGGCTATCTGCGCGAGCAGGAGGCGGGCCATGACGGCCTTGCCAGAAAGCGCGGATTGATCGAAGAACTCAGCGGCCGAATTGCACAAACGGCGCGCCTCGAAGTAACGGCCTTCCTGGAAAAGCAGCAGCCCCTGATAAAGATCAATCAGCCAGGGCCAGACCAGATTGTCTTCGCGAACAAAGATTTCGCGAGCTTTCGCAAATCGCTCAAGCGCCTGCAGGGTCTTCCCCTGCTGGCCGTAAGCGGTCGCCTCGTTGGCCAATGTTTTTGCGGCTTCGTAGCCCATCCCGAGCTTTTCGAATCGAAGGAAGCCTTCATGCGCCATTTCCCGTGCTTCTTCGCTGAGGTTCAGCTCAAGGTAGATATCCGACAAATCCAAATGGCAAAGCGCCAGGTGGTAGGCGTCGCCGGTAACCTCGCAAGCCCGCCTTGCGGCGTATAGCGCTTCGATGGCGCGGCTGTATTCGCCACGGAGGTAATACAAATACGCAATGTTGTAGTCCGCCTGAGCGACCAGCAGAGGCATGTTGTGCTGAGAACAAAAGGAACGGGCCCTTTGATAAGTAGCCAAGGAGCGCGGAAAGTCGTTCAGGCTGATCAGGCACACGGCCATGTTGCTGAGCACCACGGCGATTCCTTCCACATCCTGGTAAGCCAGCATGCCTTCGTAGGCGCTTTCGTAATGAGAAATGGACTCTTCAAACCGGTCCTGGCGGTGGTAGATGTTGCCAACATTGATTTCCAATCTTGCCAGGCGCCGCTGGTCGTCGAGACGGGTGAATATTTCTCGCGCGCGATCCGCGGCCCGGAACGCCTGATCGTATTCACCGAGCAGAATCAATGGTTGGATGGAGGTACTTAAGGTCCGCCCGGCTTCCTTCCAATCGCCAAGAGACTCGTACAACTGGAAGGCTCGCTCGTGAAGCTCAGTAGCCGCACGATTGTCCCTGGACGAGTAAACAAGAGCGTTGGCCTTCGCGCGCAAGCTGAGCGCCAGAGCGTCTTTGCGTTTCAGGCGTTCGCCAATCAGGATGGCCGCTTCTGCAAGATGCAGGGCTTCCTGCGTACTTACGCGAACTCGCTCGACAACCTGCTCCGCAAGCTGTTCGACAAATTCCTTGCGGATGATGCCACGATGCCGCGCTAGAAATTTTCGGCGATCCACTTCCGTGGAGAGTTGAGCCAGCTGAGCGATCCATTCGCCTGCTGAGCTTTTGCTTCGCGTCGCGGGCATCAGCAGAAACCCAAATCCTCGAGTTGCCGCCGGAGCCGCTCAATGCACCGCTGGCGGGTGAATCCAATCGAGCCAACGGCCAGCCCCAACTCTTTGGCGACTTCCGTGTACGGCCGCGCAGGAACTTCATAAAAAAGCAGCTCCACCAGGCGGCGGCACTGCGGCGTCAATGAGGCCATGGCTTCGCGTAGGATTTGCTCTTCCTGCGTCTGCTGAACCAAACTCTCCGCGATGGCCGGTATTTCCGGTTCAGGCAAGTCTTCATGCGCATCACGGCTGACCACACGCTGACCTTGCCTCTTCCAGCGGTAACTCTCGTGGTGCGCAACTTGCATGAGCCATTTCGCCAGGGCCCGCGGTTCACGGATTTCCGGCAGGCGCGTCAAAAGCTCGGTGCAGGTCGCCTGAAAAACATCCGCTGCTTCCTGTGGCGGCAATCCGTATTTCACCGGAATCGAGTAGATCAAAGCCTTGTACTTCTCGATGAGCAAAGACCAGGCTTCTTCGCTTCCAGCCAGGCACTCCTTGACCAGAAGCGTGTCATCCCAAACGACACCCTGAGTTTTTCCGGCTTTTGAGCTTGCAGGGCTCATCGACTGGCGCTGACCGCAGCATTCCTGAGATAGAGTTGTTCGACGTTCCAAAGCACGTAAGGTTCCAGCACCGCTGGGTGAAAGTTGCCGACCGCCTTTCTGGCACCTGTTAGGATATCCGGGCTGGCCAGAAAAATCATGGGCTGATGGTCCCAAAGGATTTCCTGCATCTGGTCATAAAGTTTTTTCCGTTCTTCGAACGTTCGGGTGTACATCTGTGCGTTGAACAGCCGATCGATCTCCGCTTCCCATGGAGTCGCCGGATGGGTTTGCGAGGGGTTCCAGAGATGCAGTCCGCCACTAGAGAGCCAAACGTTGATGTCAGAATTCGGGTCCGCATCAAAGCTGGCAATCCCCAGCACACCGGCGTCGTACTCTCTGGTTTGCGTGACGCGATCGAGGAGCGAGCGAGACTCTAACGGAACCACCTGAACGCGCATTCCGAGTTGCTTCAAATCGTCCTGAATCAACGCGGTCATTTTTGTCAGGTCGGCATTGGAGGACTTCGTGATAATGGAGAATTCCACGGGTTTGCTCGTAGAGTCGATCAGAGTGGATTCGCCGTTGGATGCCGTAGTCCAGGAGAAGCCCGCCTCTTTCAAAAGCGCCCGTGATCGTTCCAGCGAGCGGGCAGGATGCGGCAGTTTCTCATCTCTCCAGCGCCGGTCGCCGGGCGTTACGAGTCCCCAAAGCGCCGAGCCGCGTCCTTGGTAGACCAGTCGCACGATCGCTTCCCGGTCAATCGCGACCGATACGGCCTGCCGGAACTTTACGTCCCTGAACCATTTTTGCTTCTGAAGCAGGTCCGCGGGCGTTTTTTCCCCTGGATCATTTAAATTAAGAAAAAGAAAGTGGTATTCGAGTCCCGGCCCGGCATCTACCATCCGGTGGTTGTTTTGTTCCCGCGACAGCACGGAAAAATTCTCCGCGCTTAACCGGCTGATCAAATCCGTTTCGCCGGATTGAAACCTCAAGACTTGAGCGTCCGCGCTAGGCACAAAGAGAAAAACCAGCTCGTCCAAATAAGGCAGCCGGTTCCCTTTCGCGTCCGTTTTCCAGTAGTAGGGATTTCGCTCCAGCACTAACCGCTGCCCAGCCACATATTCCTTCAAGCGAAACGGGCCTAGCCCCGCCCACTGATTTGCGGCCGTGCTCAAAGTTCCGAGCTGTCCAATCTTCCCTTCCTCGTACGGCTTTTCCAAAAGGTGCTTCGGCAAGATGGCCCATCCGTCGAACATCCGCTCCCCCACTCCGTAGGGTTTCGGCAGTTGAAAAACGATCGTTTGTGAATCCACCTTGCGCAAGGTGATGGGTTTGCCGTCAAAAATCAACAAGTCGCGCTGAGGCGCGTGAACTCTTTCATCGAGATACACGCGAAAAGTGAACAGCACATCGTCGACATCCAGTGGATAGCCATCCGAAAATTTCAACCCTCCCCTCAGCACCAGCGTATATTGCAGTCCATCCCGCGAAATCTTCCAGGACTTCGCAAGCGCGGGCTCGGTCAACTGTGTCGCTCGGTTGATGTGGACCAGGTCCGCGTGCATCGCCCCAATAACCTCATTCGAGTTGGCATCGGTAGCAATCAAAGGGTTCAGCGTTTTTGGCTCGGCGCGCAACGAAACAACGAGTCGTCCTCCCGAGCGCCCGACCTCTCCGGGCAACACCTGGAACTCTTCTTTGAGACTCTTTTGCTCGGGAAAGGCAACCGGGGGCCGGGCGAGGATCCAAACCAAGGCGACGAGCAAACCCACTGACACCTTTCGCAACGAGAAATTTGCTCTCGCTTTGCTCACTCTAGGCTCCCAAAGCTACTTCCCTATCTTGTACGGCTCTCCGTACTGCTGCAACCCGCTCCCAGACCAAGATATCCTAGAAAGAAAGGCACCATCATTAACGCGGGCAGATACATCCACCAGTAAGAAACGAGAACGCTGTATTGTTGCAGACTGGAGAGAAGATTGCCCCAGCTTGGAACCGGCTCAGGAACGCCCAAGCCAAGAAAAGATAGCGTCATCTCCGCAAGCACAAACTGCGGCACGAGAATCGCCGCCTGCGTCAACAGCACGCTCGACGCCTCTGGAAGAATATGCCGGCGCATCAAATATCCTCCGGTAGCCCCGAATCCGCGGGCCGCCCGCACGAAGTCTCTCTGTTTTGCGCTGAGCACCACCCCGCGAACCAGCCGCGCGGGCCGCGCCCAACCCACGGCGCCGAGCACGGCGATGATAAGAAAGAAGGCCTGAAGCGGGCTAACCGCAAGTGGCAAGAAGGCTCGAAGAGCAAGAAGGAGGTAAAGCCACGGCAAAGCCAGAAAGAACTCCGCAAGACGCATGAGCAAATCGTCCCGCCAGCCTCCGTAAAAGCCCGCCAGCGCACCAACCCCCAAGCCAAGGAACAGCGTGATTCCAGCGCCTAACAGACCTGCGAACAAGGAGACTTGTCCACCATAGAGAAAGCGGGACAACTGGTCGCGCCCGTAGGAATCGCTGCCCAGCAAATAAATTCGTTCGTTTTTCGCGCCGAACAGATGCCAGTGCGACGGCACGAACCCCAGCAACCGGTAATGCTCGCCTTGGACGAAAAACTGCAGTGGAAGGGCGCGCGCGGCATTTTCCTGATACTGGTCATACGAGCCTTCACGAAGCTGCAGCTCGTAAACAAACGGCCGCGCATGAAAATGACCCTGGGCATCCACAAAATGAATCCGCATGGGCGGCAGATAAGGGTTCTTTCGGTCCTGCTCGGTCGGGTCGTAAGGCGCAAAAAAACCAGCAAGAATCACGATCGCATGGAGTGCGAGAAGCACAATCCAATTCGAGATGACGCGCTTCCCTTTCAAGTGCGCGCCTCCGTTCGAATCCGCGGATCGGCCCAATAGAGAAGCAGGTCCGCCAAGAAATTCCCGCCAACGAGAAAGAGCGTGGAAAGCAGAACGCCACCGATAACAACGTATAGATCACGCGCCAGGATCGCTTCAAGCAAGAACGGCCCCAGCCCGGGCCAGCTCATCACCACTTCGACGAGCAGCGAACCGCTCAACAACGTGCCGACACTGAACCCGAAAAGCGAAATTAGCGGATTGCTCGCAGCCCGAAGCGCAAATCGGTAGAGCAAGGTTCTTCGCGGTATGCCGTGTCCTTCCGCGGCAAGAAGAAATGGAGCATCCAGCACTTGCTCGACCGCTGCTCGCACATGGCGGATAAGCAAAGGCAGAACGGAAAGCACCAGTGCCGCAACAGGCAACGCCATATGTAGAAGCAGGTCGCGAATCTTCCCGAGGAACGAGAGGCCATCAAAATGGAGGGAAACCATGCCTCCTGTCGGAAACCATCCGCTCTTGACGGCAAGGACCAAAAAGCCCAGCGCAAGCGCCAAATCAGGAATCACCATCAGCGCCGCCGTTCCCGACGAAACCAGGCGGTCAGGCACGCCGCCTTGATGCTCAGCGCTCCAAATGCCCAACGGCAGCGCAATCCCCCAGGCAAGAAGCATGGCCGTTAGGGTCAAGAGCAACGTATTTCGCGCGCGTACCAACAGCAGCGGAGCCACCGGACTGTTGTAGGCAAACGAGAATCCCATGTCGCCGTGAAGCACTGAACCGATCCAATGGGCGTAGCGAATGGGGAGCGGACGATCCAATTCATAACGGGTTCGCAACGCGCTGATCGTCTCCGGAGCAATCTGCGGGTTCAGCCGCATTTCGTCGAAATAGTTTCCGGGAGCAAGAACCGTAAACACGAATGCAAGCACCGAGACTCCGATGAGCAGGAAGACGGCGTGCCCGAATCTGCGCAGCAAGTAAGGCATCAGGATTCCGCCCGCGGTCCGGAACGATCCATGCGAGGCACGGCCGCCAGAAGTTCGCGAGTAATCTCATTCTCGGGTTGTTTCAGGACTTTGTCGGGGAGGCCCTTCTCAACCATCCGGCCCTTACTCATCACCGCAATCTCGTCGGCCAGATGCGCGGCCATCGCCATATCATGGGTGATGAAGAGATAGGTCAGGCCGCGCGCACTCTGCAGTTCCACCAGAAGATTGGCGATTTGCGCCTGCACGGAACAATCCAGCGCCGAGAGCGCTTCATCAAGGATCAGCAATTCCGGATCGAGCATTAATGCACGAGCAATGGCAAGTCGTTGCCGTTGCCCACCGCTCAACTCGATAGGCAGTTTTTCCCCCAGGTCGGAAGAGAGACCGGTTTGTTGCAGTAAGACGTGGGCCCGCGACCTCATTTCATCGCGGCCACGAGTTCCTTCGAAAGCCAGCGGTTCGGCCAGAATTTCGAGGACTTTCCACCTGGGATTGAAGGAACTCGCCGGGTCTTGAAAAATCATCTGGACCTTGGGCCGAATGGCTCGAAGATCCCTTTCTCCGAGCCGGAGTAGGTCGCTTCCCTCAAATCGGATGAGTCCGGACGTGGGCTTCTCCAAACACGCCAAGCAAAGAGCCAGAGTGCTTTTGCCCGAACCTGATTCACCCACCAGGGCCAGCGTGGTCCCGCGAAAAATACTAAAAGACACACTCGCCAGTGCTCGCACCTCTTCGCGCGGGCCGGCAAACTGTTTCCGGGAGTAAGTCTTCACCAGATTTTCAACCTCGAGCAGTGGCGGCATATTCCTATCGTCTGTGGACGTGTTCATTGGTTTTCATATAGAAAACACGAAACCATGTGCGTTTCACTCAAATTTACAAATCCCGGATCGTCGGATTTGCAAATCTCCATGCGCTCTCGACATCGCGGCTCGAAGGGACAGCCACACGGTGGCCAGGGCGACAAGTTAGCGTCACGCGGAATCGTGGGAAGACTTCTCTTACCCGCATCGTGCGGCTCATCCAGGGGCGGAATCGACCGAAAAAGTGCCTGCGTGTAAGGATGTTTAGGGGAAACCAACGTTTCCGTGGCCGGTCCCAACTCCACAACTTTCCCGGCGTAGAGAACCATGACGCGGTCGGCAAATCCTGAAAGTAATGCCGGGTTATGCGTGATGAAAATCATAGCCAGACCCAACGTTTTTCGAAGCCCCCGAAAAACATGCAGAATTTCCATCTGGGTTGTGGGATCAAGCGACGCCGTCGGTTCATCCGCGACCACAACGGCAGGCTCGCAAGCAATCGCCTGAGCAATGAGAATGCGCTGGCGCTGGCCTCCGCTGAGCTGATGGGGATAAGCGCGCGCCATGCGTTCCGCCTCCTCCCCAAAAAGAGCCTCAAGAACTTCGCGCGTTCTCCGGTCGAGCTCAGTTCGATCGCTCATTCCATGCGCGGCCAGCACTCGCCGGACCTGTTGTCCAACACGCATCGTCGGATGAAGAGCAACCGACGGCTCCTGGAAAATCAGCGAAATGCTCTTGCCGCGAATTCCCCGAAGTTCATTAGGTTCGGCTTTGAGTAGATCCTTTCCCTGAAACAAAACATTGCCGCTGGCCACCACGGAGTCGCGGCGAAACAGACCGAGCAGCGCCACCGCAAGCGTAGTTTTTCCTGATCCGGATTCTCCAAGAATACCGACGACCTCGCCAGACTCCAGGCCAAAACTGACTCCGTCGAGCGCACGATGTAGATCCCCGCCGCGCAAGCGGTAGGAGACCGAGAGATCGCGAACTTCCAGAATCGACTCCATCCTTCGCATTTTGAAGCATGTTGAGGGAGGACGGCGAAGGGCACAAGAAAAACGTGTCCACAAGCGAACCAAAGGTAAATTTCCCGGCCCTCAGGTAAACCCCCGATGCGTATCTGCATGTTTTGCCCAAGTATCGTTACGGCCCTTTCCTTCCCCTGTTGTTTGAGAGTAGAGGCCTAAACTACGGAGCTTACGGGAGATACGAGCCAAAATGGCCGGATACGTGGAAGGGGGTTCGCTTGATCTCAAGTTGAGATGCAGGCTCGCGCGGAGGACTCTTGTGCCAGGTCAAAATAGGGTCTTTACCTGATGCGCTTTCAGGCGTTTACTTGCTTGTAGTATCAGGTTTCGGATGCTATTGACCAGGCTGGTGTCTAAACAGCGGAGGTGTGAGCCACCGGCTCCCGTCCAGCTCCAAGCGAGGAGAAATATCTTATGGCCAAGCGAGACGAATCGTCCGAGCTGCTTCGAGAACTGGTGGCCCACCTCCGCCAGAACCGCACTCAGCTTCGCGAAGAATGGGTCGGCCGCATTTCGGAAACGCGATTGTTGACGGCCATGACCAAGGAAGAAATCTTCGCCGAAGCGACGTCGGTGTACGACAGCTATGTGGAAGCGCTCGAGACCGAAACGTTCGAAGCGCTGCAGGCTTACGCTCGAAACCTTTCCGAACGCATCATTCCGCGAGGCGTTGAAACGCACGAAGTTGTCGGAATCGTTCTCCTCCTCCGCGACGTGCTGGCCCGCTCCCTATTCGCGAAGTATCAGACGGATTTCAAGAAACTGAATCGCATCTTGGATGCTTACGAACCGGCGGCAAACCGCATCGCTAATACTGTGGCTGTCGGTTTCGTTCAGGAACGCGAGCGCGTTATTCGTCAGCAGCAGGAAGCCATCCGCGAACTCTCCACCCCGGTCTTGCAGGTTCGTGAGCGGCTTCTGATTCTTCCGATTATCGGCGTCATCGACCCGCAGCGCGCTCGACAGCTGACCGAGCAGCTTCTCCGCGGGATCCGCACGAATCGCGCGAAAGTCGTCGTGATTGATATCACCGGTGTGGCGGCCATGGACGTTACCGTCGCGAACCACTTGGTGCAAACGGTCGAAGCTTCGCGGCTGCTTGGCGCAACGGTCATTGTTACCGGCTTGTCACCGGAGATTGCCCAGACTCTGGTCACCATCGGGGTGGATCTCGGCAAAATGAATACCGTCGGCGACCTTCAAGGCGGTATCGAACAGGCCGAGCGCCTCTTGGGGTACAAAGTAGCGGCATTGGCGGAACCAAGCTAAACCGCCAAGGGAAAAGGCAACGTGGAAGTTCCTATTCTTAAGCAGGGAGCGGTGCTCATCGCGACGTTTCAGGCCGCCCTCTCCGATGCGGACCTCAACCAACTGCGAAGCGCCCTCATTCAGCAGGTAGTGCGATTCCGTTCGCGCGGCGTCATCGTTGATGTAACCGCCATGGACGTCATGGACTCTTTCGCCTCGCGCACGTTGCGCGAGATTGCCCACATGATTCGATTGCGCGGCGCCGAAACCGTCATCGTCGGAATCCAGCCGGAAGTCGCCTTCGCGATGGTGCAGCTCGGTTTGACTCTGGAAGGTGTTGCCACAGCCCTCGATTTGGAGGAAGGTTTGGCCTATCTGAACGAGAAATTCAAAACGATGAAGTGAGAGTGTGAGCTTCAGTGTCCCGCATGGAAATCCGGGTGACCATTAGTTCAGACCAGGACATCGTCTTAGCTCGCCAAAAAGGACGGTCTCTAGCGCTGGAACTTGGCTTTTCCTCCGGCGACGCCACGCTCATTGCCACGGCCATTTCGGAACTCGCGAGAAACATCGTCTCTTATGCTCGCGATGGCCAAGTTATTTTGAAAGACATCCAGGGAAGCAACCGCGTCGGGATTGCCGTCACCGCCACGGACGACGGCCCAGGCATTCCGGATGTTGGCCAAGCTTTGCGAGATGGCTTTTCCACCTCCGGCAGTCTTGGCCTCGGACTGCCCGGGGTTCGCCGGTTGATGGACGAGTTTGAAGTTGTCTCCAAGCCAGGACAAGGGACCAGGGTCGCGGTGAAGAAATGGAGACCATAAGAACCCCCATTGCGGAATACGGAGTCGCGAAATTCGTTCTTCCGAGCGAGCGCGAGTCCGGGGACCAGCATTTTGTCGGTTGCAGTGAAAGCGGAGTCTTAGTCGCGGCAATCGATGGAATCGGGCACGGGGCAGAAGCCGCCAGTGCCGCCAGGGCCGCCATTGACATTTTGAAGAGTGGAGTCGGTGAACCAATCATTTCTCTGGTGACAGAGTGCCACGAGAGACTGCGGTCGACCCGAGGAGTCGTTTTGAGTCTCGCTTCCCTCGACGTAAAGCATGGCTTGATGACTTGGCTCGGTGTCGGAAACGTGCAAGGGGTCTTGGTGCGCGCCGACAAAAAGACCGGCTCCGAGACATTGCTGCTGCGCGGGGGCGTCGTTGGCGACCACCTGCCTCAGGTACAAGCCGCCGTCCTGCCCGTGTCACAGGGCGATTTGCTGGTCTTCGCCACCGACGGAATTCGCACTGACTTCGCGAGAACTCTTTCCGCCCTGGAGAATCCGCAAAGAGCCGCGGAAAGAATCATGAAAGGTTTTTGCAACCAGAGCGATGACGCCCTGGTCCTGGCCTTGCGCATTACGGGAATTCACCGATGAAACCAGAACTCGGACGGAAGAGTAAGGAGCATTTGGAATTCGAAGCCGAGTACGCCTCGGCTCTCCGGGACTATGCGATGGGCGGAGGCGAAATCGTGTTGGGCCGGGCGTACGAACTCGGACGCCGCGCCATTGCCGAACGCAAAAGCTTGCTGGAGCTGGTCTCTATTCATCATCAGATCCTTAGGGAGCTGTTCCAAAGTTCGACGGACCGGAGAGCCCAAACGCATCTCGTCAATGCAAGCTGCGATTTTTTGTCGGAATGCGTTTCCCCGTATGAGATGGCCCAACGAGGATTTCAAGATGCTGTAAAGGCCTTGCGGCAGTTGAACGAAACGCTCGAAGAAGAGATCAAGCGCATCGCCTATTCCGTTCACGACGAAGCCGGACAGCTGCTGGTGGCAGTCCACTTGGCTTTGGCTAACGTGGCGCTGGACATCCCGCAAGCGCAACGATCGCAAATCACGCAAATTGAAGACCTGCTAAACGAAGTCGAAAAACATTTGCGCCGCTATTCTCACGAGCTTCGCCCGACGATTCTGGACGATCTCGGCTGGATTCCCGCCATTAGCTTTCTCGCTGAAGGAGTTTCCAAGCGCGCGAACCTTCCCATCCACATCGAAACCAAACTTACCAGCCGGTTGCCGGGAACTGTCGAAACCACGCTCTATCGAGTTGTGCAGGAAGCATTAACCAACGCCGTCAAGCACGCCCAGGCCAAAAATATTTGGATTCGCGCCTGGATTAAGGACCAAGTCCTGCACTGCTCGATTCGCGATGATGGCGCTGGCTTTGATCTGCAAGCCGCCGAGGCTTCAACCGGCAAGAAGGGACTGGGGCTGATTGCCATGAAAGAGCGCTTGAGCGCGATCGGCGCAACCCTTTGGATTGAATCCACGCAAAGGCGTGGAACCGAATTATTAATCAGGCTTCCCATGGAGGACCATCATGTCAATTCGAGTAGTGCTCGCTGACGATCATGTCTTGGTACGGCAAGGCTTGAAGTCTCTTCTCGAGCGGGAAAAGCTCCAGGTTGTCGCGGAAGCTTCCGATGGCCAGGAGGCGGTTCGCTATTCGGAATCTCTGCACCCCGACATCGCGGTCCTGGACATCAGCATGCCCATGCTGAACGGCATCGACGCAGTGCGCGAGATGAGCCGTTCCTGCCCAAAAACCAAAACGATTCTGCTCACCCAGCATGAAGAAGATCAATACATTCGGGAAGCACTGGAAGCCGGCGTCCGGGGCTACGTCCTGAAAAGCCAGGCGGCCAACGATCTGGTTCACGCCATACATCAGGTTTCGCGTGGCCAGTTTTATCTGAGCCCTGGCGTTTCACGGGCCGTGGTGGAAGCCTACCGCACGAAATCACAAATGCCCGCCGACCCCTTGACGGTCCGTGAACGCCAGGTACTACAGCTAATCGCCGAAGGAAGGTCTACGAAGGATGTCGCTTCGCTACTGGGAATCAGCGTGAAAACCGCCGAGTCTCACCGTACGAGGCTCATGCAAAAACTGGACATTCACGAGACCGCAAGTCTCGTCCGCTACGCTGTCCGCCGTGGTTTGGTGCAAGCGTAAGAACCAGGAGAACGTTCTCAGGAACCTTTCGGGCCGGGCGACTTTGGCTACTCACTCGACCCGGCACTCCACGCTTTCCTGGCCCGGCCCTCGGCAAGGATTACCGGCAGGCGTTACGCCGTAGTTTCTTCAACTCTTGGCGAGCTTCCGCGCTTCCGCCTTTGGCCGCAGCGCGCAGTAGAACTTTCGCCTGTACGCAATTCCGGAGAACTCCTTCTCCTGTTAAGTAAAGGCGCGCCAGATCCATCTCCGCAGAGGAGTCGCCTGAAGCCACCTCGGACCAAAGCAGTGTGGCCTTCGCGCTTCTACCTTGTCTGGAACTCGCAGCTCCTTGATCCGCCGGACGGTTCGCCGCTTCATCGGTCGTCGGCGTTGGACGAGAAATTGCCGTATCGGAGGTTTGCGTATTGACCTGCTTCGAGGCATCAACCGGCAAAGCAGAATTTCCCTGAGTTTCTTTTTGACCTTCAACTGGCTTTACTTCGGTTTCGACTGCATCAGGCTCTGCTTCCTTGGCCGGCTCGGTCTGCCCCATAGCTTGAGCCGAACCTAGCTGCGTTGAAATATCCAGTGGTTGCGATTTCGCGCTGCCGTTGATCCGCTCGCCCAGACGGATTAGCAATTCACCGACCTTCGGGCGGAACCTCGGAAAAAGAACTAGGCCCGCCACCGCCAGGACAACGATAAGAAATCCCGCCGCAAGTCTATAGACGACTCTCCATTCGTAGAGGGAGAGTCCGGGGGTTGCCATGACAAGCTCGAAGTAAAAAGGGAGGGCAGACCTGGAATTGAACCTAGCTCCGCCGGACGTTTTTCAACTTCGCTTTTCGCTCGCGATTCAGCCATCGGGCAGCGTACGTCAGCATCCAGACGGTCTTCATCCCGCAGATCGCCGGCGGCTTGGGTTGCCCAAGCAGGCACGGGTAACCCCTCCGAGGAAGGAAATGCTTTCGACTCATCCTGCCGTCCAAGGCAGTTGCGGATTTTGCTCCCGCTACCCGCGCCTCTCTCAATGCCAGGCCTCTTCCTTTGAACACATCGACGTTCAGCTTGCATCGTTCCTCGTGCCGTCAACGAACTCCGCGCAATTCTCCTTTCATTTACTCACGCGCGCTCCCGCTGTGATTTCGATTCCACTGTTCCGGCTGCTGAAGAGTGCGGCCTGGGCCCGGAATTCAACAGCCCTGTATTGTATATCCCCTCTTTCAGGGCGCTCGGGTCACACTTTCTACCTCCCCCGGCCTCTCCTGTTTCTTTTTTCGGTAGACATCTTTCTAAAAGTTGTATTTTCAACGCGGTAGGCGGCAATGCCGGGACACCTGTCCGCTTATTTCCTAGGGTTTTCGCCCCAGGCGAATGAGAGCAACCACCTGATTGTCTGCGCTCACTCAACCTCCTTAATCTGCCTGTACGATGCCCACTCGCGTCTTGCTTGCGGATGATCATGCGGTGATCCGTCAAGGGCTGAAGGCTTTGCTGGAAAAGCAAGGAATCCAGGTAGTTACGGAGGCCTCCGACGGACAGGAAGCCGTGCGTTTGGCCGAAAAGGTCCAGCCGGAAATCGCCATTCTGGACATTACCATGCCGCTCCTGAACGGGGTGGACGCCGCTCGCGAGTTGATGAAGTCCACGAAAACAAAGGTCATTCTCCTCACCCAACATGACGAGGACCAATATGTGACCGAAGCGCTGCGCGCAGGCGTGAAGGGATACGTTCTGAAAAGCCAGGCGGCGGAAGATTTAGTTCATGCGATACGCGAGGTCGCTAAGGGATCGGTTTACCTGAGTCCCAGCATATCGCGGGCTGTGGTGGACGCTTATTTGTCCAAAACCTATGTGTCGCCAGACCCGCTCTCGACGCGCGAGCGCCAGGTCCTTCAATTAGTCGGCGAAGGAAAGTCCACCAAAGACATTGCGATGCAATTGGGAATCAGTGTAAAAACGGCGGAGTCCCACAGGGCCCGGCTCATGCGCAAGCTTGACATTCATGAAACCGCCGGCCTGGTTCGCTATGCCATTCGCCGCGGATTGATCCAAGCCTAAGCTCCCGTTAAATCAACTATTTCGTCCCTCCGTCCGATCTGAAGAAGTACAGCTACACGGACATCAACGGCAAAGCACGCCCGCAAGGCGGCAGCTCCGACCTCGGCGCCTACCAGCACTAAGCACGGCTCGCTCATCTCCAACCTCCTTTCTCTTCAGCTCTTTAACCTTCTACTCTTCAACTTCTTCTCTGCGTTAATGTGTCTTCCTTTTGGTTCTAGACCGGCTCTAAATGGTGTTGTCAGACGCGAGGGTGCCCCGGATTCGGTTGTAGAACCCGGGTCTCGGGTTTGTCCGTTCTTTCTGCTTTCTGCCTTTTCTACTTTGGCAACCTGTCCCTACGTACAGGTGGAAACTTTTTCGGCCAGCTGTACCAATTCGGTACTATTCGGGCAGGCGCAAACGGCCATTCGTGCAGTATCTTGACCGCCTAAGAATTGGTTCCCGGTGACCGCAAGAAACCTGCCGCGGAGCCTGAATCCAGACAATCAAAACGTTTTTCGTCCCCAGCCACAGAGACAAGCCGTTATATGGCGAAAAAACGGCGAAACAGCGGTTCGGCTGTTCGCTCCACAATCAAAAATCCGGAGTCGCTCATGAAGAAGAGCGTCTGAGCCGGTAAAGGAGGGCCACGAGTTCATCGCGCGCGGCGCGCGTAGAGTATGTGGCACATCGAGTCGTCGAAATGCAGAAGCGGCCGTACCAAACCCAGTCCCAAACCCAGCCGTCGTTTCGCCTTCAAATCGCGCAGGCCGCGATGTTGTGGGAGCCATTGAAACAACAGCGGCTCCTAAGTCTTGGGGAGGGGGAAATGAGGCAAACCTGGTTCGAGTATCATCAGGAGCGGCAAGCGGCAACACGAAAAAAACAGCAGGACAATTTGACCGCGGAGCAAAGCGAACGCTACGCGCAAGAAGTGCGCGGGGCGATGCAAGACTTGGTCCAAGTGCGCAGAAGAGAGCGGCAAAAAGAGGCTGAAAACCGCGGTTTTTTTGAAGTGACGGACGAGGAAGCGATTCTAGACCAGGCCATCAAGTGGCCTCCGGGTTCTGACAAACACCCGTTTCAGCGCATCGCAGACCTGTCGTTGAAGATCGCGGGACGAAACCCGAGCCTCCGATATCATTTGTTCAAGCTCCTGGGGGAAGAAGCTGAAAAAGGAACCTGCGCCGCCGCCATTTACGAAGCTGTTTGGGAGACGATCAGCCTTCTCGCGCATGACGTTCTCGATGAGAGCATCGGCGTTGTTTACGACGAGCCCATCCAAGAACCCGCCCGCGAACCAGTCCACAATCGCGCCGATAAACAAAAACAAATCAACGAACCTGTTGCTGAAGGGAAAGCCAAATCCAAAACGAAATCCAAAGCCGCGTCCGCTGCCTGATTCGTTGGGGTATGGAGGGTGCCCAACTTCGATTCTTAACCTTCCGGCCAACGCGATCATTTTGTCGATGGTTTGGCGCCGCCATTGTCGTGGACCAGAATCTTTAGTCCCACGGCAAATTTCTTGGGACCGAGCGCTTTGCAATAGCAATATACGACTTGCGCCTTGGCTTTTAGTTCAGGTGCGATCGATTCCACGCATACCTGCGAGCCTAATTCCAAAGACCGTTCGGTGGAAAGTCGTGCGCCGCCGGAACTGAGATTTTCGACCATAGCCAACTGGGTTAACAAAGGGTGACGCACTTCGAAGATGCGCACGAGGAACTCTGCGGACGTACGTAGCTCCTTCCGATCTGGCCCTTCACGCATCCCGCATTCCCCTGGCGGCGGCTGCGTGGCCGTGAACAACTCCTCGCAACAAGTAGCGGCGGCTAGCAGCACGTCAGACTGCGCGGGCACTTGCGGGGGGATTCGGCTCAAACACACTAGGCTGAATCCGGGTTTTCCACAATTAGGTCTTTCCCCACTTTGCGTTGCGAGATTCCCTGATGCGCGACCAAGCCCCGACGGTGCCCCCGAGTCCCTCATCGATAGCGAACAGGGGCGTGGATGAAAATGGAAAATGGATGGCTCCCACCCCCGGCAATTGTCTGAATTGGTCTTTCTTTGAGAGCCGGTCGAAGAATAAGCTCAACAGACGTGAAGATCGAAGAGCATCTGCGGCTGACGGAGATCGCGCTGAAGAATTGGTTGATCGCGCAATGCGAGGATTCGCTGGTGGTCGGCGCGATGTGGTACATCGGATTGCGCGCTTTGGGCGTGCCGCTGGCGCCGGTCTGGGCCGGACTTGCGGCGGTGTTGCAGTTCGTGCCGCATTTGGGGCCGGCACTCGGCATGGTGGCGCCGACGATTACGGCGGCGATCCATTGGGGCGACTGGAGGCATCCGCTGTATGTGCTGCTCCTGTATGCCGGAATCGTGGTGGCGGACACGCTGGCGCTGCAGCCGTACCTCATGAAGCGGACGGCAAAAGTACCGATTTGGGCTTCGATCTTGACCCCGATGGTGCTGGCGTTCGTGATTCCATATTGGGGCGTGTTTCTGGCGCCGCCACTACTGGCCGTGGTTTACGGGTACAAGCGCCACTTGGAAGAAAAAAGAAGCAAGGCGGGGCTCCATGGGCTAAAGCCCGATTGATAAGAAGCGACTTACGCGGGAGCTAAAGTTCCCGCATCCATGAACAAAAGAGCAGACCCTCAAAAAAACCGGACAGCATTAGCGGGAAGAGTTAGACCGCTTGGCGTCTTTGATCAACTGGCGGAAAATGGCGGGAATCTTGTCGAAGTCGGCGGACTTGTCCAGAAAGTAGTTCGCGCCGGCGGCCATGCATTCATCCTTATATTGAGGATATGCAAAGTTCGTGCAGATCAGCACCTGCATCAGGGGATGCCCCTGCCGGATCTCCCGAAGCACGTCGAGCCCCGTGCCGCCCGGCATTTGCAGGTCCAGGATGACCGCATCGGGATTCGTCTTCTGGATGGAGGACACCGCGTCCGGCACGTTGCCAGCCTCCCCGACCACTTCAAGGCCCGAAACTTCGTCCAGGAGATCGTGGAGCCGCTCCACCACAATTTTGGAGTCATCGGTAATAAAGACGCGCATCTTCTTCCTTCTTTGCGAGGACTTCCCTGCCATGTAATAGAGAATGACAAATCCGGGGGGAAATACATCGGGTGGAACCCGTAATCTCTTGTAGGACAAAGCGAAATGAGACTGAAAGCCGGTGTCCCACAGCAGCCTCCGCAAATTGAGCGGCGGCGCTCAAAGCACGGCAGCGAAAAGCGGTTCCTCTGGGGCTAAAGCCGGTTCGGACAGCAGGCCTTAATGTCGGACCTAACGGTCCAACCCCAGTTGCCACACAGACGGACCTTAGTCCACAAGCTGTGAGCGCAGCGCGAAGCGGATCAGTTCCGCCGTGGTCTTCATCCCGGTTTTCTCGAGGATGCGCGAGCGGTAGGTGCTAACGGTTTTTACGCTCAGGGAAAGCTCGTCGGCAATGTCTTTGACGGTTTTTCCGGAGCCAATCATGCGCAACACCTGGAATTCGCGGTCGGAGAGCAACTCCTGGACAGGCGTGTCCGCGCCGCGTCTCAAATCGTAGGCCAGCGTTTCCGCCAGCGTCACGCTGACGTAGCGGCCCCCGGTAAGCACACGCTGAACCGCCTTCTTCAGCTCCTCAGGAACGCTTTCTTTGGTCAGGTACCCGGACGCGCCGGCCTTCAGCGCGCGGCGCGCGTACTGCTCTTCGGGATACATGCTCAGGAAAAGGACAGGGAGGTTTGGCCGGATGCGCTTCAAGTCGCTCAGGATGTCGAGCCCGCTTTTTCCGGGCATGCTGATGTCGAGGATGACGATTTCCCAGTCGTGCGCGCGCACGCAGGCCAGCGCTTCGTCTGCGGTCTTCGCTTCGCCGAAAGTAACTTTGGGAAATGCTTCGCCAATCGTTTCTTTCAGCCCGCGGCGAAATACCGCGTGGTCATCCGCTATCAAGACTCTCATCACAAACCTTGCCGGGGCTAAGCCGAAGGTGACAATGGGATCCGCAAAATCATCGTGGTGCCTGCGCCGGGAATTCCTTCGATGCTGACTTCTCCGCTGAGGAGGTGCGCGCGTTCCTGCATGCCAACTAGGCCCAGAGATTTTTTCGCTTTGGCCTCTTCGGGGTCGAAGCCTTTGCCGTTGTCTTGGACGCGGAAAATGAGCTGGCCCCCGGCAATCTCCAATCGCGCTTCTACGCTTGTGGCTTGCGCGTGGCGCGTCACGTTCGTGAGCGACTCCTGGAAGATTCGGAAAATCGCCGTGGAACGTTCCGGATCCAGATTCAGCGGCTCGAGCGGCAAAACCAAATGGCAGTGGATCCCCGAGCGTTTCTCGAACTCCTGGCTTTGCCACTCGAGTGCCGCAGCCAGGCCCAGATCGTCCAGCGTTCTTGGGCGCAAATCGGAGGCGATCCGCCGCAAGGTCACAATCATGTCGTCCACCACCTGCATGGAAGATTCGATTTTGGCGCGCAGCTGGGTTTGCTTCTTTGTGATTTTGCGGCCAATCAGAGCCAGGTCCATTTTGATGGCCGTGCAGGCCTGGCCCAGCTCGTCATGGATTTCCCGCGCAATCGACGCGCGCTCTTCTTCACGGACGCTCTGGAGGCGGGCTGCAAGGGCGCGGAGCTGGTCGAGCGTCTCTTTGAATTGTTCCTCAGCATGCTTGCGTTCTGCAATCTCTACTCGCAATTCGTCGTTTACGCGGGTGAGGACGACGGCTCGCTGTTCAACTCGAAGTTCCAACAGCTCCTTCGCGCGGGTGAGCGCTTCTTCCCTTTCGCGGCGTTCGGTCATATCACGCGTGAGCTTGGCGTATCCGCGCAAGCTCCCTTGCGCATCGCGGAGCGCGGTCATAAGGACGTTGGCCCAGAAGCGCGATCCGTCTTTGCGGAGTCTCCAGCCTTCTTCTTCGGTTTGCCCCGCGCGGGCCGCTTCCGCGAGATTGTGCTCCGGCTTGCAGTGCAGCATTTCTTCTTTCGGATAAAACACGGAAAAATGTTTTCCGATAATTTCTTCCGCGCGGTAGCCCATTAGGCGGGCGGCTCCTGCGTTCCAGCTGACCACGTTTCCCGAGGAATCGAGCTGAAAAAGCCCGTATTCCTGCACGCCCTGAACGACCAGGCGGAACCGCTCTTCGCTTTCGCGCAGAGCGCGCTCGGAACGTTTTTGTTCGGTGACATTTTCAAAGATCACGCCAAGAAAATCGTGCGAGAGCGGAAATACCTGAACGGTGTAAATTCCCTCGCGGATGCGCTCATCGCCGTAAGTGAGTTCTCCTAAATTCCGCGGCTCCTGGGCGCGCAGCGCTTCGAGGCAAGACACGGGAAGGTGTGTTTCGAGGAGCCTGGGAAAATCTCCCAGAGTCTTGCCGCGTAGATCCTCGAGTGTTGCTCCCGTGAGCGTTGCAGCGGCCGGGTTGATGTCAACAATCTTGAACGTTCTGGGGTCTTTCGGATTCTCCAGATACAAAACGATCATCCCCACGGGCATGCCCTTGAGGATTTCCGGAGAGAGAGAGGCAAGGATTTCCGCGGGTTTTTTCATGACGGATTTTGCGGCGTGGGCTCCGGTTCCGGAATTTCGGCGCGTCGGCATAATTATTCTTCTGGTACCGTCTCCCGCGCTTGCTCCGCAAGGCAACTCGGAATTCACCTGAAAGAAACTGGATGACTCCCGTATTTTTGGCTCGGGTCTTTCCCGCAATGTCCTGGTTCGGCCTCTCGAGAGGGACAGGTACGAACTGAACTTCTGCAGGACAGCTGGGGACAAAGCCCAACCCTAAGGTCTGACGCTAGAATCATTTCCGAGCCGACACTCACAAAAACGCTTTCCAACTGATCTCCGTGTGTGGGCAAAGTACTGAAAAGCGCATAGGATTTTTCCCGGAGTGTGTGGCCTCTCACCCAGCAGAGGCCTTTTTTACCCGAAACCTGGCTTTTCGAACGCCGCAAACCACAACCCCACCCAGCCTCAGCTCCGGTGACCTGCGTCCATCGGGCCCACGCAAAACCTTTTAGGAGTATTTTTGTGCGTACTAAGGATCTCTTTTGGTCGCAGAAGACCGCGAAGTGGGGATTGCGCTGGGTCGAGGAATTTGTTTTACCAAAGCTGTTCGGGCCGAAGAAGTTTCAGTATGCCTACACTAAGGTAACTCTGGCGGCGCTGCTGGCTGTATTGGGATGTTCAGCAGGCGCTGCCGCAGCAACGACAACAATTTGCGGACACGGTTCACAAATGTGAAAGCTTTCTGATGGTTGTAAACCACCGACGCCTCCCTTCTGGAGTGCGATTGCTTTGCCCGCTGCCTAATCTGCCTGAATCGTCTCGTCGCTCACGCCTGCCATGGCGTCCAAGCGGACCGCATTCGTTAGCAAAGGGGACTGACGGCGATGTCTTGCGCTAATCTCTGCGGGTTTCCCTGTCTGCACTTCACCTATCCAATTTCTTTGGACTTCTACCGCGACGGAGCGCTGAAGCAAGCTGACGGATAGCACGACCTTGATTCCTGATTTGATCTTTACGATGATTCCCGTCAGGCCGCGCAAGGGACCGTCGACAATTTGCGCTACGTTCCCAATTTGCATGTACGGCCAGGGCATTGCGGGGAGCCCGCTCTTTTGCACCTGCTGGATAGCTTCGATTTCTTCCTCTTCAACCGGGATAGGGGTCTCGGATACACCGACGATCTGCATCACTCCCGGCGTCATCAGAACCGTCAGGCGGTTGTGCGGGTTCATCCGGCAAAACAGATATCCCGGAAACAACGGCATCTCGATCGCTTTCGTGCGGTCCGACCAGCGGCGGGTGCTCTTGCTCGCCGGCAAGAAGCACTCGTAACCCGAATTCTCCAAAAGCAAATTTGCCGTCTTTTCACTGTTCGTTCGCACCAGGATCGCGAACCAAGGCCACTGTTGAGATCGAACTCCCATTTCTCTTTCTCCCGAGTACGCTACCGCCGTAAAAGTCAAATTTCCTGCTTGTGCCTCAGGGTCGGTATTCGTCCGCATTCCGTTTTCCGCTTCCTCCCCCATGTGCGAGCAACACTGAAATCGTGGAAACCCGGCCCCTCAAGCACGCTACGCCGGGGGCAGCCCCCTCACAATCCGGTCTAAACCTTAAAAACTGAGCAAAGGAAGTCCCCAGAGGTTGGTGTCGCTCACTGGAAACAATTTCAGACAAAAGGAATGGAATCCCGTCAGAAATACAGCGTTTTTTTCGCAGGTCAGACTTCATTTACAGTTAATGACAGTAACGTGCTTTAGCTTCTGATTATGTAGTGCGGGTATTCTCCTTAGAGGATGCCCCGCGTTTAGTTGAAACTTGAGGAAAAAAAGCAGCGGCTCTCGCCCGAGCTCGATTAGAGTTCGGGTTGCGAATCCCTTTTAAAGGAGAGAGCCGCCGTGAAAAAGAATTACCAAAGGAAAGAGCGGAAGTCCAATCACAAGTTTGAGATCGTCGGAGGTCAAGAGTTGCTGGTGCGGGTGCCCTTGCCGATGGCCGAGGTGTGGGCGGAGATGCAAGCGCAGGTGGAAAAGCTGACCGGGCAAGCTGGGGTGCAGATCTTGCGCGCCATCCTGGAAGACGAAGTTACTCGCCGGGTGGGACCACCACATCGGCCGAATCCGAGCGCCGGCCGTGTGCGTTGGGGGAAGCAACCGGGTTACGTGGTGTTTGCGGGCCAGAAGGTTTCGCTAGAACGACCACGAGTGCGGACGCACGAAGGCCAAGAAGTGGAGTTGGAGAGCTACCGTCAGTTGCAGCAAGACGGAAAACTGCAACGCGCCGTGCGGGAAGGTGTGGTGGCCGGGCTGTCCACGCGAAACTATCGGCGAGCGGTGGAGAGCGTTGTGGAAGGCTATGGAATCGAGAAAAGCAGCGTGAGCCGGCAATTCGTGGCCGCGAGCAGCAATCAGTTGCGGGCCCTGTGCGAACGACGCTTGGAAGATCTGAACCTCGTCGTGCTGATGATCGACGGAATTCACTTCGGTGGCCAGGTGCTGGTGGTGGCACTGGGGATCGCGGAAAGCGGGGAAAAACACGTTTTGGGAGTGTGGCAAGGCGCCACGGAGAACACCACGGTAGTCACCGGGCTCTTGGAAGACCTGGTGGACCGTGGATTGGATCTGCAGCGGCGGTATTTGGTGGTGATCGACGGATCGAAAGCGTTGCGAGCCGGGGTGGAACGAGTTTTCGGGGAGCAAGTAGAAGTGCAGCGCTGCCAGATTCACAAGCGACGGAATGTGAAGGAGTATCTGCCGGAGAACTGCCAGAAAGACTACGACCGGCGGATGCGCAACGCGTATGCGATGAACAACTACGCGGACGCCAAAGCAGCGTTGGAGAAAATCTTCCGACAGTTGGAACGGATTAATCCGAGTGCTGCGCGGAGCCTGGAAGAAGGACTGGACGAGACGCTGACGGTGCATCGCTTGAGTATCGGAGGGGTGTTGCGGCGGAAACTGGCCACCACCAACCCGATCGAATCATGCTTGTCGACGGTGCAGCGAGTGGCACGCAACGTAAAACGCTGGCGAGAAGGAAATCAGCCGCTGCGCTGGACGGCCACGGGACTCCTGGAAGCCGAGAAGAAGTTCCGACGCATCAAGGGCTATCAAGAAATTCTATTGCTGAAGGAGCGCTTAAACCCGTCGCGCGTTCAGCAGAAGGAGGTCCGGACAGTAGAAGTCGCTTGAAGTTCGTTGCTGGGAGCATTACAGTGCAAAACATCGAGAGTCGCTGCAATCAACTAAAACTGGGAAATCCTCCCGGGGAGGATTCGAACCTCTAACGTTTCGGTTAACAGCCGAACAACCAATTTAATCAGAACTTGCCGGAGTTGGTGCTAATCGAGGGAAATCAGCTAGTTGCGACTAAACGTGATGAATCACTTTCTCCTTCTTTGTTCACCTTTCGTTCGCATTTTGTCACCAT
>DATFSR010000012.1:0-7880 GCA_035262505.1 Candidatus Acidiferrum sp. | reverse complement strand
AACACGCTGGCCACAGTGGTGCCGTTCACCGGTTATATTGAACCGGACTGCAATGCTAAGTTCGTGGCGAGAGGGAAGGATTGGCCGATTCCGGCCATCCTCGCTCCGGTGGCTGGCACTTGGCTTAAGTCCCAACTGCAGATGCCCGGATGCAACTTCGTTCCCCTCGAAACAATCGCCCGAATCAAGGCGACGCCAGCGGAGAAGCTGCCACCGAATGGCGCGTCCGTTGAAGAAAGGATTCATCGAGTGGTCAGTATGGAGTCCGGCGAGGAGGCCGATGCCATCCTTTATTTGGGCCCTCCGGACACATTGACGGAATCTCCTGTCGATCCTGCCATCTATCTCGACGCAGAATATTTCAAAGAGATGGACCGCCGCTTGCGCTGCTGCATGGCGCCGGGGTCGCAGCGGCCGCTCGACTGGGATGGAGTTCTCCAGCCGGTAGCGCCCATGAAGTACACGCGATTCTGAGGCTATTCACAAGCAGGCGCCCGGTAGTCGGCCATCCGGAGATTGTGACCTGAAACGGGGTAAGTCCGGTTTGCTCGTTGCGAATAGTTGACGGACGGGTTGTTCACAATTTCGGCAGGGCATTCTTCCAGAACTTCTTAAGCGTCATCCCTGTCCTGACATCTGAACTCGGGTCCGAGGGAGGGAACCGCCAACCGGAGAGAACAGCGTCGACCAGGCCCAAAACACCGGGAAGAAGCAAGTAGCCCCCTTGGTTCCTCCCATCTTATAGTTAACATAATATAACTTATAAGACGCGATGTTAGACGATTTCTTCAATGATTTTTTGTTTTTTTGAAGCAAGGAACCCTCACACCGCACCCTCTCCACTCTCACAAATGTCCCTGGCGGGGGCGCCAGACGGGCGCGTCATTCAAATTTAGGAAGGCGGCGTAAAAGCCGCCCCTACGTCGCGCCGACCCGCTAGTCCAACTTGCCGCCTTGGTAGCTAACGGCGCGTTCCCTGCTGAGGGCCTTCTCGTCCTCGAGATCGGCGCGGACGGCGGCGAGTTGCGCCTGGCATTCTAAAGCCACGGCGAAGTCGCAGGATGGGTTTGCGGGCGGCGGGCAGCGGGATGGGCTTGGGCGCGGACCTACGCGGGGTCTGGAGCTTGGCTTTCTGTGGATGGGGTCCACCTTCACTGGCAGACTTCCGAGAACCCCTTGCTTTTAGAATTGGAAGGCTTGGTAAAACGGTTGTCTGCAGGGAAAAAAAGCAAAAGCTCCGGCAAGTTGCCGGGGCGACCCACATTTCTCTCTATAGCAAGCTGAAGGCAAACATTTTTCAGCTTCGAGTTAGCGCTCACTCTGTTCCAATGTGGGAATTTCTCGTTCCGTTTATACAGGCAACGCAAAAATTTCATCTTTCTTCGCCTTGACAATCTGCCTCCACAGGCGCACCTTCGATGTGTTTCCGGCCCCTATCCCTGGAAAGCAGCGTCCCCATGCCTTTCTATTGCCACCAAGTCAGCTACACCACGGACGCGAGGAAGCGCCTGCTTAGCGATCCGACCGATCGCTACGACGCGATCCGCGACCCCATCGAAAAACTTGGCGGAACCCTGCAATCCTCCTTCTTCACCATTAGTCAGTTCGATGTTCTGGTTATCTCGGAGTTCCCCCACGAAGTATCTCCCGCCGCCATCGCGGTGGCCTTCTCGCAGGGAGGAGCCATCGCCAACATTCATACCATCCCGCTTTTGCCCTTGCCGCAAGTCCGCACGTTGCAAGCGGACGCGGCAGAAACACGCCAACCCCAAGCCCGGCCCAGGCCAGCGTTCGCTGCCGCCGGCCGCTAAACCATTCGTCTTCCTTTCAACGAGGAGAAGTATTTCTTTCTTTTCGGGTCTGCTCCCCTTTTGTAAAGCGGGGAGCTTAAAACGCCGGGTCCAGCCAGATCGGCACGGGAGTATTTTGTAATTCGTGCCACCGAATTCAATCTGGCCGGGAGGCAGCTGGCAATCGTGAGAGCCGCCGCCCGATATCTTCTCTCCGGAATGGATCCGGCGTTTGGGGGCGCAGTCGCTGATGATAAGGAGAGTATCGCACTGCGCCCCCATTTTTCTTCCTCCGCGCATGCGCTTTACTTCCCTACCCTGTTACCAGACTGTATTTGCTAAACTCTTGGCATGTCTTCTCTTCCGGTCGCTCCCCGCCTGGTCAATATTCGGCTCCACCCCATCAAATCTTTGGGTCCGATTTCGGTGCCGGAGGCACGGATTTCGCGTTCCGGCGGGCTCGAGCTCGATCGCACGTGGGCACTTTACTCCGTGGATGGCAAGTGGGTGAACGGCAAGCGCACCGCTGCAATTCATTTGATCCGCGCCAACTATTCGCCGGATTTGCGCAACGTAACGCTCTCCGTGCCGGGAGACCGGCGAGGCATTCCCACGCGCACGTTTGCCTTCCCCGATGCGCATGAAGATGCGGCGGAATGGTTCAGCGTGTATTTCGAGCAGCAGATTATCGTGCGTTATTCGGAAGATGGATTCCCGGATGACACCATGGCCAGCGGGCCGACCATTGTCTCGACGGCATCACTGCAGGCGGTGGCGGATTGGTTTTCTCCAACCCCCAAGGGATTCGCAGGCATCAGGGTAGAGGAGGCCCGCCTGAGATTTCGCGCCACGCTCGAAGTCAACGGCGTGCCGGCGTTCTGGGAAGATCAACTTTTCGGGGAAGACGAGCGCAGCATGGTGCGCTTCCGCATCGGCGATGTGCAGTTTGAGGGCAGCAATCCGTGCGCACGCTGCTCAGTGCCGCCACGGAATCCCTTGACCGGGGAAAACGTCGATGGGTTTCAGAAACACTTCACGCAAATGCGGCAGTCGACTTTACCGGCCTGGTCGCCGCGTGCGCGCTTCGATCACTTTTATCGGATGTCCACCAATACCCGCGTCGCGCCATCAGAGCAGGGCAAACTGCTCCGCGCTGGCGATTCTCTTCTTCTTAGCTGATTGGAAGCTCTTCACAAGTCTGGACACGACTGACTCCGCTATGGGAGCCTGTATATTTTTTATAGGCCCTTTCAGGAAGACGGGCCCTACCCTCGGCAAAAACAAAAGGCGCTCCATTGCGGAGCGCCTTTCTTTAGTTATCCATTTTGATTTGGACTTTAGACCTTCTGAATCGCAGGAAGTTCCCCGCCCACCTTTTCGAGCATCTGCTCTTTGCGGTACACGAGCGAGTTGATGTCGTAGGTGGCCAACTCAAAGCCGTGGCCGTGAGTGATGGCGTCTGTGGGACAGGCTTCTACACAATAGCCGCAGAAAATGCAGCGGGAATAATCAATGTTGTAGACCCTGGCGTAGCGCTCGCCGGCGGAAATCCGACTGCTGTCAGTATTTTCCGCGGCTTCGATATATATGCAATTTGCGGGGCACGCCGCCGCGCAAAGAAAGCATCCCACACACTTCTCAAGCCCGCTTTCGTCGCGATGCAGCACGTGAATACCGCGATAGCGGGGCTGGAAATGAACCGGCTCGACGGGATAATTCTCGGTCACCGTCTTGCGGAACATGTTTTTCCAGGTGACCGCAAAGCCCTTGACTAGAGCGACGGTAGTTTCTGCAACTTCACCAATCAAGTTAGCCATTGTTCCGTTCTTTTCGGCCACCGGCGCAAGCCTGTGCTACCTTCTGGCCGGGCTCGCGGGCCGACATGTACACGCCTTAAGGCTCTGCCAGTCTATCAAACCTTAGCCAGAGGCCCAAACCGCATACTCAGCGATCCTTCAGTTCTACGGTAATGAGGTGAATTTCCCCTTCGCCGACGTTTTCGACCGAGTGCGGCGACAGTGGCTCCGACCAGGTTCCGCTACCCGCCGGCACCGGCGGCCCGCCACGGGTATCGAGCAGCACATTGCCTTTGTCGTCCCGACGCACGAAATGACTCCAGCTCACGATGTAGTACACGCCAGGCCAACGGTGCGTGTGTATCGGAACGGTGTGCCCGGCTGGGATGCGTGTGTCGAGCACGCGGACGTGCTCATTCTCCATGAGCAGGTTGTGGTATGCCGCCGCCGCGCGCAGCGCGTCCAGATGTTCCGGCCAATCCGCAGCCATAAGCCTCCCGGATTTCCTATTTGAGGGCGTCCACAATCTGCTTCCCGTGGAAACGCCCGTTTTCAATGAAGATCTCGCCGGTATTTTTTCCCGCGATCACTACGCCAGCCAGGTAAATGCCTGGCACATTGCTCTCTAGCGTTTTCAAATTGATGCATGGTCTGCGACTTTCCGAATCCAGGCGCACGCCTAACGACTCGATGAAATCGTAATCTGGATGATAGCCGGTGAGGGCAAAGACCTGGCGCGCTTTCAGTTCCTGAACGCCGGCATCGTTCTCAACCACAATGCCGTCGCGAACAATTTCTTTTATGCGCGTGCTGAAAAGGGCCTGAATCTGCCCGGCCTTGATGCGGTTTTCGATGTCCGGCCTCACCCAATATTTGAGCGACTTCCCGAGTTCTTTCGACCGCACCAGCAGCGTGACGCGTGCACCATTGCGGTATAAGTCGAGCGCCGACTCGACGGCGGAATTTTTTCCGCCGATCACCACCACGTCCTGATTCCAAAAGGGGTGCGGCTCCGTATAGTAATGATTCACGTGCGGGAGATGTTCCCCGGGGACGCCCATGTAGTTAGGCAAATCGTAGTAGCCCGTCGCCACCACGATTTTCTTGCCGCGATAACGCTCCTCGTGGCCGGTCACCGTTCGCGTGACCACGGTGAAGGACCCATCCTGCCCGTTGAGCGTGAGAACCTTTTCGTAGAGCCGCAGATCCAGGGCGTAATGCTCCGCGCCCTTCCGATAATACTTCAGGGCCTCCAGGCGGGTGGGCTTATCGCCGTTGGAAACCATGGGCAAGCCGCCGATCTCGAGTAGCTCCGGCGTGGTGAAAAACACCATGTTGATGGGATAGTTGAAAATGGAGTTGCAGAGGCAGCCCTTATCGATCACCAGGGCGCGCATTCCGGCGCGTTTGGCTTCCATGGCGCACGCGAGACCTGTTGGACCCGCGCCGATACAGAGAATGTCGTAGCTAGTCATAAGGAATTGGATTTTAAGGCGCAACCGATGGTTACCCGACCCATTTAACTACCTACTCTCCCTTACAGGATTTCCATTAGTTCCGTTGCGCCGCCACCGATACAAATAACGTCGCAGGTAATCACACTTCCTTTGATTTCTCGAAACTGCGCTGGTTACGCCGCCCTCAAAAACAGGATCGCATCCAGAAATGCTCTTCCCCTATGCCAGTGTAATCGTTCTCTTGCTTTCAGCGGTAAACCTCTCCAGTCTCACGTACGCATCCTTCTTCGACAAGCAGGAACGTACTGACTTTCAACACGAATGGCTCAAGCTATCCTGGGCCACGCCACTGTCAATTATTCTGGCGCTGCTGAGCCAAGTGCTTTACTGCCTTTGCAGGAACCGGCACGAAGCGCTGGACAAGCCTGGCAGTATCCCTGATCACAGGGATTTTATGGATTTTTGTCGCAATAGTTTCGGCGGCCGTTTAAACCACAGCTTACGACTCAAAGCTCGCAAACGATCGCTTCTAACTCCTGGCGAAACGCGTGTAATTCGCATACGCGTTCTGGGGTTGCTTCCAACTCGCTTTGTTTCCAAACGAAAACTTCACGGTTGCCGCGCTTTAGCTTCACGCTTAGATTGCCATCGATCAAGAAGGTGGGCGGCACGAGGAGTTGTAGGCCGCCGTTTGGCGCGGGACCCAGCAGAGCGATGCAATCGCCTTTGCGCATGCACAGCACGCGCTCGTACGGCGGGATGGCCATGGGCCGGAAGCCGACTTGGACGAGGCGCTCGACGATTTGCATCTGGGTGGAGGTCAAATCCTGCATGAGATGATTATAGGCGAGGTGCCGGAAGTGATGCTGGCCGGGAACCTAAAGTAGGGTCCAAGCATGCTGGACCCAGTCTTCGCAGGACGGACTCGACGCGCAGCGTGCTCCACCCTACAAACTAAGGACGAGGCAGAAGACTCAGGCTGAAGCCTGTGCTCCTTAGGCGGCGGAACTGCTGCTTTCTTCGCCTTCGAGCTGGGCGAGGATTTCGCGCAGCGTGCGAATCAGCTCGTCGCGGGTGACGTGGCTCTTCTTGAATTGCAGGCGGAATTTGAATTTTTCGTCTTCCGGCTCGAAATGGAAGACAAACGGCTGCGGCCGCGGCGCCATGCCCTTCTCTTCGTTGCGATCCTGACGAGCGGCATCACGCGTCAAACCGCCCTGCAAGATCTTGGCGAACATTTCGAGCATTTTCTTGTCGGTGGGCTGGCGGGCAATCTGCAGCAGCAGGCTCTTGCTGTTGATACCAGCTTCGATGCACTTTTTACGCAAGGCGTCTGGGATGGTAAGCAACCCGAGCGTTTCCGAAACCGAAGTGCGCGACTTGCCGAGTTTCTTGGCCAAGTCCTCGTGGCGATATTCAAATTGCGTGGCCAGGCGTTGCAGGCCGTCGGCTTCTTCAAATGGAGTCAGGTCCTTGCGCTGCATGTTTTCGATGAGCGCGATTTCGAGAGTCTCCGCGTCGTCGGCCATCTTTTCGATGGCAGGGACTTCACGCAAGCCCGCGGCGCGGGCGGCGTGATAACGGCGCTCGCCGGAGATAATGTGATAGCAATCTTCGCGGGGAATGTAGCGCACGAGCAAAGGCTCGAGCACGCCCTTTTCCTTGATGGAATCGGTGAGTTCACGCAGGTCGCCCAGGGCCTTACGCGGCTGGTCGGGGTTCGGGCGGATCTGATCCACCGGGATCATGCGCCCGACGGCCGCTCCGCTATAGCTTGTGAGTGATTCTACGTAGTGCGCGTCATGCCGCATCTTCAGCGTGACGGGCAACCCGGCTTTCTTCAACACGTTGGAGAACCTCCGCAGCTAGCTTTTTGTATTCCACTGCTCCGGGTGACTTCGGGGCAAAGGTGAATATCGTTTCCTTGTATGCAGGGCTTTCTTCGAGGCGCACATTCTTCCCGATTTTGGTCTTGAACAGGACTTCGCCGAAGACGGCGCGAATCTGGCCGTGCGTGTCCTTGGAAATATTGGTGCGCTTATCGTAGAGCGTGATGACCACGCCGAGCATCTTGAGTTGCGGGTTGGGGCGCGCGCGAATGCGCTCGTAGGTTTCGAGAAGATCGTCGGTGCCTTCGATCGCAAAATATGCGGCTTGAATGGGCACGAGAAGATGTGTGGAGGCCACCAACGCGTTCACCGTGAGAATACCCAGCGACGGCGGCGTGTCGATAACCACGTAGTCGTAATCCTTCAGCACGGCCGCCAGCGCGTCTTTGAGGCGATAGGGCGCGTCGAATTGTCCCGCTAAAACGCTTTCCAATTTCGCGAGAGCCAGCCGTCCGCCACCGACGCTGAGCAGGGAATCTTTCGTCAGCTTGATGGCGTTGGCCATCGGCGCACGGGCGTCGCCGAGAACGTCGAACATCGAAACAGTGACTTCGCCCATATCGAAAAATGCGATGGTCGAATTGGCTTGCGGATCGAGATCAATCAACAACGTGCGCCGACCCTTTCCTGCGATGGCCGCGGCCAGATTGATGGCGGTGGTGGTTTTTCCCACGCCGCCTTTCTGATTCGCAACGGTAATAATGGCAGTCATTTACGCTCTGCCTCCACTCCGTCTAACTCTACCGCACAGCAAGCATTTTTCGAGTTTAGTGTGACTTTCTTGCAAATCCGGCTTACACCCTGCCCGTGAGGGGGAACGTCATCGGAGATAAATCTTGTTGTCCTTGTGCCGGCAGGAAAGCCCTGGACCATAGGCTCACTCTACGTTCGCCCTGTGGAAATCGCAAGCCAAAAGTGGGATTTTGCTCAGGCGCCGGTGGAAAACTT
>DATFSR010000011.1:0-11205 GCA_035262505.1 Candidatus Acidiferrum sp. | reverse complement strand
GGGACCGGAGCCAGGGGTGCAACCGGTCCCCGAGGTAGGACATTACGTGAAGATGACTTGGTCAGTATTGCCACCGGGCGTCACATCGGAATGAAGCGTCTGTGAATTCTTCGTGATGTTCGATTCCCGGAGGCCGCCAATCCCTCTACCGTGACGGACGTCGAGCCCGCGGACCCAGAAAATGATGTCCTCGGCAATATTGGTGGCGTGATCAGCGATGCGTTCGAGATGACGCGTGGCCAGAACGAACTGCAAGCCCGGGCTGACCGAGCCCGGTTCCCCGGTCATTTGCTTAAGCTGGCGTTCAAAGATGCGGTCGCGGTATTGATCCACAACGTCGTCGCTTTCCAGAACCGTAGTGGCCATCTCCACGTTGCGGAAGATGAGGGCGCCGAGGCTTTGGCTGACCATGCTGCGGACGGCCGAAACCATCGGCGCAAGTTCCTCGGGAAGCTGCACGCCGGGCATTTCGCGAAGCGAAACCACTCTCTCGGCCAGGTTTACGGCGAGGTCCCCAATGCGTTCCAAATCGTTGTTCAGCTTCAGAGCGGCCACAATCAGGCGCAATTCATCTTCGGGAAACGAACCCTGGCGAAGCAGCCGGATGGCGTGTTCATCGATGACGATTTCCATTTCGTTGATGCGCGGCTCGAGAAGAAACACCTCACCCGGGAGAGCGGCAGTGCGGGGATTGTCGAGGCTCACGATGGCATCGAGCGCGCGGTTCATGGCGCTCTCGACGGTGCGCGCCATGGAGACCAGGTAGTTCATGAGCGTGTCGAGCAGCACAGTGTCGGTGAGTCGGGGAGTTGAGGCCATCGCTCTCCTTTGAGGGGAGTTGTACCTACACTCCCGCTCTCCGCGTCAGTTTGACGCCGGAATGGTTACAGCTTGTTAAAGCGTTGATGAAAAAGTGGATAAAGGAGGCACCAGAAGGAGCGAAGCGTTACGTGTCTTTTATGACTCGTCGGGTGGGTCGATCCGCGCCATTTTGAGACTGAAACACCGGAACCGTGAAATGGAACTGCGAGCCCTGGCCAACTTCGCTCTCGACCCAAATGCGGCCGCCCTGGGCTTCGACAAGATGCTTGGCGATGGACAGGCCAAGGCCGGTGCCGCCGACTTCGCGCGACCGGGCAACATCGACGCGGTAAAACCGCTCAAAGATGCGCGGCTGGTCCGCTTTGGGAATACCAATCCCCGAGTCCGAAACAGTGAACTCGACTTGGTGTCCATCCGATGCCGCGGAAACGGTAATCCTCCCGCCGGGTGGTGTGTATTGCACGGCGTTGTCCAGCAGGTTTTGCAAAACTTCGGCGAGACGGCGGCGATCCGCCGCGATCTCCGGAAGAGACGTTTTCAGGTCCACCGAAATGCGCAAATCCTTCTCCGAGGCCGACCGCTGCGTGGTTTCGATGCAGCTTTGAACAAATTGGGAAACGCTAAGCGGATCGATCTCCATTTCGAGGCGGTCGGCATCCATCTTGGAAAGCTCGAGGAGGTCATCGGTGAGCCGCGCGAGACGGCGCGAATGATCGAGGATGATTTGCAGGAAACGAACCCGGTTCTGGGGATCATCCATCGCGCCCGCGAGCAAAGTCTCCGCAAAGCCCTGGATTGCCGTGAGCGGGGTCTTGAACTCGTGCGACACATTGGCGACGAAGTCGCGGCGGACCCGTTCGAGCTTGCGTAGATCGGTGATGTCGTGGAGCACGATAACCGCGCCATAGGTTTCCATAGCGCGGACCGAAGCCACGGTCACGGCAAAAAAGCGTTGTCGGAGCGTCCCTATGGTTATCTCGGAGTGGACGGCATCCGGCCCTCCGCGCACCTTCCTTACCGCCTCGATCAGCTCGGTTTGACGGACGGACTCCACCAGCGTGCTGCCGATCTTTGGCGCCATATCCAAACCAAGGATTTCCGCAAAGGCTTGATTGGAAAATAGCAACCGGTCCGTGCCATCGACAACCGCCACTCCCTCGACCATGCTCCCGAGAATTGCCCCCGACAGGTTGCGCTCGTCTTTGAGCGTACGAATCGTAAGATCCAGCTTCGCGGCGCTCTCATTGAGCGATGTCGCCAGACTCTCGAGAGCGTCGCCCCGGGGGTCAGCAAAAACCGGTCCGAAGTCGCCTTCCGCCACGCGGCGTGAAAACTGGGTCAGTCGATCGACGCGATCCGCAAAGGAACGCGACACTAGCAGAGAAACCGCCCCGGTGACGAGAAGCACGATGAGCGAAGCGAACCACAGCCTCCGGCGAAATTCCCAGACTTCATCGTCCATCGCGCGAAGCGGGAGTGCAAAACGCATCGCGACCGTTGGGCCGCCGGGAACGGAGTAGCGGGCAGCGTAATACTGCAGATCACGATCGACCGTTACGCTATGGCGTACGGAGGAACCCTCGCCTTTCGCCAAGGCCTCGCGAATTTCCGGCCGCTCAGCATGATTCTCCATGGTTTGCGTATCGGACTGGGAATCCGCCAGGACTAGGCCATCGGATCGAATCACCGTAACGCGAATGCCGCTTGAGGCCATCTTCGTGACCCAGTCTCGAAGCTCGGGAGAAGTGGCTCGCGAGTTCGCGGAGAGCGCAGAGGCGGGAGGAGGACTTGCAAGCGCAAGGCGCGCGATAGCAGAAAGTTGCTCGAAGCCGGCGCGTTCGTAACCGCGGCGCAACGCGCGTTCCGCGTAGTAATCAACCGGCAGCAGGACTGCAATCAGCAGCGCGAAGAAGGCAAAGCCGAGTTTCCAGAAAAGGTTAAGCCGCACGTGTCTCGAAAAGATACCCGGCACCGCGTACGGTTTTCAAGAGCGTCGGGTTTTCGGGATCCGACTCGATTTTTTCGCGGAGCCGGCGCACATAGACGTCCACGCTGCGCGGCGTGACAAAGCGGTCCGTACCCCAGACGGCATCGAGCAGCTGATCGCGGGTGAACACGCGGTTCGGACGCGAGGCCAGGTAATAGAGAAGGCGAAACTCCAAAGTGCTGAGCACGACCGGCTTGCCGGAATGGCATACGCGGTACGAAGCAGGGTCAATGCTGAGTTTGCCAATCTCGACGGTATGCGGGACGTCGGTAGGAATTTCCGAACGGCGCAGAAGCGCCTTCACGCGGGCAATGAGTTCGCGCGGACTGAAGGGCTTGGTCACATAATCGTCGGCGCCCATTTCCAGCCCGACGACGCGGTCCGCTTCTTCGCCGCGCGCCGTGAGCATCAGGATGGGCAGGCGATTGAGCCCCTCGTCGCGACGAATCTCCCGGCAAATTTCCAAGCCGGAAAGCTTGGGAAGCATGAGGTCGAGTAGAAGGAGATCGGGCGGTGTTTTCTTGAGAGTGGCGAGGCCGATCGCGCCGTCGTGAGCCGCGGTGACCTGAAAACCTTCATTCGCAAGGTTGTAGCGAACCAATTCGACGATGTCGCGGTCGTCCTCGATAATGAATACGCGTTTCATACCGAAACACCGCCTGATGCGCTTGCCACTAGAAAGTGTATCGTAGCCTGCCGTATGGCGATAGGAAGTGGAATGATTCGACTCACTCAAGGATTTTTGCAACACGGCCGATTGTGGCAGAAGCCCCCTTCTGATTGATAACACGGCGTTTACATTTATGTAAATGAAATGTTAAACCCGAAAAACCTCAATGGGCGCTCGCCTGGTTGCCAGACGTTGTGAAAGCCAGGGACAGGAGCGTTTTCTGCTCCAGTTCATGTGCTTTGGCGGATCCCGTCGCGGGGCTCGCACTCGGAGAGCGCTTGACAGACCGAAATACCAGGCCGGCGGCCTTGGCCATGCGTTCGAGACGAGGAAGCACAAAACCAGCAGCACCCATGTTTCCTGGCTCTTCCTGCACCCAAACGATCTCCCGGGCGCGGGGATGTTCGGCGATGGCGGCGGTAATCTCGGCTCGAGGCAGCGGATAAAGCTGGTCAAGAAAGAAGATCGCGGTGCTCGTGTCTTTGCGGCGGCGTCGTTCGGCGCGTAATTCGTGACCAACTTTGCCGCTGGCGATCAGGATGCGCGAGGCATCGCTAATTTCGCGGTCTGGAACCAAAGGCAGGAAACGCGGATTCGTAAATTCCTCGATGTTAGAGCTGGCCTCGGGATGCCGCAACATGCTCTTTGGCGTGAAAACAATCAGCGGCTTGCGCCACGGGCGACGCGCCTGCCGGCGCAGCATGTGGAAATACTGCGCCGCGGTCGACGGCTGGCAAATCTGCATGTTGTCTTCGGCAGCGAGCTGCATGAAGCGCTCCAAGCGCGCGCTCGAGTGCTCTGGCCCCTGGCCTTCGTATCCGTGAGGCAGCAACATCACGATTCCCGCCGGGAGGTTCCATTTGTCCTCGCCTGCGCTGATGAACTGGTCGATGATCACCTGCGCGCCGTTGGCGAAGTCGCCGAACTGCGCTTCCCACAAAACGAGCGCTTCCGGGTAGTCGCGGCTGAAACCATATTCAAATCCGAGGCAGCCCGCTTCGGAGAGTGAAGAGTTGTAGATTTCGCAGAAAGCCTGACTCGGAGAAAGATGGCAGAGGGGCAGATAGTCCTTCTCCGTCTCGGTATCAATCAGCACGGCGTGGCGTTGATTGAACGTGCCGCGCTGCGAATCCTGGCCGGTGAGCCGTACGGGCGTACCTTCGAGAAGCAAGGAGCCAAACGCCAAAGCCTCGGCAAAACCATAATCAACGGCCCGCTTCCCGTGACCCATCTCGGCGCGCTGCTCGAGCAATTTCACAATTTTCGGATGAACGTGAAAGCCTTCGGGCACGTGCACGAGGCCGTCGGTGACATCCGCAAGCCGCTCCCGAGTCAGTCCCGTGTCAACCTCATATTCTGGTTTGTAGCGCCCATGGGAGTACGGCGCCCAATAATCGGGCAATTGGCGGAGATGTGGAATCTTTCTGAGCGCCCGGGCTTTGGTTTGCTCCTCTTCGTACTCTTTGCGGACCGCCTCCGTGATTCCGGTTGCATCAATGCCAGTGGCCTGGGCATAAATCTTCCAAAGCTGCGCATGCTCCTTGATGCGTTCATAGAGTTTGGGCTGCGTGATCGTGGGGTCGTCCACTTCGCTATGGCCGTGGCGGCGGTAGCCGATGAGGTCCACGACCACATCGCTGCCGAACGTAGCGCGATATTCCGTTGCGATTTTGCCTACGCGCACAACCGCATCCGGGTCTTCGCCGTTTACGTGGAAAACAGGCACGGACTGGCGCTTGGCGAGGTCGGCCGCAAAGCGCGCCGAATGTTCCTGGCGCGGCGGAGTGGTGAAGCCGATAAGGTTGTTCACGATGATGTGAATCGTGCCGCCGACGGTGTAGGCGCGCAGGTCGGCAAAATTCAGTGTTTCCGCCCAAATACCTTGGCCGGCGAAAGCGGCGTCGCCATGCATGACGATGGGAATGACTTTGTTGAGAGTCTCGCGAGAGCGGTCCACGTAAGCGCCGCGCAAGCCGTAGCGCGTCTGCTTCGCGCGTGATCGGCCAACCGCGACCGGATCGACCGCTTCAAGATGGCTGGGATTCGACACCAAGTGGATGCCGATTTCTTTGCCGGAAGAGGTCGTGTAGTTTCCGGTGGCGCCCACGTGGTATTTCACGTCGCCCGCGCCAAGGACGCTACGCGGGTCAACGTCCTCGAAACCCGCCACCACTTCATGCGGACTCTTGCAAGCGGCATGTACCATGACGTTCAAGCGGCCGCGGTGGCTCATGGCCATAATGGAGGATTCCGCGCCATGTTCGGCCGCCGCCTCGAGTACCGAGTCGAGCAAAGGAATCAGCGCCGTGACCCCTTCCAGAGAAAATCGCTTCGAGCCCAGATAGCGCGCCTGCAAGACCTGTTCGAAAAGGTCTGCTCGAACTAGCCGCTCGAGGATTTTGCGCTGGTCGACTTCCCCGGCAGGCGCTTCGAGTTGCTCGATGATCCAGCGACGGCGTTCCGGCTCCGGCAGGTGCATGAAGTCGGCCCCGATGGTGCCGCAGTAAATGCGGCGCGCGTCTTCCACTGCTTCGCCGGTCAGTCCTTCGAGGTCCGGATGCTTCAGCGGCTCGAACACGCCCAACGGATCGAGATCGGCTTCGAAGTATCCCCAGCGGCGAAAAGCGTCAAAAACGTGCTCGTGTTCCTGATGGTTCGCGGCCTTGCCCGGCGCGCCGGTTAGAGCTTTCTTGACTGCCTTCGGTGCCTTGGCAGGCTGTTCTCCTGTGAGGGTCGTTCTGTTTGCCATCAATCGTGTCTCTGAACCTTCCATTTTGCCACAGGAGGCAAATCTCTGCTGACTTGGGAAATCCCGCATTGCGCCATAACCATTGGATGCTAGAGAAGTAGCGCTCATTTACAGCGTCCCCGCTAACGGCGAGCGACTACAGAGACTTGAGGATCAATTCAAGCTGGCGGGCGATTTCGTCCGGCGGAGTGCCCGGGGTGAAGGTCACGGGCTCGCCGATTCGAACGGTGATTTCACCAAGGTGCGCGAGACGGCGGCGCTCGCGTTTCATTTGCCAGACGCCATCAAGGCGCATGGGCACAATGGGGATGCCGAGATTTTCCGCGAGCAGTCCAATGCCGGATTGAAACGGCGCCATCCGGCCGTTGTCGGAGTTATTCACCTCGCCCTCGGGAAAAATCAGCACGCTATAGCCCCGGTCCACGGATTCCCCGGCGAACCGGAAGCTTTCGCGAAAACCGGAGAATTGCGGCAATGGAAAAACGTTGAAGAGCGCAGTGACCAGCCAATACCCCGGCCAGTAAGCCCACCGCCTTACAAAAAACCACTCGCGCGGCGGGTGCCGCATCCTTTGCAGGCTTTCGCCGCCCATCGCCGTGGCCAGGCGATGGCGGAATTGCTGCGGCAGCGCCGCAAGAATCAGGCCGATGTCCGCGCGGCGGGTGATGTGATTGGAGACCACCAGGACGGGCCCAGGAACTTCGCGCAGATGTTGGCGCCCCACGACTTTGGGATGTCCCAGGATCTGCGTGGCAGGCCAAACCAGCGCGTAGTAAACGGCTAGCCGGAACCATCGAACGGCCTCCCATTGAGCCCAACGCGGGTACATATAACTGGCTTGGTTATATCCGCCAGCCGGTTGCTGCAGCAGGCGCTCGACGTCAGCGACGGTCTTCACTTCGGCAAAAGAAGCCTCGTTTAGTTCCACGTGGAACTTTTCTTCGAGGGCGCTCATCAGCTCCACGCGATCCAACGAAGTGAGGTTCAGGCCTCGTTCCAGGTGACTTGCGTCTCCCTGCCTACGAGCCACCACAGCCAGCAGCCCAGCGACCGCCCCTTGGCTTGATGGAGAAAGCGGGATGCCGGGGTCAGTTGCGGGCCGACCGTTCAGGAGTTCTCGCGCGCGAGAAGTGATTATTGGCAAGCGTGGCTTGCCCGTGGCGGTCCGCGCAAAATCGAGCTCCGGCCAAACGAGCCACTGCCGGATGCGCTGGTATTCGGCGAGCGACTTGTTGGCTCCGTCTATGGCGGCTCGCGCAGCAGACTCATTCGCATCATTCATCAGGAGAATCGCACATGGCTCGGCGTTGCCATCTTGCGCGAACGGAATGACCACGCAATCGCGCACGCCGCGCTGGACTCGCAGCGCGTTTTCCAGGTCATCGGGATAAATATTCAAGCCCGCCGGCGTGACGATGACATTTTTCTTGCGCCCGCGAAAACGCAGATTCCCGTCCGCGTCCAGTTCCCCCAGGTCGCCAGTGTGCAGCCAGCCTCTTTCGCCGGAGGGTTGAAGAACTCCGCTTTTCCAATAGCCTGCCGCGACGTTTGCTCCTCGCACGAGGATTTCGCCGTCTTCCGCCAGTTTGAATTCACGGCCCGGT
This sequence comes from Candidatus Acidiferrum sp., assembly GCA_035262505.1. Taxonomy (GTDB): domain Bacteria; phylum Acidobacteriota; class Terriglobia; order Acidiferrales; family UBA7541; genus Acidiferrum. The sequence goes on along the minus strand of DATFSR010000011.1, from coordinate 3,373 downwards.
AGGATTTTGCCCACCGAACCTTCCGTAGCCCGAAACGGATGATTCAAGCTGATCAGCGAAGCCGTTTCGGTCATGCCATAACCCTGAACCACCGCATAGCCCATGCGCTTGAAGAAACTCTCGGTGTCGTTTGAAAGCGCGGCGCCGCCGGAAATGAAAGCCCAGAATTTCCAGCCAATGCGGCGGTGAATCCGCCTGAACATCCAGGCGCGCCTGAGGAATTTGCGCCCGGTGGCTCTTTCCAATGTTCGACCGAGCCACGAGGATTGACGGCGGCTTTCCAGGTCGCGTTCCAGCCCCGCTTTCAGCAAATCCAGCATGCGAGGCACTGCAATAAGCGCCGTAGCGCGTTCGCGCTTCACCGTTCGCATGATTTCACCGGGGTTTGTGGATGGCTCAAAAACCACAGTGGCACCAAGAAGCGGTGGGACAAACAACGCCATGAATTGGCCGAAAACGTGACTCAACGGGACCAGCGTCACAAACCCCAAGGGATGAAACCAGCGCTCGTAATTCCGATACTCCTCGATGGCCGTTTCGAGCGGTTCAAGATTGGCCAAAAGGTTTCCGTGCGTCAAAACAACGCCGCGCGGTTCCGCCGTGGTTCCGGAAGTGTACAGAATCTGCGCAATGGTGCCAGGCGTCGCAGCGCGGTCAAGATCAACTTCGACAGGAACCGCTGCCTTGGCCGTTAGGTAGGCATCTTTGGAATCGTTGATGATCAGCGAAGGAGGCGCGCCTTGCAATTCGTTGAGGTGCCGGTCGCACAGGACCAGCTTCACGCCGGCATCATGAATGCCCCGTTGAACAAAATCGCGAGATGCTGTTGCATCCATCGGGACGGCCACAGCGCCCCGCAAAAGAATTCCCCAGAAGCACGCAACCCATTCCGCAGAGTTGGCGCCCCAAAGAAGCACGCGATCCCCTGGAGCAATTCCTCGCCCGCCAAGCACCTGGCTCCATAACCAAGCGTAGGTGGACAACTCCGCGTACGTCAGCTTTTCCCGGCGGTATCCGCGGGTTTGCACGACGGCCACATCGCCGGCGAAGCGTGCGAAATCATCCAAGAGCGTGAGCAGATTTCGTCGAGGCATAAACGGCTTGGTTTCTATGCTTTGCCCAGGGGTTGATTTTACCTCCGAAGCTTCAGTGACGCGCCGGGCCGCCCCATATTCCATTTTGAACGGCAGACTGCGTCTGAACTACGAGTGCACTTGCTGGGCCAAGTGGGGATCCGCTTGCGCACGAGGTAAAGCAACGCCGAAAGGAACCGCGTTGATTTTGCGGTTCTTCGAGTACAATAGACTACAGTCTCTGTTCCACAAGAGGCTCTGGGGGTCTTCGGTCTACCCCTATCGAAATTCCTTGTAAGTGAGAACATGCCAGTACCAGTTTCACAGATGTGGACGGTCGCGGCTTACGTCGTCAAGCAGAAACTGCAAGGACGCAAGCGTTACCCGTTCGTGCTGATGCTCGAGCCCTTGTTCCGTTGCAATCTCGCTTGTGCGGGCTGCGGAAAGATTCAGTATCCGGCGCACATTCTAAGACAGGAATTGTCGCCCGAGGAATGCTTCAAGGCCGTGGAAGAGTGCGGCACGCCGCTGGTGTCCATTCCCGGCGGCGAGCCGCTGATGCACTCCGAAATTGAAAAAATTGTGGAAGGCCTTGTCGCGCGCAAGAAATACATCTATCTCTGCACCAATGCCCTTCTGCTCAAGGAAAAGCTGCATCTCTTCCAGCCCAGCAAGTACCTCACATTCTCTGTTCACATGGATGGCCAAAAGGAGCATCACGACTTTTCCGTGTGCCGTGAAGGCGGCTACGACCGAGCCCTCGATGGAATCAAGGAAGCACTGAAGCGGGGCTTCCGTGTGACCACCAACACGACTCTTTTTGACGGCGCCGATCCCAAGAGCGTGCGCGCCTTCTTCGACGAAATGATGGAGATTGGCGTCGAAGGTATGATGCTTTCGCCCGGCTATTCCTACGACAAAGCGCCGGATCAAAAGCACTTCCTGGGGCGCGCTCGCACGCGCCGCTTGTTCCGCGCGATCCTAGCAAACCGCAAGAAAAGCTGGAAATTCAACCAGTCGAAACTCTTCCTCGAATTCCTGATGGGCAAGCGCAATTATGCGTGCACACCCTGGGGCATGCCCACGTATAACGTCTTCGGGTGGCAGAAACCGTGCTATTTGCTTCAGGACGGCTACACCGACACGTTTCAGGAACTGATGGACTCTACCGAATGGGAAAACTACGGTACGGAGTCCGGCAATCCCAAGTGCGCCAACTGCATGGTGCACAGCGGTTACGAGGCTTCGGCAGTAGATCACACCTTCAGCGGGTTGCGTGGGCTGTGGGAAACGGTAAAGGCTGGGTTGTCCACCAAATACGCCGATTCAGACGCCCTGGCGATGTTGGATGAGTCGGTGAAGCCTGTGCATTCTTATAATCCATTGATTCAAATCGAATCCGGCAAGGGCCAATTCGAGGAAACACGAGTATGAGCGGTCCCCGCCACGCGGACCGGCCCAGTCATACCGAAGGCTCTGCGCTCAATCCGGATGACTTGGAAGTCGCCCCGGGAACCTTGCATGAAGCTGTTCAGGGCTGGGTTCCCCAATTGGCCTCTGAAGAAGAGTTGCGCATCGCCCTAGAGAAAGCGTTCGATTATCGCGGCGATGTGACCCTAACGCTCAAAGACGATTCAAAAATCGAGGGTTATATCTTCGATCGGGTTGCGGGGAAAACGCTTACGACGAGTTTCGTTCGCGTAATGCCAAAGGATGCAAAAGAAAAACTCAAGGTTTCCTACGCCCATATTGCAGCACTCTCGTTTACAGGCAAGGACACGGCGGCTGGAAAGAGCTGGGAAGCTTGGGTCCGTAAGTATTGGGAAAAGAAGGCCTCTGGGGAGGGGACTTTGAGCCTCGAACCGGAATCCCTGGAATAGCGCCGCCCGGTGGGCACTCGTTGTAGCCAAGACCCAGATCATCTTATAAGTTGTTCATTTGTATAGAGTTAATCTGTGTGCCAAAGCGAGCTGCTACCGTGGTTCCGCGTGGACAAATCCTCCAGATTATGGTAAATTTATTCTTAGCATTTGTTGCTCTTGTATTACCTTTTGACTCGTTCGAGGGGCTGCAAGGACAAACTTTGCGGCCTTTTTTTTCGGGCTGGAGGCTGTCGCGGCACTGGGAACCCCGAGCGAATACCGCTTCGAGGGATTCCAGGAACGGACCAAGAGAGGCAAAGCAATTCTAATAACGAGGTAGTGTAAGTGAAGGAACAAGGCACAGTGAAGTGGTTCAATGCTTCGAAGGGTTACGGGTTCATCCAGCGTCAGACCGGCGAAGATGTTTTCGTGCACTTC
>DATFSR010000010.1:0-4616 GCA_035262505.1 Candidatus Acidiferrum sp. | reverse complement strand
TGCGCGGCACGGAAAAAGACGACGTGGAGCGCGGGCAGGTGGTGTGCAAGCCGGGTTCGATCACGCCGCACACGAAGTTCAAGGCGGAAGCGTACGTGTTGACGAAGGAAGAGGGCGGGCGGCACACGCCGTTTTTCACCGGCTACCGGCCGCAGTTTTACTTCCGCACCACGGACGTCACGGGGGACGTGAAGCTGCCGCAAGGCGTGGAGATGGTGATGCCGGGCGACAACGTGAGCTGCGAAGTTTCGTTGATCACGCCGGTAGCCCTGGAGAAGGGCCTGCGCTTCGCCATCCGCGAAGGCGGCCACACCGTCGGCGCCGGCGCCGTCACCGAAATCATCGAGTAGGAAGGTTCAGCGGCTTGTCCCTGCCCCAGCCCGGGGAGCGTCGCGGAGACGAGGGAGAGTCGCCATGAACAAGCAGGAGCAGCACAACTATTCGCTGTTGCGGGATGATTTGAAAGCGTTAGGCGGGCAGTTGAAAAGCTGGGGACAGGCGTGGCGGTTGAAAGTGAAGACTACGCCTGATGGGTTGCACGGAGAAAGTTTGCAGATCTGGAAAGGGCATCAGTTTCTCCGGTTTACGATATGCACCCCGAAGGAAATGGGCCCGGAGGCAGAGCGCGATCTGGTTTGGGGAGTCAAGATCCAGGAAGCGCTCACCAATGACGAAGAGCGGCTTGGACGATGGCCCGGCGGGTGGTGCCGTTATGACCATTCGAGCCGCCGCTGGGAAGAAACGCAGGTCTGGCCCTTTACGGAATCGATCGTGCGCCGGTTGCTGAAGCTGAGCGATCAGGCTAAATCGGCGAGTGCTTAGGAGCGAAGGTAAGAAATGCGCGAGACCATTACATTACAGTGCGGGGAATGCAAAAACCGCAACTACACCACGACGAAGAACAAGAAGAAGCACACCGAACGTCTGGAAACGAAGAAGTTTTGCAACACGTGCCGCAAGCAAACGGCGCACAAAGAAGTGAAATAGGTTTCTGTTTTGGGAGGTTGGAGAGCAGACCGGAATTGAATTTAGGGGAGTCGTCCAACGGTTAGGACTCCGGTCTCCAAAACCGGGTATGGGGGTTCGAATCCCTCCTCCCCTGCCAGGGTTGAGCGCCCCATAAGGGCGTAGGGTGAGCGCCGGGCCCGGCCGGCGCGTGGAATCGAAAGGACGGAGCGGCAGGCAAGCCCGCTCCGGGGAATGAAGAGGCTTTATGGCGACGCAGGCGGTAAAAGTGAAAAACGATGAATCGCAAGGCGGGATGGGCTCGGAGCTGACGGGCAAAGTCACCGGCTCGCTTGCGAACCTCCAGGAGTTCCTCCACGACACTCGCGTGGAGATGAAGCAGGTCACCTGGCCGGGGCGCGAAGAGGTGGTGTCAACAACATGGATTGTTGTGGTCACCGTAGCGTTTTTTGGAGTTTTTCTCTGGGCCGTGGATTTGGGCGTGGAACGCATTGTTCGGGCGATTTTCAAGAAGTTTGGCTTGTAAGGGGAAGAGCAACCGATGGGAATGCAGTGGTACATCATCCATACCTACTCGGGCTTTGAGAAGAAAGTCAAAGAGAGTCTGGAGAGCCGCGTGGCGGCGTTCAGCCTCCAGGACAAAATCGGCCGCGTGATGATCCCCATGGAAGAAGTGGTGGAAGTCCGCGGCGGCAAGAAGGTGGTTTCGCCGCGCATGTCGTATCCCGGCTATGTGCTGGTCGAGATGGACCTGGACGAAAACACCTGGCACATCGTGCGTTCGACGCCGCGCGTCACGGGTTTTGTCGGCTCGGCAACTTCGCCTTCTCCGCTGAGTGATTCGGAAGTGGACGCCATCATCAATCGCGTGCATGTTCCGGCAGATCGGCCGAAGCCAAAAGTGGTTTTCGAGCGCAACGAACAAGTGCGCATCGTGGATGGGCCGTTCGCGAATTTCAACGGCAGCGTCGAGGAAATTGATAACGATCACAGCCGTCTGAAAGTTTCGGTCACGATTTTTGGCCGCTCGACGCCGGTCGAACTGGATTTCGCCAGCGTCGAAAAGCTGGGTTAGGCACAAGCAGGCTAGAAAAAAGAGAGATTGAGGCAGGGACATGGCAAAGAAAATTCAGACCACCATCAAATTGCAGTTGCCCGCGGGCAAGGCCACGCCTGCGCCGCCGGTGGGAACAGCACTCGGCCCGCACGGTCTGAACATCATGGATTTTTGCAAGCAGTTCAACGCCAAAACGGCGAAAGAGCCGGACGGCATGATTTTCCCCGTGCTGGTAACGGTCTACAGCGATCGCACCTTCACCTTTATTCTGAAAACTCCGCCGGCGTCCGTACTGCTCAAGCGAGCGGCCAACATTGCCAAGGGTTCCGCCGAGCCGAACCGCAACAAGGTCGGCAAAGTGACCAAGAAGCAAGTGGAAGAGATTGCGAAGATTAAGCTTGTCGACCTCAACACCACCAATCTGGAGTCCGCGATGCGCACCGTGATGGGCACGGCGCGCAACATGGGCCTGGAAGTCGTGGAAGCCTAGAAGTTCAGGCGCTCGAGGCCGAACGAGGTACGAATGAAGAAGTCAGGAAAGCATGTCGAGAATGCGCGCAAGAAAGTGGAAGCGCGCCCGTACAAGCTCGGGGATGCCGCTGAGCTCTTGAAGAAGCTGCATCACACGAAGTTCAACGAAACCGTCGAACTGGCCATCAATCTGGGTGTGGACCCCAAGCACTCCGACCAGGTGGTGCGCGGGACCGTGGGCCTGCCGAACGGTCTGGGCAAAACCGTGCGCGTGCTGGTCATTGCCGGCGGCGAAAAAGTTCGCGAAGCGCAGGAAGCGGGCGCGGAGTTCGTCGGGGGGGAAGACATCGTGCAGAAAATCATGGAAGGCTGGACCGATTACGACGCCGTAATCGCCACGCCGGATATGATGCGCTCGGCCGGAAAACTCGGCAAGGTGCTCGGCCCGCGCGGCCTCATGCCGAACCCCAAGACCGGCACGGTCACGTTTGAGGTGGCCAAAGCCATTAAGGAAGTCAAAGCCGGCAAAGTGGAATTTCGCGTCGACAAGGCCGGAATTGTGCATTGCGCGATTGGCAAGATTCAGTTTGACGCGCCAAAGCTGGTGGCCAACGCGCACGCGGTTATCGAAGCCGTGGTGAAAGCCAAGCCGGCGGCCGCAAAAGGCAAGTACGTCAAGAAAATCACACTGACCTCGACGATGGGTCCGGGCATCACCATCGACCTGGCCGAAGCGGAGGCGCTGGCAACAGCCGCCTAACCGGGCTGAAGCGGAGCGAACGAATTCATGAAGAAGCGCAGCGAAAAACAAGCGGATCTCGACAAACTGAAGTCGGAGCTCGCCAAAGTCTCGACCGTGATTCTCACCACGTTTCAGGGCATCAAGGTCGACGAAGACACCAAACTCCGCCGCGCCGTGCAGGCCGCCGGCGGCAAGTACAAGGTCGTAAAGAACACTCTCGCGGAGCGCGCCGGAGCTGGCACGCCTGCCGAGAACCTGCTCAAGAATTTGACCGGCACGAATTCGATTGCCTACACCGAGACCGATCCGGTGGCGCTCGCGAAGGCCATCACCAAGATTGCCAAAGATGTTCCGGCGTTTCAGTTCAAATCTGGCGTCGTCGAAGGCCGCGTGGTTTCCATCGCGGACATCAAGCAGCTGGCCAACCTGCCGTCGAAAGAAGAACTCATCAGCAAGATCATGTTCCTGCTGAATGCTCCGGCTCAGCGCATTGCCGTCGCGCTGAACGCGCTGCCGCGCAACCTGGCGGTCACCGTGAACGAAGCCATCAAGGCGAACAAATTTGCGCCCGGTGGGGGCGACGCAGCTCCGGCCCCCGAAGCGGCTCAATAAGTTTAATTTTTGGTTTTAAAAATTATAGTTTTGAGAGGAGAAGAAGGAGTCATGGCGAAAGTCGATACGATCCTGGAGGAAATCAAGGGGCTGACGTTGCTCGAAGCTTCCGATCTCGTCAAGAAGATGGAAGAAGCTTTCGGCGTTTCTGCGGCGGCGGCTACTGTAGTGGCGGCGGGCGGCGGAGCAGCGGCAGCCGGCGCGGCGCCAGCGGAGGAGAAGACGGAATTCACCGTCGTGCTCACCGATGTCGGCGGGAACAAGATCAACGTCATCAAGGCGGTCCGCGAAGTCACCAGCCTGGGCTTGAAAGAAGCCAAGGACCTGGTGGATGGCGCGCCCAAGACCGTCAAGGAAGGCGTCAACAAGGACGAAGCCGCGGCCATCAAGAAGAAGTTCGAGGAAGCGGGCGCCAAGGTCGAAATCAAGTAGTTTTCGCCTTCGGCCAGGTTTCCGGACCGGCGCGGCCTTTCGGGCGAGGGGCCGTGCCAGAGGGCATCAACTACGCACGTTGAAGCTGGGTATTTCAACAACTCCAAGCGCTCCGCAGGGAGCGCCTGTAGCCGCCTGCGCGCGGACTTCGGGCAAGTCCGCGAACGCAGCGTCTACGTGTCCCCTTTGAGTATCTCCGCATTTGCCCGAAAGGGATGAGGTAGATCACGCATGCCGAATAGCAATCAGCACGCCAGGGAACATCAGCGCCTGGATTTCGCGAAAATCCAGGGCTCGATCCAGATTCCCAACCTGATTGAAGTCCAGATGAAGTCC
>DATFSR010000009.1:0-40232 GCA_035262505.1 Candidatus Acidiferrum sp. | reverse complement strand
CACAAGAAATGGGCAGATGCAAGTCATTCTTACGAATGCGAAAATAGAGCCACTTTGCTGGGAGGTCAAGGAAATGAGGAAGGACTGCCCTAATCTGGGTAGCGGTGGTCTCTTATCTATTCATGTTCCGAAACACCTGGCCAGGAGAGAGCACGCAAATCATCAACTCCTTTGGGAAATGCCAAGCGAAATGCAAGCGCCATAAACTTTCATCCTGCGTAATCCGGCATCCGCTCGCGAAGTCATTCTGGCCATTATACTTATTGTTTTGTGTCGAAGGCGGTAGCTGAATCTAGCTTCGGCTTTGCGGCAAGAGGTTGCGATCGAGACGGGCCACCGCGGCCTTTCAATGCCGTTTGACCGATATCCCCCAAAATGTTATAAAAATCCGATTTGTGCTTGCCCTGGCGCCTGAGTCTTACAAGCGCCTCGCCGGCGATATCGAGGGGTAACTTGGACCGGCGAGTGGCGAGTTCACCCCGATCGATTCTGGTCGGGCTTCTTGCCGGTGGAATGAGAGAAAACTTGATTCGCGGTCCGCGCCGTAAAGGGCTTGGCCGAACAAGTGTGTGGATTGCCGTTGTTCCGAAGACTTTTCATGGACTCGATTCGCTCCGCAAAATCTCGCAAGGATGATGGAGGATTCTGAATGCGCACCTGGCTAATGAATGCCCGGTCCCAGTGTTTGAGCTTCATGAATCATTTGAAATTCACGAAGTATGCCGCAGCGGTGGCCGCAGCGCTGCTCGTCGCTTCCGCCGCGCGCGCCGACGAGGCGGGCGGCGAAGCCAATTTGAAACTCCCCGATCTTTCTCAAGTCCGCTTCCTCGGCATGGACGGCCACAAGCTTCTCCTTTTCGGCATTCTTTTCTGTCTTTTCGGCCTCGCTTTCGGATTGTGGATTTACACACGCCTCAAAAACCTCCCGGTCCACAAGTCCATGCGCGAAATCTCCGAGCTCATCTACGAAACCTGCAAAACTTATCTCCAAACGCAGGGCAAATTCCTTCTCCTGCTCTGGGCCTTCATCGCCATCGTCATCGTGCTGTACTTTGGCTGGCTCGCCCCCGTCCCGGGCAAGCCCATCGCCGTGGCCGTGCCTATCATTCTGCTTTTCAGCCTTCTGGGTATGGGCGGCAGCTACGCGGTCGCGTGGTTCGGCATCCGCGTCAACACCTTCGCGAATTCCCGTACCGCCTTCGCCGGCCTCGGAGGAAAACCCTTCCCCATCAATCACATTCCCCTCGAAGCGGGCATGAGCGTCGGCATGATGCTCATCTCCGTCGAACTTTTGATGATGCTGATCATTCTCCTGTTCATCCCTGGTGATTACGCGGGGCCGTGCTTTATCGGCTTTGCCATCGGCGAGTCGCTCGGCGCTGCCGCGTTGCGCATCGCCGGCGGCATCTTCACGAAAATCGCGGACATCGGCTCGGATCTGATGAAAATCGTCTTCAAAATCAAGGAAGACGACGCCCGCAACCCCGGCGTCATCGCCGATTGCACGGGAGACAACGCAGGAGATTCGGTGGGGCCGACCGCGGACGGCTTTGAAACTTACGGCGTGACCGGCGTCGCGCTCATCACTTTTATTTTGCTGGCGGTAAAAAGTCCAACGGTGCAAGTGCAGTTGCTGGTTTGGATTTTTGTGATGCGCATCATTATGCTGGTCGCGAGCGCGGCCGCGTATTTCATCAACGGCTTCATCGCCAAAGCGAAATACGGCAACGCCGACGACATGAATTTCGAGTCCCCGCTCACTTCGCTCGTGTGGATCACTTCGTTCGTGTCCATCGCACTCACGTATCTCGCTTCGTGGCTCATCATTCCGAGCTTGGGCGGAGACGACACCCAATGGTGGAAACTCGGAACCATCATCACCTGCGGCACGTTGGCCGGCGCCATCATTCCGGAGTTAGTGAAAGTTTTCACTTCCACCGAATCGCGGCACACCAAGGAAATCGTCACCTCGGCGGAGGAAGGCGGGCCGTCGCTCGGAATTTTGTCGGGCTTCGTCGCCGGAAATTTTTCCGGCTACTATCTTGGCCTCTCGATGGTGCTGCTGATGTCCATGGGCTATCTGGTTTCGCAGGGCGGCCTGCACAACCTGATGGTTGCTGAGCCGGTGTTCGCGTTCGGCCTGGTGGCCTTCGGTTTTCTTGGCATGGGCCCGGTAACCATCGCCGTGGACTCATACGGCCCGGTGACCGACAACGCGCAGTCTGTTTTCGAACTTTCGCTCATTGAGCAAATTCCGGGCATTAAGGGCGAGTTGAAAAAAGACTTCAACATCGACGTGAACTTTGAGCGCGCCAAGCATTTGCTCGAAGCCAACGACGGCGCAGGCAATACGTTCAAAGCTACCGCGAAGCCGGTTTTGATCGGCACGGCTGTCGTCGGCGCCACCACGATGATTTTTTCCATTATCATGGCGCTCACCAATGGCCTCGCCGCCAACGTGGACAAACTTTCGCTGCTCCACGCACCATTTGTTCTTGGACTCATCACCGGCGGCGCGGTGATTTACTGGTTTACCGGCGCGAGTACCCAGGCCGTCACCACCGGCGCCTATCGCGCGGTGGAATTCATCAAAGCCAACATCAAGCTCGAAGGCGTGGAAAAGGCCAGCATCACCGACAGCAAGAAGGTCGTCGAAATCTGCACACGCTACGCGCAAAAAGGCATGCTGAACATTTTCATCGCCGTGTTTTTCGCCACGCTGGCGTTCGCTTTCGTTGAGCCGTTCTTTTTTATCGGCTACCTCATCTCCATCGCCACGTTCGGCTTGTATCAGGCGATTTTCATGGCCAACGCCGGCGGCGCCTGGGATAACGCCAAGAAAATCGTCGAAGTCGAACTGAAACAAAAAGGCACGCCGCTGCACGACGCCACCGTTGTGGGCGACACGGTCGGCGATCCGTTCAAGGACACTTCTTCGGTTGCGCTGAACCCCATCATCAAATTCACCACGCTGTTCGGTTTGCTGGCGGTGGAACTCGCGGTGAGCTTGACCGCCAGCCAAGGCGGCTCGCTGGCACACCTTCTGGCCACGGCGTTTTTCATCGTCTCGCTCTTCTTCGTCTACAAGTCGTTCTACGGCATGCGCATTAAAGGCGAATCCGCATAACCCTGCGTTGTTGTAGGGGCGGCCTTCCAACGGCCGCCCGTTAGAGAACCAGTGGGTCGTCGCCCTGCGGTTCAGAGGACAATCAAACGCATCGGGCGGAAACCGGATGCTACATTTCCCCCCATTCGCGGTAAAATCCCGACGCTTCATCCGCGAGGTCTGACGATGAGAAAAATCGGTTTGCTTTGTGTTTGTGGCGTCGTTTCAGTAAGCGCTCCTGCGATTTGCCGAGCGCAGGTGGACACGAGATGGGAAATCCACGATCGCAACCGGCCTGTGCCGCCGGTAATCGATCCCGGCACGGCGAGCACGCAGGACGCCGCCGGGCGGCCGCCTTCCGATGCCGTGCTGCTCTTCGACGGCAAAGATCTTTCACCATGGGTCCAGAAGAAGGACGGCAGCCCCGCGAAATGGAAAGTCGAGAACGGTTATTTCGAGGTGGTGCCGAAAACGGGAGACCTTCAAACGCGCGAATCCTTTGGCGATTGCCAATTGCACGTGGAGTTTGCCGAGCCATCTCCCGCGAAAGGCGAAGACCAGGATCGCGGCAACAGCGGCGTTTTCCTGCAAGGGCTCTACGAAACGCAAGTCCTCGACTCCTACCAGAGCAAGACCTATGCCGACGGGCAAGCCGCGGCGATTTATGGACAATACCCGCCGCAGGTGAACGCTTCGCGCCCGCCGGGCCAATGGCAGACTTACGACATCATCTTTCATGGCCCGCGCTTTGATGCTTCAGGAAAGCTGACGCGGCCTGCGCGCGAAACCGTTTTTCACAATGGCGTGTTGGTGCAAGACAACGTCGAGCTGACCGGCCCTACCGGCCACCACGTGCGCCCGCCGTATAAACCCGGGCCGGACAAGCTGCCGCTGGCGCTCCAGGATCACAACCATCCAGTGCGCTACCGCAACATCTGGATTCGCGAATTGAAGGCGAACGACTAACCATCAGAAGGTAGAATGGCCGCGTTATGGAGCTCAAGATCAACAAGCTCCTTTACGAAGTCAGCGAGCCGGGAGAGCTTGAGTTGTGCCTCGCGCAGGTTCGCCGCAGCCAGTTTTCGGAAGTCTGGATGCAGCATACCGGCAACTGGCCAGCGATTTGCGCCTTGATCAACGGAGAGGCCGCCTGGCTGATGTTCCTTCGCTCTGAGGGCGACGCCGGCTTCTCCACACGCAATCCGGATTATGCAGGACGGCCCAAAGCGGTTATCGAATATTACCTTGCTAACGGCCAGCGCGACGAATACCCCGCGTCCTGGAATATAACCACGCGCGAGGCCCTGCGCGCTCTCGAATATTTTTTGCAAGAAGAAGTTATGGCGCCGTGGCTGCACTGGCACGAAGATCGGCCATAGGCCTGACTCCCCGCGAGCGGTACCGCAACATCTGGATCCGCGAAGTGAAAGCCAGGGAATGAAACTTGCCTAGCTGACAGTCGAACTCCTCTTCCTAAACTGCCAACCGAGAATCAAACCTCATGATCCTCAGCGGGGGCGTCATCCCTGGGCCGCTTTTCATTGCCTCCCTACTTCCTGCTTCGCTATCGGAGCAGCCGCTTGCAAACCTGTCGCGCTCCCTCTACCCTACTCGCGGGGGAACATACACCGCACTTGATGCCCGATCTCTCACCGGAAGTTCTGGCCGGCGACTTCATCCTGTTCGTAGTCTTTCTTTTTTCCACCACGTGCCACGAAGCGGCGCACGCGCTGGTGGCGAAAATTGGCGGCGACGAAACCGCTTCGCAGGGCGGGCAGGTGACCCTCAATCCCCTACCGCACATCCAGCGGGAACCCTGGGGCATGGTGGTGATTCCCGTCCTGATGCTGATCTTTACCCGTTCGATCATCGGATGGGCCAGCGCGCCGTACGATCCCGACTGGGCGCGGCGCCATCCGCACCGCGCCGCCTGGATGGCCCTGGCCGGTCCCGCCACGAACTTCACGTTGATGCTCATCGGCGCGATTGTCTTGCGCATGGGCTGGAGCCAGGGATGGGTGCATCACGATTCCTTTTTGGAAACGCTGCTCTGGGACATGCTCTCGCTCAACCTTTTGCTCGGAGTATTCAACCTACTCCCGGTGCAGCCGCTCGACGGCAGCTCGGCCATTATGCTGTTCATGCCTGAATACCGCGCGCAGCGTTACATGGACTGGCTGCGCGGCAATCAATACGGCATCCTCGGTTTGGTTCTGGTGCTGTTTGGCTTCCAATATGTTTATCGTCCGATTGAAGCCTTTGCCATGGGGATTCTCCTGCGCAGCCATTTCTGAAAACGGCAGTGGTTCGTGGCTAGCGGTCGGTGGTCGCCGCAAGAAACCAAAAAAATCCGCCGGGAACAGGATTCGCGCCAGCTCGGCAAAAAAGGGGCATCCGGGGCTCCACGTTCGTAGACTTAATTCGCCTACATCACTCGGCGCGCAGGGCCTCGACGGGATCGACCGCGGCTGCGCGGCGGGAAGGCAGATAGCTCGCGAGCCAGGCCGTCGCGAGAAGTCCCATGGAGGCCGCAGCGTAGGTTATCGGGTCGACGGGCTTAACGTTGAAAAGAAGGGACGACAGCAGCCGCATCGAAACGGCGGCGCCAACCAGGCCGAGCCCGACGCCGATACCAGTCAGCAATAGGCCGTGACGCACGAACATGTCGGTGAGCTTGTGCTGCTGTGCTCCCAAGGCCATGCGAATGCCGATCTCTCTGGTGCGCTGCGAAACGGAATAGGCGATCACGCCATAAATTCCAACAACGCCCAACAAAAGCGCCATGCTTCCCGCGACAGCGAGCATGATGAGAGTGAACGAGGTTCGCGCGAGCGATTTCCCGAAGTAATACTCCACGGTGTGGGCGTCCGCCAGAGGAAGATTGGCATTGACGGACCAGACCGCTTCGCGAACACTCTTCAGAAGGTTTTCAGACCCCGCCCGCGGACTTCGGATGAAGTAGGCGACTTCGCGGCGCACAGAAACGTCGTCGCTTTCGAAGTGGTTCACAATGAGAGGCCAGTAGGCAGCGGTTGATGCCTTCTGATGCACTCCGTCGTCGTAAATGTCTTTCACGACGCCGACAATCTCCCGCCAATCGTCCTTCCCGCCGATGCGAATGCGTTTGCCGAGCGCGTCGGAAGGATGGCCCCAATACTGCCGAGCGAAGTTTTCAGAGACCAGGACAACGGGAACCCTGTTATAAGTGTCCGTCCAAGTTAGGTCGCGTCCGGCAATCAGCGGAGTCCCTAGCGTGGCGAGAAAGCCGGGCGACACGAACTTTTGCCAGCTTATCGGCGGAAGCTGGCCCTCGGCATACGAATGGCCTTCTACGAAAATGGGATCGTGCCATCCACCTCCGCTCATGGGAATCACCGTGCCGATGCTGGCGGAAGAGACTCCGGGAATCGCGGCAAGCCGGTGTTGGATTTCCTCTTCCATGCGAACCACACTCTCGGGCTCTTTGACCTGGGTTTCGGGGATGAAGATGCGGAAGGTTTGCAGTTCGGTTGGGACACTGAATCCGGGATTTACGCTGGTCAGGGCTCGAAACGTGCGGATCATCAAACCGGAGCAGACCAAGAGAATCAGGGCCAGCGCCACTTGTACCACGACGAGCCCGCTCCGCGCACGGTGCTGCTCTCGGCTTTGGCTGATGCCGCGCCCGCCCTCGCGAATGCCGGTGGTGAGATGCACTCCGGCATACTTGAAAATGGGAACGCAGCAGACCAGCAAACTTGCCAGGAGCATCAGGAGCAAAGTAAACAGCAGGACAGGGGGGTCAATCCCGATTTCATGGATGCGAGGAAGCCCTGAGGGAGCAATGGCCCGCAGGATGCGTATCGTGCCATAAGCCAAAGCAAGACCAAGCGCGCCGCCAAAGGTGGCAAGCGTGAGGCTCTCTAACATTAATTCGCCCGCGATGCGCCCCCAACCGGCCCCCAGCGCCGCCCGCAAAGCGAGTTCCTGTCGCCGGCCCTCTACCCGGACGAGCAAAAGGTTCGCGACGTTGGCGCACGCGATGAGCAGAACCATGGCGACAGAACCCATCAAGACCCAGAGAGTGTTGCCCACATCCCCTACGACGATCTGCTTTAGAGGCCTGGCGTTCGGGCCGATGTGGGCGTCTTCAAACAGCTTCATGCTGAAGCCGGGAGGAGCCGGAAAACTGCTCAAAACGATGGGGAGCATTCGCGCCATATCCGCGTTCAGCTGCGCGGTTGTGACTCCCGGTTTGAGCCGGGCGATGCCTTGATAGCTGAAGTTGCCGACGAATGTCTTGTTGCGGTCAAAGCGGAAGGGCAGGACCGTAGCGGGGTCTTCCCAGTCCAAGAAATGGAAGGTCTGCGGCAATACGCCGATGATCTGCCGTCCCTTACCGTCGACCAATAGAGTTCGCCCGATGACGGACGAGTCGGCGCCAAATTTGCGGCGCCAGTAGCCGTATGTCAACATCACCGTTTCGGGTGTGCCCGGTGAATCGTCTTGCCTTGTGAATGCGCGCCCCAATGCCGGCTGGATGCCAAGAAGCGGAAGGGTGCCGTCGGTCACCAGAAGAGCCGAGACCTGTTCTGGCTCGGCCATTCCTGTGACGCTCACCGAATCGCCGGTATATAAACCGATATCCTCGAAAGTGCGCCCTTGCTCGCGAAAGATGAAATAATCCGAAGGCGAGAGTTCGAAATCGTTCAATTGAATGCCCGGCGCCGTAAGCCGTACTCCTGCCAACTGCTCGGCTCTTGCGTACGGCAAAGGTTTTAGGAGCACTCCTTCCAAGACACTGAAGACGACGGTGTTGGCTCCTACGGCCGCGGCCAAAGTGACCAAGGTGATGACCGCAAACATCGGCGCGCGTGTCAATCTTCGAAAAACTTGCCGAAGCTGGTTGGTCAGACTCATGAACTCGGCCTCAATTCTCTGGAGTCGGGAAGTACCGGCGTCAACTGTTCATACGATAGGAAGGGGCGCGAAGTTCCCAGGAAACACCGGCCGGAGCAAGGTCGCGGACAAAGCACTCCAATGAGCCGGCCCGGACGCGCAACGATACAGGTATGCTATGATTTTGTTCCCCCGTTTCGCCGACCGAGTCAAGCAAAAGGAGAAGCACATCATGAGGCAGAAATCCCTGGCTGGGACGCTCGCGGCGCTATTTCTGTTTGCCGGAGCTGCGGCGGCGCCCGCTCAGGAAGCGACACAGGCGGAGAAGGATCGCGCGCTGCAATACCTGGAAACGACGAAGAGAAATGTCTTGGAGGCAACGAAAGGCCTCTCTGATGCGCAGTGGAACTTCAAGCCGACGCCGGATCGCTGGTCGGTGGCGCAAGCGATGGAACACATCGCGGCGGCGGAGGATCTTCTTCTGGACACCACCAAGGAAAAGGTCATGACCTCACCCGCGGGCGAGCCCGGGAGGGATTTCAAAAAAACCGATGAAGCGGTTCTCATGACGGTTCCGGACCGAAGTCGCCGGGCGCAAGCGCCGGAGCCGCTGGTGCCCAGCAACCGCTTTGGCTCGCCGGAAGGCTCGGTGAAGCATTTTCTGGAGAGCCGCGCGACAACGGAAAGTTTCCTGAGGTCCGCAACCGGGCTACGCGACCACGTGATGGACAGTCCGGTGGGGAAACTCGACGGCTATGAGTTTGTGTTGTTCATCGCGGCGCACACCGAGCGGCACACGAAGCAGATTAATGAAGTGAAGGCCGATCCGAATTTCCCGAAGCATTAGTTGAGCGGACAAAATCCATGCGCTGCGCGAGGGAAATCCTGGCGCAGTGCTTTCTTGTTTGTGGTGCCGTTAACACCGCCGCCAGAGCCGTCACGCCATTCGGGTTAAGGCTTCAAGTGATTCCTTGGGAGACGAAAGGCACCGCGCAAATCTTGTTGAACGCATCGGGCTGGAGTATTGTTTTGCGCAAGCGGGCCCATCTTCGAACGGAGGAACGTGAATGAGAAAGATTCCAACGGGGAGAGTTCTTGGAGTGTTGCTAGGCGTCGCCGCGTTAGCGATGGCGGCGTCGAGCCAGGAGAAGAAAGAAGGCATAGAGACACACAAGATCGTGCACTTCGGCGATCTAAAGTGGACGCCGATCATCAAGGGATGTGAAATCGCGGTGGTGGATGGAAACCCGGATGCGGAAGGGCAGCCGTTCGTGATCCGGTTCCATTGCGCGGATGGGGCGAAGACGCCGCCGCATTGGCATCCCACGGACGAGAACATCACGGTTCTCAAGGGCGCTTTTCTGGTGGGCATGGGTGAGAAGTTTGACGAGTCGAAGCTGCAAACCATGAACACGGGAAACTTCCTGCTGATGCCAAAGGAGATGAAGCACTTCGCGATGGCCAAGGGCGACCTAATCCTGCAAGCGCATGGCATCGGCCCGTTCAAGGTGAATTGGGTGAATCCGTCGGAAGTGCAGCCACCGGATGCGCCAGCCGCGGCGGCAAAGCCGAAGTCGTAAGCAACCACAAAAAACTTGTCACAGACAGGCGATTGAAAGGACGGTGGCGTTTTGGCTGCGCTCGCATCGCTATGCTAGACTTTCGTTCGCGGACGCGCGAGAGAACGCGTCTGCCGGAGCGTGGAACTTCGGGCTCTGTGCAACGAGGTCCCGCGAACCCCGCCAGGCCCGGAAGGGAGCAACGGTACCGGGTATGCCTCGGGTGCCGCAGATCACCCGAAGTTCCTCTCGCCGAAAGAAGTTCTTAGTGGTTCGTTCTAAGTTGTAAGTAAGGAATTGCGGACGCGGTAGACCGATCGAATTGTTCCATGGACGGAGCGGCGGCGAAGCGAAAAGTATTTTTGTCTGTTTCTTGGCGACGGCGAAAGAAGCAATGCAGCATTTAGAAGATTGGTTTTGTTTCTTACTTAGGACTTGAAACTCAGGACTAAGAACTTCCTCATGAGCTACCAGGTTATTGCGCGCAAATGGCGGCCACAAACGTTTCAGGATCTGGTCGGCCAGCAGCACGTCACCGAAACATTGAAGAACGCCATTCTGAGCAACCGCGTGGCGCACGCGTACATTTTTTCGGGCGCGCGCGGCGTAGGGAAAACCACCGCCGCCCGGATCCTTGCGAAAGCGCTGAACTGCGTGAATGGGCCAACGCCCGAGCCTTGCGGCGTGTGCGATTCGTGCAAGGAAATTGCGGCGGGAACATCGCTCGACGTCATCGAAATTGATGCGGCCTCGAACCGCGGCATTGACCAGATCCGCGAACTGCGCGAAATGGTGCGGTATGCGCCAGCGGCTTCGCGAACCAAAGTAGTGATTCTCGACGAAGCGCACATGCTGACAGGCGAGGCTTCGAACGCGCTGCTGAAAACGCTCGAAGAGCCGCCCGACCGCGTGGTATTCGTCATGGCCACGACGGAGCCGGAAAACCTGGAAGACACGATCCGCTCGCGGTCGCAGCATTTTCATTTTCGCGCGCTGTCGTTTGCGGAAATTACCAAGCGGCTCGAAGAGATCGCCGAAAAAGAAGAATTGCAGATCGCGCCGGGCGCGATGGCGGTGATCGCGCGCATGGCGGAAGGCAGTTTGCGCGACGCGTTGTCTGTTTTGGAGCAGGCGCGAGCGTACTGCGGAGATACGATTCCCGACGACCAGGTGCGCGCGCTGCTGGGCGTGGTGCCGGAAGACGCGCTGGAAGAACTGGTGGGCGCGATTGCCGCGGGCTCCGCGGACCGCGCGCTGGGATTGGTGCACACGTTTCAAAAAGAAGGGCGCAACCTGCAGCACTTTTGCCGTGAGGCCATCCGCCACATACGCAACTTGCTGATTGCGCGGGTCTGCGGCGCCGATTCGGAGTTGATTGCCGCGACACCGGATCAGCGGCCAGCAATCGCGAAAGCCGCCGAGTTATTCAGCGAAGAAGATTTGACGCGATTTTTCCAGATTTTGCTGCAAACCGACGATGATTTGCGCCGGAAGCCCGATCCGCGAGTGCACCTGGAAATGGGTTTGCTTCGGCTGATCAACGCGGCGCGGCTGGCTCCGCTGGAAGAATTACTGGCCGAATTGAAGAGCGGCACTTCAGGCGGAACAAGCACCGGAGCCGCGCGCGCAGGCTCAGGCGCCCTCCCGCAGCCTCGCTCGGCAATGCCGCCATCCGTGAGTTCTGCGTTCACGGCTCCGCCCAAAAACACACCACTCGCTGCATCCGCAGGCACGGCGTCGCCCCAGCCGCAAACGAGTCCGCCGTTCGCTTCGACACCTTGCGCTTCGGCACCTCCTCCCGCCGCTGCACCGGCGCCAACAGAAATCAAGGCGCCGAACGGCGACACGAAGGAAATTCGCGTCAGCGGAATTTCTCAAGAGCAAGTAGCGGACATCAAGAGCGCGATCCAAGCGCAGCAAAAATTCCTGGGCGAACTGGTGGAGCACAGCAGCGGCTGGGAACTGGAAGGCGCGGAGCTGCGAATTTATTTTTCTCCGAGGAATAAGACGTTTGCTGAATTGATCGAGGGAAGAGACACGCTGGAAAAGATCCGTACCGTTTCGAGCAACGTGCTCGGTCGAGCCGTGCGAGTCTGTGCTAAACTGGATTCCGTTGCTGCTGCGGCCGCCGCGGCATCCGGCACGCAGGAATTGCGCGCGCAGTTTGAAAAAGATCCGTTGGTAAGATCGATGCTGCAGCGATTCGGTGGTAAAATCACCGAAGTGAGATCGCGGCAAGAAGAAAAGTGACGTTCCCAAGGATTCCGTATGGAAGTCGGCGCCCTGCAACAAATGCTCTCGAGATTCCGCCAGCTGCAGGAAGACCTGCAGCGGCAGGTGAATTCCGTCACGGTGGAAGCTTCTGCCGGAGGCGGGATGGTCACGGTGAAGATGAACGGCCAGAAACAGGTTGTGGACGTGAAGATTGAGCCGGATGTGTTTGCAAGCAAGGACCAAGAGATGCTGCAGGACTTGATTCGCGCCGCGGTGAACGAAGCCGGACGCCGCGTGGATGAAGAACTCGCCAATCAGATGAAGAATCTTGCCGGGGGCATTCCAGGAATCGCGGGATTGAAAATCCCGGGCCTCTTCTAGAGGGATGAGTTGTTCGCTCTAAGTTGTAAGTCAAACACAAACCACACAAAGCAAGCTGCATCACCCGAACAATCGGTCTGATTTTGCCCCTACGGGCTTATTTGTGCCCGAGTTCGTTTGTGAATACCGAAGGTCCCTCGCCGACTTCGGGCCAGCAAACCGGTGCGGAAATAACCTCCTCAAGACAAAGAAGCTAGCAGTGACATACGCGCTTCGTGGCAAGATGGCCGGATGCACGTCCGCGAAGCGGTTGAGAAAGACGCCGATGCCATCTGGGCGATTCTCGAGCCCATCCTCCGGGCCGGCGAAACCTACACCCAGCCGTGTTGCATGAACCGCAAAGACGCTTTGGCTTTCTGGTTCGCCTCCGGCCATGAGGTTTTCGTCGCGGAGCAAAACGGAGAAATCGTCGGGACGTACTTCCTGCGGGCAAATCAGAAAGGCGGCGGAGCGCACGTTGCGAATTGCGGTTACATGACAGCGCCTCACGCGACCGGCCGCGGCGTAGCCCGCGCGATGTGCGCACATTCGATCGAGCGCGCCCGACAACGCGGGTTCCGCGCCATGCAATTCAATTTTGTGGTCAGCACAAACGAGCGCGCTGTCCGGCTGTGGCAGAGTTTCGGCTTTGAGATCGTTGGGCGCCTTCCGCAGGTTTTCGAACATCCGAGGCTTGGCTTTGTCGATGCGTTGGTGATGTACCGCCAACTTTGATCCGTTTGCGCTCGCGCGCGCGGCTGTGCTACACATGCTGCATGCCAGACTTTGCCGCACCTGTGGAACGACTCATTGATGAACTGAAGCACCTTCCCGGCATCGGCCAGAAGACCGCGCAGAGGCTGGCGTTCTTCCTTTTGCGCGCTGCACCGGAAGATGCGCTGGCGCTGGCCGATGCCATTCGCGACGCCAAAGAAAAGATTCACGAGTGCTCGACCTGCCACAACATTACCGACACCAATCCTTGCATCTACTGTATAGGCCCCTCGCGAAACAAGAAGACGATTTGTGTGGTCGAAGAGGCGCACAACATCCTGGCGATCGAAAAGACTCGTACCTACAGCGGCATGTATCACGTTCTGGGCGGTGCACTTTCGCCGCTCTCGGGGCGCGGGCCGGATCAGCTGCACATAAAGACGCTGATCGAGCGGCTGAAGGGCGGGACGGTCGAGGAAATCATCATCGCCACCAATCCCACGGCCGAAGGCGAAGCGACGGCGGTGTACCTTTCGAAGCTTCTCAAGCCACTGGGGGTCCGGGTTACTCGCATTGGTGTAGGAATCCCAGTAGGGGCAGACTTGGAATACGCCGACGAAGTCACCATGCTCAAGGCCATGGAAGGCCGTCGGGACCTCTAGGCAAGCTCTTATTCCCTGGGACCAACTTCAGCGTGGTGCATCCAAAATTTTCCGCCCCTCCACTGAAACGAAATCAACATGCCGGCCACTAACCATACAACTAGACCACGCCTAGCTGGGCGTGGGGATGCGAGGCATGGAATGGATATGAGCGTAATAGGCGCCCGCCAATTGTTTATCTTCCCTCGCCGCGTGTCTTGGTACGTCCTCTTTCTGTGGATTTCGGCTGCAACCGTTTCGGCTCAGGTGCCGGCCATCAATTGTGATAAGCCGATGAAGCCTGGAGACCGGTCGCGCATCGCGACCGCGCTGCCCGAGAGCAGCTATTCCCGTCTGGTGCGGTTTATGAAGGAAAATGGCGCCGCCGACGTGGACATTTGCACCACGCAAGGAACGATTGAGAATTTAAGGCTGCTCCATGAGAAGAAGGCGGACTTCGCCATCGTCCAAGGTGATCTGATGCACAAAGGATGGTCGGGAGAGCCAGCGCCAGAGCATGAGGCAGAGGCGTGGAAGGCTTTTGAATTTGACAAGATTTATCTGGTCCGGCGGCTCTATAGTGAGAAGCTGCAAATCGTTGTGGGCCCACACTCTTACGTCGGTTCTATCAGTGACTTGCGGAAGAAGCGAGTATGGCTGGGGCCGCCAGAGAGCGGCACTTATGCAACTGGCCTGGAAGTCTTGCGCGCCGCTGGCCTGGAACCGGAAGACATCAAAGAAGAAGGCCTGCAAAGCCGCAAATATGCCGACGCAAATGAAGCCCTGGCGAGAGGGAAGCTGGATGCGATTTTTCGAATCACCGCCGTGCCCATCGATTCGGATCGGGAGGAGGACCAACCGCCGGACATCTACTCTGGAACGCTCACCTATCTGTTTAAGGCCGAGCCGGAGGCGCGGCTGGTCAACCTCGACGAACATTTGATTGAACGCATCCTTCAGGCACCTAGCTACGTGCGTACACCGGTTTACCGGAATTCCTATCCTGGCCAGGAAAACGGAATAATGACCATCGGAATCGAAGCTATGCTCATCACCCGATTGACAGATTCCCCGGAAGATGCGGACAAGGTGAGAGCCATCAACAAGGCAATCGATGACGCAAGAAAGCAGATTCAGAAACACACCAACATACCTATGGACCTGCTCTATTCCAAACTGGATGACACCGGAAATGCCGGCGAGCGAATCCTTGCCAGGCACACCCACCCTGCGGCCGCAGGTATTTTGCTGCTGAACAAGAGCGAGCGCTATTACATCGCCGGCTCCATTGGCGTGCTGGCAATTTTCCTAGCGGTGCTTAGTTTTCGCAGCAAAAAGGCGTTGGAGACGCTGGGAGGCAATACCAAGTACATCATCAACGGCGGATTACTGGCGTCGGCGTGCGGATTGTTCGGCGTAGCTCTATGGTATTACGAGGGACGATTCAGTTTTGATTTTCACAACCCGCTGGCAGCCTCGGAATCGCTGCTCGTGTATTTCGCGCGCGGTCTGAAGACGGAAGCCCTGACGACCGTGCAAGGGCAATTGACGGCGCTCTTTGCTTTGGCGGTGATTGCGACCCTGGTCCATTCCATTAACTCAGAAGTGCTGGACGAGGGGGTGAGTAGCTGGTCGAAGAAGCTGGCGCGATGGTTCTATCGGCAGGCTGCGAAAGTGCGTCCGGATGAGCGGCACTATGTGATTTTGAATTGGGACGAACGAGCCGCCGCTAAGGCTGGGGAGTGGATGAAGGATCCGCTGTCCACCAAGAGCAAGATCACCATCGTGTCGCCAGACCTCTCAGAGCTTACCGGGTCCCCTCAAGGCGAAAGAGTAGAAATTCTAAGGGGAGATCCTAAGTCCCTGGAGCTGTTGGAAAAAGCAAGAGTGCAAGATGCTAAGTTCGTGCTGATCCGCCCCGCGTGGACCCGCACGGATCCCTTTGACCGGCGCAGAAGCATGGACGTAGAACTGGCGGACAACTACACCATCAGGGCGATCCACGCGATCCGGAGTCTAGAAGGGAGGAATCAATCGAAAGAGATCATCCCCATAGACGCGGAAATCTACCTAGAGAGCAATTGGCCCGCAGCACGCAGCGCCGGAGGACCGGGAACGGAAATTCGGGCCCCTAAGCCAGGCTCCCCATCCTCGAAGCCCCCAGGTCGAGCAACAGGGCAGACGCAACCGGCCCCCAACTAGCATTTCTACAACGAACAGAAAACGACCAGAAGCAGGGATGTCTTCTCCTCGCGTTCCGCAAGGCCCATTTTGCACTGAATCTGTGCTTACCTTCCGAGCCAACGAGAACCATCAGCCAAGATGTTTAGTACGTATAGGACGCTCTAGGAAATTCGCGAAATTAGGTATAGAGTCCACCTTGGAGTGGATGTCCCCACACCCGCGACTTGGTAGCTCACAAGGGGCTGCCGGGAGGTGCGCTACATGGCAGGCTTGGCGCACTACATGGCACAGTACGATCACGAGCACGAATCCACTGCAAACAAAGTGTTGCATGGCATCGGCATCCCGATGATTTTTGCGGGAATCGCAGTTCTCTTTTTCATGAAGTGGATTTGGGGCGCGGGCTTTTTTCTAGGTGGTTGGGTGCTGTTGTTCCTCGGACACAAGCTCGAAGGCAACCATCCGGCGTTTTTTCAGGGACCGATTTATTTGCTCGTTGGGCCAATCTGGGTCGCTCGAGAAGTCTGGATGTTTCTGTTGGGAACGAGCCGCAAGCCGACCTCAGACGGTACCACGCAAAGCACCGCCGCAAAGTAGTTTGGCGGGCTTTTGCATTTGCTCGAAGACGAAAACACTGAGGGAAGACGGCGGTTTGTATGAGCGACGCAGGCGGCAATTTTGCCGATGAGACGGTTGAAATGGCTTCGGAGTCGGGAGCCAATCCGAATGCGGAATTGAGACAACGCCGCAGCACGCGGATCGTGCAGGCGGTTCCCTTAGTGGTGACCGGTGTGGACGCGCTCGGACGCCCGTTTGTGGAGCGTACTTCTTCCCTGATCCTCAACTGCCACGGCTGCCGCTATCAATCGAAGCACTACGTTCTGAAAAACATGTGGGTGACGCTGGAAATTCCTCACCCGGAAACCGGGCAACCGCCGAGAGGCGTGCGCGGCCGCGTGGCTTGGATTCAGCGGCCTCGCACGGTTCGGCAGCTTTTCCAGGTCGCGCTGGAGCTGGAAGTTTCCGGAAACGTCTGGGGCATCGCGTTTCCGCCGGAAGATTGGTTCGCATTTCCTGATGGCGTGCAGGTTCCACCCGTTTTGGACAGGGCGCCTGAGCCACCGCCTTTACCTCCGCCAAGCCCCTCTGCCGAACCGGAAGTTTCGGCTTCTGCCGGAGAAGTCGAGATTCCTCTCACCAATACAAACGACAACTTGCGAGTCTTCCCTTCCCCGGCCAGCGCGACCGATGCTTCGCTTCAATTGGCGCGCCAGGTAGCCAGACTTGTCGCCGACGCCCGCCAACAAATCCAGGCCGCAGCCCAGGAAGCGGCTTCTCAGGCTGTTTCCGCCGAGCGGCGCCTCTCTCTGGATCAATGGGAGCAGAAATTTGCCGCCGGACGCGCTGAAATCGCAAATGAAACTTCGCTCGCGCTCGAAAAACTGCAACTCGAAGCCGACAAGCAGGCGCAGGAAGCGGCGGAAGCGCTGCGCGCGGACTTGCCTCGGTGGCTCGCGCCGCAACTTGAGCAGCTTACGCGCGATCTGACGGAGAAGCTCGTGCGCGAGGCGCTGGCGCAGCGGAGCGAGCACACGCAACGGTTGGAAACTGCCTCGGAGTCACTCAAAGTCACTTGTCAACGTGCCGAAGAGACCGTCGGCTGGCTGAGAACCCAAGCAGAAAACGCGGAGGTGCAAATCGCGGCCCGGGCGGAAACCGCAGCCAGCTTGCTGGAGGCCGCGGCAAAGCACCAGGAAGAAGCCGTCAACGCGCAGCGCGAAGCACTTGAAGCCAAAGCCGCCGAGGTCCAGCTGAAAGCAGCCTCTGCGCTTACAAACGCTCAGTCTTCGTGGCAGGAGCACATCTCGAAACAGCTGGAGGCCGCCCATGGGCAATTGCGCGAATGCCTGGAAAGCACGATTGAAGAAGCACAGGATCGCGCCGCCGGCGGATTGAACGAGCACATGCGCTCGTTGCTCGCGCAGCTTCAGGAGGATACCGCCCGGCACGCCAGCTTTCTACGGGACGCCGCTCGAGCCGCGACCGCGCAGTGGGAACAACGCCTTGCCGCGACCGGCGAGGCCCTGAACGAGCAAGCGCAAAAGGCCGAATCCATTTTGTCGCACGCGGAAAAAATGCATCAGCGCATCCAACAGCATTCCGCTGAGCTTCAGAGCGCGCTCTCTACCTTTAACACCCAGGTTCGAGAGATATTTAGCGAACGCCGCGGCGAACTGCATCGTGAAGCGGACTCCATCGTTGAACAGATCAATTCGCGGATTCGGTCCTCTTTCGATGAGGCAGCGAACAAAGCCCGCGAGCAATTCGAAAGACAAGTTCTGGAGGTCGTCGAACCGCATATCGTGCGCACCGAGGAATCCTTGCACCGTCTCGCTGGAAGCCGCTCGATGGTCGACGCTGCGTTGACGCTGCAACAGGACCGCATCCGCACCACAGCCGATGAGGCGTTCGCGGAGTCCCTGGCGCAGTTCCGCGACAACCTCGGCAGCGTCGAAAAAATCCTCCAGGAATCCTCTCAGTCCATCACCGGTCAGTTGCTGGCCGAGTTGGAAGGAAAAGTCAGCGGCCTAAAACATCAAGTGGTGGACGAACTGCAGAAGTCCGCCGAGTGGTACGAAAAGAAGGCTCAGACACAAATCCAGAACTATTCGGACAAAGCCACAGAGCAGGCCGCAAACCAGCTAAGAGACAAAGCCGGGGAAATCTCGGGCGTGTTTGCCACCGAACTCGACCACTCCAGCCGCAATTTCCTCGACCACTCTCGAACACAGATGAACGATGTGGTGCGCGACTCTTTCGAGCGCGCCCGCTCACTTTTCGCCGAAGCCGCCGACACGACCACCGCCGCATTTATTGATGAAATTCAACGCACGGCCCGGCAAGAGCTTGGCGGATACAGCGAGGAGCTGAAACGTTCAACCGCCCAGGAACGGGCCGAGCTGGCGCAGCAAGTCAATTCGGAGCAGGCGGCTTTTCTGAAGCGTTTCCATGAGTCCCTCGGCGGAGTTTTTCAAAATCACGTTACCGAAGCGCAAAAGAGTGTAGCGGAGGGTTTTGCTCCGCTGCTCGAACAATGGAAAACCGTGACTGACGCGCAGCAGCAGGAAATGAAGCGCGTGTACGAGCGGATCGGAGAGCAAGCCGCGGAGCAGCATAAGACGCGGCTCGAAGGCGTTTCCAATCAATGGCTGCTGGCCACGGTGGCATCGCTCGATCACCAGTCTCGGGAGATGATTTCTGGTGTAGCCGCCGCTGCGGAAGAGAAGCTTCGCGCGGCTTGTACGCAAGTCTTCGAAAGTGTGGGCGATTCCCTGCGGCAACGCCTCGGGGAAATCGCCAAAAACTTTACGCCACCAAGCGATCCACCTTCCCCGCTGACCAAAAGCGCGAAGTCAGGAGTGTAGAAACCCTCGCTTCTTCGAACCATCCGCGGTGAGTTCTTCAATTCGCGGAATTCGCTACTTTCCTGCGCTCCCGGTATAATCCAGAAATTCAATCGCTATGGGCAATCATGCTTATTTGCGCGTCTGGACGCGCGACTTTTCTCTGGAAACGATGATCCCGGAGTTCGCGCGATTCCTGACCACCGCGCCGCTCTCGCCTTCTCATGACGTTTTCGACGAACTGATCGCGCAGGCAGTCGACCCAGGCGAAACCCCTCTTGCCGAATGGGATTTGCGCCCTTCGCCGGCAACCGCCGCGGAAGTCGCCGCCCTGGCAGCCCAACATCTCAACGCCGATACCGCCTACCTCGCCAGCGCGACCTGGGACCTATGGACCTTCGACATGGATACGCTGAAGTGGCAACAGAAGCCGCAACCACTGCAATTGATTTGCCACGGGCCTGACTACGACGGCGGAATTGCCTCTTCCGCGGGGCATTTTCAGGCGGATTTGGGTTTCGAGCATTTCTTCACGGGACACGCCGGTTTACTCGTCGCGAATAACTCTTCAAACTTCAAACTCTCGACCTCCGCAAATCCTTCCGAACATCCCGTCGAGCACACTTTCCGCCAGTGGATGGCCGCCGGCAACAACTTAAAGGAATATCACGCCAAGACGCGCGAAAACATCCAACAATTGTTCAGTTGGGTGGAGGGTATCGAGCGGGCTCTGCCGGTCGAACGCACGGAGTTGTGGTCGGAAGGCGAGGAAAACATGGAAGCGCGGCTGGACGAGATTCTCGCCTAGCGTCAGGTGGCTTCGTGCATGGCAATTTGCGCCTGCAGAGTCCTTCCAAAGAAGCGCCGTGAGCAGTTAGAATTGTTTGATCGCCGCCGGATTCGGCGTATCCGCAATGCGCTAAGGTCGCCCGTCCCCCGCATTCCAGGGAAAGAGGGGAAGCCTGATCCGAACGTCGGCTGGCGGCCGCAAAGGCAGGGATGGAAAAGAGCTTATCGATGAACTGTAGGTATGCTAACGGGGAGCGTCGCGCGCCGTCCTTCCTAGAGAGGATAGTCGGTGCCGGGGCGGTCCGAGCCGGAAAAATCCCGTTGTGCTTGTGCTTGAGTGTTGCGCCCTTGGGCATTCTTCTGGGGGGCTGCGGCACGGAAGCGCCCAAGCCAGCGGCGGAGGCAGAAGCCAAGCCCGCCACTCCGGCCGTCCCCGATGAGATTCAATCCGCGGCGGAATCCCTGCTCGGAAATGAGACCCAAGTGTTGCTATTCGGGGACCTGGCAAAAAACGGCAAGCAGGAATTCCTCGCCGCCAACGTCGTGCCGAAAACACCCACGAATAATCTGCCGGGCACCATCATTACCCGCGCGGTGATCGCGGAGAACTCTGACGGGAAGTGGTCGGAGGTTCTGCGCTGCGATGAGCATTTGAAAAACCAGAAGGGCTTCCTGGGGCTTACTCCTTTGACCTCGGTAAGCGGCTGGCGCCTGCAATACGAGCAAAGCGACGACAAAGGATTGTCGCTTTACTTCACGCCGCTGAAGGGCGTCACCGATTCGCATGTCCTGCCCATTGGTGTGCGCTGGAATCCTCAGACGAAACGCTACCAATCGCTTGACCGCACTTACGAGCACTTTCTTCTTGAGTCCGCTTCCATCGAACCCGCGAGGTCCAAGCTGCGATGAGCCAGGCAACGACCCGCGCGACCGCGACGGGAGCCAACACCGGACAAGACCGACCTCCGAGTAAAGACCTTCGCGGGTTGATGCCCTATCTTCGCCGGTACACCTGGAGCATCGTGTTTGGCTTATTGGTGGTGGTGCTGATGGGAATTATCGGCAACGCACTTCCTTTGGCCATTGGGGTCATGACGGACACGCTTTCCGGCAGCCCCGCCCCATTTGAACGCTCGGGAAGCCCCGGGGCGGTGATCGCGGCGTCACATCGATTATCGGCGTTTAGCCGCGCCATTCCGTTTTACGCTCCAAACAGCCATCGCACCTTGGGCATCTACTGTCTCATCGTGGTCCTGTGCGTCCTAATTAAGGGCATACTCTCGTTTGAAGCGCGCTGGATACTCATCGGCGTTTCGCGCGATATTGAGTACGACATTCGTGGCGACCTCCTGAAACGGCTGCTTGCACTCGAGCCGGAATTCTACGTTCGCAACCGCACCGGCGAACTGATGTCTCGCGCCACCAACGACCTTAACTCCGTGCGCATGGTTCTGGGCCCAGGGATCATGTACAGCGCGACGACGCTTAGCACCATGATCATGGCCATCGTGCTCATGCTCACGATTTCACCTCCACTCACTCTGTGGGTCTTACTCCCTGCCCCCATCGTCGCCGTCGCAGTATGGTTCTTTGGCAAGACCATTCACGAGCTTTACGAAATCATTCAAGCGGCCCTGGCCACGCTCACCGCCCGTGTTCAGGAGAATCTAGCCGGTGTGCGCATCGTCCGCGCCTATGCTCAGGAACAAGCCGAAATGCGTGCTTTTGACGAGCCCAACCGCGAATACGTGTCGCGCAATATTCGTCTGATCCGTACCTGGAGCATGTTCATGCCCTCGCTGCAGGCACTCTCGGGCACAAGTTTCCTGATCCTTCTGTGGCAGGGCGGCCATCAGCTGCTTCATGGGCAGATTTCGCTCGGTTCTCTCATCGCTTTCAACGGCTTTCTGGCCATGCTCATTTGGCCGATGATTGCTCTTGGCTGGGTCACTAATATTTTTCAACGCGGCGCCGCCTCCATGGGTCGTTTGAATTTCATTTTGACCGCCAAACCAAGCATTGACGATCACGCTGCGACTCTTCCAAAAGACGCGGCACCGCAGGGCGACATCGAGTTTCGGAACCTGACCTTCACTTACCCCACCACCGTTTCCGGCACGAGCGGTTCGAATGGCTCCGGCAAATCCAATGGCGGCGGTACCCACGCCGTTCTTTCAGACATCAACCTCAAGATTCCGGCGGGCTCCACCGTGGCGGTTGTCGGGCCAACGGGATGCGGCAAGACAACGCTAGCCGCTCTGGTCGCCCGGCTTTGGGAAGCGCCGGAAGGAACGGTGTTGGTTGACGGTCGCCCAATTCAGGATTGGCCGCTCGAAACGCTTCGCCGCTCGATCGGCTACGTTCCGCAAGACACTTATCTGTTTAGCGAAACCGTCGGCGGGAACATCGCTTTTGGTGTGCCGGATTACAATCCTGAGCGTTGTCGGGAAGCCGCGGAAATTGCCAGCCTTCACGGCGACATTCAGGATTTCACTGCCGGCTACGACACTGCCGTTGGAGAACGGGGCATCACGCTTTCGGGCGGGCAGAAACAGCGCACCGCCATTGCGCGCGCCATCGTGCGCGACCCGCGCATCTTGATCCTGGACGACGCCCTTTCGAGCGTGGACACGCAAACCGAAGAGAAAATCCTTTCCGGCTTGCGCGGCGTCATGCACGGCCGCACCACCATTTTGATTTCGCACCGCACATCAACGGTCCAGAACGCTGACCAGATCGTGGTTTTGCGCGAGGGCCGCATCATCGAGCGCGGAACCCACGACGAATTGCTCGAGCGTGGCGGTTATTACGCGGACTTGTACCAGAAACAATTGCTCGAGGAAGAGCTCGAAAACGCATGAGCACGCAGCACGAAGAAGAGGCCTTAGGCAAAGCATACGACTCGCGCTTGATGCGGCGGCTTCTGCAGTATATGAAGCCCTACCGCTGGCGAGTGGTGCTGGCGCTTGCTTTGGTTGCTATCGTTACGCCCCTTGAGCTTGCTCCGCCGTGGATCTTCCAAAAAGCCATCGACAACAACTTTGTTCCGGCGATGAAGCACCTCCTTCCTGAAAGCAAAGCCTGGTCCGGCGTCATCCTTCTGAGCCTTTTGTTTTTCGCTGTTCTTGGATTCGATTTTCTTGCTCAGTACGTGCAGATTCGCATCATGCAGCGCGTCGGCCAGCAAACCATGTACGACATGCGGCGCGAGATTTTTGGCCACCTGCAGCGCTTGCCCATGAGCTATTTCGACCGCAACCCGGTGGGTCGCCTGGTGACTCGCGTCACCACGGACGTCGATGCGCTGAACGACCTCTTCGCTGCGGGCGTGGTCACCATGATCAACGACTTTTTCCTCCTCGCGGTCATGGCCGGCCTGCTGTTCAAAATCAATGCCCGCTTGGCCGTCGATACGCTTGCCATCCTTCCCGGCATTTTGGTCGTCACGCTGATTTTCCGCAAATACGTGCGCGACGCCAATCGCCGCATTCGTACCGCCATCGCCCGCATCAACGCTTTTCTTCAGGAATATATCTCGGGCATGAGCGTGGTACAGCTTTTCAACCGCGAAGCAAAGGCGCAGGATGAATTCGCCAAGCGGAATCACGACAACATGGTCGCCTGGCGCGACGCCATCCTGGCTTACGCGCTCTTTTATCCGGCGGTGGAATTCCTGAGCTATGCCACGATCGCCTTGATTTTCTGGGATGGCGGCAATCGGATTCTCCACGGTGCTCTAACCATCGGAGTGCTCATCGAATTCACCATGTACGCACAGCGTTTCTTCCGGCCCATTCAGGACCTCAGCGAAAAATTCAACATTTTGCAGTCCGCGATGGCCGCCTCGGAACGCATCTTCAAGCTGCTGGACGAGCCCATCACCATTGCATCGGATCCCAAGGCCGTCCCCCTCATTCAGCCGCGCGGCGAAATCGAGTTTCGCAACGTCTGGTTCAGCTACCGAAACGTTCCTGAGCCTGCGGACGAGGACTGGGTACTCCGCGACGTCTCATTCCGAGTAGAGCCGGGACAAACCTTCGCCATCGTCGGCCACACCGGGGCCGGCAAGACCACGCTCATTTCCTTGCTCCTGCGCTTCTACGACATTCAGCGCGGGCAGATTCTTCTCGACGGCAAAGACATTCGGCTGATCGAGCTGCAGGACCTGCGCCGCCAGTTCGGCATCGTGCTGCAGGATCCGTTTCTATTCACGGGAACGATTGAAACCAACGTTCGCCTGGGCACCCAGAACATCGAGAACGCGGCGGTCGAGCGCGCGCTCGAAGAAGTTGGCCTCGGCGAATTCATCCGCTCGCTTTCGAATGGCGCCGCCGCCATCGTCAACGAGCGCGGTTCCACGCTTTCCGTTGGCCAGCGCCAGCTTATTAATTTCGCGCGCGCCTTGGCCCACAATCCTCGTTTCTTGATTCTCGATGAAGCCACTTCGAGCGTGGACACCAAAACGGAATTGCAAATCCGCGAAGCTTTGAGCCGCTTGCTTTCGGGCCGCACGGCGCTAGTCATTGCGCATCGCCTGAGCACCATCCAACACGCCGACCGCATCCTGGTGTTCCACAAGGGCCGCTTGCGTGAGCAGGGCGCGCACCAGGAGCTTCTGGCGCAGCGCGGCATTTACTTCCGTCTGTATCAGCTCCAGTACAAAGAGCAGGAGCTGCATCTTCCTCTCGAAGCTCGCAGCGCAGCCGAGCCGCCCGCGGTCCGCGCGAGCGACTGAGCGGGTTTGTCGCCGACATGCCGCCGATTCCGCTTCTTCTCTCCGCCGGCGAAGCTTCCGGAGACCTGTACGCTGCGCGCCTAGCCACGGCTTTGCAGCAGCGCCTGGAGGTCGCCATCTTCGGCATGGGCGGCCCGCAAATGCGCGCGGCCGGCGTCGAGATCATCACCGATTATTCTGAAGTTTCCGTCGTAGGCATCACCGAGGTCTTGAAGCGTTTGCCAGCCCTCATTCGCGCAATGCGTCATCTCGTGGATGAAGCGCATCGCCGCAAGCCGCCATTCGCGATTCTTACGGATTTTCCAGGCTTTCATCTTCGTCTCGCGCGCAAGCTGCGCCCTAAAGGCATTCGAAACGTCTATTACATCTGCCCGCAGTTTTGGGCCTGGCGTCCCTGGCGTGCGAATCTCGTTCGCCGTCGTTTTGCTGAAGCCCTGTGCATCTTTCCTTTCGAAGAAAGGTTCTACGCTGATGCCGGGGTGCCGGTGAAGTTCATCGGTCATCCGCTCGTGGGCCATGTGCAGGCTACCCTGCGGCGGGAAGCTTTCTGCAAGAAATACGGTCTACAAGACTCGGGGAGAATTATTACCGTTCTGCCGGGCAGCCGCCGCGGCGAGATTGCTCATCATGTGCCGGTTCTCATCGAAGGACTCGGTGAAATCCGCCAGCGCATTCCCGGCCCGCCGCAAATTGTTGTCGCCGTGGCGCCTAGCCTGGATGCGGGGCGGCTTCAGAGAAGCTTTCCGGTGGACTGGCAAGTCCGTTTCGTTGCCGATGATACCTACAACGCGCTCGGCGCCGCCGATCTTGCGATTGTGTCGAGCGGCACGGCCACGGTCGAAACTGCGCTTCTCAACAAGCCCATGATTGTGGTCTATCGCCTTTCGCCGCTGACCGCCCGCATGGCAAAACCCCTCGTACGAACCAAGTTCTTTAGCATGGTGAATCTGATCGCCGGGCGAGCCGTGGTTCCGGAGTTGATTCAAGACGATTTCACTCCCCAACGCCTGGCCTCCGAAGCCGCATCGCTGCTTTCCGGCTCACCAAGCGCGAACCCCCGCGTCGTAGAGATGTTGAGCGGTCTAGAAGAGGTCCGGAGTCTGCTCGGCCCACCGGGAGCGGTGGAACGCGCGGCCGACGAAATCGCCCGGCTGCTAGCCGTCCAAAGCAACGCAAAGTGAGTCCTTTGGTATCCTAATAGGTGTACATTGATCGGAATATGCCTCACACGGAAAGGGGTCCGATGACCCGCAGTCGAGGAATTGCTAGCAATGCCGGTTTGTTCGCGCTTGCTGTTTTATTCGGGGCCACCGCGCCGGTTCATGCACAAGCGCCGCGTCCCGTTAATTTTCTTGCCAGCCACTACGACGTTTCCGCAACGCTCGACGCCATCGGCCAATCCCTTTCTGCCACTGCAAAAATCGATCTCGTTGCGACCGAGGCTTCCAGCAACGTCCGTGTTGAGCTCCATCCCAACTTGGTCGTCAAAGAAGTCAAGGGCCCGGAAGGCAAGCCGCTCACCTTTGAGCGCGACAACCAAAATCCGCTCTTCGTCAACGTTCAGCTTCTCACTCCCGTAGCCACCAATGGCCACGTCACGCTCTCTTTCATCTACTCGGGCCTGCTCTTCAATGAAGAAAACAGCCCTGTACCCGGCGTGAAGGCCGCCTCCATCACCAAAGAGGGCGCGTATTTGCTTTTGCCCGCGCGCTGGTTTCCACTTACCGATTACCCGTCCAATCGCTACACCGCGACATTCCGCCTGAACGTTCCCGGCACTTTCGCAGTTGCAGGCTCCGGCAAGGCGGCCGCCCCTACGCCGGAACCTCAAAAGAATGCCGTCGAAGGTGGCCGGCTGCTCTATACATTTGAATGCAAGCGGCCCGCACAGCATGGCACGTTCGTCGCCGGCAACCTGCAGCTCAATCCGAAGCAGGCTGAAGGGATCAGCGTTGCTGTCTACGCTCCTCGCAACCAGTCCGCGAACGCGCAAGAATTTGCCGCCGACGTTGCTCGCGCCGCCGTCGCTTTCTCCGACATGTTCGGCCCCATTCCGGACCCGTCGTTCACACTCATTCAATTGCCCGAAGGCAGTCTGCGCGAATTTGCTGCCCCAGGCGTTCTCCTTCTCAGCCAGCGCCTGTGGGATCCCAAGGCCAGCGATCGGGCCATCGCTCATCTCGTGGCCTCGCAGTGGTTCGGGGTGCAAGTAGCTCCGGCTACTCCCAACGACACCTGGATCACCGATGGTCTTGCCCGTTACTGCGAAGCGCTCTACGCGGAGTCAACCGCCGGCAAAGAAGCCGGTCTACGCGCCGTCGATGAATTTGCCGTCGGCGCACTGATGTATGAAGACGCCGCTCCGGTCGGGCAGGCTGCCCGCCTCGCGCCGTATTCGCCTGACTACCGTTCGGTTGTCGAAAACAAAGGCGCCATGCTTTTTCACATGCTGCGCGCCATGATGGGTGATGTGGCGTTCAAAGCGGCGCTGCACGATTTTTACTTTCAGTTCGCAGAAAAGTCCGCCCGCATCGAGGATTTCGAGAATCTTGCCGAGAAGCGTGTTGTGGCTTCCGCCAAAGCAAATCAGGATCCACCGAATTTGCGCAGCTTCTTCGCGCAGTGGCTGAATTCCACCGGCATTCCCGAATTCACGCTCGAATATGTGGTGTACCGCACGCCGAAGGGTTTCCGCGTGGTTGGCAAAGTCAAGCAGCCGCTTGACACGTTTCATATGCCAGCTGACTTGCGAATAGACACCGAAGGCAATCCTGAAACCAAGACCATCGATGTTAGCGGCTTGGAATCGCAATTTTCCATTGACGTGTTCGGGCGCCCGAAGCCTTTGGGCATAAAAGTCGATCCCAACAACGTGATCCTTAAGTCCAGCACTGCCCTACGGGCCCGCGCTGCAATTGCCCGCGGCGAAGATCTTGCCGAACAAGGCAAGTTTTACGACGCCGTCGCACAATACCAAAAAGCGCTCAACATCCAGCCGGGCCGTCCGCTCGCTAATTTCCGCATGGGCGAAGCCTTCTTCTACCAGAAAAATTACCAGGCTGGCGCCAACGCTTTTCGCGAAGCCTTGCAGAACGTCCCGGAGCCCTCAGAAAAGTGGACGGAATGCTGGAGCCACATCTACCTTGGTGAAATTTTCGATGTCCTCGGCCAACGGGAGCGCGGCGTCAACGAGTACAGTAAAGCCAAGCAAACCAACGATAACACCGGCGGATGCCAGGCCCGCGCCGAGCAGTTTATCAAGAAGCCTTATTCGGAGGGCGTTAGTGAACTGGTAGCCACGCCCGCCACTCCAGAGCCGGCAAAGCCAGGCAGCGCCCTTCCCGCTCCTGCTTCCGGGGAAAAGCCTGTCCTCAAAAAACGGCCCGATCCTTCTTCCCCGCAGTAGCGCAAACCATTCTTCTTTTGAAGCGTTGGTCTTCTAGAGGCCGCTTTCTGCCTGCACATGAGCGAGAATGCTCCGCCCCCTCTACGGCCGCCCCAGATACTTGCCCAGAAATTCCTTCACATCCGCTTCCCAAACCCGCCACCCTTCTCTTCCAAAAATCGTGTGGCCTGGGGCAACTCCTCCGGCTTCCTTCGGCGTGAACGC
Source organism: Candidatus Acidiferrum sp. (assembly GCA_035262505.1). Taxonomy (GTDB): domain Bacteria; phylum Acidobacteriota; class Terriglobia; order Acidiferrales; family UBA7541; genus Acidiferrum. The sequence continues at coordinate 12,038 of DATFSR010000009.1, read as the reverse complement.
CGGATATACGATGAGCTTCGTCGTTGCGCCGTGTTTCTCCGCTTCGCGCGCCACCGCCTCTACCGATTCTGTCGTGCGGTCGTTCTTGGCCACCATAGCGAGCAGCGGAATTCGAATCTTTCCTGCCGCGTCCTGCAACGCCGCCTGCATCGCCTGACTGTGGTCCCAAGTCAACGCCCCACCCGCCTGATCCACCACGGCGCGGAACGCGGTGGAGCGGCTCGCCCCGAACACGCTCACAATTCCTCCGAACGACCAACCCATCACTCCCATCCGCTTCGCGTCGGCGTACGGCAGAGTCTTGACGAACTCTACAGCCGCCAGCATGTCGTCGGTTTCCTCTTGCACGCGCGCGACGAACCGCGGCCCGCGATCTTCTCCGACGGTTTCGCCGAACGTCGCGCCGTCCGACTTGCCGTACCCGCGGCGTTCCGGCACGACCACCACATAGCCGCCCTCGGTCAGCATCTCCCCCACGTAGGCAAACGGGCGCTCTTCTCGTTCGTGCCCCTCCCGCGATCCGTGGTTGTAATCACCACTGGAAAGGGTCCAGCGCCCTCGGGTTTGAACACGTACGCTTCGATCTTCAACTTTCCGCTGGGGTAGAACGCCGTTTCGTAGGTTGGTTGCTTCGTGTTCGTCTGCGCTAGCGCCGCACTGCTGGTCATCAGCAAGCTGCAAGCCGCCAGCCAATTCGCCAATACACTTCGCATTGCGCTCTGGTGTCCTTTCGGTTTGTATCTACAGCGGTGTTCTCTAGCTGCCCTCAGCTTACGGCAAGCACGCGGGCAAGCCCAGCCTTCCAACGTTTGCCGCGCACTGGCATCTCGGTAACCAGAATCCACAGCTGTCCTCGGTTTTCCACAGCCGCTCCTATTGCGTTCGGCGCCGCACCGGCCCATAGTGCCGTCGCGTCACTTGGGAGGATTCGATGCTGTTTGCTATTGTCCGCCGGGGAAGGAAATCCGGAATCCGCCTATTCCCGCACCGGCACCGGGAAGATGACCGGTTTCACGTCAGCCTGACGAGGCAAGGGCCGCATATCCCACTGCATGACGACCGCGATATCCCAGACTACCTGGCTAACGGGTACTCTCTTTTGATGAGCAACTCGAACGAGAATTATCGGCCCACTCTAATTCGACCCAGTTCGATCCGCGGGTGGCAGTGATCCTCACAACCGGCCCTTTTGCTGAAGCATTACCTGGAACCGCTCTCCCATGCCCTCAGGATGGATGAGAGTTTTCAGCTGCAGGCGCGCGCGAACCCGCTCGTCCTCCGCCTGTCCGGGATCATAGAGGTCCGCGAACTCGCGCGGCTCCCCGAGGGCCAGCAAGAATGCAGTTTGCGAAATGAATTCCGCCGTTTCGAGCCCCGATGCCTTCCCCCAGGTTTCCAGCGCCGTAAAATTCACATGCGCCGTCAAGTCCTGTTCTCCGGGCGACGCATAGAAATTTTCGCTCACGCGATGCCCTTTGTATGCCAGAAGAGTACCGCGCATGTGCCGCTCGTCGAACAGTTCCGCCGCGCGGTGCCCGTAATCGATCGTCAGTACAAATCCGCGTCCTATTCGCCGACCAACTTCGGTGATCCAGTCGCACGCTTCAAGCCCGGCTTCCGCGTGCTGACCTTGGTGCAGACTGATTTGCTGCGTTAGGAAGTATTCGTTGATTGCGCAGGCCGAAAGCGGCGCGATCACCTCCACAAACTTCCCCTGCTCGCAACCCACAAAAACTTCTTGCAGGCCGTGTTCTCTCATCACCACGCGGTGCACCGGCAGCGCGTCAACCAATTCATTCGAAAAAACGCAGCCCTCGGGAACCTGCAGCGGGATTTCAGCGGCACTTCGCAAGCGACCGGCCGCCGCGTGCCGCTCTAACCGTGCCACCGCTTGCCCGCGCCGCGACGCCGATCGCTCCACGGCAACGTAGCGCAGCGCGCCATAGAAATCCGGCAGCTTGACCTCGCAAAAATCCAGGATGTGCAGCGCCAGCCGCCCCACCCCCGCGCCTGCTTCTACCAGCCCGAATTCCTTCGGCCGGTCGAGCCGCTCCCACATTTCCGCGAACTTCCGTGCCAGCAGCCGCCCAAAAATCGGATGCACGTCCACGCTGGTGTAGTAATCCACGAATCGTTGCGATTCCACTCTGCTGTAATAGCCATAGATCGGATGGTACAGGCACTCGCGCATAAAGTCGGCAAAAGGGATGGGGCCGTAGCGGCGAATCCGCTCCGCGAGCAACTCTTCGAGCGGCGTCACGTGCCTTTGGCTCCCGCAGCGCCCGAGGCCAGTTCGGCCTGGAGTCTATTCCAGGCGTGCTCGAAGACATTTTTGGCGGCAGCGTCGAACAGGACGAAGTAAATCCTTTCGACGCTGGTGCTGCCCTGAAGATGTTGGGCAGCGACGCGGAGCATGATGTCGGCGCATTCCTGTAAGGGGAAACCGGCGATGCCGGTGCCGATGGCGGGAAAAGCGATGGTCTTCAGCTCACGTTCGTTCGCGATGCGCAAAGAATGCATTGTGGAAGAGCGCAGGTGCTCCGCTTTGGTGCGTCCTCCAAGCTCCATGCTCGCAGCGTGAATCACAAAACGTGCTTTCAGGTTCCCGGCGCCGGTAATCACGGCGAAACCGACAGGAATGCTACCGATTGCGTCGCACTCGTTCTGGATTTCCACGCCACCTTTTAGTTCAATGACCCCGGCGACGCCCCCGCCTAAGATCAAATCGTTGTTCGCAGCGTTGACGATGGCGTCCGTGGCCATTTCCGTCAGGTCGCCTTGCTGAATGACGATTCTGTCCGCGAGCGCTTTCATTGCCGGTGCAATTCTATTTTTTGTGAGACTTTGTCGCGAACGCCGGCTTCGACTTTCGCGCGGGCAACGCCTCCGTCAAACGATTGTCGGATCCAGGCCACCGCTTGATCGAGAACACCCGGGGAAATGTCTTCGAGCACTGTCTGGTATCCGCCGAATGCGGCGGCATAAGCTATGCCTCGCCCCCTCGTACCTGCGCCAATCACCGTGATCTTCACGTCCATTCGTCGTCTTCTCCGCGAAGTAAACAAAGCTACCCTTCGACAAAGACTCCTTCTCGAAGCGGCGCGGAAACAAAATGCCGTAGATCAATAACGTGGAACTTTGGAATCGACCTCAAGCGACCAGCGCTCGATTCCTCCGGCCAGGGACTTGGCTCTCTCGAATCCTTGAAAGCGCAGCCACGCCGCCGCGTCCAAGCTTCGCATGCCGTGGTGGCAATAACAAATCAACTCATCCACGTCCGGAAGCGTGTTCAAGCTAGCCGCAAGGCTGCCCAGAGGCACGAGCTTCGCGCCCTCGATGCGGCAAATCTCGAATTCCCACGGTTCCCGCACATCGACAAGCACAACGCCTTCGCCGCGGTCGAGCCGGGCCTTCACTTCCGCGGGTGTTATCTCCAATTCGTCCATTCGCTGTCTTATTTTCCCTTCCAGGCCGGCTTGCGCTTTTCGAGAAAAGCGCGAACGCCTTCCTGCGCGTCGTGCATTCGCATCAGTTCGGACAAGTATACGCGTTCGGCTTCTTCGAGCTGTGCCAAAACGTCCGCTGAATGCAGCCGCGCCAAGGTCTTTCGCGTTAGTTGAAGAACGCCTGGGCTAAGACCCTGCAACTCCTTAAGAAAGGTATCCACGGCTCTAGGAAGCTCGTGATCTGGCACTACTCGCGTCACCAAGCCGAGGCGATGCGCCTCCGTCGAGCTGATTTGACGGCCCGTGAGAATCAGATTCGCTGCGGCTTGCATGCCAATTTGTCGAGGCAACATCACCATAGCCACAGGCGGAAAACAGCCAAGCCTGATTTCCGGCTGTCCGAATTGCGCGGATTCCGTGGCGAGAACAAAGTCGCAAAACGTCGCAAACTCCATGCCGCCGCCCAGGCAGAAGCCACGCACAGCGGCAATTGTGAGGCAATCGGCTGCGGCCAGGCGCCGAAAGACGGCGTGAAATGCGCGAAGCATTTTTTCGACGCGCTCCGGAGCGTGATCGGCAACTTCCGCGCCGGAACAAAACGCTTTTTCTCCAGCGCCCCGGAAAACCGCGAAATCGGCCTCTGGCAGCGCGCGCTCCAAAGCTGCGTCCAAAGACTCCATCATGGCGATATCCAGAACATTCAGCGGAGGCCGATTCAGCGTGATCCAAGCAGTGCGATCCTTGATGCGAAGCTGAATGGTTTCTGAATGAGCGGTCATGCGAAAGAAGTGATGAACATAGGAAACTATTTGCCGCGAAACTGCGGGGCTCGTCTTTCAAAGAAAGCGCGGATGCCCTCGCTGCAATCTTCGGAAAGATAGCAGCGGACCTGCTCCTGCACTTCGTGCTCAAGAGCTTCGGCCAGCAGTTTCTTTTCTCTTCCAAACAATGCTTTCTTGATGGCTTGAATCGCCAGAGGCGGGCCTTGCATGATTTTCTGCGCAAGCGCTCTTACTTCGGCTTCCAGATGCGCCCCTGGCACAACTTGATTCACGATTCCCAGCCGTAGCGCGGCTTTCGCGTCAATCATGTCGCCGGTGTAGAAAAGCTCCGCGGCTTTCGCAGGGCCAACGAGTTGCGGCAGAAAATACGTTCCCCCAAAGTCAGGGAAGAGACCTACTTTCGCAAAGTTTTGCCCAAATGCGGCTTCTTCGGCGGCGATGCGAATGTCCGCCGCCAGAGCGATATTCATCCCGGCGCCCGCGGCAGCCCCGTTCACCGCCGCGATCACGGGCTGCGACATCGTGCGCATCCTGAGCACAGCCTGCATGCCGGAGCGGAGCAGCGGCTCCAAAGACTGGGTCGCAGCGGTTGCACGGCCTTTGCCGATCAAGGCAAGATCGCCGCCAGCACAAAACGCGCGGCCTGCGCCGGTGATCACCACAACGCGAACCGATTCGTCCTCAGCGAGATGGCCCAGGGCATCGTTCAAGGCAGTTGTGAGTTCATTGTTCAGTGCATTCAGCCGGTCCGGCCGATTCATGACCAGCGTGGCGATGCCGTCCTGCTTGGTTTCCAGAAGCACCGGGCCGGCCTGTGCCGGTTGAAGAGCGTTGCTCATAAGGTGTCCAAGCTAGTGTGCCCGGACTTCCCTGGCTTTTTCAACCTTCACGACGAGCTTTGCAAGTTTGCGAAAGTGCACCAATTTCTCGTTCTTGAACTTATTGTTCGCGCCGCTTGTGGAAGGCAGGACGTAAACCTGGGCACCGTAAAGAAGCTCTTTTTGTACACCGTAATTACACCGTCGCTGCGCGAATTGCTCGTAAGTGAGTTTGCCGTTGAACGCCACGACGTGAGGAGTAAATTCCTCAAGCTTTTGCGAAAGCACGATCCGGCCTTCCGCAAAATCTTCACGGTTCAACTCCTCGACGCCTTTCGTTGGACGCTTCACCAGATCGGTCAGGCCAATGCCGAATTCAATCACCCGGCGGTCGTCGTGATAGTCAAAGGGCTCAGGCACCACACCGCTTTTATAGAGGATGGGCCAGAACTCATTGCCGCGGCCCGCGTAGTAATGCCCCACGCGAACAGAAGATTCGCTGGGATTGCAACCCACGATGACAAGCTTCATTCCTTTGCGGAGGTGGTCAGGCAGGGTGCGCATCGCTCCAGCTTACTACGCCCTTTCGACTTCTAATTTTTCCTTTGAATTAGGATGCGCGATTTTCCAAACAGGAAACAACGCCCTATCTCGGACTTCGTATTCTCAGGATACCTCTGCTGCGCGACCCAGGCTATGCCATGTATCTTATCTAGAACCCTTCTGAATCCTGGTCCAAGGTGAACGCCGCTACGCGTTTCCGCCCGTCCAGAATGGCAATTCCCGGCCTAGTTTTTTCTCGCGGGCCGCGGCGTAGACCTTCATGGCGACCGCCAGATCCCACGAGGCGATCCCATTGGACTTGAACAAAGTGACCTCGGCTTCACCGGTGCGCCCGCTGGCCTTGCCAGCAACCACGTCGCAAAGTTTCTTCACGCCCGTCCAGCAGATTTCGTCTCCCTTAAACGCGAGAATCAGGTCGCCGGCCTCCTGGCGGGACTGCTCGACCGAATCCACAATGATCACGTCCGCGCTGGCCACCGCTTCGTCATCCAATTCGCGCTTGTGAGAATGGTTCGCCCCGATTGCATTGATGTGTACTGCGGGCGTCAAATCCGCGCCAAAGACCACCGGTTGTGAAGAAGTCGTGGCCGTGCAAACGATGTCTGCGCCACGTACGGCTTCGCTCGAAGAACCGCTCGGCGTCACCGGAATTCCCAGCTTCATAGACATCTCTTGGCAAAATTTCTCGCGCCTGCCGGCATCACGGCCATAGACCCGAGCCGATTCGAGTTTTCGAACGGCGGCAACCGCTTCGAGTTGCGTTCTGCCCTGGCCTCCGGTTCCGACAATCGCGGCGGTGCGCGAATTCTCGCGAGCCAGATACTTTGTTGCCACGCCGGACGCCGCTCCGGTGCGGAGTTGACCCATGTAATCCGCTTCGATGACCGCAAGTAAATCGCCGGTAGCCATTTCGTACAGCGGAACAAGAAATTGCAGCCTGCCGCGCACATAGGTGTACTGCTTCATGGCCACAAAACCCGAGGCATAGTCGGCCGCGGCCATGTAGTGAAAGAATCCGCCGTGGGACAATTCGAAGCGCCGTCGCGGATGCACAACAACTTCTTCGGTGGCCTGCTTGCGCAAAATCTCCTCGACCGCCCGAAGCGCCCGGGGCATGTCGAGCACCTGGCGCACTTCCGCTTCGCTGACATGCAGGGTCATTCGGCTCTTCTCGCGCGAGACACAGTTGTGCCACAAAGCCACATGCGATTCTCCACAGAATAGATTCTAGCGTGACGCTGGTCTAGCTCGTTTCGCCGTAACCCGCTTTCCCGAACTCTCCCCCGGTTCACGGACGCGCCGCACCACCGTCTGGATCAGCCGGTAAACGCGCTCTTCTTTGTTCCCGTCCATCACCTGAAAGCGGAATTCGGGCTCGTCTTTCGGGCCTTTGCCGGCTCGAATCGGGAGTTGTCCGCAGAGATTATTTTCGATGAACGCGGTCTCGTAGCGCTCCCGTTTCGTATTCCAGGTATAAACCCGCAGCGTGGTGAAGTCGCAGAACTGCCCCTCCGCTCCTCGCGCTGCGGCGAGGAGATATTGTGGCTTGTCGCCGGAAGGATCGGAAACACGGTTCAGCTCAAACCACGCGACAGGACGAATGTTCGAGGAAGACGCTCCTTCGCGGACAGGATCGGGCAGATCCAGTTCGATAAACCGCGCAATCACCCAGCCGGCAATGGGCACGGTCTGGTCGCCGGGTTCTGTGGTGGTGGTGGTCACGGAAACCCGCGCGGAAGATTCTCCCGGTGGCCGCGAAGCAACGCCGCGGACCAGGAACCAGTCCTCTTTCTTGGTTTCCTGGGACTCGTTGCTCGAATCCCTCTCATCCGTTGTCTGGACCCAATCGGCTACGCCGCGTCCCACAATCTCGACGGGTACGTTTCGCGCGAATTGATAAAGCCGCGGTTCGGTGCGCCCCGGAAGCACGCGCAAATTCGTGGATACTTTCGTGCGGCCGCGCGCCTGCACCGGCATGTTGCGCACCTGCTCCAGCAACTTGATGCTTCGCTGCCAAAGCGCCGGCTCCATTAATTGATGCGCTTCCACCCAGCCGACGGCACCAGCGGGCGTTCGCACCTTCGTGTACTCATTGCGCTTGCTGAGGACTTCGACGCGCTCTCCGTAGTGCAGCACGCCGACTTGCTGCCTCACCTGAGCGATTCCGCTGAGCACCGGAGCGACTTTTTCGCTGACGAAAGCCTCTCCCTGCGATTCGTGCTTTGGACGGAACATCCAGGCAGTTACGCCCACCAGGCAGAGCAGCGGCACCGCAATAAGCAGCTTCCGCTTCATGTGCGCTCTACTAACGCTGGGACGTTAGGCACAACCATGCTCTTCCCCTCTACCATTAGCTCCGCGTCTCTCTTTTTCGATGATTCAGATTGTACCCGAAAGCGTGCTTGCCGCCCGAGGCGCCGGTGGCGGCGGTGCTTTTCTGTTAGAATGCCGCAGCTTCCTGAAAATCGCCCAAGTATCTCTCCTGGAGGTGTCCCGATGAGGTCGCTGAACGCTCTACAGCCGTTTGGGTTGCTGGCGCTGCGCTTGGCGCTGGGCGTCATCTTTTTTTCTCACGGATACCCCAAGCTGGCACACTTAGGCGGCGGCATGCAGGGCTTTTTTGTGGAACATGGCCTGCCAGGGTATTTCGTCTACGTTGCGGGCGTGCTGGAGGTGTTCGGGAGCGTGATGCTGATGCTGGGACTATTCACGCGGCCCGTTGCCCTTCTACTGGCGGCAGAAATGGCCGTCGCTATCTGGAAAGTACACAGCAGCAAAGGGTACCTGGCCGTGCACGAATACGAATTTCCCCTGGCGCTCGCGGTAGCTTGCTTCGCCCTCGCAACCGTGGGCGCAGGCGCATTTTCTCTGGATCAACCGTTATTCGAGAAGGGCGGCAAGTAGAGTTTAGCGACAGGGGCACAAATAGCCCCGTTCCGCCTCAGATCATCATCCCCTAGGAGCGGTTAGGAAGCCGCAGGCGCCGAAGTTGCCGGCACTCCGGTCGGCCCCTCGGGAACCGCAATCCAGAGAATGATGTAGGCAAGGATGTTCGGTCCGGGAACCAGGGTAGCCAGAAGCCACAGCACTCGCACGAGGGTGGTGTCAATATCGAAGTAATCGGCGATGCCGGCGCAGATGCCAGCGATTTTTCGATCATTCGTCGAGCGCACCAATCTCTTGCGCGGGTACACCGGGGGCGGAGGGGGAGCCGAGGCAGCTGTCTCTGGCTGTTTGGCGCCGCAGCTGTAGCAGAACTTCGAGCCAATCGCGATGTCTTTTTGGCAACTCGGGCAGATCATGGATTAACCCTCGCAGAGCGCATTCTCGCGCGCTATCCATAGATACGAGAATGGCGGCTAAATTGTTTCCAATGGTTCCTAGGGCGTAGTCTAAACCCAGCGGGCTCAGTAGTCCAAGAGCTGCTTCACGGCGCGAGCGATGTGACCGCTTTGGGGAAGAATCTCGTCCTCCAGTTTCGGCTGGTAGGCGCAGAACGTGTCCATAGCCGCAACGCGTTTGACCGGAGCGTCCAGCTGCTCGAACAACTGGTCGGCAATGCGCGCTGCGATTTCCGCCCCGTAGCCCCAGCTCAGCATATCTTCGTAAGCAACAATCACGCGATGCGTCTTTCCTACGGTAGCCGAGATCGCTTCCCAGTCGTATGGCGAGAGCGAGCGCAGATCTACAATTTCGACGTTGATGCCTTCGCGCAGCAATTGCGCCGCAGCCACTTCCGCGCGATGCACCACTGCACCGTAGGTGATGATGCTTAAGTCGGTGCCCTCTCTCACCACGCGCGCCTTGCCAAACGGAATCGTGAAGTCCGGCCCAGGATTCTCCGACCGGTTGTAGGGCTGCCGATACAAATGCTTGTGTTCAAGGAACATCACCGGGTCATCGCAACGAATCGCCGTGCGCAACAAACCCGCGACATCGAGCGCCGTCGAAGGCATCACCACGCGCAACCCCGGGCAGTGTGCGAAAATCGACTCCCCGCTCTGGCTGTGATAGACGCCGCCGCCGGTCAAATAACCGCCAATCGGCACGCGCAGCACCACGGGCGCCTTGAACGCCCCATTGGAACGCCAGCGCATCACGCACAACTCATCGCGAATCTGCATCATCGCCGGCCAGATGTAATCAAAAAACTGAATCTCTGCCACCGGCTTCAACCCGCGCACGGCCATGCCGATCGCCCGCCCCACAATGCTTGCTTCCGCCAGCGGTGAATTGAACACACGGTCGTGACCGTATTTCCGCTGTAGCCCGGAGGTTGCTTTGAAAACCCCGCCCTTTCCTTTTACGTGCTTCAGGTTTTCCTCGCGGCTGACGTCGGCAACGTCTTCGCCAAACACCGTGATCCGCTCGTCACGCGCCATTTCGTCCGACAACGTCAGCGCCACCATCTCCACCATGGTCTTGGGCGCATTGTGAAAATGTGGCTGGGCTTCAAAGGCCGCCGACGCCGGGTCAATTTCCGGGGAATAAACATTCGTGAGGATCGATTCGACTGCCGGCGGCTCCGCTTCGAGCGATTGATCGGCGGCCACGCGGACTTCCTCATCCACTTCCGCTTCCAGGTTCTCGATTTGCTTCTGGTCCAGAATCCCGTCGCGCACCAGTCGCAACGCGAACTTGGAAATCGGGTCGCGCCGTGCCTCTTCTTCGCGCTCCTCAGGCGCCTTATAGAGCTTTTCGTCGTCGGATAACGAATGCGAATACGGACGCGTCACATGCGCGTGGACCAGAGCCGGCCCACGCCGTTCCCGGCAATACTGCACGGCTTCTTTGCAGACAGCATGGCTTTCAAACGGATCGGTTCCGTCGCATTCGGCAACATGAAGGCCCGGGAATCCGCGCACCAGTTTGGAAATGCTTCCGCCCGCGGTCTGCACTTCAACGGGCACAGAAATGGCATAGCCATTGTCTTCAATCAAATACAACAGCGGCAGCTTCTTGGCGCACGCAACGTTTAGCGATTCCCAGAACTCCCCTTCGCTGGTTGCTCCATCGCCACCCGAAACATACACAATTTCGTCGCTCTCGTGCCGCACGTATTCGCCGAGCGGGGCTTCCTTCGCTTGTGCCAGCGCTTTCGCGCGTCCTTGGTAATACTGCGTAGCTTCCGCCGCGCCCACGGCATGCAAGAACTGCGTCCCCGTACAGGACGACTTGCTGACAATGTTGAACCGCGGCTGTCCCCAGTGCGACGGCATCTGCCGCCCGCCGGAACTAGGATCATCCTTCGCGCCCACCGCCGCAAGGAGCGTTTCGTAGGGCGTCACCCCCAGCATCAGGCACAGTGCGCGGTCGCGGTAGTATGGAAAAAGCCAGTCCACGGCGGGGCGCAAAAGTAACCCCATGACGGCGCAGACTGCTTCATGTCCTGCGCTGGAGATCTGGAAAAAAATCTTATTCTGCCGTTTGAGTTGAATTTCGCGGTCGTCCAGGCGTCGCGAGAGATACATCGTTCGGTAAATTTTTATGAGCGTGTCGTGGTCGAGGTCGTGAGCTTTGGGGGAGTCAAGCTTGGTCAGTCTGACGCGCGTGTGAAGCGCCATTCGTTCCATCCTCGTGTTCGGAGCCGGGGGTTTGAGGGTCGCGGGAGTTCATTATACCGGATTTCCCAAACCGCTCTCCGAACCCCGGTCTCCAGGTTGTGGAATATGGTCTTGCGTTACCCATCCAATTTGGCCTGGAACCTAGCTCGAACGTCCGCCGGCCTCCCCGACGGGGATGGATTCGAATTGCTGGTCGGTCGCCTCAAAGTCCGGATCATCGTGACTGATCACTTTCGGCGACGCGCTCTTGAACGGCTCTTCGCCAGGGATCCGCGCCAGCCAACGCTGCTCGGAGAGCTTTTCGTGCGGAGAAAAATAAAGCCGCACCAGCAACCCCACTTTCCCGTCGGCGGCGCCATCGGCCTTTGCTGCCGCTTTTGAACCGGCCGCTTCGCTCGATTTTCCCGCTGGCTTTGCCGGAGCCTTCGCCGCGGTCTTTTCCTTTGTCTTGGGGGATGAAGCCGGCGATTTTTCGGCTGGCACCGCTTTCGTCACCGTTTCTGTCGCGGTGTTTGCGGGCCGGTCCATTTTGTACTGGACGCGCCGATCCAAACGGAAGGCTTGCCTCCAGCCTTCAAGCTTGTGCCGCGCTTGCTGGGCTTTTTCTTCATCCGTCCCAAAATCAAAGCGAATGTAAATTCCGTATGCGTTCGCCATACTTCGAGTCTGCGACGCGGCGCACGGCAAGTCAAGATTGGGAGCCTCCCACGATTTGCACGATTTGCCAGGTGTTTCGGAACATGAATAGATAAGAGACCACCGCTACCCAGATTAGGGCAGTCCTTCCTCATTTCCTTGACCTCCCAGCAAAGTGGCTCTATTTTCGCATTCGTAAGAATGACTTGCATCTGCCCATTTCTTGTG
>DATFSR010000008.1:0-98606 GCA_035262505.1 Candidatus Acidiferrum sp. | reverse complement strand
TGATCTTCGAAGATCTGAGTAGGAAAGAGAACTCCTCCTGCTGAGGAAAAAAATCCAACTGAATAGAAAAACACCTCTCGGATGGAGTTTTTAGGAGTGTGATTCAAAGAATTGGCCGGTAATAATCGGCCATCCGGAAGTGAACCTTAAAGGTCGGCAAGGGAGGATCGCCGCCGCGCGGCCCCAGATAGGTAACGATAAGTCGCCAAGTGTTTGCTAATCGACTGACTGGAGCAGCTGACCGCTCCTCCTAAGCGCCATTCACGACACTCCTTATGCGCCCTACCGCGGAGGATTGGTTTCGCAACCAGAGTTCCGTATCGAGAAGCAATTTAGGAAGCAGGAGAGGGGTTCTGCCGCCACGCTTCGGTACATGGCATTAGGTTGCTAGGTCCCGTTCCACCGAATCGAGATAGTTCGGGATCAGATGGAATAGAACATCAGGGCGCGCAGCCCGGATTCTCGCAATTGCTTCCGATGGTGGAAAACCGAACGCTCGCAGGAGTGCGTAACACATAGTCGGACCGCGGTTAAGTCCAGCGGAGCAGTGCGGAAAGATCTTTGTATTCGCACGAGATAATGCCGGAAAAGCGAATTGGATTCCTTTGCGGTAGTGCCCCGCGGGACGCATCTCGCCATTGTCTACCTGCGGAAGCCAAAGAATCGTAATGCGACTATCCTTCAGTGTGTCGTCATCAAATTCCGCACGCATGTCAATGACGTGAGTGATACCCGCAGCAACGATCTGATCCACGTCAGCTTTGGACGCAATACCTCCGCCAACGGCAATGCGTTCGGTTACGAAATTGAAAGATACGGTCACGGTCGTATGCTACGTCGCCGGCCACTTCCTGTCGATCTCCTCGAAGATTTTGGGGCACTTGTCGTTCGACAAGAGCCTGGCGGACTCTAAAATTAACAAGATACGGTGAGGCAACATTGTTACATGGGTGAATTTTGCTTGAGGCAATCCCCGGGGTTTCCTGGTGGGGATAGCGTACGGAATTATTGGGGAGACAGAACTATTGGTACACGCTGCGGCGTAAGGGAGGACTAATCCTCACAGAGGGTGCCCAACACCGCAACTTCCGGATTGCTCGTCGTCCACTAAGAACGGCGAGAGTCTTCTACTCCAGTTGAAATCGCAGCAGATTTCGTGAGGGCTGTAGAACGGACCGCTTCCCGCCCGTCATACGATGCGGACACGAAGGAGCAACTCACAGGATTCATTATCCTCGGACTTCCTTCCGTTGACGCTGCCCTCGAATGGGCTGCGCGATGCCCGGGAGCATCGTTTGGCGCAGTTAAAGTCCGGCCCTTGGCGCCTGAAGCCATGCGGCGAGGATTTCACGGGTGAATGAAATCAATCAGGAAGACACCCACCGGACCATCGAGCGTGCAGCGCGCGAGCCCTATGGGCGCCTAGTCGCCTATCTTTCAGGAAGGCAAGTTCTGCATTATCTGCGGGCTTCAGGCCCGGAAGCTTCAGTTTTTCCGTTTTTCCCACTGATGTAGAAATGGCCCCATCCCGCCCGTCATCCCTACAGAGGCGGCTTAGCAGTCACGCTCCGCCACGCGAACTGAGAGGTGATGCGATGTGCCCATTCTGCTTAGCAAGCATGGGGCTGATCGTCGCCGGCGCAACTTCCGCCGGAGGATTGTCTCGCAAGAAAAACAACGCGAAAGAAAATCCCAAATCGTCTCAGAAAACAAGGAGAAATAAGATGGCAACAAGCAAGGAGAGAGACAAGGAACACGGGAAAGGACATCTCCCCATGAACACACCCCCGATCGTATCGCCGCAGGAGTGGGAGGCTGCACGCCAGCAGCTCCTGGTAAAGGAGAAGGCCTTGACGCGCTCCAGCGATGCGCTGGCCGCTGAACGCCGGCGGATGCCATGGATGCCGGTGGGGAAGAAGTACGAGTTCGACGGGCCCAAGGGCAAGGTAAGCCTGTTCGATTTGTTCGAGGGCCGCCGCCAATTGATCATCTACCGTGCCTTCTTCGAGCCCGGCGTCTTCGGCTGGCCCGACCATGCCTGCCGCGGTTGCTCCCTGGGCGCCGATCAAGTCGGCCACCTGGCCCACCTGAACGCCCGCGACACCACTCTCGCTTACGCTTCACGCGCGCCGCAGCCGGACATCGCCCGCCTCAAGGCGCGGATGGGTTGGAACATGCCGTGGTACACCATTACAGACAGCTTCGACAAAGACTTCGGCGTGGACGAATGGCACGGCCACAACGTGTTCTTCCGCGAGGGCGAGCGCGTCTTCCGCACCTACTTCATCAACAACCGCGCCGACGAGGCCATGGGAACCATTTGGAGCTACCTCGATATCACGGCGCTCGGTCGTCAGGAGACTTGGGAGGACTCGCCCGAGGGTTACCCCCAGACCCAGCCGTACAAGTGGTGGAACTGGCACGACAGCTACGATCCCGAGGCTTCGCCTGACCCGAAGTGGGTCGAGGTGTCCGGCGCTGGAGAAGCTGCCTTCCGAAAGCGCGCGCCAGAGGAACAAGCCTGACTGCGGCTCGCAAAGGAGAGCCGCTGTGGCCGACGGACAGGTTCAACGCGGCACCCTGACGATCGCAGGGTGCTGCACTCCGCAATTCGTCACGAACGTTCTTCCTGCGCTCGAGACGGGCTGCCCTCGCGGTTCCTGCTCCCCGGTTCACCGCGAATCCCTGTTAACCGTCGCCGCCTTTCATCCGTATTTAGATGGACACGCTCGCGGTTCGAGATTCATCCCGTGAAGGAGGCCCATCGTGCGAAGCAGTCGGCGACCCTGGTCAGAATTGCCGCGCGCCACCCTATTCCTAGCGCTCTTTGGCCTGAGCCTGATGGCGCCTGTGACGCAGTCCGCGCCAGCCCAGAAGAAAGCCTCACCAGCCGCACTCCCGCAGGAAACCAAGAATGAGGATATTAAAGCGGTTCGCTCCCAGCTATTGGAGCTGTTGCGGTTGAGTCCCAAGCTCACCATGGCCATCTCAGACGACCCGACTCTCCTCACGGATGAACCTTACGTGAGCCGCAATAACCCTCAGCTGATTGAGTTTCTCCACGACCACCCCGAGGTTGCCCGTAATCCAGAGTTCTACTTATTTTTCCCCAACAAATTCCCTGCCAGAATCGGACGACAGAGGTTTGAGGCCACCGTATGGCCCGAACTTCAAGGCTTCGGGCCCCCCAATAGTGGCGAGAACCTGGTAAGGACTTTCATTTTTCTCGTCATCATCTCGGTTCTCGTCGCGTTCTTGTGGATTTTCCGCAATGTCTTGGAGAACATTAGATGGAACAAGCTGTTTAGGATGCAAAACGACCTCTATACCAAACTACTCGAGAAGTACGCCACAAATGAAGAGTTGCTGGCTTCCTTACGCACCAGCACTGGAAAGCCGTTTTTCGACCTATCCGCCATTGAGCCCCGCTCCAGCCCTATGACCCGAGTCTTCCTGCCCCTGCAGTTCGGCATTGTGCTAGCCTTCGTGGGCGGGACTCTCCTCTTCTTGCGCAACAGTGCCCCAACAGAAAATGATGTCCGTCATCTGGTCGTTCTTGGAGCTTTGGCCTTTACACTGGGCGTAGGATTTGTCGTCTCAGCCGCGGCTTCTTACTTGCTCGCTCGTCATTTGGGATTGTTGCCCCAACCAACCAAGCCAGATGAGACTCGTGCGAGGAGCTGATCCTTACTGGGAAAATATGAAATGAAGATTTCGTCCATCCCGTGGCAAGGCGCGATTCCCCACCCCGATACAGCCGATTCGGTAGATAGCAGTGGTCTTTCCATGAATCATGAGGAGTTTGCCAGCTTTTACCAGCGCACCGCACGCCCGGTGTGGAGCTATCTCGCCCACGTTTCCGGCAATCCAACTCTCGCCGATGATTTGTTGCAGGAAAGCTATCTGCGTTTCCTCTGTGCGGCGCGTTTAAGCGATGGCGAAGGAGCTTGCCGACGCTATCTCTTCCGGATTGCCACAAATCTTCTGCGTGACCATTGGCGCAAGCGCGCTCCCGTTTCCATGGAGGACCTCCCCGAAGGCGCATTCGCGGCAGAACAGGGACCCGACATCGCCCATATCGATTCTCAGAAAATGCTCGCTCGCGCCTTCCATCGCATGCGCCCCCGCGAGCGCCAACTGCTCTGGCTTGCCTACGCGGAAGGCGCAACGCATGTCGAAATCGCGGAGATTACCGGGCTGCGTGCCGCGGGCATTCGCATTTTGTTGTATCGCGCCCGGCGGAAGCTGGCCCGCTTCCTGAAACAACGCCCCAGCACTTGTGAGAAAGGATCATGAATTTGTTCTTCTGCTCATCAGAAAAAGAACTGCAGGAGACACTCCGCCAGGGCCGCTGGCCGCACGCTTGCGATCCTGATTTGCGCGCTCACGTGGCAGGCTGCCGCGATTGCCAGGAACTTGTTTTGGTCTCGCAAACTTTGCAAAAAGCAAAATCGAATGACGAGCAATTTGCTCGGCTGCACCTTGCCCGCGTCAGCGGCTCTCCCGGCTTGCTCTGGTGGCGCGGCCAGTTGCGGCGCCGGAGTGAAGCCATCCAAAGCGTCACCGAACCCCTGGCCCTCGCGGAAAAGGCCGTCCTGCTCGAGTTGTTTGCGGCGTTCTGGGTGTTGGTATGGCAAGTCGGCCAATCAGGTGATTTACTGAATTTTTTTCAAAGCCTTTCGAGTTCCGGCTTTTCTCCACTGAAAGAACTATGGGCTGTGGCATTCGGTGCGAACGCCTCAATCCTGGTTCTGGGAGTCGCAGGCCTCGCTATAGTTGCTTTCTTTGCGAGCCTTGCGATTTTCCTGCTTAGGGAAAAGACCTGACGTGCGAGGTGAAACATTTGTCCGTCTTTGACGTCTATCACCAGTGGAGTCTGATTCAGTGGAAACCGCACGCAGCACGATCAGACAAATCGAGCCCGAAAGCAAAAATTCGAGCGTCCGCACCCGCCCTCCGGCACCCGGTTTGCATCCTACATGGCTATCTCTGATCCGCTTCTGCCACGACTTGGGCTTTGGAGAAATTGAACGCCTTAAGATCCAGGATGGCTTGCCCGTTTCCGCGGAGGTAGTTAGAAAGAAAGTTCGCTGGCCCTGAACTGAGCAAGGACTGAACGAAAACATTCTCGGCTGACCGTACGAATCGGAGGCCGCCCCATGCATCTCGCACAGGGCGGCCTTTTTGTGTTTGGAGAAATCTCATGTGCCTTCGCATCCTTTTCTCGTGGATTACCTCCCGTGTTAGCGCCCTTTGGAGTGCGGCAGCCTTGCTGCCGCTTTTCCGGCGGCTCACACCGCTCCGTATCTTGCGATCCTCAATAAGTGCTCGCGTGGCGGTAGTACTCGCAGCATTATGCCTCCTTAGCGCTCCCGCGTTTTCTCAAGGCATTCCATTCAGTAACCATTTGCTTGAGCGCGCCCGGAGCGGCCATGTTCAAGAGCAACTCGACGTCGCCCGCGCATTTCAACTGGGCCTGGGCGTGGACCGCGATCTCGCGGAAGCCGCTCGCTGGTTTCACAAAGCGGCCGATCGGGGAAATCCGGAAGCGCAGTGCCAACTCGGTTTTCTCTACCACACCGGCTCAGGAGTCGAGCGCGACGATCGCGAAGCCTTCAATTGGTTTCAGCGTGCCGCCCTGGAAAACTACGCCCCCGCTCAGTTTGACCTTTCCCTATTTTTGCTCAGAGGTTTGGGCACTTCCCCCGATCTATCGCAGGCGGTTCATTGGATAATGACGGCTGCCGAACAAGGGTTCCCGCAGGCGCAAACGAATCTTGGTATCTACTATCTCCGAGGCTTTGGAGTTCTTGCCGATAAGAAGGAAGGCATTCGCTGGCTGCGCAAAGCCGCGAAGCGGCATTTTGCCCCCGCGGAGTTCGCGCTGGCCACCATGTATCAGACTCCTTCCGTGTCGGGCCTTGAGAACAGTCCGTCCGAGGCTGCTCGCTGGTTCCGTAGGGCTGCAGAGCAAGGATACGCGCCTGCTCAAAACAATCTTGGATTTCTGTACGCCAGAGGCACGGGTGTCCCTGCGGATGACCAGGAGGCTCGCAAGTGGTACCGTTTGGCCGCCGAACAGGGCTACGGCGGCGCCGCCGCGAATCTCGCTGCTAACTACGCCGAACCTGATCCTGCAGAGCCCGATCTGCCTTCTGCATACTTCTGGGCTTTAGTGGCGTTGCGCTACCCAGCCGTTCTTTCGCCGCCGTTGCAACCCTCCGTTGCAGCCAACCTGCGCGCTCGGCTCTCATCCGAAGAAGCCACGCGCATCGAAGCGCAAGTCCAGGACTGGGTGCAAGCCCATCCCCCGGGCCCCGACACCGCCCACGACGACTGGTTCGCCTACCTGTTTACCGAGTCCAACGCCGCCCCTCCTCAATAGCGTTGAGGAACCTTCAAATCTTCTGTCCCCCTCTCGCAGCTCCCCCGCTGGCTCGTCTATTGTCAATAATTTAGGTATTCAATTGTAATTGATTTAGGTATGATGCGTTTTCTATGAGCAAACCCTCCGACCTGATTCAAGGAACTCTTGACCTGCTGATTCTCAAGACCATCGCTCTCGAGCCCATGCACGGCTGGGCCATCGCGAAACGAATTCAACAGGTGAGCAAAGACGTCCTGCAGGTGACGCAAGGCGCTTTGTATCCGGCGTTGCATCGGCTCGAGCAGCAGGGCTGGGTGCGCGGGGCCTGGCGAGAAAGCGACAACGGGCGAGAGGCGAAGTTTTACAGCCTTACGACAGCAGGACGAATTCAGCTCGAAAAAGAACTGGAACAGTGGCAACGGTTATCGAGTGCGGTCGTGCTTGTGATCAACGCCCCACAGGAGGCGTGAGAGGACACCCGTGCGCTTGTGGGACATCGTTCGCATGCGGTTTCGTACGCTGCTGAAGCGCCAGCGCGTCGAATCGGAACTCGACCGCGAGATGCGGTACCACGTGGAGCGCCAAATGGAAGAGAGTGTCGCCGCGGGGATGGATCCCCGGGAAGCACGCGAACTAGCCTCCCGCATGTTTGGGGGAGTAAGCCAGATTCAAGAGGAGTGCCGGAACATGCGCCGAACACAGTACGTTGACGATTTCCTGCAAGACCTGCGGTACGTAGCGCGCTTGCTCGGCAGGAGTCCGGCATTTGCCGTGGTAATTGTTCTGACTCTTGGGTTAAGCATCGGAGCGAACAGCGCGATTTTTAGCGTGATCGATGGCGTGCTGCTGAAACCGTTGCCTTATCCGCATGCGGAGCGCATTGCGCGCGTGTTTTATAGAAGCGCGGAATATCCGAAATTTCCGTTGAATCCCTGGGATTTCCTGGATTTTCGCGCGCGGAATCGCTCGTTCGAGAGCTTTGCTATGTATTCGCGTGCCGATATTCAGCTTTCAGGCACCGGCGGCGATCCCGTGAGGTTGTCTGCATTTCGAATCAGCTCAGGATATTTTCGGGTGCTTGGCCTTCATCCAGCGATGGGGCGCGAATTTGATTTTTCGGAAGAGTGGCGCGGAAACGGGAACGAAGTGATTTTGAGCGATCGCGTTTGGCGAAATCAATTCGGCGCGGCACCGGACATTTTGGGGCGCAAACTACTGCTGGACTCGCGACCTTTTACCGTGATTGGAGTGATGCCCTCTGGCGTAGATCACCCGGGAAACTCGTACAACTCTGTGGCTTATGGCGACACCGTGGATGCATGGACACCTTTTACCTTTGATGGAAATCCACACAACCGCGGATCCCATTATGTGGAGGGAATTGGGCGCTTGAAGCCTGGCGTGACGGCAGAACAAGCGGCCGCTGACTTCAACGGGATCATGGCCGAGTTGGCTTCGCAACACGAAGGTGACAAAGGTTGGACCATTTATATGGTTCCACTCTTTCAGGAGATCGTCGGTCCCATTCACAAAATGCTGCTGGTGCTGTTGGGAGCCGTTGGATTGGTAGTGCTGATTGCCTGTGTAAACGCGGCGAATCTTCTCTTGGCACGGGCGGCCGCGCGCCAAAAAGAAATCGCCGTACGCACGGCCCTCGGGGCGGGGCGTTGGCGGCTGGTGCGGCAGATGTTGGCGGAGAGTCTGCTGATGTCGCTTCTTGGCGGAGTTTTAGGCGCGCTGCTTGCCATCGTTGGCGTACGCATATTGATGTCCTTCTTGCCTTCCGATTTTCCAAGATCGGACGCCATTCATGTGAACGGCCTCGTGTTCGCATTCACAGCGATCGTGGCGCTTTTTACAGGATTATTTTTTGGATTGGCCCCTGCTTTACAGGCTTCACGGACTGATCCCCAGCAAGCCCTTCACGAAGGCGGACGAGGCTCTAGCGGGAGTGCCAAGCAGACGCGCTTGCGAGCGGTGCTTGTAGTGGGCGAAGTCGCATTGGCTTGCCTTCTACTCGTGGGCGCGGGAGTCCTGCTGCGCAGTTTTGTGAATTTGCTCAGGCTTGACCCTGGATTTCAGCCGCAGCATGTTTTGACGGCCGAGATCGCTCTGCCCAGAGCGAATTACAAGACCGCGGCGGACGTTGGAAGTTTCTATCAAAGACTGCTGGCCAATCTGAATACCCTGCCGGGCCTCCGTGCCGTTGGTGCAGGAACCGATCTCCCTTGGACGGGGTACGACGATAACATTGGATTCACCATTGAAGGAAAGACTCCGCCGCCGCATGAGGAATTTCATGCGCGGTATCACACGGCGTCCCCAGATTACTTTCGCGCCGTCGGTATCCCCTTGCTTCACGGAAGGTTTTTCGACGAGCAAGATGTCCAAGACGCTCCGCGAGCGCTGGTTATCAATGATGTCATGGCACGCGATTACTGGCCCGGGGAAGAGGCGGTAGGCAAGCGCATCACCTTCGATGATAAGCCCAAAGACTCGGACTGGTTTCGAGTGGTCGGAGTTGTTGGCGATGTGAAAGATGCGCCTGGAAGTAAAAGAGCCGAGCCTGCCTTTTGGTGGCCGATCTTGCAGGAGCCATTTCCGTTCACGAACATGACCGTCGTACTGCGTGCTGATTCTGACCCACTCTTGCTGATAGATGCCGTGCGAACCAAGGTGCGCGAACTCGACCCCAGCCTCGCCGTGGCGCACGTGCGCTTGTTGAATGGAATTGCGCGGGAGCAATTCTCGACGCCTCGATTCGCCCTTTTCTTGGTTACACTGTTCGCCGCACTAGCGTTGGTGCTGGCGGCGATTGGCATCTATGGAGTGATTTCCTATTCGGTGAGCCAGAGGATGCACGAGTTTGGCATGCGCGTGGCTCTCGGCGCGAGTTCCTGGAATCTCATAAACATGGTGATGAAGCAGGGTGTCTTGATGACGTTGATTGGCGTGGGAATTGGGCTTGCGTGCGCTCTGGCGTTCGGCGGCGTGCTCGATAGCCTGCTGTATGGTGTGAGCGCAAGGGATCCCCTCACCCTCATCGGCGTCGGGGGCATGGCAATTGTGACAGCAACCGTGGCCAGCCTTCCCTCTGCGCGCCGCGCAACAGCCGCTGATCCGATGACATCCTTGCGGGCCGAGTGAACCGCCGTCATCGGAAACAGCCGCCCTTGAGCTTGTCTCCGCTGCCGGGACTCATTTACAACTCGGCTGAATACTGTGCGGCGGCCTTAAGCGCCGATCTATCCTTCTGGCTTTTCAGCCTTCAAGGTTCTGGTACTCTAGCGGGACGAGCCGCAGTGGGTCTGCACTTCCCCCGCAAGATCCGCATCCATGAGCGCCGTTCGCCCATTCACCGCGGAACAAACCTGCAGCGACGTCATTCCCAGGACGCCCCGCAAGTCCGCGCCCGTCAGGTTTGCGCCATCAAGCACAGCTCCCCCCAAGACAGCGCCCTTCAGGCTCGCTCCCCTTAAGTCCGCATTTTTCAAGTCAGCATCGAGGAAAATAGCTCCCTTGCACAAGGCCCCGGTCAGGTTGGCGTCTTCAAGCCGGCCGGAGGAAAAGTCAGTTTGTTCGAGCGTGGCAAAGGACAACACACTATGTTCGAGCCGGGCATCCCTCATGTCTGACCGCGAAAGGTCCGTGCGCAAGAGCTGGGCGTTTCGCAAATCCGCCGCATAAAAAGAAGCGCCGGACGCGCGAGCGTTCGAAAGCACCGCGTTTTCGAACGTGCCGTAGGAAAGGTCCGAAAAGCGCAAGTCCGAAGACGCAAAATTAGCGCCGGTCGCGTTGGCCGAAACCAGCACCGCATGCGAGAGCAAGGCGCGGTCAAAGATTCCGGACTTGAGCAAACCCTCTCTCAAGTTCGCCCCTCTCAAGTCCGCTTCCGACAAATAAATTCCTTCCAAATTGGCGCGCCAGAGCTTGGCGTTCACTAAGAACGCTTTGTAGGCGCGGGCGTAGCGTACGTTCATTTCATTCAAGTGCGCGCCGGAAATTTTTTCTATGTTTTCTTCGGTCCAGGGCGTGCCTTTGGGAAGAGGCGTCGAGAGCGAAGCTTCCGTCAAATCCGCGTAGGGCCTGTAGCCGACGGACTGAAAAATTGTTGCGGCCCAGCGGCGCGGATCAGCGGCAGACACAGCTACGCCCGTGCGGTCCGAAGGGAGACCGCGGTTCACGCCTACAGAAATGACAAGCAACATGCATCCCACGGCGAGCGCCGCGCGCAAGGTTCCCAGAACCATACGCAAAACATTCTTGGATTTCGGCGCCCAAATATCGCCCGGCCGAAGCACGCGCGAAACGACAAAAGGAACGCTCGTTGCGGTAGCCACCGCAAGCGTCACGAGAAAAACGTGGAGCAGCGTTCCGCGAAAATCCTGGCGCGTCAGGTAGCGCAGCCAGAAGAAAAACAGCGTCGCGGGAACGATCCAGTAGGCAAGCACCGTGGACAGCACGGATTCAAATGCGGTCATCGCGGCGCGCGATTCTCCCTGCCAGCGGAAGTGCCGCCGCACCAGCCCCATCAAATACCATGGCCCATCTTTTTCGAGCGTTTGCCCGTCCGGAAACACCGCGGGCAGCGCTGCCATGCTTCCCCACAAGCGCAGCAGCAAAAAATGAAAACGCAGCGAAAGAATCAGAAGAACGATGGGCCCGCCAAGATACAGACCGGTGGTCGGCAGCAGGTTGCCAAGTTTGGCAAAGGGCAGCGCCGAAGAGTTCAGCAGCAGCCGCACGTCGGTGGTGTAGATAATCAGCAGGCAGCAAAGAAAACTGAGGCCCACGGTCAGAAAATAAAACCAGCGCGCCACTTTTGTCGCGTCGCCAATCGCTTTCGAGCTGTCCACGGCCGAAATCGATTCAGGCAACACCGCGTCAAAAAGGTTCGTTCCGCCGAGGCGGCCAAACCACAAGCCGTCCGCGCCATAAACGTTGGCACCCATCAAATTCGCGCCTCTTAGTTCAGTACCTAGAAGATTAGCATTTTGCAAATTGGCGCGAACCAGGCTGGCGCCCCTTAAATTGGCCATCGAAAGGTCCGCGCCGGCCAAAATCGTGCGGTGGAGCACGGCGGCCTGTAGATTCACGCCGGTCAAATCGGCTTTCGAAAGATCTACGCCGGTGAGGTCAGCTCTTTCCCCGGCTTCTCCGCCCGATTCCACCCACTGTTTGTGCTGATCCAGAATCTCCGCGAGATCAATCAGAGAAATTCCGATCGAACCGTTTCCGCTGCGGGTTTCCTCGGCCTGCCTCGGGCTTTCAACGGCAGGATACTTTGCGGCGACCGAAGATTTTTCCACGTAAGAAGGTTTCTCGGTGGCAGAAGGTTTTTCTACGACGGAAGCTTTCTGCTTCACCTCGGGTTCGATCGCGATCGCCGTTTTCAATTGTTCAATTTCTTTGACTGCTTGGATGTCCAAAGCCATTCGAGCACTTTCCCCCAACTGATGCCCTTCGCCCATACGCGTGCCTGGCCGCGGATGTCGCATCGATCCTGTCTTAATAAATTCTAGACATGAGTCGGGCGAATGCGAATCCGCAAAACGCCAGCCCCCACTTCTGCTTTCGTGAAGTCCACCCGCTGGGCTCCCCAATCCTCTCGCAAACGAGGTGTGGAAATCGCCTGCCCCGAAGTACAGGTTGCACACAGCGGTAACGAGGGTTCGCTTCAGGCTGGGGAAAGTATTGGAGTGACGCCAGTCTAGTAGAAGTATAGAACGTCTGGCAAGTACAAAAATGGGAAACCACATTGCCAGCGGTAACGGTGAGTCAAGAACTGGCGGGTGTCGAGCGAGCAGAAGCGCAACTGAGGGCGGTGCGGGTGTGTCACCGCTCCGTTGTGTACCGTGGCGGGCCGCGCACGCGCCTGTGGTGTGTGCGCGTCTGTGCCGGGGGAGTTCCCCGTGCGCGGCCCGGCCTGATTCTAGCGAAGAGCAAGGGGCCTCTCTATGCTCTGAAGCAACGACGCGAAGGACTTTGCTGGCGTAAGAATCGTTGGGGTGGTCTAACAGGGCTGGCGGTTGCGATTGGGCTCCTTGGCGTCCAATCGCCACTTGGGACAGTGGCCGCCAGCCTGTTCTCTCTGTCGTGGCTGCGTGTGGTGTTCTGGTGTTGGGGCGCCGACGGAGTGGCGTTTCCGTGCCTCCTTAGCGTGCCCGCCCGAAGGAACCCCGTGTCGGTGATCGACTGGATTGTCGGGGATGGGTGTCGGGCAGGCCCCGCCCGCTAGCGCAATCAGGTGCGTTAAGGCATCCCGCGCAGGACGGCGACCTACACAGAGCGGAAGACACGGCTGGCGGTCCGCGAAAGCCGTACTTCCTTGAGGCTCAATCGCTATCCTTAGGGGCCGCCGGCCCTTTTCTGTTTCCTACCTGCGTGCGCAGGCGCGGACGAAGGGAGGGCCGGAGCGCAACGAAGGCGGCGCGGTTTTGTGTTGGGGCGCGGGAGAAGGTGTCAGAGGGGGTACCTGCGAAGGAACTCGATTCCGATCGCGAAGAATTTGTCGGGGACTTTCTCGCAGTAAACCACTCGTGCTTGCATCCACCCCCTCTTAGGGAATCTGACGGTGATCGGAGCGTTTGGCTTTGAGGGCTGGTCGGTTAAGAGGCGTGCGCCGTGGGAACTGAGGTTTTCGGTCGAGGCTCTTTCCGGGAACACTAGTTGCGCTTTCCGTAAAGAACTGGACCTCGGAATGGTCAGCATTGCGCTTCTCTTTTCGCTCGTCGTAACCCTGCATGTGGCCAAGCCTAGCGCGGGTCCAGACCCCTGGCATCTGTCAAGAGTGACACTGCCTTTCTAAGCAAGCAGGGAAAACAGGGTAAACGAGTGGCAAGTTCAGTCTGGTCGCGAACTATCAGGTGTCAACTCCGTGCGAAACGATGTACTCCGGTCGGATCGTTTGGCGGATACCGCAACCGAGGCGGCGTAGCTCCGCCCATCGAACGCCGGACGCGGTCTAACACAAAACCGACATCGGTGAGATAGCTTCGCATCGCCGAAGTCTTCCAGCCGTGACCCTGAAGGACTTCCATAATCTGTTCGCCCTTCAGAGCATCCGAGGCCATCACATGACGGATCGGCCGCATCGTGTCGGCCCCTCTTCCAAGCACCTCGCTGAAGGCGCTCGTCGTTATGTCACTGATCCAGTGTGCGATTCCGCTGTGGCTGGAGGCTTCGGCCGCCAGCGCGTCCACCGTGGCGGCGGGCAAGTACAGGAGCAAGCCTTCCGTGATCATGAGCGCGGGGGATGCGCCCGCGGCCTCGTACATGACGCGCCGCTGCGCCGCATCGTTAAGATCAACGGTGAGATACTCACGGCGGCAGCGTGGCCGCTCGCCGGACATGAGGCGCTCTTTGTAATCGAGCACATCGGCAAAGTCGGCTTCAATCCAGAGCAGATTTGGCGAAAGATCGAGCCGCCACGGGCGCGTGTCGAGACCACAGCCGACGCTCAATACCGTCGCGACAGGGTGTTTTGCGAGCGCCTCCAGCAGCAGCTCATCCACGAAACGCGTTCGAATGGCAATTCCGATGCGCAATACGTTCGCGTGCGTCAACGCGTTGAGGATGGCGACTCCACGTTCTCCCGCGAGCCGCGCGGCGAACGGGTCCCGTACGAAGGCATCCTCCAGTTCGTTTTCGTGCGCGCGGCAGGCGGCTACCATCAGGGCGGTGTCGCTAACGTGAGTGATTTCACCTTCAGTGGGCAAATTGGAATCCAAGATCGGCATAGAACTTCCCAGAGAGTTCGGAGTGCCTGGCGGGTACAAATGTCTTGAGATCGGTCACGGGACTTGGCGGCATGTCTTTCCCTTAACGCCGAACGTTCGTTGCGACGCAGCAGGATAGCACAACGCATCCTGGCTCATTCCTTCCACACGCCAAAATAAAGATTTTGCTGTCCATCGGCATAGGCGGAGTGGTCACCGACTCTCCCCTGCCACGGCACCGGACATGCGGGTCCGCATCCGGCGGTTCGGCCCTTGCGGTTCGCTATCACTTCACGTCCGTCACGTTGTGAAGAGGACTCGCACCTCCTGGCTGCTCGGCACACGAAGAAAGCGGGGCGCTTGCTCAAAAAGCGCCCCGCCAAAATTAATTCAGGTCTTTATTGGCGATCGTGGTCGTCGTCACGATGTTTGTCGTGGCCTTTGTGCTTGCCATGGTCTTCGTGCCAACGATCGTGGTCGCGATCGTGGTCATGGTCCCAGTGATGGTCGTGCTCGAAGCGCCCACGCTCACCGTTCCAGTAGCCAGCGTAGTAGCGACCCTCTTCATAGTGTGGACCGACCCAGGCCGCGCCAGCATACGGCGGACGCGTCCAGTAGCCCTGGTGCCAGCGATAACGCCCCCCCACCGGATACCAGTAGCCTTCGACCCACGCGTACTGTTCTACGGGACCGGGGCATGGCGGGCGAACGGCTATCACCCGCGGTTCGGGCGGTGCGCCGATCTGGATTCCGATGGAAACCTGGCTGAACGCTGTGGGCGCGCCGGCAAAAAGTGTGCCTGCGAACAGCAGCATCCCGAACCACATTTTGTAGTTGAGTTTCATGTTTGTGCCTTTCTCCGCGTTCCTGAAGCGCCGCGGGGTTACCTCCGTATCACCAAAATAGCTGGGGCCGCAGATGGGCTGGCTGGTTGCGGCGTGGTCTCCGACTGCCAGTCTACAAAGGATAAAACACCTTGGGGAGGTTTTTGTTGCGAGGTGTGCTTGAGGGGTAGGGATTCGCCGCGGATTGACGCGAATCAATGTGGATTCGAAGAGAAATAGTTCTCGTGTGTTTAGATTTGGCCTGGCAACAAACCAGGAACTGAACAACAAAAATTCATGCGTCTTATTCGTGAAATCTGCGGAAATCCGTCAAGAGCATCTGCAAAAAATAGAGCCGGGGCGCTTCGCTGAGGGGCCAAGGCACCCCGGCTGATCCTGCCCGCCTCCGCAGTGTGCGAGCAAGAAACCCTGAGAAAATTCGCGCCGCAGGCCGGACGAAATTCAGCAACGAAATCCTGCGGACTTTGGGAAAACTAGCACCGCGCGGTGAACCGGGGGACTGGTCCGACAACGCAGACGAGAAAAACTAGCGATCTTCGTCGCCGCGAAGAAACTCGTAGCGCTCGATCGCGGCAACGACGCCGACGGCGCCTTCATCGCGCGGCTCGGTGCGCTGCACGCGTCCCAGGCAACGGACGCGCACAGGGCCGGCCATGGTAATTTCGTTGGGAAGCGTCAACAGGATCTCGACCGGCGAGCCTTCTTTGACGTCCTTGGAAAGGTAGAAGTAAACACCGCGGGAGCTAACGTCCCGCGACTCGGTGCTGGTTTCGCCGACGGCGGCACCTGTCGTCCAGCGAACCGTGAGTGGCAGCCGCATGGTGAAACGTTGTGTGGTGCGGCGTTCAGAACCCGTCAAGACCGTCCTCCTGACCGAAGCCAAAGTGTATCCGGGGTGGGGCTAGCCGACAATAGGACTCCGGGTACAAAATCGAATCGGATTTGAGAGGTACCGATGTACTAGGACACTCCAGAAAATATAGGCCTGCTGGGGCGAGTTTCTCCAGCAAAGCGTCAGACGCGTAACTTAATGAAACAACAGCGGTTAGGGAAGCGTGGCGGCTGCAATAAGTCGCGCAAAGCTGGGCATTCGCGAAGGACGAAGCGTACGACCCGCTCGATTATTCTAGCCGGCGATCATTTTCCAGTAACCGAGAGCGCTGCTGGACTGAGAGCATAAGTCGAAGTTTCACTGAGCCGATGTGCCGCGTTGCGCGTCGAAATTCTTCTGGCACGAGATTCCGGCTGCGCGAATTTCGCGGAATTTCGGTTCACCTCGGATGTTAGCCAGCATTGGGTCTGTGTCCATCGCGGGATAAGAGCAGTAATTTGCCTCGACTGCGGTTTGGAGGAAGCGCAGCGCCTCTTCGGCCTGGCCACAATACGATAAATGCCCCGCAAATAAATACGTGATCTCGGGGTCGTCGTCGACTTCCGCGCCCGGCACGAGCGGCGCAATCTCCGCGGCTGGCCGGTGTTGCGCGCAAGCCAGCAACATTTTGTAGCTATCCCAGTGCGGGATCGCGGGGGCTCCAATGCTTACAGCAGTACCGGTTTTGCCTTGGCGCATATAGAACTCGATGTTGATCGCCTTCGACCACTCAGTGTCGTGTCCCATGCGCATAAAGTTCGGCGCTCGATTGTAGTCGCCGGATTCAATAAAGGTAATTCCGCAGGAACCCCATATGATCGGATCGAGAAGATAGGCCATCTCGCATTGCCGCTTCGCTTCGTCGAGATGGCCTGCGTAACGCAAAACATAGTTCAGCAGATGATGAGCGTTGGCGTTGTCCGGATGGCGGTTCACCAAATTCAAACCTTCGCTATAGGATTTCGCCAGCCTTCCTCGCTCGGCATCGTGCAGGATTAACTCCGCGGAAGCGTCCATATAATCAGGATCCAGAGCCAGCGCCCGCTCGGCCGCTTCATCGGAGCGCTCCATCATGGCCGTGCCGCCCCCTCCAAACCGAGCGCTGTAGTAGGCGCGGTTGGCGACCCCCGCCCATGCCGGAGCATAGGTGGGATCGAGAGCTACCGAACGCTCGAGCATCTCGAGGGCCTGCTGGTTGGGAGCCCCGGCAGCAGCAAAGGAAGTGGAGCGCAAAAAGAGTTCATACGCCTCCTCGTTTTTTGGAAGCGTCGTCGAGACATTTCTTTCCAAAGCGGCCCCGAGGACGGGCCCCAGCTTGCCGCGCGTCATCGCCGACACTTGCGCCTGCAACGTCAGCAGACTTTTCGCTGGAACATTCACCGTGTCGCGCCACAGCAGCCGGTTGTCCTCGACATTCACGGCCTCCATGGTGATTTGCAGACCGTCGCCCGCCAGGACGTAATGACCCGTCACGACACCATTTGCCGCCAGTTCACGGCCTGCCTTCTGTAGGTCAGCAACCGGTTGCAAATACCGGCTGGTAGCTGTCGAAAAGGGGCGGATATTGAGGGGCCTCATATGACTCAGCGTTGTAGCCACTTCATCGGCCAGAGCCATTTGCAAAAAATCAAAATCACTTCTTGCGCTGGAATTCTGAAACGGCAGAACCGCAACGGTTCGGCCCTTGGGCGGCGCCGAAGCTGAGGAAACCTTGCGATAGAGTGCCGCACTAGCCACAACGCCCGCTAGAAGCGCAACGCAAGCAGCAATTACCCACGGCCGGCGCACCCGCGCCTCGGCCTGTTTTCGTTTCGCAAGTTGCTCGTGTTGCTGTTTCAGAACTTGTAGTTTGCGTTCGACCCTTCGGGTGGCCAGACGGTTCAGCCGCGCCGCGAGCTCCGCGGGGCTGGATAAACGCTTGGCCGGATCGCCGCATGCCGCCAGTGCGATGTCTTCGCGAATCACCGGATCCTCGACACTGGCTTCCCAGCCCAGCGACAGAGGCCTGTGAAAATCGCCTGCCGCAAGCTGGTAAAGCATCACTCCGAGCGCGTAAACATCCGCAGCGGCTGTGGGCGGACTCCCCGCCAGCACCTCCGGGGCAAGATAGAGCAGTGTTCCTGACAGCGAAACGTTTTGCAGACTGCACGTTTGCGTCATGCCGAGGTTGGTGATGCCCAGAGCTCGCAGCCGTTCCGGCTCTGTTAATGACGCGCTGCCAAAATCGGCAACCTTAATCTGCCAGCCTCCTTCCGCCGCGGGCTTCACCAAAATATTCGCGGGCTTCAGGTCCCGGTGCAGGACGCCCGCATCGTGGGCCGAAGCCACGGCAGTTGCAACATCAGCCAGAAGGTTCAAGCGCGCAGCAAGCGGAATGCTTCCGAGTCCACCTTGACTAGCGGCCCACTCTGTGAGGTTTTCGCCTCCGTACTCGCTTTCAATCGAAAACGGGGCCGTTTCAAAATTCCATTCGAGCAAACGAACCAGATCCGGGCGTTCGCCAAGGCTCTCGCGCAGGTATCGCGAGACCGTCACTTCGCGCTTCAAACACCGCAACCGCCCGTCGGATGACGCAAACTTGAAAACCCGAGCCTCACGTGTTTTGGGATTTTCCGCCAGCCAGACCTGCTTGCTCTGCGGTTCTCCAAGCGGCCGGACGACCTGCCAATGCTCGCGTCCGGGTACCGCATCGCCGGCTTCTAGCTGAAGTTCTGCGACCACCGGGCCAACCGTCGCCGGCCTGCTGGTGACGGGCACGCCCATCCGATAGCCGACGCGCGGCACGGTCAGCACGATTTTGGATTCTGAATCTCCGAGCGCTTTGCGCAGCTTCGAAACTGCCGTCGCTAGCGATCCATCTACTACCATCAGTCCCGGCCACACCGCGTCAAGCAGAGCTTCTTTGGTGACCATCTTCCCTGAGTTCACGAGCAACTGGAGCAATACTTCGAGGGGCTTCAACTCCAGCTCGACGAGATTGCCCCCAACCCACAGGTCCAGCCGGGTGTCGTCAAACACGCAATCCGCAAACGTCCAAATTCGTCCAGAGAAGGTTTCGGGCAGTCTTGAAGTGCCAGTAGTCGCCATGGGGCCGGGCAGTCTTTAGAGTTCTTAAGAAATTCGTCAGGACTCGCAACAGCGGAATCGGGAGACTCGGCTTCCATCGGGCGAGCCCGGTTTCGGAGATTTTGCCACAAATTGCCGGAGCCGTACAGCAACGGTTCGCTACGGAAGCTTCAGCGTACGGGCCCATTGAGGGACGCAATGGGCCTCGTACACTGTTTCCCAAAGGAGAGATTCGATGAAATCCAGCCCGCGGCTATTTGTTGTTTCCGTTTTCGCATCGTTAATTGCCGCTGCCGCAGCTGCCCAGGCGCCTGCACCTCAACAGGCCCAGCCTGTGCCGCAGCCGGGAGCCGTTTCCCCGGGAGTGTGGTCCAAGCCTGCTGGCCAGCAGCCACAGGCTTCGCCGGCGTTTCAATCTGCGTGTGGCAGTCAGCCACTCTGCTACGACGCCCAGGATTTCGCGGTGGCCGTCGTGGATTTTCGTATGAGCATCACGAACGGCGTCAAAATGATGGACGCCACGCTCCGCTTCGTTAACAAGACAGCTCAGCCGCTCATCCTCGGTTACGTTGATGGCTCTGCCGTGGCCTTGGATGATCAGGGCAACCGCTATGGCACCTATTACAACAAGGGCTTGGCGGGAATCGGCCTGGTCAGTGGCATGAACGCAGACCCGAAGTTCGTAATCCAGCCCGGTGGGGGCAGCGACGCCCGTTTTGAACTGATGTGGCGCCCCGGCCAGCAGGATGCCATCGGCAGCACCTTTGAGCTGGACCTGACCATTCGAGGAATCAACACGCTTGTCGGCGGCCAGCACACGCTTGGCGAAGAAGTCCCCTTGCGCTTTCAGGGACTCGCCAATGGTATGACCGGCGCCGGCTTAGCCTCGTCCGGAGCGGGAGCTAATGGGCCAGCAGTCGCGGGAGGCCCAGGCGTGGCGACGGCAGCGCCGCAGGCGGCCGCTGCGACGTTTGCAAACGGCGGTGGAGCAACGGCCGCTGCGCCCGTCTGTGGGCCAAATGGTTCCGCGGGCGGAAAGATGAATGCAATCGCGGGAGCGGCAAACTCCGTCGGCGGTCAACAAACAGCTAACGCGACCTCAACGGCAAGCAACACGGCCAGCAATGCCGCTACTGCGCTTTCGAATCTGAAGTCCATCTTTGGGAAGAAGAACGCCAACGCGGCGGCAGCAACGAACTCCGCTGCAACCGCGCCCGTAGGTTCTCCTTGCGTGCCCCCGACCGCGGCTTCCCCAACTGCGGCTTCCGCGGCTCCCGGCTCCGCAGCGGCTCCGTCGGCAGCGGCGGCCGTAAGCACTGGCGCAAAACCGGCTGGCGCCGCAGCTCCAGCAACTGCGCCCGTAGCGGGTGCCGCCAAGAATGGCGCCGCACCGCCTGCAGCCGCTATCAGAGCGGGCAAGCCAATCGTGAATGCTCCGGCGGCACAAGCTCCGGCAGCGGCATCCCCCGCGGCAAAGCCTTCGACTGCCCCCGCAGCCGCTAAACCGGCTACACCGCCAGCCGCCAACACAGCCAAGAAACCGGCGCCAGCCACGAACAAGGCAAACACGCCCGCGGATCCCAACAAACCGTCACAGCGGTAAGCGGAATTCAGCAATAGAGAGAGCTCAGATATGAGCAATTCCCTTCGCAAAACGGTTTCGCTTGCGCTGTTGCTTTGCATAGGTGCCGCGATATTCGCGTGCGGCTCGAGCATAGAAGGCACCTACGCAAACGACGCCGTGGGAATCGTCGTGGAGCTAAAGTCCGGCGGCCACGCGATATTCACTTCCAGCCTTGGCGACAACGACGCTTGCACCTACAAAGTGGATGGCAGCAAGCTCACGCTCGAATGCAGGCACGATAAAGTGGTCTTCATCATCCACGACGATGGTTCGCTGACCGCGCCTTTCTTCGGCACGCTGCGAAAATCAAAGAAGTAGATCACGGTCACCGATTAGGGTGAGTGGCTGACCGCCAGCGGGCGCACGCGCTTGAGGAGTTCTTGAAGAAACTGATCGGAGTGCATGAACACTGCAAAGTGGCCTCCGCTTTTAATCGCCACGAACTCCTTGCGCGGTGCTTTAATGGATTCCACGTAATGCTGAGCGAGTGCCGTCGAAGTTGTAAAGTCCTCCTCACCTTGGAAGACGAAAAACGGGATGGAGAACTCCAGGCCAAGTTCCGTAGGCCCGATCGATTGCGTTTGCGGGACCAGGCGTTCGGCGCTTAGCATCTGGCCGTCACCGGAGTCATTGATGTCTTGCGCGGAATAGCCGGGGGCCACGAGTGCAAGTCCCAAGGTGCCATATATGAAGGCGTTCGCGCCTTCAAAGGCGTTCGCCCACTTCCACTGCACGCGGTAGCCCTCGCCGGAGGTATAAGGCGGAGGACCAATTTTGCTCAATTCCTCGATGGCGCGGGGATCGTCCAGGGCCTTCCCTTTCTTCAGCAACGCTTCGTAGGTGGCGGCGTAGTTTTTGACCGGAGAATCCGAGACCTGGCCGGTTCCCACGTACGCGGAGAAAAACTCCGGTTTTGCCCGGGCCATTTTCACTCCGAGGACGGAACCGAACGAATGGCCGACGAGGATGATCTTTTCCTCGTGGAGATGTCTGCGCAGATAGTCTGCCAGTTCGATGCCGTCTTGCACCATGCGATCTATCGTGATTGTTGGCGCGATGCCGGGGCCGTTCTTTCTCAAAGTCCTGCCAGCGCCCCGCTCATCCCATTGCACGACGGTGAAGTGCTTTTCCCAAGGAGCGAACAGGATGAAGGACCACGGGTTCGTGACGTCGCCTGGCCCGCCGTGCAAGAATAGCAACACGGGATTGTCGCGATCTTCGCCGCGAATCCTGACCCACTGCTCGATGCCGCCGAGCGTCAGGTAGCTCGATTCGTCGATGCCCTTCGGAGAAGTAATCGCATACTGCTTCGCGTTGCGGGAGCGCAGGAAGGTAAGCATTTCGTCAAACTTACGATATTCCGTGTCCATTGCCGGAGCTGCGGGAGCCTGAGGCGCCGCAGGTGGTGGCTGCTCCTTGACGGCTTGCCCTAACCCTGCACGAGCCAGAGTGAACATCGCGAGGAAGCAAAGAAAGACACCACGAGTCATCTAAGTTTCCTCCTGGATACGACTACGTAACGAGCCTGAGGAAGTTTCCTGTAGCTTCGGATTGAAGCAAGGAAATGAAAAAAGGACGAAACCCGGCCGCTACAAATCCTCCTAGCGGGTGGCCGAGTACGTTGAGCAAGCTCAGCTTTTGCGACCTACGATTCCTGGCCGAAGCGTTTGATGTCTTCGGGGCCTTCCTGCAACTTGACGGAAGCGCGGCCCTGAACGAGTTCGCGAATTTGCTCGACGATGTCGGGATTCGCGAGCGTGGTGATGTCGCCGGTGTCCATGCGATTTTCGATCGCGGCGAGCACGCGTCGCATGATTTTGCCGGAGCGCGTCTTTGGCATGTCCGGAACCATGTGGATATTCTTGGGCCGCGCGATTTTGCCGATCATCGTCTCGATGGTGGACGTGACCTTGTCCTGCACGGCCTTGCTTGGCAAGAATCCGGGTTTCAGCGAGATGTAGACAACGGGAACGCGGCCTTTCACTTCGTCCACCGCAGGAACCACGGCGGCTTCGGCCACTTCGGAAATGGTGAGGCAGGCGGATTCAACTTCTTTGGTGCCGAGGCGGTGGCCGGCCACGTTGATGACGTCATCCACGCGGCCGAGAATGCGATAGTAGCCGTCGGCGGGAAGCACGGCGCCGTCTGCGGCATAATACGGCCAGTCGCGCCAATCTTTGCTTTTCGCATTCTTGCAGTACTTCGAGTAATACTGACGCACGAAACGTTCGGGGTCGCCCCAGATGGTCTGCATGATTCCCGGCCAGGGGTTGCGGATGCAGATGTTTCCGGCGGCGTGAGAGCCAGCTTTGATCTCTTTTCCATTCTCGTCCCAAATCACGGGATAAATTCCCAGCGCCGGCGGCCCGGCGCTGCCGGGTTTCATCGGGTCTAGCGCAGGTTTGGTAGAGCAGAGAAATCCGCCCGTTTCGGTCTGCCACCAGGTGTCCACAATCACAGCCTCGCGTTTGCCGACTACGTCGTAATACCACTGCCAGACTTCGGGTTCGATGGGCTCTCCAACAGTGGTCATGTGCTTGAAGTGATAGTTGTATTTTTTGGGCTCGTCCGCGCCGGCTTTGCGCAGCATGCGAATCGCCGTCGGCGAAGTGTGGAAGATATTGACGTCGAGCCGCTCCGCGATGCGCCACGGACGGCCAACATCCGGGAACTGCGGGACGCCTTCGTAGAGAACGCTGGTGGCGGCCAGGGAAAGCGGCCCGTAAACAATGTAGGAATGTCCGGTGATCCAGCCGATGTCCGCCATGCACCAGTAGACGTCTTCGGGATGAACGTCCTGGTAATACTTCGCAGTTCCGGTTACGTAGGCGAGATAGCCTCCGGTGCGGTGCTGGCATCCTTTCGGTTTGCCGGTGGTGCCGCTGGTGTACATCAGGAAGAGCGGAGCTTCGGCATCCTGCGAAACGGGCTGGACGGTTTGGCCGCGATAGTCTTTGAGAACGTCGTCGACGAAAGAGTCGCGGTTCGCCACCATGGGCGTTTCGGAGTTGTACCTGCCCGGATAGCGCCTCCAAACCAGGACCTTGTCGATGTCCTGTCCTTCTTTTTTCGCCGTTTGCACCGCGATGTCCGCGGCGGCTTTGTGGTCCACCCATTTGCCGTTGCGCCAGTAGCCGTCGGCGTAAATCAGGACGCGGCTGCCTGAATCGGCGGCGCGCAGCCCGCAAGCTTCGCCGCTGAATCCGCCGAAAACGACTGAGTGCACCACGCCAAGGCGGGCGCAGGCCAGCATGGTGATGGGCAACTCTGGAATCATGGGCATGTGAATCGTGACGCGGTCGCCGGTTTTCAGTCCCGCGAAATCGCGCAGCAGCGCGGCGGTTTCGTTCACGCGTTTGTACAGCTCTTGGTAAGTGACGACCGCGGTGGCTTCGCCTTCGGGCTCGGGAACGAAAATGATGGCCGCTTTGTTTTTGTGCTCGGCGAGGTGGCGATCCACACAGTTGTAGCAGGCGTTCAGCTTGCCGCCGACGAACCATTTCCAGAAGGGAGGATTGCTGGTGTCCAGCGTTTTGCGCCAGGGCTTGTCCCATTCCAGAAGAGAGGCGTAGTGATCGAAGCAAGCTGGAAAATGCTTTTCGGAGAATTTTTTAACGAGGGCAGGATCTTTCAGATTGGCCTGCCCAATGAATTCCTTGGGAGGACGAAAGTATTGCTCTTCCTTCCAATGCACCGCGATTTGCGCTTCGCTGAGTTCTTGTTTGCGTTTCTTTGCGGTGCTGTTCAATTTCGGTCGCGCGGTGGCCACGGCAGTAGCTCCCTTTGGAAAACCGATGAATTTCCAACACACAACGAGGGATGGCTTGATTCGGGCGCGCTCGCTTGAAAGGATGATTCGAAGCTCGTCCGGTGAAAATGATGCTACTGAGCAGGCACGCGCGTCAAATGGGCCGGCGGTCCATCGTTGCGATTCGGCTGAGGTTGAGGCGTCCGTGTAACGCCGGTTGCTGGGCGCTGTGGTACGCTTTGCACGCGCTGGGCAGGGCGGTGAGCTTCTGTTGAGGAGTGAAGTGGTGAGTCGCGAGAAGGTCGATGTCGCGATCGTCGGAGGTGGAATTATTGGACTGGCCCACGCCTACGTAGCGGCGCGTTCCGGCCGCAAAGTCGCAGTCTTCGAGCGCAACCCCGCAGCGGCGGGAGCTTCCATCCGCAACTTCGGCATGATTTGGCCGATTGGCCAGCCCGTTGGCCCTCTTCGTCAAATGGCGCTTCGGAGTCGTGAGATTTGGCTCGAGGTTTTGCAGGAAGCTAAGCTGCCCTACCTAGCGACTGGTTCGTTGCACGTTGCGTATCGAGAAGATGAGGCGGCCGTCGGGCGCGAGTTCAGCGAGCGGGCACCGGAGTTGGGCTACGACTGTGCGTGGTTGTCCGCTCCAGAAACGCTCCAGCGGAGCCGCGCCGTTCGTCCTGAAGGTCTTCTCGGGGCGCTATGGAGTCCGACCGAAATGACTGTCGATCCGCGACAGATCGTCGGCGGCCTTCCTAGGTTTTTGGCGGAACGATACGGCGTGCGGTTTTTCTTCAACACTGCGGTCCAAAAAGTCGAGACGTCGGACCTTGAAGCCGGGGGCCAAACGTGGGAAGCCGATGTAATCATCGTCGCGAGCGGCGACGATTTTCAGACGCTTTTCCCCGAGTATTTTCGTCGGAGCGGGATTACGCGCTGCAAGTTGCAGATGATGCGAACGGTGCCACAGCCAGATGGATGGGCGCTTGGTCCTTCCTTGGCCTTCGGGCTGACCTTTAAGCACTATGCGACGTTTCAAATTTGCGCCAGTCTGCAGGCGTTGAAGGAGCGCATCCCTCGCGAAACTCCCGAGTTCGAGAAATGGGGAATCCACGTGATGGTTTCCCAAACCGCCGGCGGAGAGCTGACCATCGGCGACAGCCACGAGTATGGGCTTGCCGTGGATATCTTCGACAAACCCGAGGTGAACCGGCTGATTCTCGACTACGTGCGGCAATATTTGAGAGTGCCAACCCTCGAGATTGGAGCAAGCTGGCACGGCGTCTATGCCAAGCACCCCGAGCACGCGTACGTTAGCCTGGCGCCAGTCGAGGGAGTTTGCTTGGTTGTTGTGACCAGCGGTCTTGGAATGACCATGTCGTTTGGCATCGCCGAGCAGACTCTGCAGGGAAAAAGCGCGGCCGCGTGAAACTTCTGAATCCGAACCTCCCGCCGCACACGATTCCAGCGAACCGGCTGAAGGCTGTGGTGTTGGATTGGGCGGGCACTACGGTGGATTTCGGAAGCCTGGCTCCGGCAAGGACGATTCAGAAGATTTTTGAAAATGTCGGCATTTCCCTGCGCGAAGATGAAGTAAGGCGCGACATGGGCTTGGCGAAGAGAGACCACATCGCGCGCATTCTTTCCATGCCAAGAGTTCGCGACGCGTGGCAGGCGGTGCGCGGGAGTCCTCCGACCAGGGACGAAGCAGACGTCTTGTACGAGATGTTCGTCCCGCTGCAGCTTTCGTGCCTGACGGAATATTCGACTCTCATTCCGGGTGTCGTGGAGAACGTGCAACGTTTTCGCGAACGCGGCTTGAAGATCGGCTCAACGACGGGATATACGCGCGAGATGCTCGACCTGCTGATGGAAAGCAGCGCGAAAGCGGGCTACAAGCCGGATTGCAGCGTTTCGCCCGAAGATGTGGGATCATCCCGGCCTGGCCCGTTCATGCTCTATGAGAACGCCGTCAGGTTGCAGATCTATCCGATGGCGTCTATCGCAAAAGTTGGCGATACGCCCGCGGATATCCACGAAGGACTGAACGGGGGGACCTGGTCTATTGGCGTGGCCGCTACGGGTAACGCAGTGGGGCTTTCTTATACGGAATTTCAGGCGCTCTCAGCTAAAGAACGTGACTTGCGTGTTGCGAACGCGCGGCTAGAACTTCAGGGTGCCGGTGCGCACTACGTCGTGGACACGCTCGCGGAACTAGACGCCGTGTTGGACGATATTGACGCGCGGCTCCAGTCCGAAGGCCCACATTCCACGACAAAACTCTGAGGACGCGACCGCCTTCAGTTTTCGGGTCGGGGAGCCTGAACCAAAAGCCGCTATTCGACCGCGATCTTGGTGCCTTGCGGGCTCGCCTTGGACAAGTGCTCGATCCGGCTGTCAATCATGGCGCGAATACCCTTGAGAAATTCGATTCGCGAATTCGTAAAGTGTTCGTGAACCGCGGGAGACACGCTCAGGACATCCCGTACTTGATCCAGGACTTCCCGGCACAGACAGCGCTCGTGCGCAACGGTCTGGCCTGAATTCTTCTGAGTACTTTGTTGTTCGCTCATTGTGCCTCCTTCATTTCGACCGTGAGAACTCGACTCTCCAGCCGCGCCCGCGCTGGCACCAGGGTCGCCATGGAGCGCGGCAGGCCAATGTGCCGCCGCAAAGTTCCTATCTCCACAACCAGCTCGTCGCCCTTCTTGAACAGCCCTATCTCACTCTTCGTGGCGAACGGCACGTGGAGCCTGATCTCGTACCTTCCGTTCCGTTTCTCAAAGGTATAGGGCTTCTCGGTCTGCGTCACTGCAGACGGATCTTCTCCCTCAGCATACAGCACTTTGGCAACCTCTTGCAGACGCTGCTGGCCGAGGACCTCGTGGGCAAAGAGCGGCACACGCCGCACGCGCACCGGCGCGAAATATTCTTCCAGCTCGCGCTGCACCTTGTCCTGCGAGCTGTGCCACTCGTTGAACCATGTGTCCTTGACCTCATGAGGAAGCACGCGATTCACGATCACCGTGTCCACCGTCAATCCGTGCAGCGAAAAATACACAAAAGCGCGCTGCGTTTCTCGAAGGACCATCTTTTCCGGATTGGTGACCAGGCGCACGGACGTGGTATTCGGGTCCTCCATGATTTCGTTGACGCCCTCGAGTTTCTCGAAGAGGGCGCGAATGTTGGCAAAATAATTGTCCGTGGGCAGCTCAAAAGGAGCCACGCGATTGGCGATAGGGCGAACCGCTTTAAGCAGATTCCGCTGGAAGGGGAAGATATGCTTCATGTACCAATCCAACGTGGTGGGCATGCTGATGAAGCGCATGGATTCCGCTGTAGGCGCGGCGTCGAGCACCACAACGTCATACCGGTTTTCGCGCCGGTACTGGTTGATGTACATCATTGCGCTGAGTTCTTCCATGCCCGGCAGAATCGCCAATTCCTCGGCTTCGACTTCGCTGATCCCGGTGGTGCGCAACACGGAGATAACGTAGGAGGAGATTTCCTGCCAGTGCCGCTTCACTTCCTTCTGAATGTTCAATTCCAGAATCGAAAGGCGGTCGTTAATTGCAAGGGGATCGGCCGTCTGAGAATGGAATAAGTCCGTGTCCAGGTCGAAGGAATCCGCCAGGCTGTGCGCGGGGTCAATACTCATTACCAGCGTACGGTAGCCAAGCTCGGCTAGCCTCAGACCGGTGGCCGCCGCAAGACTGGTCTTGCCCACGCCGCCTTTGCCACTGAACAACAAAATCCTCATGCTTCTATTTTATACGCTGTTCCCATTCCCGAGGTTACGAATGAAAAACAAATGAGGCAGGCCGGGACTGGCGCAGGGAAACCAGGTGTCCAACAAGAGAATCACAGACTAACTTCGTCCTCGCTGGAGAACCCGCCGCAGTCGTGATACAAACGCTGCTTGAATCCGCAGACTGCCATTTTTCTGTTTTTTGCGGGCGCGCTCGGAGGCGGCATCAATGCCGTGGCCGGAGGCGGAAGTTTTGTGGCGTTTCCTGCGCTTTTGTTTACAGGCGTTCCGGCGATTCCGGCCAATGCGACGAACACGCTTTCCCTGTGGGTGGGAACGACGGCAAGCGGCAACGCTTATCCGCAAAAGCTCAACCTGCCGCTCCGCATCTTGATTCCCTTGGTGCTGACCAGTCTGGTTGGCGGGCTTGCGGGCGCGATTCTCTTGATTCACACGCCGGCGAAAACTTTTTTGCGTGTGATTCCCTGGCTGCTGCTGGGCGCCACGCTGCTCTTCGCGTTTGGCAAGCATTTGACGGGGCGCATTTCAGCGGGGATTTCGCACGACGCCGGCAACTCGGCCGTGGCAGGGGCGTCGATTTTTGAGCTGCTCGTTGCGGTTTACGGCGGGTATTTTGGCGGCGGGATCGGCATCATGAACCTGGCCATGCTCGCCGCGCTCGGTATGACCGACATCCACGCGATGAACAAGCTGAAAGTGCGGCTCGGCGGCGTGATCAACGGCGTCGCTACGGTTACGTTCGTGGTGACGAAGGCCATCGTCTGGCCGCAGG
Source organism: Candidatus Acidiferrum sp. (assembly GCA_035262505.1). GTDB lineage: Bacteria > Acidobacteriota > Terriglobia > Acidiferrales > UBA7541 > Acidiferrum. The sequence continues at coordinate 69,826 of DATFSR010000008.1, read as the reverse complement.
CCATTGTAATGACCGTCGGGTCGGTGCTCGGCGGCTATTCCACGGCGCACTACGCGCAAAAGCTGCCGCAGTCCTGGGTAAAAGGCTTCGTCATCTTCGTTGGCGCGGCCATGACGATTGTTTTCTTCTGGCGCGGCTACCGTTGACAGTCCTCTCTTCAATAGACAGCACACCCACCCAGATCCTAATTCTGGCGTCAGATTATGGTCAGCTATTCTGCTACTATCTCGAAGCCGTGGAAGATAAGAGCGATACTAATGTTCATCTCCACTCCTAGATTGATTTTGGTCGACCCAAAACGCGAGTTGTGCCAATGCTGGAAGCAGCAGTTCCGGGGCCTGTCCCACGTTGAAATAGTGAACGGCAGGTTCGAGGAGCTGGAGGAGTTTGACTGTATGGTGAGTGCAGCCAACTCTTTCGGATTGATGGACGGTGGAGTTGACCTCGCAATCATTTGCTATTTCGGAGTCGAGTTGATGGACCGAGCACAGGAGAGGATCATCCGGGACTTTTTGGGGGAGCAACCCGTCGGAACGTCGGTTATTGTCGAAACCAGGAACGCTAAGCATCCTTTCATCGCACACACCCCGACGATGCGCGTACCAATGACAATTGCCACCACGGACTATGTCTTTGCTGCGATGTGGGCAATGCTGGTTGCTGTGCATCAGCACAATCGCCAGGCCGAGCGTAAGATTAGCTCCATCGCTTGTCCCGGGCCTCGGTACTTCCTGCGGAATGGTCGCGCCGGGGGAGGCTGCTCGGCAGATGGCACTTGCTTACCGCTGGTCCCTCGAACCACCTGTGTCGATTAACTGGGCGCTCGCAAAGGCACGTCAAGGCGCGGTTGGGCGTGGCGGCGATTCGAACCCGCGGAAATAACCCTTCAACAGACAACACGAAAACCTTGTCGTGTCGCGTGATATAGTCGCGCGGTCATGAGCAACACTGTGTCCCCTTCAAACGCAAGTTCTTCTGGGTCAATTCCGCTGACGCGAAATCAGATTCGCGGGTTCTGGGCCTCTTGGGGAGGCTGGGCGCTCGACGGTATGGATTCGTTTATCTATGCGCTCGTGCTGGTTCCTTCTCTGCGCGACCTCTTGCCGCGCTCTGGAATTCCCCCGACGAAAGGCAACATCGGCTTTTACGGCGGATTGCTGTTCGCACTTTTTTTGTTTGGCTGGGGACTGGCATTTTTGTGGGGGCCCGTGGGAGATAAGTTCGGGCGCGTGCGCACGCTGATGTTCACCATCGTGTGGTATTCCGTTTTCACTTTTCTCAGCGCGATTGTTACCAATGTTTGGCAGCTTGCGGTACTACGGCTGCTCGCGGGGATCGGCATTGGCGGTGAATGGGCCATGGGTGGAACGTTTGTCGCCGAAGAGTGGCCCGAAGAACGGCGGCGCGCCGGCGCGGGATACATGCACACGGGATATTACGTCGGCACGCTTCTCGCGGCGGCTCTCAACTTTGAGATCGGCAGTTATTTTGGAACATTTGCCTGGCGCTTGATGTTTGCCGTAGGTGGACTGCCCGCGCTGTTGCTGGCTTGGGTGCGCCACGGGGTGACGGAGCCGGTGCGCTGGAAGAAAAAAGCACAGGTGCTCAGTTCGCGGCACGTCTGGCAGCCTTTTTCAGCACTTTTTTCAAATGCGTTGCGGCGCAGAACGATTTTGAACTCGCTGTACATGCTGGCATCCATTTGTGGATTGTGGGCGGGAACCGTGTACGTGCCCGCGGCAGTGACAACACTGGCCGAAGGAGCCGGAAGGATTGGCCCGCAAGCGGCGCAACTTGCTTCGCGCGCGGCGATGCTGGTTTCCTTCGCAACGATTCTGGGCTGCCTGGCGATGCCCTGGCTCGCAGAAAAGCTTGGGCGGCGCGGGGCGCTGAGCTTTTATTTCGCCCTGATGCTCGCTTTCATTGCGCTGACGTTTGGAAAAGTTTTCTATCTTGGCGCGGAAGCCTTGCCGTGGTTCTTCGCCTGCCTTTTCTTCCTGGGATTTGGCGGGGCGAATTTTGCGGTGTACACCCTTTGGCTGCCGGAGCAGTATCCTACGGAGTGCCGCGCTAGCGCATTCGCATTTTCCACTTCGCTCGCGCGCTTTGCGGGCGCAGGAATCACGTTTCTCGTTGGCGCGGGCGTGCAGCGTTACGGCTCGTTAGGGATTCCCGTTGCGCTGACTTCTATTGCGTTCGCGGTGGGATTGCTCTTCGTTCCCTTTGGCGCGGAAACCCGCGGAGAATGCCTGCCCGCATAAAAGCGTCGCGTCTGGAGAAACATGGCCGAAATTGAATCCAGGATTTTTCCTATCGAAAAGCTCCACGAATTCTGTACACGCGTGTTCCTGCATTTCGGCGTACCGAAAAATGACGCGGAGCAAGCCGCCGATGTGCTGGCCTGCGCGGACTTGCGCGGAATCGATTCTCACGGCGTCGCGCGCATGTACAGCTATTTCGGGATGCTCAGTGAAGGCCACATCAATCCGAAGGCGAAAGTCAAAATTGTGCGCTCGACGCTGAGCACTGCCACCATAGACGGCGACAACGGCCTGGGCCTGGTGGTTGGCCCGCAGGCGAACCGCATCGCTATGGGCATGGCGGAACAAGCCGGCTCCGGCTGGGTCACGGTATGCAATACGAATCACTTCGGCATCGCGGGCTATTACGTTCTGCAAGCGCTGGAACGCGATTTGATCGGCTGGGCGATGACCAATTCCACGAAATTGGTTGCGCCGCTGTGGGGCGCGGAGCGCATGCTCGGCACGAATCCGATTGCCATCGCGTTTCCCGGAAAAGAAGAGCCGCCGATCGTGATTGATCTGGCTACGAGCGCGGCCGCGTATGGAAAAATCGAAATCGCGATGCGCAAGGGCGAAGACATTCCCAGCGGGTGGCTGATCACACCTGAAGGAATGCCAACGACCAAGCCAAAAGATGTCGTCGCCGGTGGAGCGATGCTGCCGCTCGGTTCCGATCGCGAACATGGAGGCCACAAAGGGTACGCGCTGGCCATGATGGTGGACATTCTTTGCGGCCCGCTCAGCGGAGCGAACTGGGGGCCGTTTGCCCCACCATTTGCGCTGCGTCTGGAAATTCCAAAGCGCAGCGTAGGAAAAGGCATCGGGCACTTCTTTGGTGCGATGCGCATTGACGGGTTCGTTGACGCGGACGAATTCAAGCGGCAGATCGACGATTATGTTCGCGTGTTTCGCGCGACGAAGGCCGCACCGGGTACGAACGGTCCGCTGATCCCGGGCGATCCCGAGCGGGAAGCAGAGCATCGGCGGCGCAAAAGCGGCGTGCCGCTAATTCTTCCCGTCATCGAGGATTTACGGGACATCTCAAAGAAAACAGGCATTGCCTTTGAATGAACGGCGAAGACTAGGGTCAAGCCGGATCTGATATCTTCCTCCAAAAACGGCCGCGCGCGATTCTCAAAGGAATCGTGCTATAAATTAGCCCCCGATTGCCACTGGCGGTAGTCGCGCCAGCGTGAGCATTGTCGCACTCGGGGCATGTCCTCATCCTCGGTGCAACAATGATGACCTTTCGGTCCTTGCCAGGTGCGCTATGAAAAATGCCCTTTTTCTTGTCGCACTTGTAACTCTCGTGACCGCGCTTGGCCACGCACCAGCGCGCTCTCAAACCCCCACCGGAGAGATCAGGGGAACCGTAACGGACTCAAGCAAGCCGCAGGCTGGTGCGACAGTAACCCTGGCAAACGTTTACTCCGGCAAAAGTTTCAAAATTAAGACCGACGATTTCGGCAACTTCGTCATCCCGGACGCGCCCTACGGCTACTATGACCTAGACGTGGCAAGCGCCGAAGGGGACAAACTTCTCCACCAACAAATCTCGATCATGCCGGCGGAGTCGTCGCGAACGGCAACGGTAAAAATTGATGTCAGCCAATCGAAAACAACCAGTGCGGTGCCCAACGACCCGGATACCTACGGAGGCATTCGGGTTCTGCCCGAGCCCAATACTAAAAACAAAAGGAAGCTGAACAAGGAAATCCAAGAGCAAAACGAGAAAGTTTCGGAAACGAACGCGCTCATCCTGCAAGCCAATGCCGCGGTCCTGGATAAGCGCTGGCAGGACGCATTGGCTCCGCTGAAGGAATTGACGGGAATGGAGCCGGATAATTGGGAGTATCTAGGGGAACTGGGCGACGCTCAATACAATCTCGGCCAGTATCAGGAAGCGATCGGCAGCTATGAGAACGGCATTTTGGCGGCCGGCGACGTTTCCGGAATTAACCCCGAAACCGCCGAGGCCGACTCCGTGAGCAGAAAAACCAGAGTGAGCCACATGCTCAACAACGAAGGCAACGCGTACAACAAGTTGCACAAAACCAACCAAGCCATGGCTGCTTACACCAAGGCGGCCGCCTTGGCTCGCGATCCCTCTATGGAGTACTTCAATCTGTGCGTCACGCAATACAACCTGAAGAATGTCGAGGGCACCATGGCCGCATGCGACAAAGCGATTTCCACCGATCCCCACAAAGCGGAACCGTACTACTTCAAGGGCGCTCTGCTGCTCTACGCAAACCAGCCGGCCCTGACAGGCAAAGTGACTGCGCCACCGTCCGGCGCGGCCGAGGCATTGAAGAAATACCTGGAGCTCTCCCCCGACGGTGAGCACGCGAATGAAGTTCGCCAGATGCTGAATTATCTGGCCGCCTTGGGAAGAGCTGCGGCGGGCAATGCCAAGAAGAATTGAGCGCGCTGTCCACCCTCGCCAGCCCGACTAATCTTCGATCTAGGACACTAGCGCAGCAAGGAATCGGGCGATTGGCCCTGGAGTGAGGCATCCAGGATTTGAATCGTGTGGACGACCGGCGTCTTTTGATGCTGGCGCGCGAGAGACGCCTGAAGCTGCAGAGCACAACCGGGATTACCTGTGGCGACGACGTCGGCATTGAGTTGCGAAATGAGTTCCGCCTTGCGATCGCCAAGGGAGTTGGCCGCGTCGGGCTGGACGAGATTGTAGATTCCTGCGGAGCCGCAGCAGATGGCGGATTCGGGAATTTCGGCAATTTCGAGCGCGGGAATGCTTGCGAGCAAAGCGCGCGGCTGCGAACGGACACCTTGCGCATGCTGCAAATGGCAGGAATCGTGAAACGCCACGCGCAGTCTCAGCGGATGGCGCGCGCTGCGTGCCTCGAGTTCGGCGAGAACTTCGCTGATGTCCTTGCACTTTGCGGAAAAATTTCGGGCGCGTTCGGCGTATTCGGGATCGTCACGGAGCAAATGACCGTATTCCTTCACGTTAGAGCCGCATCCGGCCGCGTTGGTCACAATGATCTCTACGTTTTCTCGATCGAAAACATCAATGGTCTTTTTGGCAAGCTCGATGGCAGCGGCTTCTTCTCCCGCATGCACAAGCAATGCGCCGCAGCAAGTTTGCGCCTGGGGAGCGACGACTTCGCAGCCTTCGGCGGCGAGAACGCGCGCCGTGGCGGCGTTCACCTGAGAGAAGAATTCGCGCTGCACGCAACCAAGAAGCAAGCCAACGCGCCGCCGCTTTGCGCCGACGGCCGGAGTGACTTCCCCGACGGCTTCTTGGGGAGCGAGTCGCGAAAGCAGCGCTTCCATTGCTTGCCATTTTTTCGGAAGCAGTTTGACAAAGCCCAAGCCGCGAACGATGGCTTGCAAGCCAGATCTCTGATAGGCGAGGAGCGGCGCGCGCAAACGGCGCAAACGATCTGGCCGCGTGAAAGTTTCGAACAAAAACTGGCGATGGCGCCTCTCGGAAGCTGAGCGGGGGAAATGGCGCTCGATTTGCGCGCGGGTAGCTTCGATGAGCTTGCCGTAGTCCACGCCGGAAGGGCACGCTGTCATGCAAGCCATGCACCCGAGGCAAGCGTCGAAGTGGCTGACCCACTTGGGAGTCATTTGGGCAGCGCCTTCGGCGGCGAGCTTCATTAAGTAGATGCGGCCGCGCGGCGAATCCATTTCCTGTCCCCAAAGAACGTAAGTGGGGCACGCGGGCAAACAAAAACCGCAGTGGACACATTTGTCGATGATGGCTGTGGACGGCGGGTGGTGCGTATCGAAAACGGAAGGAAGCGGATTGGGGGGCGTGGTCATTCGAAAGTAGAACCTATTTCAAAATCCCTTTTTGCCTTTGTTAAACCCTTGATTTTAAATAGGTTCAAAGTATTTTGAAACCGATTCTAGGCAGCCACAGTCTACCGTCGTTAGCAGGCCGTCGGGAAGAGAATATTCAGCAGGAATATCTCCAACCTGTTTCCTTGCAATAGGTTAGAGTCGCACTTAAAGTAATACCTTAAACTTTGCGCCACAAAGTAGCTTACGGCTTGGTCCTGCCCGTTTCTTATTTCGATCTTGCGCCGGAAAATGCCGACGCCAAACCCAGCGCGACTAGTCCGCCGCCGGAAACATTGCGCTGGATGCGGCGCAGACGCAGGCTGCCGCGAATCTTTTCGGCCACGGTTCCTGCAATCAACGCGTACGTTGAATCGCTGCACCAGCCCATCAATGCGAACAAGATTCCCAGTTGCAGGATTTGCAGCGTGACGTGGCCGCGCGCCGAGTCTACAAATTGCGGCAAGAAAGCCAGAAAAAACAACGCGGTTTTTGGATTGAGCAAATTCACGAGAAAACCCTGGCCAAAGATCCGTGCCAGGCGGGTTTCGCCTCCAGCCTCGGCCAGCCATTGCTGATCATTGGAGAGCAGAGTTTTGATTCCCAAATAAATCAGGTAGGCTGCGCCCAGATACTTCACAAACTGAAAGGCCAGCGCGGAAGAAGCCAACACGGCAGAAATGCCCAAGGCTGCCGCGACGACGTGACACAAAGTTCCTACCACGATGCCCAGGACGGAAACGAGACCCCCGGCGCGTCCGTGGCCAATGCTACGGCTGACGACGTAAGTCACCGCCGGACCGGGAATTACCAGCAGAACCGCCGCACCGGTGACGAACAACAGAAGAGAGGAATGGCTGATCAACATGAACGGCCCCTGACTCTGAAGATGACCAAAAATGGCTCAGTGGCAGCCGCAACCGCCGCCGCAACAGCCGCCGGTCCCGCCCGAGAATCCGTTAGAGGATTTCGCGGGTGTTCCGTTCACGGAGCCGTTACCGGCGCTGAAGACGGAAAGCTGGATCGCGTTACGCTTGCCCGCGCACTTTGGGCAGGCAATTTCCTGCTGTTTGTTCAGGACAATTTTCTCGAAGTGCGTCTGACAGTCCTCACAAATGTATTCGTAAATGGGCATAATTTTATCCTGTACAAATTATAGCAGTGTTCTGAAAAAACTGAAGTCAGGCCGTCATGTCTACGAGGATTACGTCGAACACGATCGCCAGGACTGAGAGGAAATGTGAGGAGACAAAGGAAGAACAAAAAAGCCAGCTGGAAGCCGGCGCTACAAATGAGCGGCCCCGACTGAGCCGGGGCCGTTGGAATCTGCGGAGTTGGCAGGATACGTTTAGTCGCCAGCGACGGCTTCGGCGGCCTTCTCGTTGACCTTGGCACCGGAGCCATTTCCGTTGCCTTTTGAATGGCCGTTGCCAGTGTTGGGCTTGCTCAGGCTCTCCCGTACACCGGGATCCGTTTCGGGAGGAGCGATAGAAATCGGCTTGGCTGCGTTGGCGAAGTTCGCCGGGACGGCTTTGGCGATGTCCTGAAGCGTGCCGATTTGCACGGTGGCCTGCTGGGGCTTCTTCAGCACCAGCTCTTCGTAGATAGCGCGGACCTTGGCGGCTTCCTCCCACGCCTTCTTGCGCCGCATGCGATCTTCCTCGGCGGCGGTCACAGGGACGTCGTGCTCGACGTGGCGGACGCGCGCGGCATCTTCGGCGTCAATCTTGAGCGAGTGCTCGTAGCTGCTCAGGTTGACGTTCTTGCCTTTGGCATAGATTTCATGCTTGCCGTGCGTCTTGTACCACTCCGCGACGGTCGCGTTCTTGTGCATGTTCTCGATGATTTGCCGCCAGCCCACGCCGGTGTTGTACGCGCAGAAGCTGATTTCGCCCTGCTGCGTCGCGTATGGAATGATGCACATCTCGGTGCGGCGGAAGTCGTAGTTAAAGAGATCCTGGAACCACATGCCGGCGATGAAGAGGAAGTTCCACGGATCGCTCTGGCGGCGCTTCATGGCGTCTTCATACGTGCGGTCAGGCGAAGTTCGTCCATACTTCGTTACGGACCTCTTGGTGAGCGCCCAGGTCTTATCGAACTTCTTGAAGAGGTCGTAGAGCTTCAGACCCTTGGGGCCACGGAACGGGTGATAGTTTTTCAGCAGGGCCATGGCCATCATGAAATTGGAGAAGTTCTTGCCGCGCGCCGCGTCGGTGATGGCAGTGACGTCCTTGGTAAGTTGCTCGGCATCGAGGAAGCGCGGAACAGGCGCCCATTCCTTGGTTTCTTTGTTGATCATCAGCGCGGTGCCCACTCCGCAGTTCGGGTGGCAACCGCAGGAGAGCGAACCCCACTGCGATTCCGTGCCCTTGACCATGTCCGCGAAACCCGCGAACGTGCTGATGAAAGAGATGGGGAACCAGTCGCGGGTCGGCTCGACCTTGCCCACCTGCTTACTTACGTCGCTGGCCAGGTGCGAAAGGGTATAGCGCTGGCGCAGACGGCGTTCTGGCGTAATATCTTCGTCGCGGCCGGTAAAAGAAACCGGCTGGAAGCTAACGAAGGCGATCTTCTTGGGATTCTCCATCGCGAACTTCACGACCGTACCGACCTGGTCGTTGTTCACGTTGTTGACGATGGTCACGACCAGCACGATTTCGATGCCCGCCTCGTGCATGTTTTCGATGGCGCGGAGTTTCACGTCAAAGAGGTTGCCGATCTGGCGGTGGCTGTTGGCGTCGTTGCCGATGCCGTCAAACTGGAGATAGGCATAGCGCATGCCCGCTTCGAACGCCTTCTTGCTGAACTCCTTGCTTTTGGCGAACTCGATACCGTTCGTAGCCGCTTGCACGCTGTTGTAGCCGATCTTGCGGGCGTAAGCGACCGCGTCCAGGAAGTACGGGCTCATGGTGGGCTCGCCACCGGAGAACTGCACGGACATCTGGCGGCGCGGCTTGATCCTTAGCGCGTTGTCCAGGATTTCCTTGATTTCTTCCCAGCCCAGTTCGTGGACATAGCCGACCTGGTTGGCGTCCATGAAGCAGGGATCGCACATCATGTTGCAGCGGTTGGTGAGGTCCACGGTAAGGACGGAGCCGCGCCCGTAGCGGACCGTGGAGGAGCCGTGCTTGTGCAGATCTTCGTCGTTGTGGGCGGGAATGTCGCGGCCCGGAAACTGTTTCTCGATCCAGTGGAGGAACTTGGAATCGACGGCCATCATGTCTTCGTAGTGGCCGTGAATGGGGCAATCCTTGACCATCCAGACCTGGCCATCGCGCTCCACGATGGTGGCTTTGATCTCGCCGACCTTTTCGTGCATCAGGTCGCGCCAATCCTTTTTGCCATGGATGATGGCTTCGCGCGCTTCCTTCACGCATGCCGGACAAAGCGAATCGGTCTGCCTCGGGAAGCCGAGCGTGGGTTTGGTCTTTTCCCACGACTTCAAGAGCGGCTTATCCGACCATTGCGGGGTTACGGACGGGTTCGGGTTGTACTTGTTGAAGAACTGAATCGTATTGAAGGTGGCGCCTGCTGCTTTGCAAACTGCCCAATCAATCGTCCTCAGAACCTGCGTGCCTACGCGATTCGGCATAAACCTCTATCCCCCTCTTTCAGAAAGTTGCCCAGAACTAACCTTGGGAATTTGAGCCCACCCAATCGCTGGAGCTAGGACCGACGATTGCCCCCGGGCTCAGTTTTGCGTGCTCGAAAACGGTACCACGGACCCCAACTACATCCAATAAGTCTTTGGACACCTATAGTTTGAGGGGTACCTGGGGGGAAGGCTAGCAGGTTGCACCGAATGGTAGAAATAGGGGGTTGAATGGCAAATAAGGCCGGCGAATGGTCATTTTGCCCTACCTCGGAATGGGGTTTATACCCTGGGCAAACAAGGGCAAGTTTTTCTCTTTCTGGACAAACCCGTACCAAATTTGTGCGGAAAATTGCTATTCGTTCAGAATGGGACGCAGGACGGCAATGGCGAAGTGGGCAAAGTTAGAGGCACCCTCGTCAAGCTGGAGCCACCGAACCACACAATGGTCGGCGAGATATTTTGCTACTTTCGCCTCTGGAATTCCGAGGTGTTCGGCGAGCTGTGGCTTGATGGCATCGGCGCCGCGACGGTTGCCACCGCGTATTAAGTTGCCCACCGCAATCCGCAGCGTTTGACAGGCTTCGACATAATAGTAAGTGGTCAGATCGGAATCCGTGAGCACGAATACGCCAGGGCCTGCGGGGGCGCGGTCCGCCTCGTTCAGTTTTGCGGGAGGACAGGCAAGCAAGCGGCGAAATTGCATTTCGAGCAACGTGATTCGCGAAGAAAGCCCCGGATCGCCGTAGCGGCCCTTGGGGCTCGGGCCAGGTTCTCCCAATGGTTCCACGGGGAGACTGGGAAGGGCGCGGCTTGGCGATACGCGCTCAGCAATGGTTTCATCGGGAGCATCATCCTGTACAACCACCGGTGTCGATTCGGTTCGTTGGCCTGTTTTTGACGAGCGGCTGGAGGCCTGGCCCGCTCTTTCGTTTGTGGCCGGACTTTTTCTTCGGTTTCTTCCACCGCGACGACCGCGCCGCCGTCGATTCCCACCCTTTTCAAGAGCACCGCTTGCCTCTTGCTTGGTGGCTTCCTGAACCTCGCTGGTGACCGCGACCGCCGATTCCAACGCTTCCGGATTCTTCTCAAACACCAATTCTTTTTCTCCTTGGGCCGCTTCCGGCGGGACCAAGTGGAATTCCCCGTCTGACGGGGCAGGGCCTTCGGCTACGCCGACTGCAGAACCGCCGCCAAGCCGCACGGCTGCCTCCTGCGCTTTGTTCTTCCATTCCGAGCGCCGGAACTTTGAGGCTGCCGTGGAATACCATTTGGCGGCATCAGAATTCTGTCCGGAACTCTCGAACAACTTGGCGAGCTCGAACGCCACCATCGCGTCACTCGTCTTTTGGTACAGATTGGCGAGTTGTCCGAGGGGGTCTTTGCCGGAACGCGCGCGGCGGATGCGCGCGGTGATTTGTTTCCAATCAGCCATGCTCTTAGCCGCATTGTATCAGCGGATGACCGTAACGGCCAAGAAACTCCCGGAGCTCAGGGGCCTGATTTGTGGCCGGGTCACGTTCATTTCGGTTTTTGATTGACCTTGCCTCTGCCGCTCAGTATGCTTTCTCTGTCTCTCTTGGAGGCGTTGATGGCGCGCTCGTGCGTGCTGGACAGCTTTTCCACAACCCGCGCCTTGGTTGTAACCTTGCTTTCGGTTTCCCTCTTGGTTTCGCCACTTTGGGCCACTCCCTCTGCAGCGTACGGAACCTTGGTCTTTGCGAATCGGGCGCGCGTAGGAAATGCGAACGCGTCTGTTGGTGCAACTGTCTTCAGCGGCGATCGCCTCAGCACGGACAACGTCGGCAGCGTGCAGATACGCGCTGCAGCGGCACGCCTGCTCCTCGCCGGTGGGAGCACCGCAACCTTGTCGCAGGATGAAGCAATTCCGGCGGCCACCCTTACCGCAGGTACGGCCACTTTTTCCACGGCCAATGCAAAAGCTTTTGTCCTTCACGTCGCTTCCGCCATCATTCGCCCGAATACCGACCAGCCCACAATTGGAAAAGTAATCGTATTGAATCCCAAGGAACTCATGGTCAAGAGCGTGCGCGGCTCGCTGCAAATTGCTGTAGAAGATGACGTGCGCGAGATTCCGGAGGGCGAAGCGTATCGCGTTGTTCTCGATCCGAATGCGGATCCCCAAGGCCCCCGCGGCGCCGGAACCAAGGGCATGGGCGGTCCTCCGATCAAAGCTGCCAAGAGCAAATTTATCTGGTACGCGGTGGCCATCACTGCAGGCGTGACGATCTTCGTGGTGCATGAGGCCTTGGAAAGCGAGGACAAGCCGTAAAGCACGTCCTGCTTCCCTGTAGACCAAGCGACTCAATCTTTCCTTAAGGCGTCCCTTAATGCGCAACCAGCGTAGACTGGCTGGCGATGCATTCCCATTTGCCGTTCTGATTGATCCACACGTTGGTAAAACGCCCCCGCCGCGAGAAGGGCTTGCCCTTTTCTATTCCCTTGTCCCGGTAGATTCCGGTGCTCACCGCCACGTTGTTGCCGTGCAGGCGCACCGTCACACCTTCGTTGCTAATCTGCTCTCCAACAACGGCCGGACTTTTCACGTCCGCTAGAAGCTGTTGTTTGGTGCTGATGGAGCCGTCGTAGTCCACGTAAACGATGTTGTCCGCGAGCAAGTTGGCCAGCGCGGTTGCATCCTTGTTTTGCTCGGCTTGGTCCCAGGCCGATTCGAGCGCGATGATTCTTCCTTCTTCCCCGTTCGGCTTTGTTGTTTGTCGAGCCGCACCCAAAACGGCGCATACGGCGAGCAATACCAGCATGGAAACGACTGCTTTCATGTGGCGCACCTCCTCAGCACGGTTCGAGTTTGAACACACCGTGATTCTAAGGCGGAGACAAATCGCCGGAACGGTCAGAAACGGCGCTTGGCTCGTGAATATAACGAGCTCTGAAAGAACGCTACATCAGTTCTTCGATGAAGCCGCGCGCCACATCGGCGGGCACCCGCGGTTCGAGACGCACAAGCGGGCCCTCGTTCAACACCGGCTCGGCAGCGTGCAAGCTGGGCACATCGGTGCGCTCGAAGAATTTTCCTATGGGGATTTCTTCGCCCCAAAGGAGCGATTTCTCCACCGCCATGGTCCAGTCCGAAGCGTCGTACACCGAATCGTCCTCGAGCTTCTTCAGGCGCGGGCGATACCACTGGTACGTATTGTCGTGATTGTAGGTCACGCAAGGGCTGAAGACGTCGAGGAACGAAAAGCCTTTATGCTCAATGCCCTGCTTGATGAGTTCGGTGAGATGCTTTTGATCGCCGCTGAAACCGCGGGCCACAAACGTTGCGCCCGCGGTCAAGGCCAGCGAAATAGGGTTCACCGGCGCCTCAATATTCCCGAATGGCATGCTCTTCGTCTTCATGCCAATGCGGCTTGTCGGAGAAGTCTGACCGGTGGTGAGCCCGTAAATCTGATTGTCCATCACAATGTACAGCAGGTCCACGTTGCGGCGCATGGTGTGAACGAAATGATTTCCACCGATGCCGAAGCCGTCGCCGTCACCACCGGTCACCAGCACGGTTAACTCATGGTTAGCCAGCTTGACGCCAGTGGCCACGGCAAGTGCCCGGCCGTGCAGCGTATGCATGCCGTAGGTGTTGATGAACCCCGGAAGATTCGAGGAGCAGCCAATGCCGCTGATTGCGACCACGTTGTGGCTGGGAATTTGCAATTCGACCAGCGCTTTTTGAATCGCCGCAAGCACACCGAAATCGCCGCAACCAGGACACCAGTCGGGATCGACTTTGCCCTTCAAATCGGCCATCGTCAGTTGAGTTGCTCGTTGTACCCCAGTGGCCATGTGCGTTTCCCCCTTAAACCATGATCTCGTGCATCGGAACGGAGAGATGAGTCTTGCCGGCAAGTTGCTCCTTGACCGCTTGCACGATGTGGTGCGGCATGAAAGGCTCGCCATCGTATTTGCGAATATGCCCATCCGGCACGAAACTGGTTTCGCTGCGGAGATAGCGGGCAAACTGCCCGCTGTAATTGTTCTCGACGATGATGGTGTGCCGCGCGTCTTTCAGAAGTTCAACAATCGCCTCCCCGTGCAACGGTACGAGCCAGCGAATTTGCAATTGATTGGCGGAGATGCCTTCGTCATTGAGGATCTCGCAGGCCTCTTCGATGACGCCTTTCGTGGAGCCCCAGCCAATCAGCGTCACGTCGGCGTCGCGCGGGCCCCCAAGCGTCGGCGGCTGAACAGCGGCCTCGATACCCGCCACTTTGCGCATGCGTTTTTCCATCATGGCGCGCCGCTTGATGGGGTTCGTGAACTCGTCGCTGATGAGCACGCCGTCTTCCATGTGCTCGTCCGTAGCTACGGTGTGAACGTGGCCAGGCACACCGGGAACAGCTCGCGGCGAAATGCCGCTTTCGGTGAACTTGTAACGCTTGTACCCGCCATTCGTGGCAATCCCCGCGCTGGCTCCGTTTCCGTTCCCGTCCGGGTCATCGAGAGGAAGGATGAGTTCGCCGCGATTGATGGCCGGACTGAAATCCAAGTCTTTCGTATCGACGCCGAGCCGGCCTTCAGACAACAGCAAATCGCAAAGCACCAGGCCGGGACACTGGAAGCGATCCACCAGGTTGAACATTTCGGGAATCAGCTTGAAGCAATCGGCGATGTCCAGTGGCGCGGCAATCACTCGTGGATAATCACCGAAGGCCGCTCCCAACATCTGCCAGAGATCGCCTTGCTCGGTCTTTGTAGGAACACCGGTCGACGGTCCCGCACGCTGGCAGTCGATCACCACGACAGGAGTTTCGATCATGGCGGACATACCCAAACCTTCGCTCATCAATGCAAAACCGCCACCCGATGTAGCACACATGGAGCGCACTCCCGCGTGCGCCGCGCCAATCGCCATGTTGATGACGCCGATTTCGTCTTCCACTTGTCGAACCATGATTCCGGCCTTGCGGGCGTGGGCTGCCATCCAGTGCAGCACGCCCGTCGAAGGACTCATCGGGTACGCACAATAAAATTTGACGCCCGCTGCGGCACCTCCCATCGCCATCGCTATGTTGCCGCTCAACACCGCATAGCGCTTCTCCGTCTTGGGGAGCGGATTCGGAAAAGCGGTAAAGTGTGCGGCGGCATAATCGTAGCCGGCTCTCGCGACGCCGATGTTTTCCGCCACCACGGCTTCGCCCTTTTTCTTAAACTGCTCGCGCAGAACTTCCTCCAATGGCGCGAAGCCAACTCCCATCATGTGCAGACCGGCGCCCATGGCCAAGGTGTTCTGCGCCACTTTGTTTCGTGTGATGTCGGCCAGCTCAGATACCGGCAACGGACATAGCTGCACGCCGGCCGCAGCGTCCCCGGGTTTGATGGCCTCCGCGTTATAGATGCAGGCGGCGCCACTATTCAGCAGTTTCAGGTGCCGGTCCATGGTGTCCTGGTTGAGTGGAATCAGGAGGTCAATGCGGTCGCCCATGTTGGTGACCGGCTCCGGTCCCGTGCGTATCGTCAGCAGCGTATGCCCGCCGCGAATGATGGACTGATAGGCGTTGTAGGCATTCAGGCTGAGGCCCCTCCGGCTGAAAATTTTGGCGAAAATGTCACCCGGCGTAGCCACACCCTGGCCCGCCGCGCCACCAATGGCGACCGCAAAGGTCTGTTTCATGACGCCCTCTTGGAATGGGAGTTTTGTGGAAAGCCCGCAGCTACAGTTCTATGCAAGCTTCGGGCACAGCTCGAAGGAAAAGCCGGGTTCCCTTGGAAAGCGTACTGCATGGGAATTCCCCACTGTTCGTCTTGGAGCGGGAGTATACACCCAATTGCCGCAATGTGCGCCAGAAAAGGGTCAGAACAAGGTTTGCTAGGCTTGCAGGCCAGTACCGCATTCTTCGTCTAAGCAGCAGCGATCACTTCGATTTCCACCAGCGCGTCCTTCGGCAGCCGCGCGACTTGCACGGTCGAGCGGGCCGGGGGCGCTTGGCTGAAGAATTTGCCGTAAACTTCGTTCATCGCCGCGAAATCGTTCATGTCCTTCAAAAAGACTGTGGTCTTCACCACGTGATGCAGATTGGAGCCCGCGCCCTCCAGGATCCCTTTGATGTTTTCGAGCGTCTTTTCCGTCTGCTGGCGGATATCCGTGCCGACGAACTCGCCGGTCTTCGGCTCGAGCGCCACTTGTCCCGATATGTATAAGAACCCGTTCGCGCGGATGCCTTGCGAATACGGCCCAATGGGCTTCGGGCCGCGGTCAGTCTGTACGACGTCTCTCATGGTTTTGTCTCCTTGGTGGGACTTCCTGTTTCCGCGGTGGTGAATTCGTACCGCGACCGAAATTCTTCCGGCACTCCCGGATGCTTCATCCACATTCTCACAAATTCCGCGACGTTCTGATGCGTTTCCTCTTCAAATGCCGCAATCAAGTCGTCCAAATTGAACCCTTTTCCTCGCCGGGCGTTCAGCATATCTTGCGTCGCCTTGCGGAAGGTTCCCGCTCCGTAACGGTCCTGCAGCGCAAAGAAAAACAAGAAGCTCTTCACGCTCAAAGCGCGCTGGTCATCTTTTTCCTGCAGCCGCTCTCCACGGGGAACCAGCAGAAGGGCGCGCCTAATCGTTTCTCCGCGCGAATCTCCGCCCTCCGCAGCATCGTGCCCAATCGCCGCCGCGAACGCGGGCAACATCGTCAGCGGCGGACTCTGCTCATAAAACGCTGGATTCTGCCCGTAACCGAGCCAACTCGCGGCCAGCGAAGGCGCCGCACTCGCCGCAAGCGCGGGAGTGCCTTTGCTCAGATCAACAACCATCGTGTCTTGCGAAATCATTTCCGCCCTGGACTGCTCGCTCTCATTCTCCCCCAGCAGTCTGGCGCGCAACGGATTGAGACTTGTGAAGCAGCCCGCTGCGACCGGACACTCCACAATCCAAATTTGTGAAGACTCTCTGCCGCGTTGACCAAAAGCGGCGTTGTACGCCGCCATGACCCGCGCCAGCGCATCACTCAAGTCATGAAGCTTGGCGGATTCTTGCGGCGTCCTCGTCCACAGGTGCACCTTCTCGCTGCCATTGCCGATTTGGGCGGTGCTGTATCGCCCAGCTATCACGAAAGGATACGGATCCGCCTTCCCTTGCTCTGCCAGCGAGAATTTCTCTCCGCCCTTTCGTCCGCTTTTCCTCTGCGTCCCGCTTGTGCGTATTTGAAATCCCGCCGGCGCAGCGATCCGGAGATTCCACTTCCTTGGCGGCACGCCCCCCTTTGCGAAGAGTCCTTCCGGCGGTAGCAATTCCGGGCTCCATCCCGCGGCAGGCAGAAAAAATGCGTCATTCGAGAAACTTAGGGCAGCATCTCCCTCCACTGGCTGCGCGTATTCCACCGAAAGGTGCAAGGTGTGTCCGGCTCCTCTGGTCCACGCTTGAGGTAAAGGAATTACCGTGTCCCGCGGGTTATCCGAAGAAGGTTGCAACCCGACTTTGGTGGAATCCCAACTGGCGTTTGGGCTCTCATACTGGAAGCGGCGCCTTCCGGGCAAACGCAATTTCAATTCCTGCAGCGGCCGCGTGCCGTCGTTCTTCAGGCCATAGTCAGCTGCGACCTCAATTCGAGGCTCAGGTTTATCCACGAAGCGCACGCGAATTTCCTGCTTTTCAATCGTGTAGCCGGGGCCAAGCGCCACCGCGCACGAAGCCGCCCAAAACGAAAAGGCCACCGTGGAAATCGCCCATAAAAGGCGTGAAATCGGTTGGACTTTCACAACGCAACGATTGTAACGAGGAACAGGCGGAAGAAAAAGCCGGCTGCCAAATATGGAACGAGCATTGGCAATTTTAGTTTGGGCGTATTGCCGGGTATAATGCGCTTCCTTGAATCACAACTTAAATAGCAACTTGAGCAGCGAGGAGGCAGACGATGCGATTTGGGCTACGCATGATGAGCCTTGCCGCGATCCTTTTCGGCACGTATGGCACCGCACGGAACGATGCACATCCCCAATCGGCCGGTAGCATCAAAACAACTCCGCTCATGCTCGAGAAAAGCGAAGGTGAACATCGCGTTCGAAGGCCCAGAGAGACTCCCATACCGACCGCATCGTTTACCATCAAGGTCGATCGCAAGAATGGCGGCTCGCAAAAGATGTGGTTGGGCACAGAGGAAATTCCGCCAGGCGGCGTTATCGCGAAGCACAAACATCTCGACCAGGACGAGATTCTGTTGATTCAAACAGGCGGCGCCCACGTTTGGCTGGGCACGCAGGAACGGGATGTTCACGCGGGAGCTATCGTTTTCATTCCTTCCGACACTTGGATAAGCCTCAAAAATACGGGGAATGAAAAGATCGATCTCGCATTTGTTTTTTCTGATCCCGGTTACGATGAATTTATGCGCTGCGTGTCGGTCCCAGAGGGAGATGCATCTTCCGCGAAGATATTGCGCGACGAGCTTAGAGAGTGCCAACACAAAGGGCATGTGGCCTATGAAGGATTCGATTCACCGGCGCCACATTAAACCGCCCCTTTAACAGTCAAAACAACGTCCCTTATCGGGACCTCCACGCGCCTAACTAATAGTGCCGCCGCCCTTTGACTCGTGTGAACCCGGTGTTCGCATGATTTCGGTTCGCTTCGCGCACCGCCGCTTCCTTGTCCGCCTCCGCGTCGGTCATGCCCCGATTGATGCGCTCCATGATCTGAGCTTCGGTGAGGCCGGTGTTTTTCAGCCGTCCGATTTCCGCGCTGCTCAGCGTGCGCTGGCCCTTCATCCTCTTGTGCAGAATTGCGTCCACGGAGGAGTCCGACAAACCGACCAGCCGCAGCATGACGGCGTCTCCGCTCAGGTTATCGAGCTGATCCGCCTTGGTCATTTCCAGAATCACCGACTCGTTATACCCGGCGTTCATCAAGTTCACGGCGGAATCCGCGCTCGCGAACGGATGCTGATGGCTGTGAGCGTCCGCAATCACTTGCACGCAAGCGTCGTCGCCGATGCCCGCCTGCTTCATCTTCGTGAGTTGCTCCACTTCGGTGTCCGAAGTGTTCATCTTCTTAAGCTGCTCGACGTTGCTCGACCACATGCCGGACTTGTCGAGCGGGCGGTAGTCGGTAAACAGATGCTGGTTGCAACCGTACAATCGCAGAAGCAAAAACGCGGCTGGAATGAGTTTGTACTTCATGATTCCATTTTATCGGGAGCAAGAGGAGCGGCGCGGAGGTGTGCTGTGCGAGACACCCGGCCAAAGTACAGGTGACGGGCCGAAAACTGAGGGTGGGCGGCCTAAATCCGAATCAGTTCGCCGCTTGGTAGATGCGCTCCACGCCGAAAACGCCGGGGATTTTCTTGATGTTCGCGAGAATGGTTTCCAGTTGACGCCGATCGGCGATTTCCAGGTTGGCATCAATCCGAGCATTGGTGCGGTCCGGCCGGCTCTCGAGATTGTGAATGTTGGAGCCTGCGCCGCTGATGACCGCGGTGATTTCCGCGAGCAATCCCGCGCGGTCGCGCGCGCGAATCGTGAGCTGCACCGGGAACGTCGCCCCACTCGGGCCGCCCCACTCCACCGCGATGCGCCGCTCGGTCTGGTACATCAGGTTCTGCACGTTGGGACAAGCCCGCGTGTGGACCGCCACGCCGCGTCCGCGCGTGATGTAGCCCACAATTTCATCCCCGGGAATCGGGTTGCAGCACTTCGCACGATACACCAGCAAATCGCCGTGCCCTTTTACGACCAGCGGCGCTTCGCCAAATCCCAGCATACGCTTGACGGTCTTGACCAGCGTCGGCGCGGAATCAGGCGTGGCAGCTTCTTCCGTCACTCTTGCCGGCTCGCCAAACAGGCGCGCGAGGACTTGCCGCGCGGAATATTTTCCAAATCCCACCGCTGCGTAAACATCCTCGAATTTCGTGAATCCGAACTCCGCCAGCATCTTCGCGATCTCGGTTTCAGGAATCTTCTTCAGGCTCTTTCCGAAGTGCCGCGCTTCGTTTTCGATCAGGCGTTTGCCCATTTCCATGGCTTCTTCGCGTTCCTGCTCGTTGATCCAATGGCGAATCTTGCTTTTCGCGGAGGACGACTTCACGAAGCTCAGCCAGTCTCGGCTCGGATGGTGGCCCTTTTGCGTGAGAATCTCGACCACGTCTCCGGTTTGGATTTCGTACCGTAGCGGAACCATCTGCCCATTCGCTTTCGCACCGACGCACTGGTGCCCCACTTCCGTATGCACCATATAGGCAAAATCCACCGGCGTGGCGCCGCGCGGCAGCTCCAGCACACGTCCTTTCGGCGTAAACGCGTAAACTTCTACCGGAGCAAGATCCACCTTCAGCGTGGAAAGAAATTCGGTCGGCTCCTGCATTTCCTGCGACCACTCGATGAGCTGTCGCATCCACGAAATGCGCTGATCGTCCTGCGCACCTTTTCCAACCTTGTACTTCCAATGCGCCGCCACGCCTTCTTCCGCCACCCGATGCATGTCTTGCGTGCGGATTTGCACTTCAAAAGGCTGCCCGCTGTGCAAAAGCGTCGTGTGCAGCGATTGATACAAATTGGGCCTCGGGATCGCGATGTAGTCCTTGAACCGCCCGGGCACCGGCCGCCAGATGTGATGCACCACGCCTAGCGCCGCGTAGCAGTTGCGCTCCAGATCGGTGACAACGCGCACCGCCAGCAAATCGTAAACCTGCTCGAAGCCCGATTCCTGCCGCAGCATCTTGCGGTGCAGCGAATACAGCGTCTTTACGCGCGCTTCCAGCTCCGCGGGAATGCTCGCTTCCACCAGTTTCGACCTGATAGTGGCCTGCACTTCATCCAAAAACTCTTTGTGGAACGCCGCTTTGTCGCTGATCTCTTTCTGCAGCGCGAAAAAGGCTTCCGGCTCAAGATAGCGGAACGACAAATCTTCGAGTTCTCCACGAACCACGCTCATCCCCAGGCGGTGCGCGATCGGCGCATAAATGTCCAGCGTCTCGCGAGAAATGCGTTGCTGCTTTTCTGGCTCGAGATATTGCAGGGTGCGCATGTTGTGGAGCCGGTCGGCCAGCTTCACCAGAACGACGCGCACGTCCGTCACCATCGCCAGAAGCATCTTGCGCACGTTTTCGGCCTGGCGCGTTTCCGGGGCCTTCATGTGCAGGCGGCCGATTTTTGTGACGCCCTCGACGAGATGCGCCACTTCCGCCCCAAAGCGCTCTTCGATGCGCGAAACGGGATACTCCGTGTCTTCGATGGCGTCGTGAAGAATGGCCGCGGTCAGCGTGATAGCATCCAGCCGCATGTCCGCCAGGATGTGCGCAACATCCAGCAAATGGGAAAGATACGGCTCGCCGGAGCTGCGGAACTGGTCGTGATGCCGCTCCGAAGCAATCTCATACGAGCGGCGGACGATCCAAGGGTCTTCGGCGGGGCGGTGCTTCTTCAGCTTTTCGATTAACTCTTCCAGGCGCGCGTCAAGCTGCCGAACCGCCCGTACGCGGTTGAAGCTCAACGGCAAATTGCTCGGAGAGGGCATGGTTTAGTCTACCGCAGGGGGCTCCCCCGGCGAGAATTCAATTCCCAGAGCGCTATATGCTCTAGAATCAACAGTTACAAAAAACAGGGGCGGTGGCAACTCAGCCAGAAAATGCAAACGCTGATACCCGCATGGTCAGAATACGAGTTGGTGGACAGCGGCGATGGCAAGAAGCTGGAGCGGTTCGGAGAGTTCACGCTAATCAGGCCAGCGCCGCAGGCGAAGTGGCCGCCGACGCTCCCTGCGCGGCGATGGGCGGCGGGAGACGGCGAGTTTGTGAAAGCGCGGAGCGACCAGCAGGGCCAGTGGAAGTTCCGCAAGGTCATTCCAGAGCGATGGGTGCTGCAGCGGAATAATTTGAAGTTTTGGGTACAGCCCGCGCCTTCAGGGCATGTAGGCGTGTTTCCCGACCAAGCATGCCATTGGGACTGGATCGAAAAAGTGATAAATCGGGCGGCCAGGCCGGTGAAGGCGTTGTCCATCTTCGGGCACACGGGCCTGGCGACGCTGGCGGCTGCCGCATCTGGCGCGGACGTCACGCATGTGGACGCTTCTCGGAAAGCGGTCGCCTGGGCACGCAAGAATCAGAGCCTTTCAGGGCTGAGCGACCTCCCTATCCGGTGGATTGTGGAAGACGCGATGACCTTCGTAAAGCGAGAAGCGCGGCGCGGTAAACGCTATGACGCGCTGATGCTCGATCCACCCAGGTTCGGCCGCGGCCCCGGCGGCGAAATCTGGAAGCTGGACGACTCCCTGCCGGAACTGCTTGCGGCCTGCAGCAAATTGCTCAGCCCGGCACGGGCGCTGGTCCTGTTGAATGTCTATTCCACGGTACTGACGCAAGGGCGGATTGATACGGAAGCCGAAGAGTTGCGCCGATGCCTGAAAGGAATGCTCGGGAAGCCTCCGGTGACAATCACCGCAGGCGAGTTGGCCATCGAAGACGCCGCGCACCACAGAATTTCCGCCTCCGTTTTCGCCCGCGCAGAGTTTGCCGACACGTAGGTTTCTGGACGGCACTATCCTCTTGGGGGTGATGCAAGGAACGACCTGGCGACCGTGACGACGATATACGTGAAAATCTTCATCAGTTGTTAGGATAACGGGATCCGCAAGCGTTTCCGTCCTATGAACAAGACAAGCGTCGGCAGGGCTCATGGGAACGTTGGAGTATTTTTCGATCGGCTTGGTGGCTGGCTGCACGTTTTCCGCCAGCTCAAAAGCGACGACAAGTGCCGGGCGCCCAAGGAGTTCGTTGAGACTACCGACGCCGCGCTCTCCAAAGGAGGTGGAAGGCTGCGGACAGGACCGCTTCGCACGTCGCCCAGGGGACCGAGTCAGCGAACCGGCGGCGAAAAATCGGTGAGAGTGAGAAAGGTGGAGTCCACTTTTTCGACGAGCTTGCCGTTGGCTTCGGATTTTTTCTGTACTTCCTGCCATTCGGGATCATCGCGAAAGGCTTTCCAATTGGCCGTGGCGGCTTCGCGGCTGGGGTGCGCGAGAATGTAGAAAAGCGTTTTGCCCTTGAGCGGATCGTCGGTGGGTGTCCAGTAAGCCACGTTGTGGATGCCATGCTTCTCGAAGATCTGCATGGTGTGCTCGCGGAAACGGCGCAGCAGGTCGTCGAGCTTGCCCTCGTAAGTGTGGTACACGCGGAGTTCGTAAACGGCGGTCGAAGAGGTTTGAGGAGCGGCATCGTCCCGGGACTCTTCAGGAAGCGAAAGCAAGTTGGCCGCAGGAAGTAGCGCCGCGGCAGGAAGTGACTGAAGCAGTGTGCGTCGTTTCATAGCCGCGATTGTAGCATTGCCGCAAGTGATGAGGAAAAAGATGAAATGCAGCAAAGGCCGCCAAGGGAACCCGGCTGTTGAATAGACAACGGCTCGGCTTAGCGCCGAGGCGTAAGAAAAAATACCAGCGAGACGACGTAAAAAGCCGGGGCGCCGATCAGTTTGCGGGCTGAGGCTGCTCGGCGCGCTTCTGCTTGATTTCCTTGACCTTGTCGACCAGGTCGTCGGCCTGCTTCAAATAGTTGTCGCGTTCGTCAGCAGACCCCACCATGTCAGCTTTGCGGCGGAAGAGCAGGTTCAGGTAGGCCATGGCGTCGTCGTAATCGGGGCGAAGCTGAATTGCTTTCTGGAGATCGGTAATTCCCTCGTCGACAAGAGTTCCGTATTTGGTGACATAATCGCTGCGCAAGGAAACCGGGAGCGGATCTGTATCCTTAACCTGCTTCTTGATGTTGCTCTTGTTGTAGTCAGCGCGAACTTCATTGTTAGCGCGGAACGCCAGCGTCCAATCAATGACGCCCACCCAATAGTACGGCTCGGGATCGGTTGGCTTTAACTGGATGTGCTTCTCGTGGTAACTCTTCGATTCTTCAAATTTCTTGGGATCGTACGGCGTGCCGGCCATCTGAAAAAGGATGGAACCGATACCGTCAATGGCGCTCAGATTGTTGGAGTCGATGCTGAGCACATCCTTGAACTCTGCAATCGCTTGAGTGCCGAGCTTCATATTCGCATCGCTGGGCGCCCCAGGAATGTACTGGCTGGCATAGGCGGTCGCCAGATAAAGCCGCGCGTTCATCAACGCGGGATCGAGGTCTCTTGCTTGCTTGAAAAACTCGATGGCCGTGTCGTACTGGCCATTCTTGAAGGCGCCGACGCCCTTGTTGAGGTCGTCGCGAGCCTTCAGTTTATTGCAGCCCGAAACCCCGGCGGCAAGAAAAACAAGAGCCGCGCAAGCGAGGCCTTTCCGAAAGAGGCGTGCCGAAGGGGAGCGAAATGATCTGTCAAGCGTCACCGATGAATCGTGAGTCATCGAGGCATCCATCCCTGCTGAGGCGCAAGGCCAAAAACCCGGCGCCAAAATATTCACATCCGCCCTGCGAAGGGCAAAAGTGTTCAGAAATCGTTTCCCAGTTGTTGCGTCAACAAGCCAATTGGCGCAATGCCCGCGGTGCTCATGGCATCAATAACCCTCGCCACCACGGCAAATTCAACCGACGCATCGCCCCAGATAAACGCAGTGCGGTCCGCGCGCAACTTGAAAATTTCCCGCAGCCGGCCGTCCAGATTCTCCCAAGCCACTGGCTGCTGATTGACGCGCAGGGAACCGTTCGCGAAAACTTGTATCACAACTGGCTGCGGTTTGTCTCCCCTGCAATTCTCAGGTCCCGCACCGCACGCCTGCGGAATCTGCGCCCGGAGGCCCACCGAATGGGGCATAAGCATAAAAATCACCAGGAGCACCAGCAGAACGTCAATTAAAGGAACGATGTTCGGGTCGGAAACAACACCACGCTTGCCGCCTACGGTAAAGCCCATGAGTCACCTCGTTGAAGAGCAGATCTTCTCTGAGGAGAACTCTCACAACCCGCGAAAAAAGAGTTACTGACCGGCCTCGAGCTTGGCAGTGATCAAGCCGATCTTGTCAATTCCCGCGCCGCGCATGATGTCAATGGCGCGCGCGACATCCATAAAGAGCACATCGTTGTCGCCCTTGACGAATGCAATCTTTTCGGCGCGCTCTTTGAAAATCGTCTCCATGCGAGGGCCGAGGCCATCCCAGGTCGTGTCTTCCTGATTGATTTTGAGCTTGCCGTTCATGGCGATCTGGACGACGACGGTTTTGTTCTCCAGCTCTACGTTCTGCTGCTGGTTCGGCGAGGGCTGAGGAACGAGCGCATCCAGGCCGTTCGGCGTGCGCGGGGTAATGACCATGAAAATGATGATCAGCACCAGCAAAATATCAATGAGCGGCACGACGTTTGGCGTAGCCAACGCCCCTTTGTTCTCACCAACATCCATTCCCATAGCGAGTCTCCTAAGGGCCCGAAGAAGAGCGTCTCCGCAGGCCACGCAACCGCGCCGGGTGGGATCCGGCGCGGCTTCAATCCGTCAACCAACGAATGGCAAACACTCTGTAAACCGGCGGCCGAAAACAGCCGCCTTTTCTGGCAGCTCAATCCCCCGCGGGGGGAGGCGGCGGAGTGGTAGTAGCCCTCTCCAGCCTCTGGGTGAGCAGTCCGAGCTGATCCACTCCGGCGGAACGAATCTCGTCCACGACGGCAACGACGTCGCCGTATTTAGCCCGAGAATCGCTTCTGACGTAGACGGTCTTATCGAGACGGCTCGATATCCGGTCCTTGACTTGACCGGTGATTTCATCCTTCGTCATCTGCGTACTGCCAAGGTAAATCCGGCCGTCCCGGGTAACGGCTACCACGATGGCGTCGTCCTTGTCGGCATCCTGCATGTCTCGGGAATTCTGGGCCGAGGCCAAATCGACAGGAATGTCCTTGGTCAGCATCGGCGTGACCACCATAAAGATGATGAGCAGAACGAGCATGATGTCCGCCATGGGAATCACATTGGGAGCGGCCATCTGAGCGCCGGCTTGTGGTTTGTACGCCATGGAAGTTACCTCTTGTTGGCGCCGCGCCGGAGGATGAAGTAGTTGATCAGCTCCATCGAAGAGTTGTCCATCTCGACGTCGAAGGCTTCCACCTTGTTAGTGAAATAGTTGTAAGCCCAGACGGCGGGAACGGCGACGAGCAAACCGAAAGCCGTGGTGACGAGCGCTTCCGCGATACCACCCGCGACGGCCGACAGACCGGTTGCCTTCTGCGTCTCGATGCCCTTAAACGCGTTTAAAATGCCGACCACGGTGCCGAACAGGCCGACGAACGGCGCGGTGGAACCAATGGTGGCCAGAGCCGAAAGGCCCCGCTTCATTTCCGCATGGACGATGGCGACGGAGCGTTCGAGGCCGCGCTTGGCGGCGTCAATGACGTCGGAATCGGAAACCTGCTGTGAAGCGGATTGAAATTCAGAGAGGCCGGTGGCGACGACCTTGGCAATGTGGCTCTTCTTGTTGCGTTCGGCAATGGCGATGGCTTCATCGAGCTTGCCGTCTTTGAGCGCGCCGGCAACCTGCTGCACAAAGATGCGGGACTGCTTGCGAGCCGCACTGTACATCAGGGCGCGGTCAATCATGACCCCAAAAGAATAAACAGAAAGAAGGAACAGGATGACCACCACGCCCAGCGCCAGCTTCCCCATGTTGCCGATCATGCCTTGGAGGGTCCAAGTACCGCCCTGCAGGAGCAGGGTTGAGAAAAGATTGAGAGTAGCTACCATTCGTTTGCTCCTTAAGTTTCAAGCGACTCTCCGGTGAGCCGGAGGGTCCGCGAGAGTGTTTGCTGAATCTAACTGCGCGGGCTGGCGCGCATCCCCACGACTGGCGCGCCAGACCGTACTACTGGTTCAAAGAAAAGATCACGTCGATCGTCGTGTCGACTTCAACCGGCTCGCCGTTAAGAAGAGTCGGCTGATAACGCCACTGGCGAACGGCGTCAAGCGCCGCCTGCTGCAAAAGCGGGTGGCCGGACAGCACTTCCAGTTGCTGAATCGAACCATCCTTGCTGATGATGGCGTGCAAGCGGACGGTGCCCGAAATGCGAGTCTGCCGCGCGAGCGGGGGATAAACAGGCTGAACGCGATTCACGATCTTGGCAGCTTGGACGTTGCCACCAACGCGCACAGGACCTGTCGGTTTCGGCTTCGGAGGGGGTGGCGCAGTGCCAATGCCGCCGATCACGC
The DNA here is from genome assembly GCA_035262505.1 of Candidatus Acidiferrum sp. Classification (GTDB taxonomy): domain Bacteria; phylum Acidobacteriota; class Terriglobia; order Acidiferrales; family UBA7541; genus Acidiferrum. Next base: position 43,040 of record DATFSR010000008.1, on the reverse strand, counting down.
CGCCTAGCACGCCGCCCATCGAACCGCCGGCAACGCCGCCGGGAACGCCGCCTACGGCACCAACGACGCCCGGGTCGGGCTCCGCTTCCTCTTTAATAATCTTGACTTCCTTCGGGATGACTTTCGGCGCCATGAGTTTGCCGGCGTCCATCAAGTGCACTTGCGGCCGCACTTTCACGACTTGTACAGCGGCGGGAGGCGGAGGAGGCGGTGGAGGAGGCGGGGGAGCCGTAAGCATGGTGGCCATCATCGTTTTCGGCAACGCCTCGGTGTAAATCAGGGGAATGAGGATCAGAATGCCCAGAAAGGCAATCTGGATGACGGCTGAAAGAAAAACCGTCATGGGCTTTTTTGTTCTTGTGGGATTCGGACTCGAAACGACCATCTCGTCAAACATAGCTTGCTACCTCCTACCGGCGGGAGCGAGACGTGCTGTCAGGTCTTCGCTGCCCCGTTTTTTATTGCCGGCTGCGGGTCCGGTTCCTGCGACCGCGCCATGGCCGCGCCAGCGATTCCAGGCGACGACGATAGGAGCGGCGATACCAAAGCTGGAGTATGTTCCTACCACAATCCCTACCACCAGGGCAAAGGAGAAAGCACGAAGCACCTGGCCGCCCATCAGGAACAGGACGAGCACGGTAAGGAAAGTCAAGCCACTGGTTAAGATGGTTCGCGAAAGCGTTTGGTTGATGGACTTGTTGACCACATCCGCGAACGCTTCCCGGCGCAACAAACGGTTGTTCTCACGAATGCGATCAAAGATAACGATAGTGTCATTCATGGAATAACCGACCAGCGTGAGGAGCGCCGCTATCACCGTGAGGGAAATTTCGAAACGAAATAACGAGAAAAATCCCAAAGTGATCAGCACATCGTGAAACACAGCCAGAACGGCCGCAGCCCCGTAAATCGTTTTATCTATGAGCAAGATCACAATGCCGGCGACACCTTTAGGAGAACTGAACAGCTGCCCGCCAACCTGACCGCCCGTGAAACGGATGGCAATATATATCAGCATGCCCCCCAGCGCATAGAGGGTAACGAGCACGGCCTGTTTGCGAAGCTCGGCGCCAACTTTGGGGCCGACGATTGTGATATTGCGAATGGCGAAAGGACCCAGAGAATAACTGGATTTGATTACGTTTAGAACGGCGGGTGTGACGCCTTGCACCTGGGAGAGGCCATCGAAGTTCGTCAGGACGCCGTTCGCATTCGTATCGCGATAATCAAGAATTTTTTTGGCAAGCTGCTGATAGCGGTCGCCGGCATTGACGGAGAGGAATAAAGGATCCTTGTCTGTCAGCACCTTTGCGAGAGCCGGAGGCGTAGTCGAATAAAAATTGAAGTCGGGCTTTTCGGAGGTGGCGACTCCGTAAGTGGCGTTCAAGGCCGCAAGAACTTTGGCCCTGCTGGCATCCATAAGCTCTTCGTCCTGGCCTTTGCCCTCCACAAAGATGAGGACTTCGTTGCTGTTGGGGCTGGCGATGTCATGGATCGGCTGGATTTCGGTGTTGCCAAGACCCTCGGTAGTCAGGCCGGTGCGAATCCTGTCTATGTTTGGCGGTTGCGCGAAGCGAACGTCCACGTTTGTGCCACCACTAAAGTCGATTCCGTACTTAATTCCATGACCGTAGAAAATTGACGTCCATCCGGCGAGGAGAAGAATAGCGCTCAGGGCAAAGAAATACTTCGCTTTGCCCATCCAATCGAGATTGGGCTGCTGAAAGAGCTCGATCATGCCTTCTTAACTTCCTTCCCTTAGACACCGCCAAGTTCGAAATGTTCCCGGATCAAAACCCCCACCCAATAGCTGTCTAGGGTAGAGGAACCCGGCTGGCGAACCTATTGCCCATTGGTTTACAAGCAGTTAGGCCACGCGCCTTAGCAGTTCTAGTACGTTTAAATTTCAAGCTCGCCGGGCTAACGCCCGGGCTCTACAAAACCACCACCACCAAATCAAATGCTCAGTTCCGCCTGACGGTCCATCTTGGTCAGGTGATACTGGAAAATCGTCTTGGACACGTAAACCGCGGTAAAGATGTTGGCCACCAGACCGACAACCAGGGTAATGGCAAAACCGCGGATGGGGCCGGTCCCGAAGAAACCCAGAAAGGCGGCGGACACGACCGTGGTCACGTGTGTGTCAATGATCGTCCGGAAAGCATTGTCGAAGCCCGCATCCACGGCGGCGGGAGAAGATTTGCCGTTGCGTACTTCTTCGCGGATGCGCTCGAAGACCAGAACGTTGGAGTCCACGCCCATACCGATGGTCAGGATGACACCGGCAATCCCAGGAAGAGTGAGTGTGGCGTTAAAAAGCGCCATCACGGCCAGGAGAATAATCAGGTTTAGGATCAGCGCAAGGACGGCGTTGCCTCCGGATAACCGGTAATAGATCAACATGAAGATCATCACGACGAGCAAGCTGAGCACAGACGCCTGGACGCCGTGACGGATCGAGTCTGCCCCAAGTGACGGTCCGACGCTGCTCTCTTCGAGATACTTAATGGACGCGGGCAGAGCGCCGGCGCGCAAAACAAGCGCGAGGTCATGGGCGGATTGCTGGCTGAAACCGCCTTCGATGAGCGCGGAATCCCTTAAAGGCTCCTTGATTGTAGGGGCCATGTATACCTTGTGATCGAGGACGATGGCCATTCTATTGCCCACGTTCTTTTCGGTAAAAGGAGCAAAGCGGCCCGCACCATCGGGGGAAAGCGTGAAGTCCACCACCCAATCTCCGTTTTCGATGCGGCGCCTTTCAACCGCGGTTCGCAAGTCCCGGCCAGTAATAATCGGAGCACGGCCCAGAATGTACCAGGTCTCCCCCGTGTCCTGTCCTCCGGTTGGAGTTTGGCTTTCCGAACGGCCCGGCAAAAGTTCGGCGTTCGGGGGAAGCAGGGTATGCTGCGCCATATAGGCAGAGACCGACGGATAAGTTTGCTGGTCTTCGACGGACCGAAGTTCTAACTGGCCGCCCTGCGCGATGACGCCCTTGACGCGAGTAGGATCTCCTTCGCCAGGAAGCTCAACGATAATTTCATTGGCATTGGCGCCGCCGCGCGGTTGGACGGTTGGCTCGGTAAGGCCCAAGGCGTTGACGCGGCGCTGGATCGTTTCGATCGTCTGCGTCATGGTGGACTCTTCCATTGCCGCTCTAGCATTGGCGCGAAGGGTCCAGACGTAGCTGCTGGGCTGGCCGGGGGCGGGAGACATATCCCAGACATTCTGGTATTGGGTCGACTGAAGATCGCTCAAAACGGAGTACTGCGAGGGATCGATGTTTTGGATGAGGAGGTGGGTATCGTCAACGCGGCGGACTTCATCGTAGCGGACATTTTTGCCGCGCAGCGCCGTGGTGACGCGATCCACGGTCGTGTCCGTCTCCTGCGCGATGGCTTCCTGCACCTGGACCTGAAGAATCAAGTGCGTGCCGCCCTGGAGGTCAAGACCGAGCTGAATTTGGTTCCGGAAATTGCCTTTCATCTGGGCGAAGGAAGTTGGGAACGTCGGGTAGCCGAACAGAAAATAAATGCAGAAAACAATGACTGCAAGAATGAACAGCGCTTTCCATTTGAGATTGGGATTCATGGTTAGAGAATAGGACGCGCTTTCCGGCGAAGAGGTGGCTTACTTTGCATCTTCCTGGGCCTCCACCTGGGCAATCGCCGCACGCGCGATTCGGATTTTAACTTGTGGTTCGGAAGAAATCTTCAGAATGACAGCTTCGCCATCGATGCCGCTGATGGTGCCGTAAATGCCGCTGCCGGTAATGATCTTGTCGCCCGTTTTCAAGGCGGAGAGCATCGCCTGAGTTTTCTTGCGCTGGCGCTGCTGCGGCATAATCACCATGAAATACATGATGCCAAACATGAGCGCCAGCGGAATAAGGAAGCTATTAAAGCCCATGCCCCCGGATGCTTGAAGAAGAATTGCTGCTGTCATACTCGCCCTTGGTTATCCGTTTATCAGTTCTTTGCGCCTGCCGTTCACCGTTGGCAGTTCGCCGTGAAAACCAGTTCCGACGCAACTCTTAGAATCTTAAGGTTCCGTCTGCCCTTCGGGACTTGCAAGTCAACCGGCAATCGGCCTTCAGCGTCGCGACACTGAAGATAGTGAAGCCTCGGCAGGCAAATCGCCCGCTTCCCTGCTCTACGACTTTCTCACTCTGTATGAGCAACCCCGACCCGGCCGGAGAAACTTGGCGCCTCGCGGATGGCCCGCGCGACGACTTCTCTCCGGACCTTCAGCCCAAATGACCGTCATCCAGGTTGCGACTCAGGCTGGGTCCGCAGCGTAACGCGCGTGCATCTCAGATGAGAAATTCGCTAGGTTCCCAAACTCGATAGCCTCTCGGATTTGCCGCATGATGTCAAGGTAAAAGTGGACGTTATGCTGGGTGGCCAAGATCGCGGCGGTCATTTCTCCCGCGGCAAAAAGATGGCGAAGATAGGCGCGTGTGTAACGGCGGCAAACGCTGCAAGAACAATTCGAGTCGATCGGTCGCTGGTCTTCGGCGTAGCGGGAGTTCTTGATGAGCACGCGGCCTTCGCTGGTGTAGAGGCAGGCATGGCGCGCGGCGCGCGTGGGCAGGACGCAATCCATCATATCAATGCCGAGTGCGACGTAGTCTGCAATTTGTTCCGGGCGGCCGACGCCCATCAGATAGCGCGGGCGATCTTTAGGAAGCAATGCGGTTACTTCAGCGGTCATTTCGCAAGTGACTTCGTGCGGCTCGCCCACAGCTAAGCCGCCGACAGCGTAACCGGGAAAATCAAGTTCAAGAAGCTGGCGCGCGCTTTCGCGGCGCAAATCCGGAAATGTAGCGCCTTGCACGATGCCGAACTGCCATTGCTCGAGAGGCTTGCCATTTTTGTTGGCGGACTCTTGAAAATGTCTGCGAGCGCGGCGAGCCCAAGCCGTGGTGCGCTGGAGCGCAGCCTCGGCTTGCTCGCGAGGCGCGGGAGTTTCGATGCACTCGTCGAGGACCATGGCGATATCGGAACCCAAGGCAAGCTGAATTTCGGCGGCCTTTTCCGGCGTAAGCATGTGTTCCGAGCCGTCAAGATGTGAACGAAAACGCACGCCTTCGTCGGTGATTTTGCGAAGCTCGGAAAGGCTGAAGACCTGATAGCCGCCGGAATCGGTCAAGATCGCGCGGGGCCACGACATAAACTGATGCAAGCCGCCAAGACGACGAATCAGTTCATGCCCGGGTCGTAGGTAAAGATGATAAGTGTTGGCGAGGATGATTTCCGCGCCAAGCTTTTCAAGCGCTTCCTGGGTAAGCGCCTTGACGGAAGCTTGTGTGCCAACCGGGAGAAAGAACGGTGTCTGCACCACGCCGTGGGGCGTGGTCAGGCGGCCACGCCGCGCGCCGGTCGCATCGCTTTTCAGGACTTCGAATGAAAAAGACACCCGCTCAGTGTATCAGGAGAAGATGAAGGCCCAACCCACGCGCAAAATGACGTAGACGGCCCAAACGCTGAAGGCGATGGTGAAGGACTTAGCGCCCTTCAACTTCTTGGGATTCACCGCAGCGAAACCGATGGCGAGAAGAATGAGCGTCCAGAATGTGAAAAGGTCAAACGACTTGCAGAGCGCGACCAGCCACTTCGCGGCATCTTCAGGCAAAGGGGCTGCAAGATTTGTCGCCAGCGGATTTTCTAAATCCGCCGTGCCAAAGGGCTTCAGATACAAAGTCAAGATGAGTAGGGGGCTGCTCACAAGCCCTGTCAAGAAAGCATGAGCTGTGATGCCGAAGGCCGTGCTGAAGTTGGTGCTAATGCCGCCAAGCAGGCTGTATACGCCCCACAGAATCAGGCCAATGATCAATGTCGCAAGGATGGGGCCGCATACGCCGATGGCGTAGGTGAAAATCGGCGTGAACTTGGCCCCGCCTTCGATTTGCTGCTGCTTCTGCTCGGCCGACAGTTGCGCCGCACGCGGGCTCTTCTCAATCTGCTGACTCATGAACTCGCGCCAATTCATGCGCTGGTTGATGGCAAAGCTGACGCCAATGCTTAGGATCGTCGTGAGCAGCACCGGCAGCAGCCAACTGGGCTTTCGGACGATGTCTTCAAAGGTCGCCTTAGGCGAAAAGAATACGCCCACAATCCGGCCAAGTGAACTGATCGGTGCCGGCGGTTGTGCCTGCGCTTCGGACATAGGGGTAGGGGTTGTAGCCATCGAGAATTCCTCCACCACAGATTTGAAATTACCGGTGCTTGATAGAAGTACGCACAGGAACTGGGGAAAATTTCAGGCGGATTTTAGCTCAAGCGGAGGCAACAAGGAAACCAAGATCGGAGAACAGGGATCGGAGATCAGGGAGAGTTGAGAAGCGACTAGCACGAGTTCCACGTTTCGCTAGCGGGCCGAAAGCGGGATGACGAATTTGAGGGCGGTGTGGGTGGGAGAAAAACCGACGACCTTTAGATCCTTCAGGCCGGATTTGCGGCCCGCGGCGAGGACATCGTTTTCCGTGATGTGCTTCTGGCCCTTGGGATAGACGATCCACAGAGCCGCCGCGCCTGACATGCCTTTTGCAATTTTGGATAGGTCCGAAAAATCTTCCTTTGAGTCTGCGGCGAAGAAAATGTGCTGTGAGTCCGCATTGACCTTGCTTTTCGTGATTGATTTCGTGAGGCCGTCGAGTTCGCGAAGGAAGCCCGCGTCGAATCGCCCGAGCAATGACACTTTGGCTGCAGCTTTTACTCCGAGCTTTTCGAAACGCGATTTGGGATGAAGAATTTTCTCAAGCCATTTTCCCGCTGCGGCAGAACCAAGATGAAAAGATGCGAGCCCCTCGGCAGTCTGCAGACGCAGCACCCCGTCCACGGTTTTAGCCGACTGGATGCCAGAAAAAGGAATCCTCAGCCGGAAGTCGCCGCGGAAGATTATTTCGCTCGTCTCAAGCAACGCCTTCCCGTCGGACTCCTGCTTGCCAAAGCGCACTTTGCACGTCGCTTCGTTTCCCATCGAGCCCACCTTCCCCGCTGAGGCTTCTAGCCCAAGCCAGGGCCAAGTTGTTGGAAGAGTGTAACTCTTCTTGACATGCGCCCGCAGCGATTTCGCCCACAATAGTAAGCTAAAGAGCTTTATGGCCACGGCAACCGCACATCGAGTCGACTGGAACCTGATCTGGGCGCAGCGCGGGTTCCGTTATTTCTTCGTGGCTATGTGCGTGTCGCTCTACGGCAGCGGCATGAACTTCGCGGGCGTGAGCTGGTACATCAATTCCCTGACGCATTCGACCGTCAAGGTCAGCTTTCAAATCATTGTCATGACCCTTCCTGGGCTTTTCGTGCCCTTCCTCGGCGGCGTGTTGATTGACCGGTTCGACCGGCGCTACCTGGGCGTAATGCTGGACCTCGTGCGCGGCTTTTTCGTCCTGCTCACCGCGTACGTAGCGTGGCGGGGGCATTTGCAGCTCTGGCATCTCTATGGAATGACGCTGATTACCGGGACAGGTTCCGCGATGTACTGGGCCACGGTGAACGCGCTGGTGCAGGAAGTGATTCCCTCGAGCCAGTTCACTGGCGCGAATGCCGCTGTTCTCGTTGGCGTGCAGAGCGGCATGCTGATTGCCGGCGCGTGCGTGGGCTTCCTTTACAACACCGCGGGAATCGCAGGCATCCTGGCCATCGACGGCGCCACTTATTTTGTTTCGGCGTATTGCCTTTACCGCGTACGGCGCGGATATGTCTCGCCACGCGACCGCCAGAGATATCCGCGTGAATTCAATGAGGCCACCGAGGCGACCGCCGAGGCGCTGGAGAGCGGAGAAATGCCGGAAGTAGCTGAGGCCGGACTCTCTCTCGCCGTTTATGCGGACATGCGTGAGGGGTTCGCCTATCTCCGTCAGCAGCCTTTGGTACGAGCGTTAGGAATTACGCACTCCATCATGATGGCGGGCGTCGTCAGCGCCAACATTGCATTGGTCGCGCTAGCCAATGATATTGTGCGAGCGGGCCCCAACGGATACGGTTTTTTGGAAGCGGGCTGGGCCACGGGCGCGATTTGCGGTGGCTTGATCGCCAGCCAGCTTCCCGGCGCTCGCCGCATGCCGTTGTACGTTGCGGCGTGCGCAGTGCTCGCCGTCGGCCACATGGCGACTCCTTTCGTCGCGTTTATTGTGGGCGCTGTGATGATGCAAATGATCTTTGGCTTCTGCCGCGCGATGGGTGGCGTGATCGCTCAATCTTCCCTGATGTCCATCGTGCCGCGTCATTTTATGGGGCGCACCCAATCCGCCATGGCCATCCTCACGACCGTGGTGCAGCTCCTGATGAGCTTCGCGCTCGGCTGGGTGGCGCAAGGCGCCGGGCTCATTGCCGGCTACGCCTTGCTCGCATTGCTCTACACCGGCTCGACCGTTTCGGCGATTCGCGCGCGCCAGCTCATGCGCTAGGGATCATCGGTTAGCAGTCCGTCACAAGCGGGATTCCCGGACTGCTGGAAAGCCTCCTCCCGTTTAGCCTATTTATACAGGCACTCCACGGAGGAAAAATGCGAGGAATCGTTTCGGCTTTTGGTCTTGCCGCCCTTCTTGTCTTGCGCGGCCGAGGCTCAAATCGCAGCCGCACAATCAGTTCGGTGGAATGAAACAATAACTGCGGGCCGGTTGAAGATTCGACAGAGAGCCCCATCCTCATCTTTCGATCCTTGGCATCGCCCCGGCGCGACCCCGTGGCTGAGGGCCGAGTGGGTAGGGCTGCTCATCAATCTCGCAGTTCTGTTCATCCTCGTCGCCCTTCCGTCGACGATGGCAGCTCTGTTGAGCGTTGGTTTTGCTGCCTCATTTGGCCAGCGGATCTTGGGCCGCTTCTATCGCGTCGTATGCTGGGTAGCGGATGCCGCTCCCATCGTTCTCCTCTGCTCGTTCGCCTTACTGTTGGCCGCCTACCATCCTTACGCCAACCCCCTCCTGACCAGCGCGTCCCGGGAAGACATTTTCGCTGCTTCAAGGGTAAGCGGAGCGTTGCCGCGCCCGCTCGCGGTTTTTGTTTTCAATCTTCTTTACATACGTTCCCGCTATTACTTCTGGCTGGGATCGACCGCGATCCTGTCAGCCGTCCTTCTCGTTCTGCTTTACAGAATGGTGTCCAAGCGGCGCGTTCCTAACCGAAATGGTTAATTGAATGTTCCAAAGCGGAAAGAAGGTGGCGGGGAGGCAGAGAGTCAATCTGCGGACGCAGGAATTCTCTTCCCTCCGAGCAGTTCGACCGCATCTTGATACAACTTGGAGCGCAACTGATAGCGCTCGTTGGCGCGGGTGATGTAGCGCACGGCCACCTCCACGCCGCCGACCACGGGCTTGACGCTGATCGCAGGCTCCACCGAAAAGGAGCTCATCTCGCGTGAGCGTGTGGAACGCCGCCATTCTTCTTCAGCTTGCTTCGCACCTTCCTTCGTGGCTTCCGACACTCTCTTTCGAATTTCGTTCACGATCGGGTAGGGATCCTGCCCCGTGGAAAGGACCAGCTGCAATTCATCCCATAGCCACTGGCCGGTAGTTGAAAAATTGAAGTAGTGGCCTTCGATGGCAAAGCTGTTCGTAAACGTGACGCGCCGCCCCGTAGGATGCCCGGAGTCCGTCCAGTTGCCCGTTTCCAGCAAAACGGTGTGGAACGGGCCAATCTCCACGACTTCGCCGGTGACGCCGTTGATTTCCACCCAGTCGCCGAGGCGTATTCCGTTCTTTCCCATCAGCACGAACCAGCCGAGGAAGCCGACAATGAAATCCTTGAGCGCCACCGTTAATCCTGCACCGGCCAAGCCAAGAAAGGTTCCGAGTTGTCCGGGGGGCCCGATGATCACGAGCAGGATCAAGAGGGTTGCAACGATGCGCACCGTTACGTGAGCCAAGGTGTGCAGGCTCTGCAACTGGCGGCGGTCCATGTTGAGCCGGCCGACGACCTTATCCATTAGCGTGGCGAAGTAGACGCTAAACAGCGCGATCGCGAGGATGATCGTGAGGCCAATCAATATGCGATGGAAAACCGCGCGCTGGCTGGCGGCAACGACACCGATCCACTGCGAATAAGTGATGGCGAGTTGCTTTTCATTGTCGATTCGCTTGTCCAGCGAAGAAAGGGTCTTCTTGAGCGAACCGCGTTGCTTTGCTGCATTCACAAGGTCAGCGGAGCTCTGTTGGCCCGAGTCGGCGGGCGCGTTAGCGGTTGTTCCGCCCGTGCCCGCGGGCGCGGTTTTTCCCGCTGCGCTTCCTTGCTTTGGACCGGACTTTGTACCGGTCTGGGCTTCCAACGCGTTGTGATTTGCCGAAAAAGTCGAGGCTGCGGATTCCGCCTGTTGCTTTGCCTGCCAGAGAAGCAGTTGCTTTTGGTGCAAGACCCACCACTCGTTGAAGCGGTGCATCAGGCCGAGTTGCCCGTTGGTCGCGCTTGGAGAGGCTTTCAAACTGTCCCTCAAACCATCGCTTACCTTCGAGGAAGCGTCGGCCTCCCGAGTCAACGCCTCGATACGGCTGGTCGAATCGCCACCGGCCCGGGCCAAATCCCCCTTCGCATCGTCGACTTCGTTTTGGTGGTCCTGCTGCACCGCTTGCGCAAGGACGAGCTGATTATGCAGATCATCCTTTCTTGCTCCCGTGGCCTTGGCTTCTTGGGCCGTCAGCCGCTCAACCACTGCGTCATCCGCAGCCAGCACATTCTCGGCTTGATTCAACCGTTCCTGGATCTGCTTAGCTTCGGCGCTGAGGGGAACCGGGTGATCTTCAAGCTCGCGTTTCGCGGCGGCGAAAGCCTCATCCATATCCTTATCTGCGGCATCGAGCGCCTGCTGGGCAAACGGCAGTTCTTCCTGCGAGGTAGGCATTAGCGCCAGCGCTTCCGCGGTGAGCATCGGTGTCTGGTCGACGAGCGGCTGTGCAACGAGCGGCGGTTTTCCCTTGCCGCCAGCCGTGGGAACTTTGATCGGCTCGCTCGTGCGAATCAGTCCATAGACCGTCGCGCCTAAAAGCAGCACGAGCGTAATCGTGAAGATTTTCTGGTACGGTTTCATGGTTTTGCCCTTGCATCACATTCTAACGATGCGAAGGGAACGGCACAACGAAGGCTTGCTGCCCGGTAAAGCTGTCATTCTCCCTGAACCACCTTTCCGGTTCAGACCTGGCGCGTTCCAGTACAAGCACCCGACTTTTTGACACGATTGTAACGAAACGCCTTTTCTACCGTAACGCAGTCCGCCTAGCTTCCTACAGGTCGTTAGAACCCAAACCACGTTTCTGAACCGAATTCCCGCCGCGAGTGCGGCTTGGTTTGTGTATGCGTGTCCCCGTGCCGCTCAACAATGCTTTGCCTGAAGAAAGGAAAAACAAGTGAATCTTAGAACCACAAAAAAGGCCTTTGCGGCGAGTCTCCTGGCCACCATGCTGGCCACCCCGGCGCTCGCAAACGAAGGCAAAGTTCCCAAAGGCGTGCCCCACCTGGATCATGTTTTCATCATCATCATGGAGAATCACGGATACAACCAGATTATTGGCAACCCCACGACGCCTTTCGCCAACTCGTACGCGAAGTCTGCGAATTCGGCGACGAACTATTTCGCCGTGGCGCATCCTAGTTCCACCAACTACCTGGAAATCGTTGGCGGCTCGAACTTCGGCGTGCAGAGCGACAACAATCCCGACTGGCACGATGGCACTTGCACCCCGAACCTGGCTTCCGGATTGGTGAATACGGACAATCCTTCCAGCCCCAATGTTTGCCCCATCACCGGTGAAGGAACCGATGCGGCTACGCCCGCGATCGACTGCACCAACGAAACTCAGTGCGCTCCGGGCAGCCACGATGGGGAGAACAATCTCGATGGCGTCCTCTCTATTCCCGCAGCGAACAACATTTCCGGAAAGTCGATTGCCGACCAACTCTTCGCCGCCGGCCTCAGCTGGAAGAGCTACCAGGAGAGCTTGCCCTCCAGCGGCGCAGATGGCGTCAACTTCTCCGACGGCTTCTTCACGGATTCGAGCAATATTCTTCAGTTCCTGCCAAACGAAGGCCAGGGCTTGCTCAAGCTGTACGCCGCAAAGCACAACCCCTTCGTGTATTTCCGCAGCGTGCAGGAAGGACAGAATCCGGAACTCAGCCTGAACAGAGTGGTTCCGTTTGAAGGGGAAGGCGGTCTTTTCGAAGACCTCAGTTCCGGTCACGTGCCGCATTTCTCGTTCATCGCGCCGAATCAGTGCAACGACCAACACGGGCGAGCCAACGGCGGCACTCAGTGCGACTTCGATCCCAACGACAACGGCACCTTGCAGGGGCTGAATCCGGCGCTGATGTATCTGGGTGACCTGACGCTGCGCAACATCGTGAAAGCCATCCATCGGTCTCCGGTGTGGCAGGACGGTCGCAACGCCATCGTGGTGGTGTGGGACGAGGATGACTACAGCGTCTCTCCCACCGTCAACAAAGTGCTCTTGATCGTGGACACGAATTACGGCGTGCACGGCGCGCAGAGCTCGAACTTCTACACGCACTTCTCGCTGCTCAAGTCGGTCGAAGCGGGCTTCGGACTGCCCTGCCTGAATCATGCATGCGACGCGAGCACGAAGGTAATGTCCGACCTGTTCGCCGGCGGGGGTAACGCGCAAGAATAAGGTCACTGCTGAACGATCATCGTAGAGAAAGGCCCTGCGGCCTTGCGGGGCGTTTTCTCTTGCTGACGGCTTAATCTTCTCGCCAACGTTCCAGGGATTGCTGGGCCTGCCTTGGGCCGCTATGCGCTAACCTTGATGAAGAGGCTTCTCGTGGATTCGCGATTGCCCAAACTGATTTTCGCCCTGCTGGTGCTTTATGCGGCGCTTCATTTCACCTCCGTTTATCCACAGTTGCCCAGCGTCGTTGCATCCCACTTTAACGGCCGTGGCGCGGCGAATGGCTGGGAAACCAAGCAAGCGTTCTTTCAAGTTCTGATAATCGTGAGTGTCATCATGGTGGTGATCGGGTTCGCAATTCCGAAGCTCATTTCGTTCCTGCCGGCACAGTTGATTAATGTGCCAAACAAAAGCTACTGGCTCGCACCCGAGCGTGCCGCGGAGACCATGGCGTTCTTCGAGACAACTTTCGCGTGGTTTGCCTGCGCGCTCTTCCTCTTCAATATCCTCGTGTTCGACTACGCCATTCAGATCAACCTGGATCCTCAGCATCCGCCAACCTCCGCCCGCTTTTGGTACGCCCTCACAGGCTTTCTCGTTTTCACTTTTGCTTGGACGATTCGCATGCTGATCAAATTTCTTAGCCCGCCCAAAGAAAATTAGATCCGCGAAAGAAAACGCCCCGACACTTCGGGGCGTTTTCCAATTTCAATTTCAAGAACTTCCGGTCTTTCTACAGGTAATCGCGCGAGGGGCCTTCGAGGAAGGCGCGGAGCTTGCGCGAGCGCGACGGATGGCGCAGCTTGCGCAGAGCTTTCGCTTCAATCTGGCGAATGCGTTCGCGCGTAACGGCGAACGACTGGCCGACTTCTTCGAGCGTGTGCTCGCTGCCGTCATCCAAGCCAAAACGCATCTTGATGACTTTTTCTTCGCGCGGCGTCAGCGTCTTCAGCACTGAAGAGGTCTGTTCCTTCAAATTCAGATTGATGACCGCATCGGAGGGCGAAACCACGGCTTTGTCTTCGATGAAGTCGCCGAGATGAGAATCTTCCTCTTCGCCAATCGGGGTTTCGAGCGAAATCGGCTCCTGCGCAATCTTCAGAATCTTGCGCACCTTGGACACCGGAATGTCCATGCGCTTGGCGATTTCTTCGCTGGTCGGCTCGCGGCCCAATTCCTGCACAAGCTGGCGGCTGGTGCGCACCAGCTTGTTGATCGTTTCGATCATGTGCACCGGGATACGGATGGTGCGCGCCTGGTCGGCAATCGCGCGGGTGATGGCCTGGCGAATCCACCACGTGGCGTAGGTCGAAAACTTATAGCCGCGGCGCCACTCGAACTTGTCCACCGCCTTCATCAAACCGATGTTGCCTTCTTGAATCAGGTCGAGGAATTGCAATCCGCGGTTGGTATATTTTTTCGCGATGGAAACGACCAAGCGCAAGTTCGCTTCGATCAATTCTTTCTTCGCCTGCTCGGCTTCCGCTTCGCCGCGGTGAATCAGCGTCAGCGTGCGCTTCAATTCCGTTAGACCGACTTCGCTGGCGTCTTCAATGTCCTTCAGCTCCGTGCGGCGCGTGCGCAACTCCTTGCGCGCTTCCGCAGCGACTTCGCCTTTGGCGACGTCCGCGCGGCGCTCCAGGCGGCCCGCTTCGCGTTCGAGCGACTGCAGCCGCTCGACCGTGCCGCGCATCTTGTCCACCAGGCGCTTTTTCTCAAACGGATTGAAATCAATGTCGCGGATGGCGAGGGAAATCTGGACGCGCGAGCGCGCCACAGCCCATTTCGCGCGAATGTAGGAACGCTTTTTGCCCTTCGGGGTCTTGTCCAGCTTCGACGCCTGCTTCAGCGCCGTGTCGTACAGCTTCGCTATCTTGTCGATGTACTTCAGCGTCTGCTTCGTCTTGTTGGCGATTTTTTCTTCGGTGAGCTCTTCGTCATCAAACTGGACAATTTCCTTGATCGACCGCACGCCCTTGCGCAAATCATCGCCAACGGCAATCAATTCCTTGATGACAATCGGCGAACGCGTGATCGAGCGCATCACCACGAGCTGACCGCGCTCGATGCGCTTGGCGATAGTCACTTCGCCTTCGCGCGTCAGCAGCGGAACCGTGCCCATTTCGCGCAGGTACATGCGCACGGGATCGTTAGTCTTCTCGAGCGAACCCGGCGTCAGGTCGAGGTCGCTCTCAGCTTCGTGCGCGTCTTCTTTGGCGGCGAGGCTCCCTTCGCCGTCACCACTCTCGCCCGACACTTCCACCGCGCGCGCGGCCTTCGCCGACGCCTGGTCTTCGTAGATCTCGATGCCATTGCGCTCGAACGTGGTGAGCAGATCGTCAATTTCTTCCGACGAATGCACTTCCGCGGGAAGTGAGTCGTTCACTTCGTCGTACAACAGGTAGCCGCGCTCCTTGCCGATGGCAATGAGCTGGCGTACCGCATCGTATTTTTCTTCAAGCCCTACAGCTGCCACACATTCCTCCCAAAGTCTTTCCGCGAGCCTTGATTACGCGGCCAAAGTCCGCGAGTCTCAGTCACTAGCCTTGTCGCCAGCTAAAGTTCACACGTTGAGCGCCAGAGTCTGCGCTGGCTGCCAGAGACACAGACAGGCTGGCGCGTTGGCGCAAACCGCAGGGATATCCCCAAAGATCGCTCGCTTTTTTGTTTGAATCCTTCTGTGCCGTGCCGTTCATTCGCCGCCGCCCCGTGCGTTGCCCGCTTTCCGCACCTCGGGGGGCATGGCCTCTACCGCTAAGTACATAGATATAGATGCATTTAACGGCAAAACCGTTACTCCGCGAGACCCGTGCGCACACTAAACCCTGGTTACTCGCGAAACCTTAGTACGTTACACGCCCAACTCCCCTCTCGTCAACGTTTTAATTGGTGGAAAATGTGTGGAAGGTTTGAATGTAGAGCCGTGGCTTTTAGCCCAGCGTCTTTCCTCTTTGACCTTCCGAAACTCCCTGCTCCGACGTAACGATTTGATACATGCTGCCGGCCCCCCGCGCTGAAGGCCGCCGGGTGAGGCCACAGCGCCAGCGTCTCCCATCCAATTTAATGGCGCTTGTTTCTATCGAAGGCTAAAGACTGCAGCCGCCTTCACAGGGCAACTTATCTCGCGGCCGCCAGTCGGCGCATTAGTTCTTGCTTGCGGGTGAGGAGGTCGCGCAGGCCGGGGCCGGCGGGGTTGGCTTCGATACTGCGCTGGACTTCGGCGAGCTCCTGCTCGGCCTGGCGCTGGCGGAGCGTTTCGACACAGCTCAGCGCTTCCTCCCAGGTCGGCTCGCTGGCCTCCTCGAATAGGATCTCGAAGAGCAGCCGGCGGTCGCGCTCTTCCAGCGCCGCGGCGACTTCGGTGGCCTGCACGGGCTGACCGGAGAGGCTGGCGATGAGCAGCGCGGCGAAAATCTTCTCGGTCTCGAGGCCGCGGTATAGTGGCTGTGGCGACGTCCCGATCTGATTGGGATAAACGCCGTCGCCGTGCGCATTCTGCAGACGCTGCGCCAGCTCCTGGCGGAAGCCTTCGGCTTCCGCGAGCATGCGAATCAGCCGCCGCTCGACCGGCTTGGCGGACTTGCCGACGAGTTCCGGTTGGAGCTTCAGCTCACTACGGCGCTCGGCCGCGGCTTTGCTCAAAGCCGCGCGCAGGACGGGCTCTTCCAGCCGAAGCTGCTGCGCGATGCGCGTGGCCCATTCGGAACGCAAGATGCGATTCGGGATTTTCTGGACATATGGCAGGAGGAAATTCACCGCACGCGTCTTGGCTTCGCCGCTGCTCAAATCCATCTGGCGCGCGCGCGTGATCAGGTAATCCACAAAGGACGGCGCTTCCTTCAGGCGCTTTTGATATTCCTCCGCGCCTTTTTCGCGGATGTAGAGGTCGGGATCGGCTTTCTTGGCCGGCTGACCGGCGGACGGGTCGCCCACGGGCGGAAGCGCGAGGACGCGAACTTCGAAATCCTGTTCGAGCAGAAGCGACAGCGAGCGCTCGGTGGCGGATTGTCCCGCGGCGTCGGGATCGTAATTGACGATGACGCGCTTGGTGAAGCGGCCGAGCAGCTTGATTTGCTGCTCGGCGAGGCTGGTTCCGCAGCTGGCTACCACGTTGCTGATGCCCGCGCGCGCCACGGCGATGGCGTCCATGTAGCCTTCGACGAGGATCACGAAGTCCTGGCGGCGGATGCCCTCTTTCGCGCGATCCAGGTGATAGAGCACGTTGCTCTTCGAGTAGATGGGCGACTCCGGCGAATTCAGGTATTTGGGCTGGTCGTCGCCGAGCGCGCGGCAGCCGAACGCGATGACTTTTCCCGATTCGTTGGCAATGGGAAAGGTGATGCGTCGGCGGAAGCGGTCAAAGAGTTTGCCGCCCTGGTCGCGCGAGATCAGGCCGGATTCGGTGAGCAGCTTTTCGTTGTACTTGGACTTCAGGTGGCGCAGCAGGGCGTCGCCGCCGCTCGGGGCGTAGCCGATGCCGAAGCGCGCGATGCCGTCTTTGTCCAGCCCGCGGTCCTCGAGATAAGCGCGCGCGGCTTTGCCGTCGAGCGTCCCTTCGAGTTGCTTGACGAAGAACGTTTGCGCATCGCGGTGCATCTCGACGAGCGCTGCACGCTGCTGATTTTCTTTGCGGCCTTCCGGGGAGTGCGCCTTGGGCCGGGGAATGGAGATGCCGCATTTTTCAGCGACGAGTTTCACCGCCTCGGGAAACTCGCACTTCTCCATCTCCATCACAAAGTTGTAGACGTCGCCGCCCTTGCCGCAGCCGAAGCAATAGAAAATTTGCTTGATCGGAGAAACCGTGAACGACGGAGTTTTTTCCTGATGAAATGGACACAGGCCGCTGAAATCCTTGCCGGATTTCTTCAGGCGGACGTATTCGCCCACAACCCGAACGATATCGGCTTGCTGTTTTACGCGCTCGGCAACGGATCCGGCTTCGGCCATAGGCTATGGGCACAATTCTACAACCGTAATTGCTTTTCCGCCGCGTTCCTCGGTCTCAAACGACGCTTTCGCGACAAGCGGCTGGGTCCTTAAATACTCGGCAAGTCCCTTGCGCAATGCACCCGTTCCGTGACCATGGATGATGCGAACCTGGGGCAGGTGAGCGAGCGCAGCGTCATCAAGAAATTTGTCGACGAGTTCGGTGGCCTGCTCAACGGTCATGCCAATGACGTTGATCTCATTTGCCGCAGCGCCCTGGCGCGGCGCGGATTTCACCGAAACGCCGGAAGATGCCGGGATTAAGCCGGGCGCTACATTTGCAGTGGACGTTTCAACGCCGGTGATTTCGTCGAGCGCTACTTTCATGCGCAGCGGGCCGGCTTCGATTTCGGCGGAAGAGCCATCGAGACGGCGAAAAATCACCGGTTTGGTGAAGCCCCGGACGCGAATCTTCGCGCCGACCTGCAAGCGGTCTGGGCTCACCGCTTCCAGAGAAGCGGAATGGACGCCGAGGTCGGCTTGCGATTCTGAAATGGTTTGCACGACTGCAGCGTTCAAGTCTTCGCGAGCTTCGCTTCGAGCATCCTGCATCTTGCGACGCGTGCTTTTTTCGAGTTGGGCGCGAAGCTCGCGCTCCTTGACCGCTTGGACCACGCGGGCGACGTTTTCGTCGAAGCGCTTCTGCATCTCGGCGAATTGCGCTTCGAGTTCCTTGATGCGTTTTTGCTGACGCTCGACCCATTCGGTGCGCAGCTTCTTGCGTTCTTCTTCGAGAGCGTGGCGCTCGGCGGTCATTTGATGCTGCATGCGGTCGAGTTCATCACGGCTACGATGCAAATACGCGATGAGGTCAGCGGCTTCACGCGATTCGGGGGTCAGTAACTCACGAGCGCGGTCAATGATTTCTTCTGCAATTCCAAGGCGCTGCGCGATCGCGATGCCGCTGGAGCCGCCGGGCACGCCAACCATCAGGCGATACGTAGGACGCAGATTCACGTCGTCAAATTCGACGGCGGCGTTCACCGCGCCCGGCGCGGTCGAAGCATAAGTTTTCAAGCGGTCGTGATGGGTGGTTGCCAGTACGAAACAGTTTTTCGCGCGGAATTCATCGAGCAGTACGACGGCCAGGGCCGCGCCTTCTTCGGGCGCCGTGCCGGTTCCCATTTCGTCAACGAGCACGAGCGATTGCGGCGTGGCTGCTTCGAGCATGTTTTTCAAATTCAGCATGTGCGCTGAAAACGTGGAGAGGTCCGCGGCGATGGACTGCTCGTCGCCGATGTCCACGAGCACGCGATCGAAAAGCGGCAACACGGCACGTTGCGCGGCGACTGGAATTCCAGATTGGGCGGCGAGCGCGGCCATTCCCACGGTTTTCAGCGCGACGGTCTTGCCGCCGGTGTTGGGGCCGCTGATGACCAGCACGCGCTCTTGCCCGCCGAGCGAGAGAGTCATCGGAACGATGGTGCGGTTTTCTCTTTTGAGTTTGTCTTCCAGAACTGGATGGCGGGCGGCTTCCAGGCGCAGCTCATCGGTGATGGAGAAGTCCGGAGTAGCGGCGTCAAAGTCGCGCGCGAATCGGGCTCGGGCGAACACGCTGTCCAGCTCAGCAATCGTTACTGCCGCGGCTTGCAGCGGCCCGCGAATCGCCTGCAGCCTCTCGGTGAGTTCGCGCAGAATTCTTGCCATCTCTTCGGCTTCGTCCTCCGCCAATTGTACGAGCTGGTTGTTAGCCTCGACGGTTTCGAACGGCTCCAGGAAAACGGTTTGGCCCGTGCCGCTGGCGCCGTGGACGACGCCATGCACGCTGCGGCGATGTTCGGAACGCACGGGAATCACAAATCGATCGTTGCGCACCGTCACGTAATCTTCGCCCGCTTCGGCATTGCGCGCGCGAAGGATTTGCTTCAGCGCTTTCTGGATGGATTCGCGCGTTTGGGTAATGCTGGTGCGAATTCGCTTTAGCGCCGCCGACGCGTCGTCGCAGATTTCGCCGTTTGGCAGGAGGCAACGGCGGATTGCCGCGTGCGCTTCGCGAAAATCGGCAACGGAAGCTGCTCGCGCTGCAAGAAGAGGAAATCTTACCGTTTCCTCGCGGAATTGCTGGCGCAGCCAAGACGCCGTTTCGAGCAGGGACGCAGCGTCAAGCAACTCGGCGGGATCCAGAACCGCGCCCGGGCCTTCCATCCGCCCGAGCCAGCCTCGCGGATCGGCCAGCGCGCCAAAACCCAGTTCGTGGCCAGCGCGGAGCCATTCTCGCGCTTCGCGAATTAGGGCGAAAGCGGACTCCAGCGCGGCCCGATTTGTTCCCGGCTCGAGCGCATCCACAGCGCGGCGCCCCGGCGCGCACGTAGTCCGCAGCCGCAGCAATTCCCGCAGCTTGTCGAACTCGAGGACTTGTTGGGCGGTGCGTGCCATCGTCGTTTTCTAAGTGTCGTAAACTTCGCCGGACCGGAGTCCGGCCTCGGCGAAACCCAAGGAACTTGATTCAAAACCGAAGCAACTTTTGCCGGACCTTTCGAGGCTCAGGGTAAACGGAAGCCCGGCCTCTACCGAAGCATAGAGCCGCCTAAACCGAAGAGCTGCCCTGTTTCAGTTGGTTGTGAAGGTGCTGCGCGGCTTCCCCGGCTGAGTCGGCCACGTAGACCAGCCGGCCGTTCGCTTCGCCCCACGGCCCGGGATGACTGATTTCCACTTCCCGAACGCGTTCGAGAATCGGCGCCCAGAAATGTCCTAGGACGGCGAACGGCTTTCCTGACATCACGGACTTGTTCATCATCTCCCAGACCACGGCCAGCTCAACCAGAGTTCCGGTTCCGCCCTTGCAGGCCACGAATCCGTGGCCCATGCGGACTAATTCGAACAGCCTTTCTTCCCAGGTTTCTTTGCGGATTTCGACGTCAACCCAGCGATTCAGCTTTGATGATTTGAAAAATGACGCGGTAACACCATAAGTTTTTCCACCGGCTTGTTTCGCGCCGCGAGAAACCGCTTCCATTACGCCCGCATAGCCGCCGCTGCAAACGGTGAAGCCGTGCTTGGCTAATGCGCGGCCAAGCACTCGCGCTTCTTCGTAATCCGGGCTGCCTTCGCGCGGGCGCGAACTGCCAAACACGGTGACGATGATTTCTTTGGGCATGGCGTTCTTGCATCTTCAATGCGCGCGCTTGCGGTCGGGAGCGTGCTTCGCCTTCGGTGGCGCAGCATTGAACTCTTCGAGCATCGCGACACACAGTCCGGTCAGCGCGTCCGCCGCTTCGTGATTCTTTCCAGCCTGATTGTTGCTTAGGAAGGAAAAAATCAGTTTTCGCCCGCTGGGGGTATCAGCAAATCCAGAAAGGGTGCGTACGTGCGCCACCGAACCCGTCTTCGCATGAATGTGGCCGGCGGCGGCAGTGTCTTTCATACGATCTTCCAAAGTACCGTCAACGCCAGCGACTGGCAGCGAGTTGTAATAGGTCTCAAACCACGGCTGATTTTGAGCAAACTTCAACAGAGCCACGATGGCCCGAGGCGTCACCAGATCGTGCCGGGACAATCCCGAAGCGTCCGACTGAATCACATCATCGGGGTCGATTCCCGCTGAAGCATAAAAATCCTGCGGAACTTTCATCAAATCGTCGTCGGTCGCCCACGTTCCGCTCAGGCGGGCTACCGTGCGGAGCAGCATTTCGGCGTGCAGGTTCTGGCTGATTTTGTTGATGAGCTTGACGGCATCACCCAAAGACACCGAAACATGCTCCGCCAGCACACTGGGGTCTCCTTGAGTCTTTGCCGCTTCGTGACGCGCTCGCGCGACGCCGTCGACGCGCACGCCGCGATCTTCGAGCAGCTGCTTTAACACAGCGGCCGCATGTTGAGCGGGTTCTTCGACCGCCAGCACCAGTTTCCTTGGTGCACTCTTGGCGGGCATGGTTCCCTTTATGACCACGAGGCTCGCCCCGGGCTCGCGTGTTAATGTCAGGTCCGATTTCACGTCCGGAGCCGAACCGACCACTTCGTTTTCCACCAGAAAATCCGGCGTCGCCGGGCTCATGTTCGCCTGCACGGGACTGCCCGGCTGGTCGCCCGGCGTAAGCGTCAGCGTCACGGTGTTGTCATCCACGACGATCGAGGAGATCGCCGCCCCGTATTCCCACACCATGTCGTCAATTTCCCAGCCACTTGGATAGCGCTCACGCGGAAAATAGCTGTCATCGCCAATTACGTCGCCGGAAACTTCCTTCACGCCTTTCGCGACGAGGCCGTCCGCGAGTTCCGCCAGCACTTTTTCAGGCGGGCCGTCGAAGTCTTCTTTCAGGTTGTACGGGAATTTGCGGTTCGAAAGATTCGGGTCCCCGCGGCCCATGAGCGCGACATTTCCGGTCAAAACGCCTTTGGCAATTGTTCCGCTCGTTTCAAGCGTGGTGTGGAAACGGTAGTCCGGACCGAGTTTTGTGAGCGCCAAAGCGGTCGTAAAAAGCTTCATGTTGGAAGCCGGCACGAAGTAGCGGTCGGCGTTCTGCTGGTAAAGGGTTTCGCCGGTGCCGGCGTCCGCGATGAGTAGTCCCCACTCACCTTTGCCCGTCGGACCGGTTCCCAAAAGAGCGTCGGCGCGAGCCGCAAATTTTGCCGATTGCTTCTTTGAAAGGGCGCTTGGCCTCGGCAATCCTTGATTCCTCGCCGTTTTTGGCGGGGCAACCGTCTTTTGCGGACCCGCCGGCTTTTGCGCCGACCCCACGCACACAATCATTGCGGATGCGAAGACCGCCGTCCCGCATCGCTTAATTAGTTTTTTATTTTTCATGGTTGGTCATGCCGCACTTCATTCCTGCGAAATTATAGTCGAAAGGCAACCCCTTGCGCCCCAGCGGCGTGGTAATTACAAGTTAGGCCCCCTCTCAACCCCGTCATACCAAGGTTGCACCAA
The DNA here is from genome assembly GCA_035262505.1 of Candidatus Acidiferrum sp. Lineage (GTDB taxonomy): Bacteria > Acidobacteriota > Terriglobia > Acidiferrales > UBA7541 > Acidiferrum. The sequence continues at coordinate 20,574 of DATFSR010000008.1, read as the reverse complement.
GCCGGAATGCGCTCTATGATGCTCGTGCCCGGCAAACTACGACGAGGTGAATCGTGTTGAAGCGAATGCTCACTTTCTTGATGGCGTTTTCCCTGGTCGCTTTACCCCTCACCGCAAAGGACAGCAAAAAAGAAGCGGATCGCCTGGAAAATTGCGGAACGGTGCTCAAGGAAATTCTCGACATTCCCGATGACATTCCACAAGACCTGCTCGATAAAGCGGAATGCGTCATCATTTATCCGTCGGTGGTCAAGGCGGCCTTCATTGTGGGAGGAAGTTTTGGCCGTGGGGCGATGACCTGCCGCACGGGTGAACATTTCACTGGCCCCTGGGGCGCGCCAACCATGATGGCTTTGGAAGGAGGCAGCTTCGGGCTGCAGCTTGGCGGCCAGGCGACAGACTTTGTCCTCCTGGTGATGAACCCGCGCGGGGCAAAGGCCATTTTGAATAGCAAGGTCAAACTCGGGGCAGACGCTTCTGCCGCCGCTGGCCCCAAAGGGCGTGATGCTGAAGCGGCTACAGATGTGACGCTACGCTCTGAGGTGTTGAGCTATTCCAGAGCTCGCGGGCTATTCGCGGGACTCTCGCTGGAAGGCTCGACCGTGCGCCCGGATAATGGTGGAAACGAGAAACTCTACGGCAAGACCGTCGAAGCCATTGACATTGTCCGCAAGGGTGCCGTGGCCGTGCCTCCTTCAGCTCAAGAGCTTATTTCGCTTCTTAACAAAAGGTCGCCGAAGAATCTTTCCGATCCGGCCTCGCTGAGGGAATAACCGCTCAATCAAATCGGTGTTTCGCGAGTGCCCTGCCGTTGCGGGGTACTCGCTTTTTTTTGAATGCATCGTAAGATGCTCATTTTCTTGCTCTTGGGCGGAGGTTTTGCGGAGAGCCTCTTTTTGCTAGGTGCTACAGATTTGAGCTTGACTTCCATTCGTTTATGACTTATGGTCACATATGAGTATTGGTCATAGCAATGACTCTTACCTCCAAACGCAACTGGGCCCCTAAGAGTGCACCACCGGCTCTTGCGGATCGCCGTCAGCGACGCAGCGCTGAAATTCGCGAGCGCCTTTTTCGCGCCGCGTTGAGCCTGTTCGCCCAGAAAGGCTTTGCCGAGACGACCGTCGAAGACATCACGGAAGCGGCCGACGTCGGCAAAGGCACTTTCTTCAACTACTTCCCCAGCAAGGACCACATCCTTATCGCTTTTGGCGAAATGCAGTTGGCCAAGCTTGAAGCGGCCATTACTGAGGTTCGCCGCACCCAGGAACCCATTCAACAGTTTCTGCGTTCCCTGGGCGCCCGCATGACCCAAGAGCCAGCGCGTAATCCCGAAATTATGCGCGCGCTTCTTCTGGCCTTTCTTTCAACCACGCGCGTTCGGGAAGCAATGCTTGACTTGCAGAAGCGCGTCCAGGACCTCCACACGGAAATGATCCTGCTCGGCCAGGAGCGAGGCGAGATTCGCAGTGACCTGCCGGCTGAAGAAATAGCGTATGCGTTCCGGCAGACAATTTTCGGCACAGTTTTGATTTGGTCGCTGCGTGGGGACGCCACGCTGAATACCCGGATTGAGTCTGCCTTCAACTTGCTTTGGACGGGCATGGCGTCACGTCCTGGTGCCAGCAAACCCCAGGCGGCTCCGTTTCCTAATCAGGAGATTCGTTCATGAACCGGAAGCTCGTTTTCATCCTTATCGCGGTGGCGGTGGTGCTGGCTGCCACGGCTGTCTACGCGAATTGGTTCCGGCGGGATAACTCCCTCCGGGGCTCTGGAACTGTCGAAGCGCGCGACGTTCGTGTCGGCTCGGAAGTGGGGGGACGGATTGACAAAGTGCTCGTTCGGGAAGGCGACGCCGTCCAGCCCGGACAAGTTTTGATCACTTTTGACGACAAGGAACTGCAAGCCTCGCTCGAACAATCGCGCGCCAAGGCACAGGAAGCGGAGCGCGGCTACCGCCCCGAAGAAATTGCCGAAGCGCGCGCCGCCTCCTTGCAGGCTAAAGCGGATTACGAGCTAAGGAAGAACGGCTACCGCAAAGAAGACATTGACTCATCGCACGACGACCTGGAACGTGCCAAGGCGGATGAAATCCGCACGCGGCTCGATTTTGAACGCTACGACGCGCTTGCCAAGAAAGATTTGGTGTCCAAGCAACAACGGGACACCGCGGAAGCAAATTGGAAAATGGCCTTGGCGCAGAGGGAAATGAACCAGCACAAATACGACGAGATGCAACGGGGCTACCGGCCGGAAGAAATCGCCTCCGCCGAGGCGCGCTATCTCCAGGCGCAGGCAAATTTGGAAAAAATGGAACATGGTAACCGCCGCGAAGACATTGAACAGGCCAAAGCAGCTTATGCTTTCGACCAAGCGCGTTTCCGCGAGCGCCAAGTCGTCGCGCCGTCCGCGGCCATTGTGGAAGTGCTCGATGTCCGGCCAGGCGACTTGATCGCTCCCAACACGCCGATCGCCACGCTTCTTGAGAAAGATCAGATCTACGTTCGCATTTATATTCCAGAGACCGAGTTTGGGCGCATCAAGCTTGGGCAAAAAGCGGAGGTCCGTGTTGATTCGTTTCCGAAGACGGTCTTCGACGGCGAAGTGGAACAGATCAATCAGCAAGCCGAGTTTCTTCCTCGCAACGTGCAAACACAGGACGAGCGAGTTCATCAAGTCTTCGGCGTAAAAATTCGTATCAATGATTCGGCCGGGCATGTTTTGCCGGGGATGGCCGCCGACGTGACGCTGAAAACAGGAAATTGACACGTGACCTCGACCTCTTCACCGCTTGCATCTGCTGAACCCGCTATTTCTGCGCAGCACTTGGTGCGCCGCTTTGGCAATTTCACCGCCGTGAACGACGTGAGCTTTCGCGTGGAGCAAGGCGAAATCTTTGGCTTCCTCGGCCCCAACGGCAGTGGAAAAACGACGGTCATCAAGATGCTCACGGGCTTGCTGCCGTTAAGTAGCGGCTCCGCTTTTGTGGAGGGCCTTGACGTTCGCACGGATTCGGAGGGTGTACGCGAGCGCATTGGCTACATGTCGCAGAATTTCAGCCTCTATTATGATTTGACGGTCGAAGAAAACCTGCAGTTTTACGGCAAGATTTACAGCCTCGAGCCGCCTCGCCTCAAGCGCCGCATGGAAGAAATCGTTCAGATCAACGGGCTTGGACCTTATTTAAAGCGACTCTCGGCGCAGCTTTCGGGCGGCTGGAAGCAGCGCCTGGCTTTGGGCTGCGCCATGTTGCATGAACCGAAGCTGCTCTTTCTCGACGAACCTACGGCAGGCATTGATCCCGTTGCGCGGCGCCAGCTTTGGGATTTGCTCTTCGAACTCTCCGGGCACGGCATCACTTTTTTTGTGACCACGCACTATATGGACGAAGCCGAGCGATGCAGTCACGTCGCGTACATTTATTACGGCAAGCTGATTGCCGACGGCACGCCTGACTCGCTGCGGGAACTTCCGGACGTGCAGCCACAAGGAACCATGCGCATCGAGATCATCGCGCCCGAAGTCACGCGGGCTCTGCGGCTGGCCCGGCATATTCCAGGAATCCGCAGCGCGACCATTTTCGGTCAATCCATTCACGCGCTGGTGGAAGAGCATTTTGATTTGGACGTTCTTCGCAGCCAGCTGAGGAAAGAAGGAATTAACGTCACCGAGATTCGTCCGCTCGCGCCGAGCCTCGAGGACGTTTTTGTCGAGCTTACTTACAAGCATCAGTCGCTCTTGGGGGCCGCCGGTGACTAACCTCTTCCGCGGATTCGGGGCGGTTTTTTATAAAGAGGCGCTGCACGTCCGCCGCGACGCCGGCACTTTGTTTTTCTCGCTCACCATGCCGCTGCTGCAAATGTTTTTGCTGGGCTTCGCGATTGATACCAACATCCGCCAGATCAACACGGTTGCTTACAACGCCGACGGCCGGCGGGAAAGCCGCGAATTGCTGGACCGCTTCAAGAACTCGGACACCTTTCACATTATTCGCTACGTGGAGAACGACCACGACCTGAACGACATGATCATCGCGGGCAAGGCGCGGGTGGGAATCAAGATCCCCGTGGATTATTCCGACCGCCTGCTGCACGGGATGAGCGCGCAGGTTCTGGTACTGATCGATGGCTCGGACTCGTCGGTCGCGGGCCAGGCGGTTGACGTGTCAAACGCGATTGGGCTCGATGAATCTTTGCGACGCGTTCTTCAAGACCGCGCCACGTTCGCCGTGGACATGCGCCCCAAACTCCTTTTCAACCCCGATTCGCGCTCGCCGAATTTTTTTCTTCCCGGGTTGACGGCAATCATGCTGCTCAACGTCACCACGTTCCTTACTGCGTTTTCGATCGTACGCGAAAAAGAGCGTGGAACGCTTGAGCAACTCTTCGTAACGCCGGTGCGTCCGTTCGGGCTTCTCTTGGGAAAGCTGCTTCCGTATCTCGGGATCGGGTTTTTCGAGCTGTGCCTGATCTTGTTTTTTATGAGGTTTGTGTTCCTCGTTCCGATCCACGGGAATGTCTTTCTCCTGGCCATTTTGTCCCTTCCCTATCTGTTTGCGGCGTTGTCGCTGGGAATTCTGATTTCCAGCAAAGCTTCGTCTCAGGCAGAAGCCATGCAACTAGCGTTTCTTCCCATTCTTCCCAGCGTGTTTTTCTCGGGCTATATTTTCCCGCGTGAAACGATTCCGGCGATGCTCTACCCGTTAAGCTACCTTGTACCGGCGACGTACTTTATCAACATCACCAGGGGCATCATCCTGCGCGGCGCGAGCCTGGTTCATCTTTGGAAGGATGGCCTGGCGCTTTGTATTCTCGGTGCGGCTCTGTTGACCATCGCTGCGCGACGCTTCCGCAACAAAGTCATCATGGCGTGAGCGACTCAGTTAGCTCAGCCCGCGGGGGCAGCGTCTGGTTGTAGCTGCGTCCAACTCAACTCAAGGCAAGTGGGGGTGCAGCATTCTTCGAAACAGGCCGAGGTAGCGCGGCTGGAAGAGAAACATGTCCAACGCGAAAAACCCGGTCGTGAGGGCGAAAGTTAGAAGGAACCTGCCGGCATCGCTGAGAGATTTCCCTGGCAGCCGGGAAAAGCCCCACAAGCAACCCAGGACGACCAATAGATTGGAAAACCAGGCAGGGACGGCGATCAGCAAATCCGGTCGCGCCAGGTGGCCGGTTTGGAGCCACTGCGAAAGCTGCTGCAAGCCATTAAGAAAGAATGTAGTCGCCACAATATTTGCGTAGTCCCAAAGCCCCGCCGCGGAGATCCCGATGAAATATCCCCACCGGTTGCGGCGAAGGCCCAATGCGATGGCAGCGATGTACATCCACGCCTGAAAGAAATGCAGCCAGCGGATGTCTGCTTCCCAAAACGCCGAGACGGCCAGGACGAGAATGAAAAAGCATCCGCCCACTACGATGAACCACTCCGGGGCTTTAGACTGCGCCGATTGGTTTGGCATGGTGTGTAATGGTACGCACGCGTGAAACGAGAAGTTCCCGGAGAAGTCCTTGGCGGAGTTCACAGCAAGGTCCGGGACTGATTTTTGTCTTTTCCCCTTGCTCAGCGTATTCTGCTGGATTGTCTTCCGATTGAGGAGATTTCGTGTCTTGTCCCATCTGTGAACTGCGGAAAGCGGAGCGCTTCTGCCCCGCCAAGGCAGAAAAAATTTGCGCGGTCTGTTGCGGCAAAGAGCGCGAAGTCACGATCGACTGCCCTTCGGACTGTACCTATCTCATCTCGGCCCACCGTTACGAAACCGACCACCCACGGGACATTCCCGCCGACACTCCTCTGCTCGACGAAACCATTCCGAAGGACCTCGTGCATACCCATCAACAGCTCGTGGCTGCCATGGCGTTCTCGATCGCGAAATTCTGCGCCACGCAGCCCGCGGCGGTAGACAACGACATTCTCGCGGCTCTGGAAGCGCTCGCAAAAACCTATAAAACACTGGCCTCTGGCTTGATCTATGAAAAGCCGCCGCAAGCGCCGCTGCCTGGCGAGCTTTACGCGTCACTTACGACTTTTCTCGACGAAATCAAAAAGCAACAGGCGGAGCGTGGCCCCTCGGCTTCTTTCAAAGACACAGAGATTTTCTATCTGCTGGTCTTCCTTTATAGGATGGGCTTGCTGCGCACCAACGGACGACCGCGCTCGCGGCTGTTCATCGAATTTCTGCGCGGACAGTTTCCCCAAGCTCCCGAACTCAAGCGCGAAGAATCCCGCATCATCGTTCCGTAAAACGTTCTGCTAGGTATAGCCTCTTTGATCTGCTTGTCCCGCAACCGCCGCGGCGTCCCAACTTAGCGACATTTGGGTGCATGGCGCCGTGTGCTTCTTGTCGGTGAACGGCCGGGAGCGGAAACCATAGGTCTGACGGATGCGCGCAACGCGCTCGGCGATTCTGCGGCGGTATTCTTCCGGGGCGTAGCCACTTTTGCCAAACCACTTTTCATACTGTTGGACCAAGCGCGGAAACTTGGCGCGTAGGAATGGGAAGAACTGCTTTGCCGACGACGGCATCAGGAACAACACACCGGAGAAGAACCACTGCGCACCCATTTCCCTGCTTGCAGCGGCGACGGCCTCCAAGTCCCCTTCACGATCGGTGATCCCAGGTATCAGAGGCGAGGCGGAGACGCCCACGGCCAGCCCGGACCGAGTCAGTTGCCTTACGGCCGCGAGCCTCAGGTCGGGCCGTGGCGCGCGGGGCTCGAGCATCCGCGCCAGCCGCGTGCGCAGAGTCGTAATCGTGATGTCGATCGAAAGATTCGAACGTTCGCTGATTCGTTTCAGCACGTCAATGTCTCGCACAATCTGGTCGGACTTTGTGATGATCGAGACGCTCAGCCCTTCCTTTTTGGCCAGCTCTTCGAGGCAAGTGCGAGTTACGCCGTGTTCGCGTTCTGCAGGTTGATAAGGATCGGTTGCGGTGCCAATTGCGATGTGATCCGGCCGCGTTCCACCGGAGGCTTCTGACGCATAGGAATACTTGCGCGCCACGTCCCAGGCCAACAATGACGCGGCGTCCTTTTTCACGTAAATTTTCTTCTCGAATTCGCCGCCATCCAGTTCCATGTATTCGTGCGTATAGCGCGCATAGCAGTACTTGCAGGCAAACTCGCATCCGCGATAGGGATTGATCGTCCATTCAAACGGAACGCGCTGCGAATCGCAACGGTTCAAAATCGATTTCACGGGAAGCACAAAATATTCGGGCCGCTCAGCCGATTGTCTTTTCGTTTCGGCGTGAGGAGAAGCTGCAGCGAGGCGGGCAATGCCAACCAGACGCGGCTGGGCGCGTTCACTGGGGACCGCGGCATAATTTCGGACCGGGCCGTGAGCGAGGCTTGGCCTTGAGTCATTAGCCGGAGACGCCGGGGGGCAACCCTGCGCCTGGCAGTCCGAAATGGTGCAGCGTTGGCCCGCAACCGGGGCAAGGTTGCTGGCCACTTGCTTGGGGTTCAGGTCGTCAGGGCACTCGGGAAAGAGTGTTGCTGAAGTTGGTGCAGCGTGGCGGCGCTGACTTGGAAAATCCTGCGCCGTGTTGGAGTGAACTGGTGACATGGCCCGCCTCGAAGCAGGGGCACAGTATTTCGCTTTTTGTTCGCTTTGTCAACAACTATTTTCGCTTTTCGTTCGTGACCGGGCGGTGTCGCAACGGTTTTTGGACTGGAAGGCAATTGTTGAAAATGCCCCTACATATATCGCCTGACCAATTGCCTCCTCCCGCTTGGGGCTGTATCCTCAGTAGTTCTCGGAGGACGCAACTTGGGCATGGCTCGGCGGGCACAAATCCACGTTCGTCTGCTTACTTGGGTGCTTGCTAGTGCCTTCGTTCCGGCTTCCGCGTGGGCGCAAACCAAGCCGGCCCCCAGCCAGGCAGCATCAAAGCAGCCCCCGCAAGCACTACAGAAAGGCCTCCCTGTGGGGCCTCAGGCCCCGCACTCCACCCATTACCCCATCCTTCTTCTAGGCTTTGGCAACCAGCCCAATTGGAGCGTTCGCATCGGCCTGAAGGGGCCCGAGCGCTTCGACCGTGAAGGATATCCCCCTATTCCGCTGGAGCCGGGAGAAGTCACGCAAGAAGGGACGCCCGAAGCTTGGACTTATCATGCCAAGGATTCCGCGACCGGTGCCGCGGTGGCGGTGCACCTTTCTCGCGAAGCCTGCACCGACGCCACGACGGACAACCTGGGCAGCGCCCCGCCCCTTGGCGGAAAGTACTCCTTCAAGATTTCTGTCGACCATGCGCAAATAGGGTCCCTCAAGGGTTGCGGGCGCACCGCGACCGATCTTTTCCCCAAAATCAACAACCGCGCCGACCAAGACGATGACGATGCAAAGAAAAAGCCCGTCCCAGTTTCCAGCGTCACCAAGTTTCAATCGCCTATTGTCGTTGCCTATGTAAATGCGACTCAGCAGCTGGTTTTTAAGCGTGGCTCCATCGCTCGAACCATTCCCGGAGCATCGGGAAGCGATTTGTCGCCCTCCCATGACGGCAAAAAACTGCTCTTCACACGTGAGGAGGGCGCGGTACGCGCTATCTACGAATACAATTACGATTCCAACAGCGTGAAGGAACTCCTTCGCGGCGATGTACGAAATCCTGTTTGGTCACCGGACGATTTCGGCGTAGCCTACCTCAACCACCAAGGCGGAAAATGGCAGCTCTGGGCTTTCCCCGCGAACGACCCAACCAAGGCTGCCGTCGCAAGCCCCGAAGCCTTCGAGAGTATTCAAGGCTGGAATGATTCTCACACCCTGCTGGCGGTCACTGCCAATCCGCCCGCGCTCGCGTGGATTGGCCAAGACGGGAAAGTCACGCAAACACTTCCCATTTCAGATTTGTGCGGAACCGATTTTGCTGGCGGGGCCAAACTCACGGCTCGACTCCATCCAACAAACCCTGATCTTGTGCTCGTTTCGGCGTTGCTTGTACGTGCCACGGCTGGCGTTCCTGCAGTCGAAAATGGGTTAGCTGGGGGCCTGTTTTTTTACGAGTTTCGATCGAGACGACGGACCCTTTTGAACATCCCCAACTTGTCGGCAACGGACGGGGAATGGTCCCGGGATGGGTTTCAAGTCCTTTTCACTGGCACGGATTCTTCCCGGCGCAAATCGACTTATCGGATTTTCTGGGATGCCATTGGCCTCCAGAAATACGCTGCGGGAACCTCGCTCGTCGTCGGCCTCTAGCTGGCGCGTAATCGGTTCACTTTCAAAGCCACCTGTCCAGCCGGTCAGTTATTCCATAAGGCTCAACGGTTTGACTCCGCGAACCGCAAAGCAAGTCAGCCCATACACTATATCCTTATGGGTACTAGTCCAACGCCCGCTCCCCGCCAAGTGGGAATTCTGGTGCTCGACAATGACCCTAGCGGCGCCAGCGCCGTGAAACAGGTCTTGGACTCCGAAGGATGGCGCGTGCGGACGGTGGCCGACGCCAAAGCGCTTCTGACGGAGCTGAAAAGCGCTGACTGGTCGCTCGTCGTCGCAAACGCTGCAGCGATTGATCTCGCTAGCCCGGCCTTTTTCACACTTCGTGAAATTGCTATGGTTCCCCAGGAATCCGGGGGACGCATTCGCGCGCTTCTTATCATCCCGGAAACCGCAGAAAGGCAGCTCACCGGCCAAATCGAAGCATCGCGGCTGCCCTATGTGGTTCGCCCGTATCACCTTCACGACTTTCTGGAAAAAATCAGCGATCTGCTGGTTGAGATTAAGGTGATTGACGCACCGATCCGCCTCGTTCGCCGCGAGTTTGGCGCCATCCGGAAGAAGAAGAAGCAGGCTGGCCGCAACACCATGTTCGCGGCGCGCGACACCTTCTCTTATACCGAGGAAGAAATCGCGGAATATGAGGCCGAAGAAGCCGCAGCCTCCAAAAACAAGCGGAAGACGCGCATTAACCTGGGCGATCCCTACAGCTGATTCCTTCGAGCCCCGGCCGATGGGGGGACTCCGGTCTCAGTTCTCTCGCTTGACCTTGCCTGCAAAGCCTGCGCCTATAGAGCTGTCTTCCAAGAAAATCTCTGCAAGGAATTCTGCGCTCCCCGTTCTAATCCCGAGCCACCTGCCGGCTGTTCACCGCGACGCGGCTCAAGTTCAGACATAGGAGTTATTTATGGAGCGCTCGATTTTTGCCGCCATCATTGGCGGATTCCTGGGAACCCTCGCCCTCGGCGGTATGGCCTTCGTTCATCCCCAGCCAAATTTTGATTCGAACTCCCAGCCGACCCCGCCTCCTGCGTCGCCGCCTGCGCCTCAGCCAAAGCCGGAAGGAGATTGGCGCATTCTCGATGCCGTCACTTATGAAAACATTTCGGTATTTCCCGTGGTCGCTTCTTATGGCCAAGACACCAGTGCTTTTCTGACTCTGGAACAGGGATTAGCCAGCGGAGAGGTTGTGATTCGTGAACGCGGTTCAGAAGAAATGGTTCGCGGACGTGACGGCCGTCCTGTCTACATTCCGCAGCCGACAGGCGCCTCCGTAAATCAACTCGTGCTCGTAAACCGCAGCAAGCGGCCGCTGCTGCTGCTGGCCGGGGAACTTGTGAGTGGAGGCAAGCAGGACAGAGTGATTGGCAAAGACCGGATTGTCCCGGTTGGCGCGCCGCCGCTTCCATTGGATGTGTTCTGCGTCGAGCATGGACGCTGGACAGGCAGTGCGCAATTCGCTGCCGCCGACATGATCGTTCATCCCAGTGTGCGCGAGAAAGCTGCGGTGGACCAAAAACAAACGGATGTATGGGCGGCAGTCCGGGGCGGCTCTACGGCGCCGCCTCCGTCCGGGGCGCCCGTTGCCCCACCAAAAATTTCCCAGGATCGGCTCTACTCCGCCATCGCCGGCAACGCGCACACCGAAGCGTACGAAAAGATTTATCAGTCGAGCGCGGTGGGGGTTTCGATTGACGATTTCGTTGCTGAGGTGCAACGCCGCTTCGCGGCCGTCACTTCTGGAGTGAAGGGCGAACGCGTCGTAGGTGTCGTTGTCGCTTACGGCGGAGAAGTCGCCTGGAGCGACATTTTCGCATCCGGTGACCTTTTCGATCATTACTGGCACAAGCTTCTGCGCAGCTATGCCGTCGAAGCGCTCGCCCGGCCCACGGTTCGAACGGTGGCTTCACGCGAAGGCGCCAGCGAGTTTCTACGCCGGCTGAATGGCCGCGAAACCACGGAAACCGAACCAGGCGTCTACCGGTGGAGCGAAATTACCGAAGGCCACCTGGCCGAAATCGAACTTGAAGCCTTGTCACCGAAGCCGATGAATCTTCACCGTCTCTTGCTTCATCGCACGAGTTAAGGCCACGCCGTTCCAAAAAGAGGCACGATGTGTCGTGCCTACGGCGCTTCAAGGAGCTTTCGCACGACACTCGAATCGGGCAAGTCGGCCAGCAACTGACTCACGGTCCCTTTCCAGGAAGGATGCTTCAGAGCGGGAGCGATTTCGGCAAGCGGTGCGAGAACGAATTTGCGCAGGAGCATGCGCGGATGGGGCACTTGCAATTCCGGCGTGTCGATGGTCTCGTCGCCGTAGAGAAGAATGTCTAAGTCGATCAGGCGCGGACCTTTGCGAACGTGTTTCTTGCTGCCCATGCGCGATTCGATAGCTCGCAGGGCACGCAACAAGTCAAAAGGCGAAAGTTCGGTTTCCGCTTCTACGGCGCAATTCAGGAACCAAGGCTGCTCCCGTAAATCCACAGGTTCGGTTTCGTAAAACGCTGAGAAGCGTGTCATATTCACCTTCGCCTCGGCGAGCGCTCCGATCGCTGTGCGGAGATTTCCTGTGCGGTCTCCGATATTCGACCCTAATGAGAGAAATATGGTCTGCATTAGGACTCACTGACTGGGACTACTGCATTTCTCCAAGAATGTGATTTGCCCGGCCAGGTCATCGCCGCGATGTTCCATGACGAGCGTTTGACCGTCGTCCGAGAGCGACCGGTAGTCGAGGAAGTGACTCTGGCCCCCCAAAGTTCACCGACGACTCGATCAGCAACTCATTGCCCACCCACTGAAGGCGACTGCGCATTTCCACGCCCTGCGCGACGTGAGTGACCTCTTCGACCGAGGTCCGGCCAGTGAAAAGAAGGCTTTCTTCGCGGCCGTCGAGCTTGGTAATGGGCATTTCGGCAGCGAACTCCTGTCCGGACTGTCTAACCTTGCAAGAAGGGCTTTGCGCCGAGGCAAAAGAAGCTTGCTCCGTTGAAGATCCGCTTTCCCAGCGCCGGTGAAGTCGGAGTTCACTATTTTGGCTCGGCGATTTCGGGTTTTGGGTAAACCTTCTGCAGCGCCGCCTGATACTCCCCAAAAAGCGCCTGAATGCGGGTGAACTCGTTTTTTACGGCATCGCGCAACTCAGGATGCGTGGCGTAATCGTAGAGAATCGCGGCTTCCGTCTCCGCATCAACCATGAAACCTTCGTGGCCGATGTCCTTCAGCGCGTCTGCTTCCATGCCGTAAGTGTGGTTCGAAAAATTGGAGGACTTTGCGGAGACGCCGATTCCGGGAATCTGGCTGGAAACGCTGCCTGTCTCTTCAAAGCCTTTTGGCTTGCCGGGCTCCTGCTCGACTCCGGTTGCCCCCAATTGCTTCATGTAAGCAAAGGAGAGCTCTTCAAGCGTGGAAAGCGAGATGCCATCGCGGTCGTGTCCGTAATGATCGATTTTTACTTTCGTTCCAGTAGCCATCGCTGCAGCGCGCGCAGCGTCATCCACCCATTGGGTGACTTGTTCTAGATAGACTCCGTCTGGATAACGAATATAAAAGTCGGCTGACGTTTTGTCCGGCACGACGTTCGGGGCCGCACCGCCTTCGGTGATTACGCCTTGAATGCGCGCCTCCGGCCGGATGTTGCTGCGCACGCTGTCAATATTATTGAAGAGCTTGATCACCGCTTCCAGCGCGTTGCGCCCGTTCCAGGCCGTCAACTGGTGAGCCGGCGCGCCGTAAAACGTGTACTTGACGCCGTCAATATTCATGCAGCAAGTGCCGAAGCCTGCGGCCGACCGGGAAGTCGTGGCCGTAGAATGGCTTCGCACAATGATGTCGGCGCCTTTGAACACGCCCGCTTCCATCATCACGGTCTTGGCTTCGGGCGGCATCATTTCCTCGCCCGGACAGCCGTAGACCGTGACCGTGCCGGGAGTGTGTGTGCGCGTAAGAAATTCCGCGATGGCGACGGCGGCAGCAATGCCCACCGGACCCTGGGCGCTGTGCTGATCGCCATGAAAGGCGCCCTTGGTACCGCGCAGCGCGTCGTATTCGAGGATGATGCCCAGATTGGGACCTGGCGTGCCGCGTTTGTATTTTGCCGTGAAGGCCGTGGCCAGGCCCGCAACGGGAATGGTCACTTCAAAATCGTGCGCCTGCAGATACACAGTGAGCTTTGCCACGGACTGCGTTTCTTGAAAGCCAATTTCCGGGTGCTGGGTGATCCAGTCACTCATGGGCAGAAGGTCGGTTTGCATCAATTGCTTGACGCGCGCGAGGACTTCGTCGCGTCCTTTGTCCGTCGCGGAGAGCTTCGCCACTATCGCCGGGACGCCAAGCGATTGGCTGAGTGCACCAATTTGCTTGACCACATCGCGCGCGGCCTCGCGCTCGGTTGGCGTTTCCTGTGCAAGACAGGACCGGCCAAATGCCAACGTAATCAACGCGTACGCAAATGTCTTCCGCATGACCACACCTCCAAGGCTCGCAAACGTTGCTGTCTTAGCGAGTCAGCTCACTTGATGGCGTCCGCGCCGGCCTTAGCGCATTGCGAGTCCTGCTGGCTGGTGGCTCCCGAAACTCCGATGGCTCCCACAATTTTCCCGTCCATTACCAGCGGAATGCCTCCCTCGACCGGCACAGCACCTTGCACGCGAAGAATGCGCCAGCCCTCTCCGCCAGCAGCCAGCGCATCCTGAAGAGCCTTGGTCGGCCGCTTGTACAAAGCAGCCGATCGCGCCTTGTCAATCGCTACGTTGGCGCTGCCCAGTTGCGTATTGTCCATCTTTTCGTAATAAACGAGGTTGCCCGAGGGATCCACGATGGCAACCGCCATGTTCCAGTGATTCTTCTCCGCTTCGGCGAGCGCGGGCGCGGCAGCCTTCTTGGCGTTTTCGAGGCTGATTGACGCGCCGTAGGGGTTGGGCATCTGGGCGAACGAACTCGCCAAAACACCAGCGGCAAACAATCCCGTGATGACGACTCTCGCTACAGCTTTTTTCAACATGACGATCCTTCCTTCCAGACAATGAGCATCAACATGCTTTCCGGATTATTGACTGGGAGCCGCACAGACAAAATTATCGGCGTCGTTGGGATCGCCAGCTCCCTTGAGTTTTGCCACTTGCGGATAAGGACAAAGCGGCCGAGTAAACTTCACGCCCTTGGATGGATCATCATCCACAAATTTCGTAGCAACAATCGCCGAGGGTGGAATGCCCTTCTCCACCCATTCTTCAAGCGCCACTTGCATGTTGTGCTGCGGATCCGGCGCCCCTTGGCCGAACTGTCCGAAAGAGTTTGCGCCTGGACCGCCGCCGCAGTGTTGCAAGCCCGGAACCATATACAGGCGCGAGAAGGCATCGGTTTCGGTCTGGCCCATTTTCGATTCCACGCTGTTGTAGTAATTGATCGTGTTCAGCGCGGAGATTGCCGCATCATTCCAGCCGTGATAGAGAATCAGCTTGCCGCCTTGCCCTTTGAACGCCGCCAGGTTGGGCTCTGTGGCGTTCAGGATTTTTGTGGTTTTCTCTTCGGCGGCTTTCAACCCATCGTCCACTTTGGTTTTTCTGTAGTCCCAATCTAACTTCTCATAAACCATGTGAGCAAAATATCCGCCGCCAAACGCGAACAGCAGGCTCTTGCCCGGCGCCACTCCAGTAATCCAGGTGGCCCAGCCGCCGGGTCCTTCTTCTCCTCCTGGCAGATAGCCGGGAAAAATCAAATTGCCGTTCGCATCGTGTGGGCCTTGGTACAACTCCTTCAGAGCAGTGATTTGCGGAGCCGTTAAGCATTCGTTTGAATCAGCGGCACTGCAAAGCAAGGACGCGGGATCGAACTTACACTGCCTCGGATCACTCAGGACGCCGTCAGTCACCCCATCTAGCGCATCGCATGCGGCATTCACGGCGCGTGAGAGTGTTGGAAGCTTGCTTGAAGGGATATAGCTGGCAGGATCAAGGGTCGTCGCCCGCGCATCCGCCAGGGCTTTCGTTAACAAGTGCGTCCAGAAATTAGCCGGCGCTCCTGCAAGGATGCCGTCGAAGTCCGATGGGAATCGCTGCGCCTCCATCAGCGCTTGCCGTCCGCCATTCGAGCAGGCGGCAAAGTAAGAATGCTGGGCAGGATTGCCGTAGAACGCTGGGATGAGGGTCTTGGCAATGCGCGTCATTTCGTGGATGGCCCGGTATCCGAAGTCGATGACCTTCTCCGGATGGCCGAGCGCCCAGCGTGCGTCAGTTCCTTCCGCCGAGTGTCCCGTGTCCGTCGCAGCACTGGCATACTTTTGCCGAACAGCCACCGCCAGCCCGCGATAATCAATTTGCCCGGCAAATCCCCCGTTGCCCTGCCCGTGAAATCTGCCGTTCCAGCCTTCCGCGGGCAACCAGACTTCAATCTTGATCAAGGAATCCGCGCTCGGCCTCGCTTCTACCACAACACGGCAAAACGCGTCGAGCGATTTGTACAGATCCACGCCTCCCATAAGCCACGGTGTATTGGTGGCAGGCGGCGTGAAAGCCCCTGCATCGATAGCGTGAGCGGAGACGACCTTTGCGGTCGACAGTGTTAGTTGCGAGAGTTTTTCGCAGGATTGTGGAGCCGAAGGCGTGTTTTGAGCCGAGGCAGTGCCAGCAAGAAAAAGAACAACCGCGACACCAAAACCTCTCAGAACTTTGCTCATGGCAAACTCCTGCAATCACTTTGTAGGTGGTTTAGGCGTGAACAGTACCACAGCCGGCCTTGCTCTGCCTATTCCGCAGCAACTTTCGCTTTCTCTGCAGCCGGCGCAATGGCCTCGACATTGTTCTTTTTTATGAGCTCATTCAAGGCGGCCAGTTCTCTGGATTGTACGTCGCGCCACGCGGCCAGTTGCGTCTCCAATCGTGCGTTCAATTCGTCGAATACAACATAGGACTGCGCTGTTGGAGCAGAATCGGCGCTTTCCACGGTGTCCTGCAAGTCGGCCATTTGGTTCGCCACCTGGATTGGATAATTGAGCGGATCCTCTCCACTCTTGGATTTGGGCTGAATGATCTTTTCTTCTACAGTATCGATCTTCTTCTTTAACGAATCCGCGGAGCCCAACACTGCTTTGGCTCCTGTGTCTCCGCCCAGACGCTTTTTCAAACCGTCAAGCTGCTCCCGAACGCTGCGCATCTGATTCACCGCTTCGTTTCCTGCGCTAACTCGGTCCCGGATGCGCGTCGCCAGCTCATATTGCTTTTCTAGATCTGCCTGTGTGGTGCTGATGCGAGGATCTTTTTGAATTTCCGCGGAAGTCGTCAGCGACTTCCCGCCTACGGTCAGCTTAATCTGGTAGGTACCCGGTACTACGAGCGGGCCTGCCGAGCGCCCGCCCCAATTCACCGCCCCAGGCACCCGCGTCGCGGCTTCGCCGCGCATATCCCAAACAAAACGGTTCAAGCCTTCTTCGGTGGGCAATTTGTCACCCGTGCGTGAAATACCAAATTCCTCCTCCTCTGGCGAAGCGCCCTCCGTGGCCTTCTTGCTGGACAGCTTTCGCACCAGCTTGCCCTTCGCGTCGAGGATTTCCAGCTCGGCGCCATCTTTCGCCACACTCTTCAGAGAATAATCAATGATGACACCGGTGGGCGGATTTGCGCCCACTGGAACCGTCGCCGGCAGCGCGAATCCGGCTCCGCGAAATCGAATTGCCGCCGCCGGTTGATAAAGATGCGCATCTTCACTCGCTGTCGTGGCGTTCATTTGCCGCAACGGTGAAATATCGTCCAAGATCCAAAAGGCCCGTCCGTGCGTCGCCACGATCAGGTCGTCGTTCTTCACCGTCAAATCGTGAATCGGTGTCGTGGGGAGGTTCAGCTTCAGCGGTTGCCAGTGCCCTCCATCGTCAAAGGAAATGTAAATTCCATGTTCCGTTCCCGCAAACAACAGGCCCTTTCGCTTAGGATCTTCCTTCACGGCGTGTACACAACTGTTGTCCGGCATTCCGGTCGTAATCTTGGTCCAGGTCTTCCCGTAATCTGTGGTCTTGAACGCGTAGGGCTTGTAATCGTCGAGTTTGTGCCGGTCAATGGCCACGTACGCTGTGCCCGCAGCGTGGGGAGACGCGTCGATTAGGCTCACCAGGCTCCATTCCCCGAATTCCTTCGACGTGACGTTAGCCCAGTGTTGGCCTCCGTCGCGCGTGACGTGCACCAGCCCATCATCGCTGCCCGCCCAGATCACGCCCTTTTCCACGGGAGACTCCACAATCGTGAATACCGTGTCGTAATATTCGACGCTGGTGTTGTCCTGGGTCAGCGGCCCGCCGGAAGACTGCTGCTTGCTCTTGTCATTGCGCGTCAAGTCTCCGCTGATTGCTGTCCAACTCATTCCTCCATCGGTCGTTTTGAAAACGGCTTCGCCGCCGTGATACAGCGTGTTGGGGTCATTCGGCGAAATCGCAATCGGCGCCGTCCATTGGAAGCGATGCTTCAGTTCCGCGGCCCCGGCGCCCATCGGATTCAGCGGCCAGGAAGAAATGTCCTGCTCCTGGCCATTGGACTTGTCGAAGCGAGTGATCAATCCATCGTAAGAGCCCGCATACACGATGTTCGCATTGCGCGGGTCGGGAACCACATATCCCGATTCGCCTCCGCCGACGTCGTACCAGTCCGGCCGGTCAATCGCAAAACTGTCGCTGCGAGTTGCGATGGCGACCGTCGAATTGTCTTGCTGCGCGCCATACACTTTGTAAGGAACGGAGTTATCTGCGGCCACGTGATAGAACTGCGCAGTCGGCTGGTTGGCTTCCGTCGTCCAGCTCTTCCCGGAGTCGTGCGAGACGCTGGCTCCCCCGTCATTCGCAACGATCATCCACTGCGGATGCGTGGGATCGATCCACAATCCATGATTGTCGCCGTGCGGGGCGCGAATGGCTTCGAAACTCTTTCCGCCATCGGTCGATCGCGAAACTCCAGTGTTCAGCACATACACCGTGTCCGCATTCCTTGGATCCGCAAAAATATGATGGAAATACCAGGCGCGCTGCGTAAAGCGGTGATCTGGATTGATGAGATGCCAGCTTTCGCCTCCATCCTCGCTGCGGTAGATGCCGCCTTTTTCCGCTTCAATAATCGCGTAGACGCGATTCCCATCCGCGCCGGAAACTGAAACGCCGATGCGTCCCAGCACGCCGCTCGGCAGCCCGTGACCTTCGATCCGTCTCCAAGTCGCGCCATCGTCGCCGGAACGATATAGTCCGCTTCCAGGACCGCCGCTAGTTAAGGTCCACGGCGTGCGTTGCGCTTCCCACAGCGCGGCAAACAAAATGTGAGGATTATTGGGATCGAACACCAAGTCGATCGCACCGGTCTTGCTGTCTTTGAAGAGCGATTTCTGCCACGTTTTCCCGCCGTCGCTCGACCGGAACACACCGCGCATTTCATTTGGACCGTAGGCGTGCCCGAGCGCCGCGACGTAAAGGATGTCCGGATTCTGCGGATGCA
The DNA here is from genome assembly GCA_035262505.1 of Candidatus Acidiferrum sp. Classification (GTDB taxonomy): domain Bacteria; phylum Acidobacteriota; class Terriglobia; order Acidiferrales; family UBA7541; genus Acidiferrum. The sequence continues at coordinate 1,891 of DATFSR010000008.1, read as the reverse complement.
CCACGATCTTGGCGATGTGCTGGGTATCTTCGAGGCCGATATGCGACCAAGTCTTGCCGCCGTCCACGGACTTGTACATCCCGTCGCCGTAAGAAATATTTCCGCGAATGCACGATTCGCCGGTACCCACGTAAATCACGTTCGGATCGGAAGGCGCCACCGCAATCGCACCAATAGACATGATTCCGGTTTTATCCGTCATCGGCGCCCACGTTTGCCCGCCGTTTTGCGTTTTCCAAACGCCGCCCGCAACCGCTCCGAAATAATAGGTCTCCGGATCACCGGCCACGCCGGTTACGGCAAGCGCGCGGCCGCCGCGAAATGGCCCAATCTGCCGCCATTTCATGCCCTTCAGTGCCTTGTCATCCAGTGTTTGCGCGTGAAGCGAGACTCGCCCCAACCCTACAAAGCTCGTAACGAGCAGGAGAGCGGAGTAAACCGCAAATCTTCTTTGACCACTCATTGTTTTTCTCCCAGAAGAAAATGCTATGAAAGGACCACAAGCCTGCAACCGACCTGTCTTTCACTCGCAGACGATAGACGACAAGCCTCTCCAATCCGTTTCGCGCACACTACTCTGGAACCGGCGGAATCCTAACCCCGCGCTCGCGCCCGGTCAATGCTGCTCTTTGGCCTATGAGGTTTTTGCTGCCGGATTCATTCGTACCGCAGGGCCGCTACAGGATCAAGACGCGAAGCACGCCGTGCCGGCACGAAGCCGGCGACAAGCGCCACCACAGCCAGAAGCGCACTAGCCCCAAAGAAGGCCCACGGATCATCGGGGCGCAGACCATAAAGCAGGGTGGCAGCGCTACTTGCGGTGGCCAACGCGAACACCACACCGATGGCAACGCCCACAGCCAAGAGAAGAACGGTTTGCCCCAATATAAGATTCACTACGCTGCCACGGCTGGCGCCGAGCGCCATGCGGATGCCAATTTCATTGCGCCGCATCGCTACGACGTAGGAGATCACGCCGTAGAGGCCGATGGCAGCCAGAGCCGCCGCCAGCACGCCAAAAAATCCGGTGAGCATGGCCATAACGCGCTCCATCACGAGCCCATCGGAAATCTGCTTTTGGAAGTCTTCGAAGTCCGAGACGACGTCGGGATGTTTTTCGGCCAGGCTCCGCTTTACCGCGGCCATAATGGCGATTGGAGGCAAGTTTGAGTCGATGACCACCAGGCACCAGGGTCCTTGACCGGGGAACTGCGTGGCAGGCGCAAAAGTCATGGGTGGAGTTTCGGCGCGCAGGTTGTTGTACTTCGTGTCTGGAATGATGCCGACGATTTCATACGTCGTCGCGGGATAGCCCCCTTCCGGACTCGTCAACAGAGTTTGACCAAGCGAATTGGCGCCTGCCAGAAACCGCCGGACAAAAGTCTCATTTACCAGCGCAACGCGGGGCGAGGACGCCGTATCGTCCTTCGTGAACTCGCGCCCTTTCACAACCGGAATCCCCATGGTTGCGAAGTAGTCCGGACTCACCCAGGTGAATTTAGATATGCCTTCCTGAGAACCAACCCGCACCCCGTGCTCCCAACTTCCTCCGTCCAGCGGAATATGCGTGGTTGTTGCAGCGCTTACCACGCCCGGGACCGCTTGCACCTCCTCCAGCAATTCGCGTTGGAACTCCGCCCAGCGCTCTCGCGGCAATGAAGATTGCCAGTATCCGAGAAACGCCGTAGTGATGCCGCGCTCCCGCATCCCCGGATTCAAAGTCACTAAGTTGCGAAAACTGCGGCCAAACAGCAGCGCTCCCACAAGCAACATCAGCGAAACGGAAACCTGGACCACTACCATGAGCCGCTGCAAGGAAAAACGGCTGCGGTCGGCTGTCGTCCCGCGGCTTCCCATCTTCAGCGCTGCGCCCGGTCCCATGCGGGACGAG
>DATFSR010000007.1:0-3652 GCA_035262505.1 Candidatus Acidiferrum sp. | reverse complement strand
CAGCAGTCGAAACTCTATCGCGTGAACGGCGGATTGAAACCGCCGCCGGTTTTGAAGGACATTTTCGCGACGGTCCCAGCCCATGAAACTGAGGTTCAGGGCCCGATGTCCATCGAGAGTGCTGACGCCACCGGTGCGCGTACTGAAACCGTGGACCAGCCAGGGAAGCCTTTTGAAGGGCGCCAGCTCCAGGATGCAAAGGCCGCCCGAGCGGCGAAGAGACCAGGGTGGAGAAGCCGTCCTCGAGGAAGCCGGGCGCCGCCCTTGGCGCGGCGGCGTGGATGTTTTGGCCATGGCCACAGTCTGAACAGTATAATCCGAACGTGCAGCCGTCGAAAAACAACCAGGCCGCATCGACCGGCAAGAGGGGCGCTCGGGTAAAGGCCGCTAGCAGAATTGTCGGCACCATGCCAAAATTTCCATTCATCTCAGGTGATTCGTGATTGTCGGCATCGGAATTGATGTTGCCGAGGTGAAGCGCATCCGGGCGGTCATCGAATCGCAACGGGAGCGGTTCTTGCGGCGCGTTTTCACCCCGGATGAAGTGGCCTATTGCGAGCGGTTCAAGAACAAGTACGAGCGTTATGCGGGTCGTTTCGCCGCGAAGGAAGCGGCGATGAAAGCTCTCGGCACGGGGTGGAGCCGCGGCGTCCGCTGGGTCGACCTGGAAGTCGTGCGCCACCGCGGTGAGCGGCCGACTCTGGAACTAAAAGGCGAGGCGAGAAAGATCGCCGACCAACTCGGCGTAAAACATGTAGCGCTCAGCATCACACATACCGTTGAGCAAGCCATCGCTCAAGTCATCTTCGAGTCGTAGGAAAGGGCTAGCCGCCCTGGGCTGGAATTGAACGCCGCGGTGCCTCCCCGGACAAAGGGGCGCCCCGTGATGATCACTTCACGAGAAGGAACGGGCCGAGAGCGAGGGCGTCGACGCCGGCGCAGTAAAAGCTGCGGACAGCGCCACGGGGATCGGTGACCAGGGGTTCGCCAAACAGGTTGAAAGAGGTATTCACGAGCATTGGCGCAGGAGCGCTTTCGCCGAACTTGTGCAGCAACTTCCAAAAAAGCGGGTTGGCGCTTTTCTCCACAGTGTGAACCCGCATCGAATTGCCGTGAAATGCAAATCGATCGAGACCTACGACACCCTCCGTCACCGTGGCAAGCGACGCCAAGAAGCGGCAATTCGGCGAAGCGTCAAAGTATTCCCCGGCACGTTCCGCGGGAACGGAAAGCGCAAAAGGGTGGAAGCCCTCGCGATGCTTGATGAACTGGTTTACGTTCTCGACGACGTATTCGCTGAACGGCGATGCCAATAGACTGCGGTTGCCGAGAGCGCGGTGGCCAAACTCGGAACGGCCCTGGCACCACGCCACGATTTTGTCTCGAAGGAGGAGCTGAACCGCTTCATCCACGGTCTGGTCTTCGGCGGATAAATAGCGGTATGAGATTTTGCAGTTGTCTAAGACCGCTTTGATTTCATCCGAGCTCGCCTGCATTCCAAGCGCCAGGCTCGGAAGCGGCCCGCGGCCGGAGAGTCCGCAGACCTTCTTCCGCGAAAGGTACGCCGCACCCAGCGCCGTGCCCGCGTTGTCGGGCACAGGCTGAACGTAAACCTGATCAAAAGGGCCGCGCGTCTCGAGGGCCCGCACCAGAAAAGCGTTCTGAAATACGCCGCCGGCCAAGCAGAGATTGCGCGCACCGGTTTGCTCATGGAAACTAGCGGCAAGCTCGAGGACAAGCTCTTCGAGAAGGTCCTGAGCGCTGCGCGCCAGGTTCGCGCGGACAACGGGATTCGGCGAATGATCGCGCGAAGGTAAACCAAGTTCGCGATAAAAGCGCGGCGCAAAGACGCCACGATGATCGGGGCCTGGAGCAAAGTAACGCCGGTTGAGCACGAGCGCCCCATTCGGCTTCCACGAAAATACCCTACGTAACGACTCCAGATACTCAGGCTCGCCATCCTTGCTGAGCCACTGCAGTTTGTGCTCATCGCCATGCGGCTGGAGCCCAGCAAGTTCCGTGGCGCGCGAATAAAACCAACCGAGCGAATCAGGGAATTTCATCAAGTGCAATGGACGGATTTCGTCGCCGTCCCCGATGGCAATCAAGCCCGACTGCGACAGGGTGCCTTCGTCGAAAGAAAGCACGAGAGCGCGGTCAAAGCCTGAGGTGTAGTAGGCGCTGGCCGCGTGGCAAACATGATGGTCAAAATGGGCGGGTCGGGGGCCGCCGCCGAGAAGGTTGTGCAGTTGTTGCTGCGCCGCAGAGCGCTCCGGACGTTTCTTGCGTCTCGGCGAGTTTGCGTTTCCTGCCAGCCTTTCGGCGAGCGCGATGGCGCGACAATCGGAAAGCTTCAGACGATTTTCGTGCAGGCAGCGGTCCAGAGCCAGGCGCGGTATTTCCGAAGTGTCTTGCCGACGACTGAGTTTCTCCTCCTCGATGGCAAAAAGAACCTGGCGCTCATCGATCAGGGCGACTGCCGTACTGTGACCTAAGGTGGAGACGCCGAGTATGCGCATGGGTGGCCGGTCAGGCGGCTCCCACGACCGCCGACACTGAGGCGTCGAGCGGCGAACCTAAGAGCTGCTTGCCATCGAGACTGACCGCGACAACAGTCAGGAATTGATTCGGCGGTAGCGTTTCGAAGAGTTTGACCGGCACATAGTTCTCCGCGAGCGCCATTGTCTCGTCGGAGCCATCGTTCGCGTCGCGCCGCAACGTAAGGACACGAAGCCTACGGCCGATTTGTGAGTGCCGGAACGCCTTTGCTTTCGCTTCTCCTAGCGCCCTGAGCTCACGGGCGCGGCGCTTTATGAGGTGGCCGGGAATGTGCCCGGGCAGCGAGGCCGCTTTGGTACCGGGCCGCGACGAATAGGAGAACACATGTAAATAGGTGAAAGAACGCTCCTCGATGAACCGCATCGTCACCTGGTGCTCCGCTTCGGTTTCGCCCGGGAAGCCGCAAATTACGTCCGCCCCGAGCGCGGCGTTTGGAAGGCGTTCCCGAATGAGCTCGACGCGCCGGGCATAATGTTCGGCACGATACCAGCGATGCATCGCGGCGAGAATGCGGTCCGAGCCCGATTGCAACGGCATGTGAAAATGGGGCGCGATACGTTCCGTGGAAGCAAAAAGGCCGATGAGGTCCTCGGAAACGTCGAGCGGTTCGATCGAGCTGATGCGCAGACGCTCAACGGCTGTTTCGCCGAGAATCCGACGCAGCAGCTCCCGGAAGTCTACGCGAGGCGAAAGGTCGCGCCCATAGGTGCCCAGATTAATGCCGCTGAGCACGATTTCCTTGAAACCAGAATTTGCCAGGCGCTGTAGCTCGGAGAGAACCGTCGCCGAAGGAAGGCTGCGGGAACGCCCACGCACGAACGGAATAACGCAGAAAGAGCAGCGGGAATTGCATCCGTCCTGAATCTTGAGTGTCGGCCTCGTGTGATTCCCTTCCCCGCCGAGGACTGGCGCGACCAGCACATCCGTGAGCGCGAAGACATCCCCGGTCAGAATTTGCGCGGTCCTGTCCTCGGGAGCCGTTGCCGTGGAACCCAGTATCTCGACCGGCAGAAACTCCGAACGCGACGAAACCTTGCGCAGGGTCTCGATGCGGTTCGCGAGCAACGGGATCTGAGGCTTGTGGGAATTACCG
>DATFSR010000006.1:0-10250 GCA_035262505.1 Candidatus Acidiferrum sp. | reverse complement strand
ATCGGGACGTCGCTTGGGAGTAAGCAAGGGCTTGAGTACTTGCCATTGCGCCTCGGTCAAGTCCATGCTTTTTATTTACGCTATTTTGCATAACCCACAAGCCCGCAACGGCTTGAATGTGTTTATGAGATAACTTCTAGTGGAGTCATTCCATCGTTATCGGCAATATGGGGATCGGCTCCCGCATCAAGCAGCATGCGGACAGCTTCTTTCAGGTTCACGTCCTTATCCTTGTAGTGATATGCCCGGAGGCAGTCAACGAGCGCGGTCGTGCCCCCACAGGGAGGCAATCGAAATCTTTTGCTTCCTAATAGATTTCGTCTACGGCAGGCGCGGCGACTGCGGCATCGCCACGCTGCGCAGTTTTTCCAGTAGCGTGGTGCGCGCCCTCGAATAGGCCTGTCGGTCGTCAAGCAACTGATACGCCCAGTGCGCGCCCATGGCAATCGCGTGGACCTCGAATGCTAGGCGCGTCGGGTCCACCTTCGGGTCCACGTGGCCCGTTTTCTGCGCTTCGTAAATCGCGCGCGTAATCACGCCAATCCATTCGTGCATAATCGCCGCGATGCGGTCGCGCACCACCCCGCGCCGGCTATCGAACTCAAATGACGCTGCGCTGAAAAAGCATCCGCCCTTGAAGACATTCCTCTCGACCAGCGCCAGCCACAGGTCAATGATCTTCCAAAGCCGCGGCATGCCCTTGCGCGCCGTAATCGCTGGCCGCGTCACCTGTTCGATGAACATCAGCCGCGCTTTTTCGACCGTCGCCAGCTGCAGCTCTTCCTTCGAACCAAAATGGGCAAAGAGCCCGCTTTTGCTCATGCGCAGTTGTTCCGCCAGCGCGCCTACGGTGAGGCCTTCGAGCCCCTGCACCGAGGCGATATCCACGGCGCGCGCAAGGATGGCTTCGCGCGTGCGCAAGCCGCGCGGCTGGCGGCGTATGATTTTCGTTCGAGCGCTCGTATGGCCGGTTTTGAGCACGGGAAAACTATAACACGGCAAAATAAATAGCACGAACGTTCGTTTTTATGCTATGCTCCCTCCCCTGAGAATCGCGCTATGCGCTATCCTTCTCATCGCCGTTCTTCACTTCTGCTTTCCCTGCCCTTGCTGGCCCTCGCCATTCCGTCGGCTTCAAGGGCACAAGAAATCCCCCTCGAGCATTGCGATTCTCTGCCGCTGATCGAAGTCAAGGTCGCCAGCCACCCGCGCTGGTTCCTTGTAGACACCGCGGCTTCCTCCATACTGAATCTTCAGTCTTTCGACGCAGGCTCGTCGCGGGACATCCGCGTCACTTCCTGGAGCGGCACGCTCTCCACCATCGCGAAGGAAGTCAGCATCGACGGCCTGGAAGTAGGACAAACTAAGGTAGCCAAGTTAACGCTGCCCGCGATCGACCTTTCCGCCATCGGAAACACCTGCGGTCGAAAAATCGACGGCATCCTGGGTGCCGATCTCCTCCAGAAGATTGGCGCTGCGGTGGATCTGAAGCGCCAGATCCTCCATGTCACCACCGCGGACGAGGTACACGAAGCCTTACTCGCCTCCGAAATGCAGCACGACACCCTGCGGTGCACAAAGGCCTTCAACGAATCGGACGAAAAGACCTTTGGCGATTGCCTTGACCCAAAGATCGTTATGTTCACGACGAAAGAAGAGCTTTACGGGCGAGAAAAAGTCGCCAACTACTTCCGCGAACGCTATTTTAATCAGCCCTCTCCGTCACGGCTGGTGATCCATGAAAGCGCGTTTCATGCCATCGGCGAAGTCGTGTGGTACGAATACGAGTTCACCATTGATTCGGTGCGCGGACGCCTAAGCGGCCGCGGCGTGGCCATGTGCACGAAAACCGGTGGCCATTGGCGCATAGCCAGCATGCACCATTCTGAAGTGCGCTTCGAGCCCAACTTGGCCGCTACGAGCAACCGTTGAGCTTCGGGTAAGCTCCTTGAATGTCGACACTGACCATCGTTGGCCGGATCACCGAATCGCGTTCGAAAGCGAAATTGTTCAATGGCTCCGGCAAAGGGACCTTTCATGAGTCAAGTCCAAGTATGGTTTGAACGGAAATTCGATTTCAACTTCCCGGTGGAGCCGTTTCCAAACCTTTGCGCCCGCTTGCGGGGCACGCCGGCACGGCTGGAAGAAACGCTGCGAGGCGTATCGCGGGATGTGATGATTGCTAAACCCGGAGACAAGTGGTCCGCCCAGGAGCACGTGGGCCATCTGCTTGACCTGGAGTCTCTGTGGTTAGCACGTCTGAACGACTTTCTTCGCGATGTGGACACACTTGCCACGGCGGACCTGAGCAACCAGAAAACAAACGAAGCCAAGCACAATGCCCGAAAGTTGGCTGAGATTCTGGCTGAGTTCCGCGCGGCGCGAGTCTGCTTGCTCGATCGTGCGGAGAAGTTAAAGTCGCTTCAGCCAACTCTCTTAGCGCGCACCAAGCTACATCCTCGTCTGAAGCAGCCGATGCGCGTGGTGGACCATTTTTACTTTGTTGCCGAACATGACGACCATCACTTGGCCCGAATCTGGGAGATGATCAATATGCCTTGAACTCTTTCCCGCCAACCAGGCTCAGTCTGAACTCAACTCCAACGCGTAGATGTCCGATTTGTTGCGCAGAAGAGACACGATTGGCTGTCCATCCGGAGCCAGACCCTGAAACACGTATCCATGAAATACGTCGGAACGCTGGAACTGCGCGGAGGTAGCCACTCTCTCCCGGTGGCCATCTTTTACACGCACGCGATAAATCGGCTGCTCGCTGCCTTCGTAGTAGTCTTGAAAGTAAACAAATTGACCGTCGGAAGACCAACACGGAGTGCGCAAGAATATTCCGGTCGCCACGGTGCTCCATGCTCCGGCGCCAAGACGGACAAGCATCAGTTTGTGAAGGTCATCGCTCACCGACACAATCATGCTTCCGTCCGGGGAGAGCACCGGATCGGTTTTACCATCCGATCCCGGCACGAAGTCTTTCTTCCCGGTCTCCAGATCCAGGCGGTAGAAACCCCCGTTATCGCGGTTTGGGGAGGCCGGCGCGGCCCGATGCCTGAAAAGGATTGCGTGGCCATCAGGGAACCAGCTCGGCGAACTGTCATCACCCTCCGCCGTGACTGCCGTTGCCAAACCGCCATCGCGAGACACAACATAAATCCTTCTGTTCGCAGGGACGCGAGCGTCATAAAAGGCAATACGTTTGCCGTCTGGAGAAAAAACGGGTGAAAACGGCCGCGCCGGGGCTTCTAGGAGCTTCACCGCGCCGCTTCCATCCGCATGCGCTCGCCATAAGACCTGATCCAGGAAAGAAACGTACGATACCCAGTCATGGGCCGGCGAATAACTCACTGACCCAACCGGCGTCCCTCCCAGCCAACTGACGAAACGCCGCTGCTGGACATCGAATTTCATCAATTCACGGTCTTCTTCGCGGATCGCGAAAAACAGTCTCTGGCCGTCTCGACTGACAGTCGGCGCTCCTAAAGATGAGGGACTGACAAAAATCTGCTTCGGCGGGGAGCGTCTTCCAAGAAAGCCAGGGGCGTCTCTCACCGCCCACACGGTGGCAATCTTTACGTTGCCCGCATCGCGCCCCATCACGAAGAAATAATATTTTCCATCCTGCGTCCAGTTGCCATTGGTGGCCCCCATACCCTCGCGGTCCTCAGCAGCGCTCAACTCGGGGAACAGTTTTTGAATCGACGTATCGCCTAACCGGAATTCCCAAATGGAGGCAGCGCCCTGCCTTTTGTCCTCGACACTGAAGCGAATAACCCGGCCGTCGGGCGACCATCGCGGCGAGAACGGAGTTCCCGAAACATCTGCCAACTTGCGCGCTTCGGTTCCGTCAGCATTCACCGCATACAGCGCTGAGCCGCTGGTATAAGCTATTCTCTTTCCATCGCGGGACCAGGTTGCGCCCGTTCCTTTGAGGTCGCCCAGCCGCTTCGGCGCGCCTCCCGCCGACTTCATAATCCAAAGAGGGCGCTCGGTATCCGCGCCCTCCTCACTTCCTAACAACAACTCGGAGCCATCCGGCGATAGGTCGTAGATATGCGGCTTGGGCAGCCCGGTCGGAATCACCAGGGGCCTTTCCCCGGTGGGCTCGACCGATAGCGCTGAGATTTGTGCGACTTCGCGCGCTCCTCCCGTCCGCGTACCCAGGAATAATCGGTCGCCGCCAACCGCCAGTGGGTCTGCCGCCCGCCCGAATGTGGTTATTTGAACCGTGTGGACAACGTGAGGCACAGCATCCCGGGGCCAGAGGACCAGAGCCGCCGTTGCTCCAAAGACCAAGGCTATCGACGCTAGGGTGAGAACGAGCCAGCGTCCCTTCGTGGCGGATAACTGCGCCACCTGGTCGTCTGTTTTGGCCCGAAGCCCTTCTAACGGTGAATCTGCAAGCGCAGGCTTGCTCCTACGGTCTGCGGTTTCTGCCACCGGGGCGACGAAGCGGTAGCCCCGCTTCGGTATGGTTTCAATGTAGGAATGTGCGTCTTCTCCATCCGACAGGATCCTGCGCAGCACCGAGACGTTTCGCGCAAGGCTTACTTCCTCCACGAAGGTGTCCGGCCACACCGCCTCCATCAATTCCTTCTTGTCCACAATCCGGCCATGCCGCTCCACAAGGAACAGCAGCGTCTCGATGGCCTTGGGGGTTAGAGAAACGAGTTCTTGCCTGCGGAAGAGCGCCCGTTGGGCCGCGTCCAGCCGGAATTCACCGAACAAGTACTGCTGGGGAGTACTCATAAAGCCTGACTTAACTGGCTTACCGAAGATTTGTCAGAACAATATCAGAACTTCGGAAAGACTTCTACAGCCCCTGTCTGCACTCTCCCCGCTTGAGGAACGGTGCGGCGGCTTCGAGCTTGCCCTCATGGGCGTGTCCAACGCCCCCTGCAAGCCGGGCCGCCACACCCAAAGGGGGGCGTTATGAAGCAAACAAGAAACCATTCGTGGCTTCTGGCAGTCTCGGCGTTGTCAGCGACCCTATGCGGCATCGGGTGCAGCGGGGCAGGTGCACCACCGCCGCCTCCGGCGATCACGGTAAGCGTGGTACCCGCGGGCGCACAGACCGTCGACCAAGGGCAGACAAAAAGTTTTACGGCCAACGTCGGCAACGACTCCAGTAACAAGGGAGTGAGCTGGTCACTAACTCAGAATGGCGCGTCGTGCTCTCCCGGATGCGGCACAATTTCTCCGACAACAACCCCTAGCGGTCAGCCCACAACATACACGGCTCCCGCCGCTGTCAACAGTACTTTGCAATTCAATGTCACGGCCACTTCGGTCGCCGACACAACCAAGTCGACCTCGGAGTCGACCGCGGCCGTGCCCCCTCCAGCCGTCAGTAGTCCGGCTCAGCTGCCCGGTTCTTCAGCCGGCCAAGCATACTCCTACACGCTAACCGAATCTGGCGGAGTCCCGCCCTACACATGGAGCATCGTTTCAGGTTCGCTTCCACCAGGGCTTTCCTTGAGCAGCAGCACTGGCGTGATCTCCGGAACACCCGCAGCTTCTCCAGCGCAAGGCACGCCTGCCCGCCCCATGAGCGCTGGAACGCCGACTCCAGTCACCTATTCCTTTACGGTAAAAGTTGTCGACTCCGGGAGTCCGCCGCTCTCCGCGCAAGCTGCAACCGCGATCTCCAACACTCCGTCACCCCTGAAGGTCACAACTTCGAGTCTTCCCAATGGCACCGTCGGCGCTGCTTACTCGCAGCCCCTCGCCGCAACCGGTGGAACCGGGGCTTACGCTTGGAGCCTGCAGAACGGCTCAGCTCTGCCTGCCGGCCTTTCGCTCAACCCTTCCGGTGTCATCAGCGGCACGCCAACAGGACCCGGAGGCACATTCAATTTCACGATCCAGGTCACAGACTCCGCGGCAAGTCCCCAGACCGCCACAGCCGCGTTGTCCATTCAAATCATCGCGCAGCTCTCTATTTCTACGACTACCCTTCCCGGAGGAGTCATCGGCTCGGCCTACATCCAGTCACTTGCCGCAACCGGTGGAACTACCCCGTACACTTGGTCCATCAGCGCGGGTTCACTCCCTCCAGGTCTCTTGTTAAACTCGTCCACTGGCGCTATCACTGGCACTCCCACTGGTCCAGCCGGCACTGCGAACTTCACTGCAAAAGTAATCGATAGCGGCAGCCCTTCACAAAGCGTCACCGCCAATCTCTCCATCTCCGTCGCCAACGCTTCGCCCGTAACGGTAAATCTGCAGCCTACCAACCCTTCTTTGGACCTGGCTCAGGGGATCAGTGTGGACTTTTTTGCTCTGGTCACAGGTGACCCGGCCAATGCTGGCGTTACATGGGCGCTTCAGCAAAACCAATCGTCCTGTTCCCCAGGTTGTGGAACTCTTACGCCGGGAGCAAAGGTCGTCAACGGCTCGTCTGGAGTTGCGTTCCCCGCAACCTACACGCCTCCCTCCGGCGGGCTGCTGGCCGGAGGGCTTTCGCTCCTGGTCACCGCGACGAGTGTCAACGGCAATCCGAAAGGGAGTGCCAACGCTGGACTCTCCGTCAGCTCCTGCAACAGCTTCCAGGATATCTTGTGCGGCCAAATCAATTTCTATGTCCAGGGTTTTGATCAGAACGGCAAGCCCGCCGCTGCTGCCGGAAGCTTCACGGCTACCGGCATCCCGGCCGGTACTCCCCCAAACACCTCGGTTAGCGGAATCGTCTGCGGCGTGATGGACTTGAACGACGTTGCAGGAGCAGACAGCCCCGCACCAAACACAAGCGGAAATCCCACCTGTGCCGGCTCTTCTCAATCGAACCTCACTGGTTCCTATACTTTTGACCCCGCCACCTTTACTGGAACGTTCACTGTAAATATCAACAGCAATATTTCTTCCAAGCCGCCGACCCACGCGCAGCGAACCTACGCATTCACCGCCGGGACGGGTGGCAGTTATCCGCTCATCGAATTTGAACCTTCAGGCTCGCCGGCCTTCGGTTTCCAGGGTTCCGGATTCATATCGCCTATGGGACCAACCGCCTTCTCAACCCTTCCTCCCAGTACCAATAACACCAACTACGAGTTTGGCTTTGTTGGCAACGACAGCGCGGGTCTTCGCACCGGGCTTGTCGGATCTTTCATTGTGGACAAGAGCTGCAACTTCCTGGCGTTCCCGGCTGGCACGCCACCCACGGTGACCAGCAATCAAAACGGGAACCTTCAATATGGCTCTCTCGCTACCGCACCCAATACGCCCTGCACGAAACCAGATTCCATCACCGGGCGCTCCACGGTGGCGCTGAATTACACGGGCCAAGCGAACGTCGTTGGGAGCCTAGCGTTTTACCCGAGCGGCCTTCGTGACCTGGTTTTCCTTTCGACACAGCCGATCGCCAGCTCTCCACTGCTCATGGGCCTTGCACACTCGTATTCGGTGCCTACCACTTCCGCCACGAGCAATGGTCTGTTTTCCTGCGGTCTGTCTATCGTATCCGGCCTGCCGGACAACTGTCTGGCTTATGCCTCGGGAGCTTCCGGCAGCAGTGTGACGCTTACCCTGCTGGACCAGATCACTCAACCGGCGACCAATCCCACCGGACAACCCGCCTGGACCCTGTCCGGAAACACCTTGACCAGCACGTGGAGGGCAACTGAAGACCAGGTCGCCAGCGGCACACTGACTTCCACGGCCGCTCCAACCGCCGGAACCTACAACTTCAGTTATATCTTTGATACTGCAAGCGGCGCCGGCAACATCTGCCTTTTCGCTGCGCCCTGTGTCAGAAACCCGCTCATTACTCCGACGGGGGGCATGGAATTTGCTTCCTCCTTCGGAAGTGGGGGCTTTCTCCTATCGCTCGACAACACTGTCGCTTTGGGCGCCATTGAAGGACAGTTCTTTTTGTGCCCTCAGCTAAACTGCGCTCCAAGCAGCCTTCAAACCATTCTTCCCGGCAGCTACGCCGCCGGCACAATTCTTCCAGCTCTTCCGAAGGTTCCCAACTCCACAGGCATATTTAATTTCTCCGGAAATGCGGCCATGAGTCCGCCTTGCCCAACCACCACGTTGCCCGCGACACTGGCTGGCCCTCTTGCCTTGACCGCCAATGCCGAGGCCAGCGTCACCGGCCTAGCAGCTCCCATACCTCTAGCCAGCCTCTCCGGGTCCTACTGTACTGACAACACCGCGGGCGACGGCATGACCGGCTGGGGAAATGGCTTTGAATTCAATGTTGCGGGCGCCACGCATCCTGCCCCACCGCAGTTCGATCTCCTTCTGGATTCAGGCGGCGTTGCCGGCGGAGCTAAGGGCTTCCTGATGGAAACTGACAATGCTGCCTACCCAGGAGGCCAGATGCTCATGGAACTGCTTTCCCAGTGCGCTGGCTGCTTTGCGCTCTCTGCTTCGCCGAGCCTGCTGAGCGTCCCGCAGGCCGGGCAATCCCAAACCGCTGTGACCGTCCGAGCCATAGGGCCTTCTTCGGTCGCCGTAAATCTCACCACTGCCCCTTTTCCCAATGGTCTATCCGGATGCTTTTATCTATTAGGCTCCGCGGCATGCACCGTCGCAGCAGCCGGCACCACCCCATCGATTTCCATTCCCAGCGGAAATGGGACCGCAATCTTGGTGTTGTTCGCAACACAAACCGCCACCCCATCCAATAACAATTCGGTGGGCATCTCGGCAAATAACGGTACTTCGAATAACGCGACTTCGCTCTCTGTTAACGTGATTCCGTAACCGCGGCCTCGGTGCGTGGGTGGCTCGCAGTGATCCCATTAAGTCCCGCTTCGGTCCTTATCTCGTGAGAGCGTCAGCGGCCTTTAGCTGGTTGACCAGAGCGTAAAACAAGAAAGTGCTTTATCTGGTGTCGCATTTGCGTTGGGGCGCCCGACCTCAGTGCTTCGTAGCTCCTCTTTTTCGATGGGCAACGCGGTAATGGCCGGCGTTTGCATCCTAGAGTTCGCTAGAGCCCGGCCGACTTTAGAATCAAAGACGGAGAGGCTTCGTACTACTGTCACAAGGATGGATTCCGGTCGGAGGAGCAAGTACTGGAGTCTTCGAGAGGCACCGAAGCCGGACTGGCTTAATTCAGCTTGGGAGAAGAGACCTCGGATTGGTCGGCAGAACACTCCCGTTCCAGGCGGACCACGAGCTGTTCCCACTGCTCAGTCGCTTTCTTCAGCCGGGTGCGACGCTCTTCGATCAGCGCGGCAACGCGAATCGATTCCTGTGCGCTCTTGAAGCTCCCTAGTTCCACTTCCAAGCCTGCGATTTCCGCCTCGCAACGTGAAATTTGCTCCTCTAACTCATCGCGTTGCCTTTCCATCTTGCGGATGGAAATCGGATTCGACTTTTTCGCTTGTTTCTCACGCTCTTGTGGCTTTGCAGGGGCATCCGGTCGAGGACGGCTGGCCTTCCCGGGGATACCTGCCATCGCCGCACTTCGCTCCTTTTGCCACAGATAGTCTTCGTAGTTGCCCGGATAATCTTGAAGCATTCCCGCTTCTATCTCGAAAATGCGGGTGGCCAACTTGTCGATGAAATACCGGTCGTGCGAGACGAATACGATTGTTCCGGTGAACTTCCGCAGCGCTTCGAGCAGCACGTCCTTGGCTTGCAGGTCCAGGTGATTGGTGGGCTCGTCCAGCAGTAGGAAATTGGCTGGGCGCAGGAGCATTCGTGCCAGCGCGTAGCGATTTCGTTCACCGCCCGAGAGCACGCCAATACGTTTGAAAACGTCGTCGGCGGAAAAAAGGAAGGACCCCAGCAAGGTACGCAGCTGCGTCTGGTTGCTGACAGCGGTGGGGGCCAGGTTCGTAAGATCATCGATCAGCCGCGCATCGGGATCGAGCGTCTTGTACTGGTCCTGCGCGAAGTAGTCGAATTCGACATTGTGCCCCAGACGCAAGGCACCGGAGGTCACCGGCTCTGCGCCGGACAGCAGTTTGATGAGCGTGGACTTTCCGGCGCCATTTACGCCCACTAGGGCTACGCGGTCACCTCGGTGGAGCGTAAGGTTCACGCCTTCGAATACCTTCTTCTCGCCGAAGCTCTTCCCCACATCGCCGAGCTCCGCCACCATGCGCCCACTCGAAGGAGGCTGCGGAAAGGAAAAATGAATCGCCTTCTCTTCTTCGGGCAGTTCAATCCTTTCGATCTTCTCGAGCTCTTTGATGCGGGCCTGGACTTGTCTAGCCTTGGTGGCCTGATAGCGGAAGCGGTTGATAAAAGTCTCCAGATGATGAATATGCTCCTGCTGGTTTCGCTGG
>DATFSR010000005.1:0-9479 GCA_035262505.1 Candidatus Acidiferrum sp. | reverse complement strand
ATGACTGGCGCGGAGTCTAGCACAAGCCGAAGCCGGGAAGGTACCGTCCCCTTGGGGTCGACACGACGCAGGTTTCTCGAGTCCATCAGCCGGTCTGCGATGGTTCTGCCGCTGGAGCGCTTGCTTTCTTTTCTCGCACCTTTCACGCGAATCAACGCCACGCCGGCTCAGGCGGCAAAGGTCTCCTTGGGCGTCAATTTCGTGAATGTCGCGAAGGAGTCCGGATTGAAGGCGGAGACTGTTTTCGGCGGGGAGCACAAGAACAAATATCTGCTGGAGACAACCGGGTGCGGTGTAGCGTTCTACGACTACGACAACGATGGCTGGCTCGATATTTTCCTGGTGAACGGAACCCGTCTCGGGGGATTTCCGCCGGATCAGGCACCCACCAACCGTCTGTTCAGGAACAATCGTGATGGAACATTCACCGACGTGACCCTGAAAGCCGGGCTCGCTCATTCCGGTTGGGGCCAGGGTGTGTGCATCGGCGACTACGACAACGACGGCTACGAGGATTTGTTTGTTGCATATTTTGGCAAGAACGTTCTCTACCACAACAACGGCGACGGCACCTTCACGGACGTGACCGAGAAAGCCGGTGTCGCCGGAAGCGCTAAGCGCTGGAATTCCGGTTGCGCGTTCGTCGATTACGATCGCGACGGAAGACTGGATTTGTTCGTCGCCAACTACATTGACATGGACCTTGCGACCGCACCTGTGCCGGAATCGGGGCCGTGCCTTTACAAAGGCGTGATGGTGGCGTGCGGCCCTCCGGGACTCAACGGCGGAAGAAACCTTCTCTTCCACAATAACGGGGACGGCACGTTCACCGACGTTTCGCAGAATTCCGGAATTCTTCAGGCGAATGGAACGTACGGCCTTGGCGTCCTGACCGGGGATTTCGACAATGATGGCTGGCCGGACATCTACGTCGCCAACGATTCCGCCCCGAGCGCGCTTTACCAAAATCAAAAAAACGGAACATTTGTCGACATCGCCTTGGAGGCTGGATGTGCCCTGGGTGCGGATGGCAAGCCGCAAGCCGGCATGGGCGTTTCCGCGGCGGACTACGACCTCGACGGCAACCTGGACATCGTGAAAACAAATTTCGCCGGTGACACGCCTTCGCTGTACCACAATCTCGGCGGGGCGGCCTTCGAAGACGCTACCTTCCCCGCCGGACTCGGCAAGCACACGCAGTATCTCGGCTGGGGTTGCGGTTTTTTCGACTTCGACAACGATGGCTGGCCGGACATACTGATCTGCAACGGCCATGTTTATCCGGAAGTCGAGCAGCTCCGGACTGAAACGGGCTACGCGCAGCGCAAATTGCTCTACAGGAATTTGCGAAACGGAAAATTCGAAGACATCTCGGAGTCCGTCGGCCCGGGAATTTCCGGCCCGTCCGCATCGCGTGGCTGCGCGTTCGGCGATTTCGACAACGATGGCGACCTCGATTTCGCCGTGAATTGTGTGAACGACGCACCGCAGCTCATCCGCTGTGATTCTTCGTTGAAAAACAACTGGATCAAGGTGCGCACCATCGGCACAAAGTCGAACCGCACCGGAATCGGCGCGCGTTTGCGATGCGTCGTGCAAATGCCGGGCGGAGCGAAACCCCACCAGCAGATTGACGAAGTGCGCAGCGGTGGCAGCTATTTCTCGCAGAGCGATCTCCGCGTACACTTTGGGCTCGCCGGCGCGCCAAAAGTGGACCTGCTCGAGATTCGTTGGCCGAGTGGGACCGTGGACACCTTGAAAGACATAGCGGTGAATCAGTTGATCTATGTGAAAGAGGGCGAGGGCATCCTCCGGCAGGTATCTTTCACAAGCGATAAGGATCGAGGACCAAGGTAGTAGAGATCGTCGAGAGGCGGTGCACGTGTTCCCCTTCACGCACCCAATTCTGTTGAGACCCTCTGGCTTGTCTCTTGCCTTTCTATTCGCGGCGTCGTTTGCGCTGTTTGCGGCCGGCTCGGCGAAGTTCGTCCGCCTGTCAGACCGCCCGATCCTCGCGCCTTCGGGATCGGGCTGGGAATCGGCGGGTACGTTCAATATTGGCGTGGCCGCCACAGACGCCCTGTACAGGAAATAACGCGCAGCCGAAGCAGCAAATGTGAACTGGCTTTAGACGCTGTCCGGGCCTATTTGCTTTTGTCCATCGTGGCCGTGGGCTTGCCGGTTCCTTCCTTCAAGGCCACGACGCGGTCAATGGCCGGATTATCAAATGTTTCGGTCAAGCCGCTGGGCCAACGAATCTCGATCCAGGCGACTCTCGCCGAGGAGCCCAGTCCGAAGTGCACGCGCCGATCGCTGTTGGAATTGTAGCTCGATCCACTCCGTACCTCGTCGACCTGGATGCGCGTCTCCGTTTTCACGCGAACCCGCGCGCCAATGCCGTCGCGATTCGACTTTACGCCTTGAGTCTGTGTCGCAATCCAGTGGTTCGAGCTGCGCACCTGGTTCACCAGCAGGCTTGGCGGCGTATTCATGTTGCTCACCACGGCGGAGAGTTTTCCATCGTTCCAGAAATCGCCAATGGCCAAACCGCGGGAAGAACTGCGGGTCGTGATGCCTGGACCCGCAGCGGCAGAAATGTCGTCGAATTTTCCGCTCCCAAGATTGTGATAAAGGATGCGCGGCTCTTCGTAGTCACTGCCGAGATGTTGGCGGTCCACTTCGGGGTAAACGTGGCCGTTCACAAGCAATAAATCCGGCCAGCCGTCGTTGTCAAAATCGAAGAACAGGGCGCCCCAGCCGAGATATTGGGTGTGCAAGCCGAGACCAGCGGCAAAGGTTGCATCCTCGAAAGTACCGTCTCCGAGGTTGCGATAGAGGGTGGAAGTGTCATCCGAAAAATTCGTTTTGAAAATGTCGAGGTGGCCGTCGCCGTCGAAGTCGCCCACGGTCGAGCCCATGCCGGCCTGCTCCTTTCCGTCCTCGCTGAACGCCGCTCCGGCAACAACGGCCACGTCGGTAAACGTGCCGTCATGATTATTGCGGTAGAGAACGCTGGGCGTGCTGTCGCAGGCAACGTAGATGTCGGGCCATCCGTCTTCGTCAAAGTCCAGAGTGGACACGCTCAAGCCGTAGTGCCCATTCGTTTTGTCGATGTGGGCTTTTTCGGCGACATTTTCGAACGTTCCGTCGCCGCGATTATGGTAGAGCAGGTTGGTGCTCCAGGGGAGCCCGCGCGGACCGCACATCACCGGCACGCCTTTCCACAGGCAATCAGCCCGTTCGCCGGGTTTTGGAGTATTGTTAACGTCGAAATTAACATAAGTCGCGACGAAGAGGTCGAGCTTGCCGTCGCGATCGTAATCGACGAAGGCACAGCCTGAACCCCACGCCTTGCCGGTTCCCGCCACGCCCGCCCTCGCACTCACATCGCTGAAGGTGCCATCGCCATTGTTGTGGTAGAGAACATTGTTCCCGTAGTACGTAACGTAGAGGTCTTCGAAACCGTCGTTGTCGTAGTCTCCGACACACACACCTTGTCCCCAGCCCGAGCGGCGCAGGCCCGCTCTTTCCGTGACGTCGGTGAACGTCCCGTCATGGTTGTTGTGATACAGGTGGCTGGTGGGCGGCTCGCGGCCCGGCAGAGGATCGAGTGTCGTTCCATTCACCACAAAAATGTCCGGCCAGCCATCGTTGTCGTAGTCGAAGACCGCGACGCCAGTGCCTGTCGTTTCGATGATGTATTTCTTGGTATCGACCCCGCCGAACACATTTTTCATGGTCAGGCCCGCCTTGGCAGCCTCATCGGTAAAGTAAGCTATTGGTTTTGGGGAGGCGGGAGCTGCAGGACTCTGTGACCACAAGCGGATACCGAAAAGCAATCCGGCCACGATCGGGAGAAAAGCGGGAATCCGCGCGCAATTGTCGCGTGTCCATGAATTCCGCAAGCACAAAACTCTCGTCGATCGCTGCAGCAGCGGTTCCCGTCGCTTTCCGGTTGGCACGAAACGAGTGTACCTCGTTTGCCGTTTTTCGAGGTACAAGGTCGGCGCGTGCTACGCCGCCGCGGAAATTATGTTTTAATCGTGAGGATTTATAGAAGGCGGGTCGCTATGGTCTATCGCCGCATTTTTCCTGCGATTTTCAGCCGCTGCATTCTTCTTGTGGTGTTTGGTCTTCCATCGGTCCACGCACAGACTGGCGGCACGGCGCAGAATGCCGCTCAAAGCAAATCCGACTCCGTATCGCCATTCGCTCCTGTGCGCAAATTGCTGCAACTCGGCAAGTACGACGAAGCGATCACCGAGCTCGACGCCCTTCGCGAGCACAACCCACAGCCCGCCGGGCTTTCCCATGAACTGGGCGTGGCATATTACCGCAAGGGAGACTATGTCAACGCCGTTCTGAATCTGCAGGCGGCACAAAAGGAAAATCCAAAGGATGAAGAAGCCATCCAATTGACGGGCCTTTCGCTCTATCTGGCAGGCAAGCCGGGTGAGGCAATCCCTTATCTCGAAAAAGTGCAAACTTGGTATCCGGCGGCTAACGTCGATGCCTCCTATATCCTGGGAGTCGCCTACATCCAGACAAAAAGGTATGCGGAAGCGCGGGCTGCTTTCGCGAAGATGTTCGGAGTCGCTCCAGATTCCGCTCCAGCCTATTTATTCTGCGGGCGTATGTTGTTAAGGTTGGACTTCGGTCCGGTTGCCGAGGAATACGGCCAAAAAGCAATCGCGCTCGATCCCAAACTTCCCATGGCGCATTATCTTCTCGGTGAGCTCTATCTCTATCAATCCAAAATCGACCAGGCCATTTCTCATCTCGAGCAGGAAATGGCCATCAATCCCGGGTACGCCAATGTGTACTACAAGCTTGCCGACGCGTATACCCGCGTTCAGAAATTTGATGACGCCGAGCGTCTCCTGCAGCGTTCCATCTGGCTCGACGCCACCTCGACCGGCCCGTACATCCTGTTGGGAAAAGTTCTTGAGAAAAAAGGCGAACCGGAACTTGCGGCACGCGCTCTGCAGCGCGCCATCAGCATGGACCCCGGCAATCCCGTGCCGCACCAGCTACTCGGTCAGGCGTATCGCGCCCTCGGACAGACCATCGACGCCGAGCGTGAACTAAAACAAGCTGACGAATTGACTCGCAATCCCACGAAACCGTGACCGGCGCACCCGCTCAGTGAATGCTCGCCAACGCCGCCCGTTTCGTCTCCGGAAGCTCCTTCGCGAATTCCAGGTATGCCGCGTTCGTCCAGCCGAATCCAATTACATTGATGCTGTATCCGCTGGTTACTGGCGAATCGGTCGAGCGCGCCACCGCGTCGTATTTTTCGACGATATACCCATCCTTGGCGTAATCCTCCGCCACCGTTTCGGCGAATTTAAACGCGATCCGGTTGGCGTCTTCCGTGTAGCCATACCGGCGCAACCCTTCCACCAGAATCATCTGCGTCGGCGCCCACGCATACGGATAATCCCACTGCGCTCCGGTGTTGTACGGGCTCATTACCGCGCCGCCCGGCTGTTCGAAGGTTTTCAAGTTCGCCACCACTGCCTTGGCTTGCGCGTCGCTGGCGAGCCCGGCCCACAATGGATAAAACGTCGTGATGTATTCGTAGCTGGAGCGCTTGTCCTTCGTAAATTCGAAGTCGAAAAACTCGCCTTTCGCTTCGTCCCACAAATATTTATTGATGGCCACCCCGCGCTCCGCCGCTTTTTGGCGCCAGGCTTCGGCTTCTCCGTTTTTTCCGAGAATTTCGGCCATTTCCGCCAGATCCATCTCCGATTTGTACAGCAGGTTATTCAGACACACGGCAGCGTAATGATGGGTGTCCGCTCCAAACGGCCCGAACCGGAACGAAATGTCGAAACCGGATTCCCGCATGGCGCGATCACCTTTAAAGAAATCCGCGCTCAGCGTGAGCTCCTCCAATTCGTCACAGCGGGCTTTCTCCATAGTGAGCGGCACGTTGCACAAACTCAGCGCGTAAACCGTCCCGGGACCCAGTTCTTTCTTTTCGCCCCGGTACCGCTCTACAAAGCGTGTCGTGCCCGGTTCCGGGTGTTCCAGAAAATATTCCACCACCTTGCGGTAGTGATCCTTTTCGTCTTTCAGGCTCTCCGGAGCCGGCCCGTCTCCAAAATCGTAGTAACGGGAAAGCCCCGTGTCGCCCGCCAGCATTTCCGGCCGCAGCCACATGTCATGGTCCCGCACGGCGAAGCCATAAGCGTGCTCCAGCCATGCACGGTCGTTTTTCCCTTTTTCCTTTTCCGCTTGATGCACCGCCAGAATCATCGACGACAGAAACGGCTGCTGTGAGCGCGTCAAATAATAGGTACGGTTGGCGTTCAGCACCGCCCCATAGTGTGCAATCTCAAAAAAGAAGTTCTCGACCATCCCTTTCGCCAGCTCGATTCGCCCCGAGCTCAGCAATCCTCGGAGAATAAAATAGCTGTCCCACCCGTACATTTCGTTGAATCGCCCGCCCGGAACCACGTAGGGATGTTCCAAGTACAACAATCCCGGCGGTTCAATTTTGCTCGTATCGATCTCTCCCAGCTTGTGAATCACTTGCGGCAGGGGCTTTACCTCCACGCCGCACCTTTTCTCCAGGCTTTTCACGCTCGGGGGAATCGGGTAGTCCGCTGGCACATACAGAATTGACCGTCCCGTGAGTTTTGGGTCGACAATCGTTGAGCAATCCCCCATCGAGCGTGTCAACGTGTCCCACCCATTCGAAATGTATTCCAGGATTGGTTTAGTGGCCGTCGCCGTCGACGGAGCCGTGGTGGCTTGTTGCGCTCCGGTTCGATACGCTAAGCCCGGCGACAGCAGCGCCGCCGCGCACAGTAAAAGGAAAAAGAATCTCCTGTTCCGGTTCAACATACTTGCCTCACAACTTTAAATTGCCGTTTCCGCAACCGGACGAACGAGCGTAGCGTCGATTTTTCCCCCGCAATCGTTTCATCCTATCACCCTCCGTTACGTTACTGTACTGAACGCCTTTACCTCACGGTGCTATACTGACGCGATGTTCGCTCTTCGCACGCTTCGGAAGAGAAAATGGATTTTGCTGCTTCCTCCACTCTTTGTCTGCGTTTCGCTTACCTGCTTCCCCACCTTTTCGCAGACTCACTCAGCTTCCGTCGTTGATCTTGACGGTCGTCCCGCCGACCCCTTTCGCCTGGCCGGCTCCAAAATCGTGGTGCTGCTTTTCGTTCGCACGGACTGCCCGATTTCGAATCGCTATGCGCCCACGATTCAGGATTTAAGCGCTCATTACGCCGCTAACGCCGCGTTTTTCCTGGTCTACCCCATCAAATCCGAAACTCCCGACCAGATCCGTCATTACCTGATCGATTATGGCTATCGTTTGCTGGCCCTTCGCGACCCGGATCTGACTCTCGCGCGCTTCAGTCAGGTCACCATCACCCCCGAAGTGGCGGTCTTCTCTCCGGCCAAAAAGCTTCTGTACCACGGTCGCATCGACGATTGGTACGTGGAATTCACCCGTGCCCGACGCGCTCCCACCACCCACGATCTCGCCGATTCCTTGGACGCCGCAATCTCTGGTAAGTCTCCCGCCACTGCTTCTGCCCCCGCCGTCGGTTGTTTCATTCCCGGCCTCACATGAAGTTCTTCCGCTCCGTCTGGTTTTTCTCACCGCTTATCGGCGGACTCTCGTTATCTCTGGCACTGCTCGCTGCGGCCCGTCGCTCCGGGTCGCGAGCGTCTGCGTCCCCACCTGCGTCCGTCACTTTCAACCATGACATCGCTTCCATCGTCTTTCACTACTGTTCTCCCTGCCATCGTCCTGGTGAAGCCGCGCCGTTTCCCCTGCTGAATTATCAGGACGCCGCGAAGTTTTCCGCGCAAATCGCCGCCATCACGCGACGCCGCATTATGCCTCCATGGCTGCCCGCGCCTTCAGACCTGAAATTTGCCGGGGACCTTCGCCTTTCCGACGAACAAATCGCGTTGCTGCAAAGATGGGCTGAGGAAGGCGCACCCGAAGGCGACCCTCACGACGAGCCGCCGCCACCGCAATTTACTCCCGGTTGGCAGCTTGGCAAACCTGATGTCATCCTTCGCGCTCGCAAGCCGTATGAGCTCCCGGCGCGCGGCACGGACAATTATTGGAATTTCATTTTCACCACCGATTTTCCCGCCACCCGCTGGGTGCGCGCCATCGAAATTCGCCCTGGCCAAAGACGCGTCGTGCATCATGCCAATATCCTTATCGACCGCCTGCATTCCTCCCGCGCACAGGAAAAACACCTCGGCGATGGATTCCCCGGCATGGAATTACGCATCGAATCGGAGTCCTTCGATCCCGACAGTCACATTTTTTTTTGGAAGCCCGGCTCCGTTCCTCACGTGGAACCCGACGGCATGGCCCTTCGGCTTGATCCCGGCGACGATCTGGTCCTCAATACCCATCTCCAGCCCTCCGGTAAGCCCGAAACCATCGAGCCCTCCATCGGCCTTTATTTCACTGACAAACCCGCTACACAATTTCCCGTCCTCCTCGAGCTTCAAAACGATAAGGCCCTCGACATTCCGCCCGGCGACAGCAATTTCGAAGTGTCCGATGAGTTCACGCTTCCCACCGAAGTCCAATTGCTCGCGATCTACCCCCACGCCCACTATCTCGGCAAGGATCTTCTCGCCACCGCCACCTTGCCCGATGGCTCCCGCAAGACGCTGATTCACATTCCGCGTTGGGACCTCAATTGGCAGGCCGTCTTTTATTACGAATCGGAGATCATTCTTCCGGCCCAAACACGCATCTTCATGCGCTACAGCTATGACAACAGCAAAGGCAACATCGCCAACCCCTTTAACCCTCCGCAGCGCGTGGTTGGCGGCAATCGCACCACCGACGAGATGGCGCACCTTTGGCTGCAGGTTCTCCCGCACGGAGACGCCGTTCCCGCAACTCAGGCGCGCCAAATGCTACAGGAGGCTCTCGCTCGCCATGACGTTTTGCGTGATCCCGCCGATTTCACTGCGCAATATAATCTCGGCGCCATGCTTCAGGCCCGCTCCGATTTCAGCGCGGCCCTTCCTCACTTTCAGGCTGCCGTTCAGCTACGCCCCTCCGATCCCATCGCTAACAATGCTCTCGGCGCGGCGTTCCTCGCGTCAGGTAATCCTTCCGCTGCCATGGCGCCGCTGCTGATCGCGGTGCAAAATAAGTCCGACTATTTTTCCGCTCATTACAACCTGGGCAACGCTTATGCCGCTCAGGGCCAATTCGAAGAGGCCATCGTTCAGTTCGCCGAAGCCGTCCGCCTGCATCCCAACGACTCCATGGCCGAAGCCAATCTCGGAGCAGCCCTGGCGGAATCCGGTCAACTGCTCGATGCGCAGACCCATCTCGAACGCGCTCTGAAACTCGATCCGCAAAACACTGTGGCGTCGGACGACCTGGCAGAAGTCAAACGCCGCCAGGCCTCCTCCCCACGGCAGTAACGTTTGACGGTGTTGGTGCAGCCCAAATTCGCCTCGCT
>DATFSR010000004.1:0-26280 GCA_035262505.1 Candidatus Acidiferrum sp. | reverse complement strand
GTTGATGTCGCGTTGATCCTTGTTGCGGTCCGCACGATCGGCGCGGAGGTCCTTGCGGTCCGCCTTGGCTTCGGCGCTGTTGGTGCCATACTTGGCGTCATCTCGGGCGAGGTCGCGCTTGTCCTTGTTGATGTCGCGCTGATCGGCATTGCGATCCGCGCGGTCCTTGGAGAGATCGCGCTTATCGTGATTGATGTCCCGCTGATCGGCGTTGCGGTCGGCGCGGTCTTTGGACAGGTCGCGCTTGTCCTTGTTGATGTCGCGCTGATCGGCATTGCGATCCGCGCGGTCCTTCGCCAGGTCTTTCTTGTCCTGGCGAATATCCTTCTTGTCGCTTTGTACATCCTGTTGCTGCGGGGTTGGGTCCTGGGCGTAAGAGCCGGCGGCAAGGAGACCGGCAAACGCCATCGCGAGCACACCTCGACGAACCATGAGTTCAGCCTTCATTTTTTTTTCGCTCCTGTAAAAGACGTTCCCTGGTTCACCACCACACTTGCCAAATCAAACACGCAGGCCGGGGCAAAGTTTCGAGACGCTCCGTTGGCGACGCTGACGACCGATGACAGGGATTTGCTTCCGCTAACTACTTTGTTGTCAGTGCCTTATGGACGGAGTCTAGCACGCCATTGACGAACGCGCCCGATTCTTCGGAGGAAAATTTCTTCGCCAAATCGACTGCTTCGTTCAGCACAACTTTGGGTGGAGTATCGGACGAACTCATTTCATGAATGGCCAGGCGCAGAATCGCGCGGTCTATCGCGGACAACCGTTCGAAGCGCCAGTTATCGCAATGCTTGCCGATGATTTCATCGAGGGCGGTGACTTCTTTAGCGGCGCCCTCAAAGAGCTGGTTTGCGAAAGCGCGCGTCGCGTCGGCGGCTTTGGCGCTTTTCCAGAATTTCGCTTCCAGTTTGGCTGGATCCTGCTGGCTCATGTCCCACTGGAAGAGCATTTGCATCGCAAACTCGCGGGCTTTGGTACGGAGAGCCACGTTACTTGCGCCGCCGTGAGTCAGTCGAAGAGGTTGGCGCCGATTTTGATTCTGGCGCGCGCAGCTTGCGCGAGAGCTGCGCCATCTCCATGGCGGCGAGCCCCGCTTCAAATCCTTTGTTGCCGCCCTTGAGCCCGGCGCGATCGATGGCCTGCTCGAGCGTGTCACAGGTCAGCACGCAAAAAACAATGGGCAGACCCGTATCCATTTGCGCGAGCTGCAAGCCGCGCGCCGTTTCAGAACAAACGTAATCGTAATGAGAAGTTTCGCCGCGCAGGATGCAGCCGATTGCAACCAGTGCGTCGTATTTTCCCGTGGCTGCCAGTTTTTTCGCGGCCAAGGGCAATTCGAAGGCGCCAGGAACGTGCATCACGTCCACATCTTTGCTCTCCGCGCCACCGCGCTCGAGCGCGTCCGTGGTGGCCGCTAACAAACGGTCAGTAATGAAGCTGTTGAACCGGCTAACGACGACTCCAAAGCGCAGACCTGCAGCACTCAAGGTGCCGTCAATCTGGTTAGGCTGGAGTTTCTCAGACATTCTTCTTTTTTTTGAGGCTGTGGTTCCTTTCTTTTGTCCCTTACTTCCTGAGCCTACCTACTTCCTCTACTTCCCTGTGAACTGTGCCGGCCGCTTTTCTAAAAATGCTTTTGTGCCCTCGCGCATGTCTTCGGTGGCGCAGGCGAGGCCAAACAGCGTCGCTTCAAGGAACAAACCCTCTTCTTGAGGCATTTCCACGCCTCGCTCGATCGCTTCCATGGCGTACTTCACAGCCAGGGGAGCGTTGGCGACGATTTTTTGCGCCATAGCTTCCGCAGCCGGAAGGAGTTCCGCCGGCTCGTAAATATGATTGAGCAAACCGATGCGCTGCGCTTCCTCGGCGGAAATCATTTCGCCGGTGAGGCAAAGCTCGAGAGCCAGGCCTTTGCCGCAGAGCCGTGCCAGCCTCTGCGAGCCGCCATAACCGGGAAGAATGCCGAGCTTCACTTCCGGCTGGCCGAGCTTGGCGGTCTTGCTGGCGATTCGAATGGTGCAAGAAAGCGCCAGTTCGCAACCGCCTCCCAGCGCGAATCCATTGATCACGCAAATCGAGGGTTTGCCCATCGTCTCCAGCAAATGGAAAACGCTTTGCCCGTAAAGCGAGAACTCTTTGCCGTTCACGGGAGTTTGCACGGCGAGCTCATTGATGTCGGCGCCCGCCACAAAGGCTTTCTCGCCCGCGCCAGTCAGAATCAGCACGCGAACGGTCGAGTCATCGCGCGCATCGAGCAGGGCTTGATGCAGCTCTTCGATCGTTTTGCGGTTCAGCGCATTCAGCACTTTGGGCCGGTTGAACGTGAGGTACCCGATCGCATCTTTCTTCTCGTACAGAATGTTTTCGTAAGACATCGGTTTTTTGCTCTTCCCTGCATCTCCCCGCGAACTCTGCGTCGCTGCGTTATTTTCATTCTTCGTGTTTGCGGCGTCCGCCTAAAACTTCATCGCCTTCGGCTTTTGCGGATCCGCATAGTCATAAAATCCGCGGCCTGACTTCCGCCCGTTCCATCCGGCCAGCACCATTCGTTTGAGCAGAGGCGGCGCGGTAAAGCGCTTTTCCTTGAATTCATCGAACATAATTTGAGAGATGTAATAAGTTGTGTCGAGTCCCACAAAATCCAGGAGCGTCAGCGGACCCATGGGATAGCCACAGCCAAGCTTCATGGAATTATCGATATCTTCGATCGAGCCGACGCCTTCTTCGAGCGCGCGGATGGCATCGAGGAGATACGGCACCAGCAGCCGGTTCACGATGAAGCCCGTGCTATCTTTCGCGCGCACCGGCGTTTTGCCGAGCTTCGCACCAAAGGCCACCATCTCATCGTACACCGCTTCATCCGTGGCAATCGTTCGCACCACTTCCACAAGCTTCATCACCGGCACGGGATTGAAAAAATGCAACCCCACGAATCGTTGCGGGCGTTTCGTGGCCGTCGCGATTTCCGTGATGGTCAGCGAAGAAGTGTTGCTGGCAAAAATCGCGGAAGGCGGACAGCGTGTATCCAACGCCGCAAAAAGCTCTCGCTTCGCTGGTAATTGTTCGATAATCGCTTCCACAATCAGATCGCAAGCCTTCAAGTCGTCGAGCGATGTGGTTCCCTTCAGCCGTCCGCGAATTTCGCCTTTCGCGGTCTCGGTGATGGTTCCTTTCTCAACCAGCCGATTCAAATTTTTCTCAATGCCTTTCAGTCCTTTATCGACCAGCTCCTCGCTCACTTCGCGCACCATCGTAGGGAATCCTGCTGCCGCGCAGACTTGCGCGATGCCGGAGCCCATCAGCCCACACCCCACGACTCCCACTTTTTGAATCGCCATGCTTTTCCTCGCTGAGACCGCGGACGAAACCCTGGTCCGGGAACGGAAAGTTTATCAAAAAGAACGTTCTATGTAAGTCTGGCGTTCGATTGAAACGCGAGCCAGCGGTCCTTGACGCTTCATAAGACACAATTCCAGTGTGCGCTAATTCTTCACCGCCTCGACAATCATCGCAATGCCCTGGCCCCCGCCGATGCACGCCGTCGCCAGACCATATCGCAAACCGTTTCGGCGCAGTTCGTTCAGAATGGTGATGACGAGACGCGTTCCAGATGCGCCGAGTGGATGCCCCAGCGCAATAGCTCCGCCATTTACGTTGGTCTGGTCCCGCTTGAGACCCAGAACTTTCTCAACCGCCAAGTATTGCGCGGCGAAGGCTTCGTTTACTTCCACGCGATCCATCTGGTCTAGCGTCAGCCCGGCGAGCTCAAGCGCCTTTTGTGAAGAAGCCACCGGGCCGATTCCCATGATGCTCGGGTCCACGCCAGCGACGGCCCACGACACAATGCGGCCCATAGCTTTCAGTCCCCGTTCCTTCGCAGTTTTCTCCCGCGTCACCACAACGGCCGCCGCGCCATCCACAATTCCGCTGGCGTTTCCCGCGGTTACAATCCCATCTTTCTGGAACGATGGCGGCAGCTTTTCCAGCGTCTCCATCGTTGTTTCCGGCCGCCGGTGATCGTCCTCGCTTACCACGATCGTCTTTTTGCCCTGCTTGACTTCGACTGGCGCCAGTTCTTCTTTGATGCGACACGCCCGGTAGGCCGCGTCCGCCGCCTGTTGGCTGCGCAGCGCGTAGGCGTCGGCATCTTTTCGAGTGATACCGTGCTGCTCCGCCAATTTTTCAGCGGTCAGGGCCATCGGCAACCCGCAATAGGTGTCCGTTAGTCCCGCCATGAGGGAGTCTTCCAGCGCGCCGCCGCCAAGCTTCAAACCGTTGCGCAATCCGCGAATCACAAACGGCGCCTGTGTCATGTTTTCCATGCCGCCTGCCAGAACCATCGTCGCTTCGCCGAGTAGCAGGCGCTGCGCCGATTGCGCAATCGCCTCGATACCGGAGCCACAGAGTCGATTCACAGTTACCGCGGGCGTTTCAATCTTCAACCCCGCTTTTAGCCCGACGTGACGCGCGCCATACAGCGCGTCTGCACTCGTCTGCATCACATTGCCGAAAATCGCGTGGTCAAATTCGCCCGGATCCGCGCCGGACCGCCGAATCGCCTCTTTCGAAGCGTGGGCCGCCAAATCAATCGCGCTCACGTCAGAAAACGCGCCGGTATAGCGCGCCATCGGCGTCCGCGCTCCGGCAACAACCACTACGTCTGTCGGAAACATTCTTGCCTCACTTTGCACAATTCCCTGCTGACAGTTTACCGTTGCGGGAGTAAAGCGCAAATCCGCCCACCCAAGCGGGGTATCTGTCGGCGCTCGCTGGCCCCTGAGAGTAACTTGAAGAGCTCTGCGGTGCTACGCATCATCCGCGTACCCATGTTCAGTCGCACTATCAGTAAATAGCACCACGCCCGGCTCGGAAGCAGAATCAAACGGCTTTTCGTTTCAGATCGCCTCGTGGGACTGGGATGTCGCCGGGGTTGGTGCTGGGACTGCGATAGCGACGACTTTGTCGTGTACGAAGACCCGGACCACGATGGCTGGTACATGCTCTACAACGTCCACACCGGCCAATACGTCCACGTGATGTACATGGGAAGCTGATTGGCGGGTATTCCCTTTATGTCCATGGTCATTTCAACATGACCATACATGGCGCAACCGTGCTGCTGGAATAGTACGGGATTTAAGACTTAGGTGATTCGAGAGCGATGATGCTGTCGCCGCCTTTTTTCCTCGCTTCTTCGATGGAAAATTCCGCCCGGTTGATCAGGTCGGTCACGATATCTTCGCTGTCGTAATCGGCTTTCGGCACGGCTTCGACAATTCCTGCGCTCAGCGTAATCTCTGTAGCGTCCCACGGCGGGCGTAATCCCGATGCCGCGCGCCGCAACTTGTCCGCCAGGTTTTGGCCGCCTTGTAAAGTCGTGTCCGGCAAAATGAACGCCAGCGACCACGCGGTGTATCTCACTGCAACGTCGTTTTGGCGGACAATTGGCTGCAGCGCACGGGCCAATTGCTCCAAAAAGCGTTCGAGGGGCGGTTCGCCCTGCTGCCGCAAGATTTCTCCGCCGCGGTCGATTTGCAGGACCGCCAGCGACAAAGGAGTCCCCTGCGATTTCGCGCGGTCCGCCTCCGTTAGCAGGCAACTCACGTATGAACTGCGGCTCAGGAGCCCTGAGCGTTCGTCCGATACGCCCATGCGCCGCACCAGCGAGCGCAGCCGCGTATGGCTCACGCTCATCAGCATCTGATCGCCGATAGCCTGCAAAAAATAGACTTCGTTCGGCTTCCACTTGTGGCGATCTGCCTGCGCGGCGATCAACATGCCCGCGGGCGCTTGGGTCTCTTTGTCCGAAATCATCACTCCCAGCGCGGTCTCGACGCCCAAATCGCGCAGAATCGAGCCTTCCGATGCTTGCACCACGAAACCGCCAAGCTCATCGGGCTTGGCCTTTTCCATTTGCGCCAGCAGCAGAACCACTTGCGCGCCCGGTGCCGCCTTCACGCCGCTTGCACAATGTTCCGCAGCCATTTCCGGCGGCCGGCCCGGCGCACCCACCACAGCCATCGCACGGGTTGCGTGAAGATAAGTACCCACCTCACTGACTGCCGTATTGAGCATCGCCCTTGGCGTTTGCTGCCGAAAGATTTTCTGGTTGATCTCCGAAATTTTCGAAAGGTCGCGCAGCGTGTCCGCGGAATACACTCCGGTTTTGCCGGTAATCGGCGCCGGCTGCGGCTCAACAGCCGATGGTGCTGCGGTTGCAGGCTCGCCCTTCGCCGCGTCCGCCTTCGGTTTCTGCGCGCCCGGCGGCCACCAATTCGCGGTCTGATACAAACTCGACAGCCGCGCATTGCGTGCCTCTTCGCCGGGAAACAGCGATGCGATCTTCTGCAAACGTTCGAGCGCCTTGCTCTGCAACGAATACTGCAAAAAGATTTCCGTCTGCACAATCAAATCTTCAAGCGCCTGCATCTGCCGGGCTTCTTCGGTGTTCGCCGGCGCAATCGACGACGCCGGCGCACCGGTCCTCGGGGCATGTCCACCCGTGGCCTGACCGGCTTTCAACATGCGGCTCGATAGGCGGCTCACGTACGCGTCATCTACACGCCCGCGAAGCCTTTCCACACGCTCTTGATTCCGGAAGTCGTACGGATCAATCTCCACCAGCCGCTCGAGCGTCTCGGACGCCTTCTTGACGTTGCCCGAACTCAAGTACACGTCGAACAGCTTGATCAGCACTTCGAAGTACTGCGATTCGCGGTTCAGTTCGTTGTGGATGCCGGCCCAAAATTCCAAAACGCTTTGTGAATGCGGGAATTTCGCACCTAAACCGTCCATCATCGTTGCGAAATCGTTTTGGCGCTTGTCGGCAAACATCCGCCGCTTCAGCATTTCGAGAACGGATATCGCTCTCTGGTCCTGCCCGGCGGCGGCGTGGCGCTCAGCCAAATCAAATATTTGCGTGACGCCTTCGTTTTTTTCGCGCAGCAGCTTTTGCAGCACTTCGGTGGCGCGCTCGAGTTGACCCGCACCCATGAGCGCCTCGGAAAATGTCATGAGAAATGGCGCGTCGTTCTCGGTGGCCGCGAACGGTTCCAGTATCGACATGGCGCGCACGGCGTTTCCGTTTTGCAGGTTGGCCTGCGCGTAGAGCAGCGCCACACTGCGTTCCTGAGGCGCAAGCTTTTGCGCGCGACCGAGAAGATTCACCGCATCCGACGCCGAGCCTTTGGTGCTAGCCAGTTGTCCGGCGCGGAGAAACGCGCGCGCGGCCAGCGAAGTCTTGCCCAGGCGCTCCGCGCCTTCCGCCAGCTTGATCTGGCGCGCGAGGTTGTCCGGCTCGAGTTGTGCAATGCGCTCCCAACAAAACAGAGCGTCTTCATCGCGCCCCGCGGCGACAAAAAGCTCTCCGGCCTTGTTGTATTGTTCGATCGCTTCGTCCGCGCGGTTTTGCCTCTGCTGGAGAAAGGCGTAACGCGCAACGCGCTCGGGCGCTTGCTGCGCAGGAATGGAGCGGAGAAACCGGTTGTAAATCGCGAGCGCCTTGGTTTCATCTTTTGGATCAACCAGCAAATCGAAGAGCATGCCGTAATACACTGCGGCACGGTCGGCTTGATCAATGCGGGCGTACAAATCACCTAACGCCTGCGTCGCTTCCTGGTGCTGTGGCGCTTCATCCAGTACCGCGAGGTACGCTTGAATCGCGTCTTCGACACGATTCTTCTCAAGGAAGCGCTTGGCGCGTTCCAGATGTTTGTTGACGTCTGCGGCCATCCGTTGAACTGCCCTTGCAGGCTTGCTGTTGTTGAATTTGTCCCGGCCGGCGCAAAGAGTGGCGCGCGCGGTCATTTTCCACTATACGCCGCGAAAGAAGGGCGGGCAAAACCTGCCTTCAAACGCCTTGCGGTAAACGCCAAGTGGCCGAGTAGCGACAGGCGGATTAGCTAACGCCGTTCTTCGGGTCCCAGGAGCCTTGCTCTTTCCGCACGTAGATGATTTGGCCGATATGGTAGGCGTTGTGCGTGCTGATGTGCGTAAAAACCTGCGCATTCTCCTTCAATTTCGCTTCGTCGGCGGTTTCCACCCATTTCTCGAGTTCTTTCAT
This sequence comes from Candidatus Acidiferrum sp., assembly GCA_035262505.1. Taxonomy (GTDB): domain Bacteria; phylum Acidobacteriota; class Terriglobia; order Acidiferrales; family UBA7541; genus Acidiferrum. The sequence goes on along the minus strand of DATFSR010000004.1, from coordinate 18,215 downwards.
GACCTCATCAAGCTGCTGCACGGTTTCATTCCAAGTCTTGGCGTCGAACTTGTCGAACGTCTCATCGTTGTTGCCACTGAATTTCTCCGGCTTTTCGCCTTTCAGGACTTGCAGGTTCCGGCGATTCCAGAACACCAGGTGATACGCCAGTTGGCCCACGGAGTGATTTCCCTTGCCGTCGGTCCAGTTGGCCTGATCGGCGGTCAGACCTTTTACTGCCGTATTGGCGGGCACGAACCATTCCGCCTCCCCATGCGTGGACTTCAGTTCCGCCAACAAGACTTCTCGTAGCGTTGTCGGCTTTTTGTTCTGCGCAAAAACCGGCACTGCCAGCAGCAAAAGTGCGAGAATCGGTAATCGTTTCAGCATTCGAGGATCCCTCCCTGCCCTTAGACGGACGAATTCGGCATCCCGCTTTGGCAAAGATGATACTCGTATCAGCGGGCAAGGACGAGAAGGCTGTAGCCGCCGAGCATTCGAACCGTGAGGTCGTTGTGAACGGCAAAGCAGAGTTTGCGCGGGAGTCTGAGAAGTCGCTGGCTAAGAGCATTGCCCAGTTCGGTGGCGCGCGGGGTGTAAAAATGGTCTAGAGCTTCATAGCCGGCGTCTTGCACGGCTTGGAGCCGTCTCTTTGCTGAAGAAGTGAAGATGGTCGTGGAGGAAGCGGCGCTTCAAGAGGCCTTCTTTGCGCAATACCGTCTGCAGGGAAATGTCCAGGGGAATATGAAAGATTTTGTATTGAGCCTTGGCCTTCAGTGGGCGCAAGAAGCCATAGTAGTCCTCAACATGCTCAAACACATCCAACACCAAAAGCAGATCAAACCACGCACCTTGGACACCGCAAAAATCGGCAAGCCGAAAATAGAGGCGTTCGTTAGCGCGACTCATGGCTCGATCGATAGCTTGCGGCGAAATGTCGTATCCGCACAGATTGCAATCGCGGCTTAAGGTCTTCTGCAATTGGCTGAGCACTTCGCCGGCGCCGCACCCCACGTCGCACACTGTCGCTGGAGAGATTTGATTCCTCCGCAGGATCCGCCTGATTTGAACGGCTTTCCAAGCAGATTCCTCGAGGTGCCACCGAGGATTTCTGGCAAGGTATGCGCCATTGACGTAAATGGGCTGCACCTTGCCCTCTCTTGACACAACTGGATTCGCCTGGAGATCTGGCGCCTCCAAGCGCGAAACCAATTCCATCGCATCCTCCCGATCAAAGATGCGCACGCCAAACCCGTCGCCGAGGGTGTGTTCGTGCCTCTTGCGCTCATGCACCGCCCAACCTGCCGTGGGGACCCGGACTTGGCGTCCAGTTTGGCGATTCAAGAAAAATGTAGTAGAAAATACCGGCGTCACGTCGATCCGTTTATCCCTTTATTTGATCGCTGGGGCAATTATTGCCTCCAAAAGAGCAATAAGGGATTCCAGAGCTTGGTCCCAATCGTTGCTTGGATTGCAATTCTAGGAACTTGGTTTCGCTTCGGCCGCCTTTCGGACCTTCGCGACTTTCGGCAGGACCACGACCAACAACGCTCCAGCAAGCAGGGCCACTCCGGCAAACGCAAAGCCTCCATGCAACGTGCCGGTCTTTTGCATGATGAAGCCGACTATGGACGGCCCGAAACCGCCGCCCAGGTTTCCCACCGAATTGATGAATGCGATTCCGCTCGCCGCAGAGAAGCCTGTCAAGAACTCGCTGGGCATAGCCCAAAACGGGCTCAAAGAGCTGCAATACCCGATCGCCAGAAGCGTGAGAAGCGCAACCGTAACGAAGGGCGAATGGACCCGGCCTAGCGACAAAAACCCAACGCTTCCTACCAGCAAACACGCTGCGGCGTGATACCGGCGCTCCATCCGGCGGTCCGAGCTCCCGCCAACAAGGATCATTCCTACCAGCGACACAAGGTAAGGAATCATCACCAGGTTGCCGACCAGGCTGTCGGAATATTCTTTGGAGAGCGATTTCACCAGTTGCGGCGCATAGAAGCTTAGCGTGTAGGCTCCAATCATCATCGTGAAATAGATGGCTGCGAGATGCCACACGCGCGGATTAGCGATTCCTTCCATCGCCGAGCGCCGCCCAGGAGGTTTCTGCGCCTCCTCCCGGGCTAACTCAGCTTGCAGCCAATCCCTTTCCTCAGGGGTCAGGAATTTCGCTTCGCTAGGACGGTTCGGCAACACGAGGTAAGTAAAGAATCCGAGGCCGATCGCCGGTAAGCCTTCCAGAATAAAAAGCCACCGCCAGCTTGCCACACCCAGCCAGTGCACGTGCTGCAGAATAAAGCCGGAGACGGGAGCTCCCAGCACGCCATTTACGGCAAATCCGGTCAGGAACAAAGAGAGCACCCGCGCCTGTTCTCGCTGCCGGAACCAGTAGGTCAAATACAAAACAATTCCCGGATAATAGCCCGCCTCCGCAAACCCCAGAATGATGCGCACGGCGTACAACTGATGGACGCTTTGCACCAGGCCGGTCAGCGACGCGACGAATCCCCAGCTCAGCAGAATTCGTGCAATCCATGCTCGGGCTCCGACCTTGTGTAAAATCAAGTTGCTAGGGACCTCGAAGAGAAAATACCCGATGAAGAAAAAAATCCCGGCCGCGAATCCAAATTGCTGGCTGCTCAACCCCAGGTCCTTGTTCATCGTCAGACCGGCAAAGCCGATATTGACACGGTCAACCATTGCAACGACATAGAGCAGGAACAGATAAGGGATGAGCCGAATCTGAAGTTTACGAATGGTTTTGGCTTCGATGAGATTCTCGCCGGCTCTGTCTGGTAGCCGGTCCGCGGTCACATTACCATGCTCTCGGCTCGACAATGGTCCTCATTCGCAAACTTTGACAGCTCCTGAAGCGTTTCGTGCGCGGCGCTAGCCAGGGTTGAAAAACTCTATGCCCTGCAAGTGAGGCCGTCAAGCAGCCGTCCTGCAATGGCCATCCAGCGGGCCGTAAGTGCCGCAGCGAAAGTGGCATCGAATCCCCCCAAATCTCCCGGAACTTTTGTCTTTTTCTACCGTCTTAAACAATGTCGCTCTGCGTGGATCGTGTGCGAAGGAGGTGTTGGTATGTCCCTGCGAAACATGCTGGCGGATTTCCGACTTTCTTTGCGCTTGCTGCGCCGCAACCCGGGCTTCTCCGCCGCGGCCATTGTCGTGCTTGCCCTGGGCATCGGTGCCAACACCGCGATCTTCTCTGTCGTCAACGCAGTTCTCCTCCGGCCGCTGCCCTTTGATGACCCTTCCCGCATCATGCAGGTCTGGCACGTGCCTCCGGCCAAAAGCTTCCCCGGGATGACCACGTTCGCCGTTTCACCCGCGAACTACCTGGACTGGCGTAGCCAAAGCTCTTCGTTCGAACAGCTCGCTGCTTACGGCTTCCGCTCCTTCACGGTTGGGGGAACCGAACGCCCCGAAGCTGTCCAAGCCGGAAGCGTCGCGCTTGACTTCTTTCCCCTCTTGCGTGTTCAGCCGCGGCTCGGACGCACGTTCACACCGGACGAAGACCAACCTGGCGCGGGTCACGTTGTGGTGCTGGGCTACAACTTCTGGCGCGATCATTTCGCTTCCGACCGCAACATCGTAGGCCGCAATGTCCTGCTGGACGGCGAAACCTACTCCGTCGTCGGCGTCATGCCGGAAACTTTCCGTTTTCCGAGCTGGGCGAAACTCTGGGTTCCTCTCGCTTGGGACAACGCGACTCGCGCGGTCCGCGGAAATCACAACTATGGCGTCATCGCCCGCCTGAAGAAGAATGTGGGCATCCACCAAGCACAGACCGAACTGAGCGCGATTTCTACGCGTCTCGAGCAGACGTATCCCGAAGATGACAAAGGCTGGGGCGCCACCATCCTGCCGCTGCGGGAGCAGCTCGTCGGTGATGTGCGTCCTGCTCTGCTCGTTCTTCTCGGCGCGGTTGCTTTCGTTCTGCTCATCGCTTGCTCCAACGTGGCCAATCTGGTCCTAGCTAAGACCTTGGCGCGGCGCAAGGAAATCGCTATTCGGACAGCGCTCGGGGCTTCGCGCCTCGTCGTTCTACGCCAGATTCTGGCTGAAACTGTGCTGCTCTCCGTCACCGGCGGAGTGCTTGGCCTTTTGCTCGCGTACTTTGGGATCGGCCTCATTGTAAAAGTCCTCGGCGATCGCATTCCACCGTTCATGCAAGTTACGCTGGATGCTCCGGTGCTTGCTTTTACCCTTCTGCTTTCCGTTGTCGCCGGTGTCTTGGCCGGCCTGATTCCTTCCGTTCGCTTCACAAAAGCGGACGTCAACGAAGCGCTCAAACAAGGCCAAAGCCGCGGCACTTCTGATGCGCGGGGCGGAGGAACGCGCCGCCTGCTCGTTGTTTCCGAAGTCGCGCTTTCGCTGGTGCTGCTGATTGGCGCCGGCCTGATGATCCGCAGCTTGTGGGAGCTTCGCAAAGTCCAGCCCGGTTTCGATCCTCACAATGTGCTTACCATGACGGTTCCGATGCCGCGAAACAGGTTTGCATCTCCATCCGGCGAAATCAACTTCTTCCAAGATGCTTTGACGCGCGTGCGGGCCCTTCCTGGTGTCGAATCCGCGGGCGTGATCGATAGTTTGCCGCTGAACGGTGGCGGATCGAATCAGCCGTTTACCATCGAAGGTCGCCCCGTCCCGCCGATGTCCGAGCAACCCGAAGTGGACGTTCGCGTTATCAGCCCAGGCTATTTCCGCGTCATGCACATTCCCATTCTTCGGGGTCGCGACCTCAGCGACTCCGATGTTGCTGGCAGGCCTGCCTCTGCTCTCGTCAGCGATTCTTTGGCTCGCCGCTTCTGGCCCAATGAAGACCCCATCGGCAGGCACATCACGCTGACTTTTTTCCCCAATGTCGTTCGCGAAATTGTCGGCGTTGCCGGCGATATCAAAGACGATGCTCTAGACCAAACTCGCCCGGCCGCGGCCATTTATTACTCATTGGCCCAAGCCACAGCTCCTCCCAGCGAACCCTGGCAGTCGGTCCCCATGACCTTCGCCGTGCGCACAAATTCCGACCCGATGAATTCCGTGACCGCGGCCACTAGCGCCATCCATCAAGCCGCCCCGGATCTCCCCGTTGTTGACGTGATGAGCATGAACGAAATCATTGCACAGTCCGTTTCGCCGCAGCGCTTCAATATGCTCCTGCTTGCCTGCTTCGCCGGGCTCGCGTTGGTTCTGGCCGCCGTCGGCATTTACAGCGTGCTTTCGTACACCGTGCGCCGCCGCATCCGCGAAATCGGCATTCGCATGGCCCTCGGCGCTTCCCACGAGGATGTAATTCGCATGATCCTCGCCGACGGACTGAAACCGATCCTTTTCGGCGTCATTCTCGGCCTGGGCGCCGCGCTCGCGCTGAGCCGCGTTGTCGCGTCCTTGATTTACGGCGTCAGGGCCACCGACCCGCTCACGTTTGCTGCCGTAGCCCTTCTTCTTTTACTGGTGGGCATCTTCGCAACCGTCCTTCCGGCGTATCGCGCCACGCGCATCGAGCCCGTCCGCATCCTCCGCGAAGAGTGAGCCTCGACTGACCTACACTATCCTGTACGACGTGGATACCCACGCAAAACCTATTTGTATCCTTCTACGAGGTTGGCTCGGCGATTCATTCTGAAGCCTGCTACTCCGCAGACTCCGCGACCTGTTGGGGCCGCCAACCCACTTGCTCCGGCAACCCAAAAAGAAGACTTGGGCACTGACTTTCAAGACGGGATGCAGCTTACCGGTATCCGCGAAAGCAAGACCTATCCGCCTGGAAGCATCGGGAACGACAGTTCCTTATCCATCACCAATGAACACTGGTATTCCCCTGATTTGCATCTCAACATCTCGGTGAAACGCAGCGATCCGCGTTTCGGAATTCAAACCGTTCGCCTGACAAACTTCCGGCGTGATGAGCCGGACGCGTCCCTGTTCGAAGTTCCCCCAGACTACAAGCTGGTTAACGAAGATGGCCCCGATAACGTTACGCCCGCCGATGGCGGCATTCCGCCGGGCCGACGTTTACCACGTAATTCTGCAAAAAGACGGAGCCGTCCAGCAGATCGAAGTCGTGTCGGGCCACCCGCTGCTGGTGCAGGCGGCGATGGATGCCGTTCGCCAACGGTGTTATCAACCCGCGCTGCTCAACGGCGAACCGGTCGAAGTGGACACTATCGTGGACGTCGTGTTTGCGCTTAACTTGCCGAAGCCACCTTCCCCTTCAACGCCCTGAATTCTCCTGTACTGTCGACTGCAAGGGGCCCGCTTGCGGCTGCAAGAGCGGCGGATTTGTGGCAAACTGAATGTTACTCGGCACGGTTTTTGCTCGCGTGTGGCGGATGGTCCTCAAAAGAAGCGGCTCCTGCCGGTAAGTGAAAAAAGTAAAAGCAATCGCCAAGCTGGGCGATAATCGGATTACATGGATCCAAAATTCATAAGGAATTTCTGCATCATCGCGCACATCGACCACGGGAAATCCACGCTGGCCGACCGTTTGCTCGAAATGACGGGAGCGCTTTCCGAGCGCGAAATGCACGAGCAGGTGCTCGACTCGATGGACCTGGAGCGCGAGCGCGGCATCACCATCAAGGCGAAAAGCATTCGCTTGCATTACAAAGCGAAGGACGGAAACACTTACCGCCTGAACCTGATCGACACGCCCGGCCACGTGGATTTTTCCTACGAAGTTTCGCGCGCGCTTTCTGCCTGCGAAGGGGCGCTGCTCGTCGTTGACGCTTCGCAGGGCGTCGAGGCGCAAACCGTCGCGAATACTTTTCTTGCTGCGGGACACAACCTCACGATCATTCCGGTGATCAACAAAATTGACCTGCCGGCAGCGCAGCCGGATTTCGTGAAAGAACAAATCGAAAGCGTGCTGGCGATTCCGGCTGACGATGCGTTGCCCATCAGCGCAAAGAGCGGCCTGGGCGTCGAAGACGTGCTCGAAGCGATTGTCGCACGCGTGCCGTCGCCGAAAGGCAGCGCGGAAAATCCGTTGCAGGCGCTGATTTTCGATTCTTGGTTCGACATTTACCGCGGCGCGGTGATTTTGGTGCGCGTGAAGGAGGGGCGCGCCGCGAATCACATGAAAATCAAGCTGGTCGCCGGCGATCAAACTTACGAAGTCGAACAGCTCGGCACGCTGACGCCCAAACCCGTGGCGCTCGAAGAACTTGAAGCGGGCGACGTTGGCTTCATCGTCGCGAACATCAAGCGCGTGGCCGATGCGCGCATGGGCGACACGGTCATCGAAGTCGATCGCCCCGCTGCCGCCCTGCCGGGATTTGAGGCGATCAAGCCGATGGTCTTTGCGGGACTCTTTCCCGTGCTCGCCGACGATTACGAGCCGCTGCGCGACGCGCTCGGAAAACTGCAGTTGAACGACGCCGCGTTCTTCTACGAACCGGAAAATTCCGTCGCGCTCGGCTTCGGCTTCCGCTGCGGCTTCCTCGGGTTGCTGCACATGGAAATCGTGCAAGAGCGCCTGGAGCGCGAGTTCGGGCTAAATCTGATTACGACAGCGCCAAGCGTGCGCTACCGCATCACGCGCGTGACCGGCGAAGTCATCGAAGTGGACAGTCCGGCGAAATTCCCGAATCCCAGCGACATCCAGAAAATCGAAGAGCCGATCATCAAGGCGATGATCATCTCGAACGAAGAATCGGTCGGCGGCCTGCTGCAGCTGTGCCAGGAGAAGCGCGGCACACAGAAAAATTTCGAATACTTGTCTCCGACGCGCGTGATGCTCACTTACGAATTGCCGCTCAACGAAATCGTGCTGGACTTCTACGATCGGCTGAAATCGGTTTCACGCGGCTATGCTTCGCTCGACTACCACCTCGCCGGCTACCAGGAATCGGAGCTGGTGAAGCTCGACGTGCTGGTCGGCGGCGAGCCGGTGGACGCGCTGGCTTTGATTGTGCACCGCGACTTTGCCTATGAGCGCGGGCGCGAACTGGTGACGCGCCTGCGAAAGCTGATTCCGCGGCAACTGTTTGAGGTTCCGATTCAGGCGGCGATTGGCAGCCGCATCATTGCGCGCGAGACGGTGGCGGCAATCCGCAAAAACGTGCTGGCCAAGTGCTACGGCGGCGACATCACGCGCAAACGCAAGCTGCTCGAAAAACAGAAAGAAGGCAAGCGCCGCATGAAGCGCGTCGGCCAGGTGGACATTCCGCAGGAAGCGTTCCTGGCAGTGTTGAAAGTCTCCTCCTCGGATGAAGAATAGTTCCTAGTTTTCACTTCTTCCAGGCTCCAGATTCAGAATGCCAAACGTAAGAGAAGATTTTTCCATGGCCCTTGACGAGTGTCCTGCGAATCGATAGCGTCTGGCTCATCCTTTGCTTGGAGGATCTTCGATGCGCGCATTTCGAGGTGCAATTTTACTGCTTTGCGTTTTCTACTGCGCGGCGCTGATGCCCGCGGCGGCGAATCATCCCAAGATTCTGATTATTTACGACATGGAGGGCGTTTCGGGCGTGACGCACTACGAAATGCTTTGGGTCGAAAGGCCCGAGGAATACGCCAAGGGCCGGGAATCGCTCACCTCGGACGTGAACGCCGCAATTCGCGGACTTTTCGCCGGCGGCGCCGGCTCGGTTTGGATTCAAGACGGGCATGGCTCGGGCAATACGAAGGAGCCGGACCTGCTCGTCGACAAAATGGACGCGCGCGCGAAATTCGATTTTCACGATTACGATTTTGACCCGTACAACACCGGGATTGACGGCTCGATCGACGCCATCGTATGCATCGCAATGCACGCGCGAGCCAATTCGAACGGGTTCATGGCGCACACAGTTACGGACCGCATCAGCTATCGCATCAATGGTGTGGAGTTCACGGAAACGCAAATCGTCGCGCTTTCCGCGGCGCGCTGGGGGATTCCGGTGATCATGGTTTCGGGTGACAACGTGCTCGGCGAACAGTTGAAGCCGGATTTTCCAGAGCTCGAATACGCGGTGGTGAAAACGGCGAAAAGCCGCGCGCTTGCGGAGACTTTGCCGGAAGGTGAAGCAGCGCGACGCATCGAAGCCGCGGCGAAGCGCGCGATGGAGAGCTTCCTCGCGGGCGCTTTCCGGCCGTACTATCTGCAGCCGCCGTATGATTTCCAGCTTGGATTTCAGAACTGGCAACAGGCCAACGGCGCGGCGACTGCGCCAGGAATACAAAAGGATGGCGACCTTGGTGTGCGGTACAAGAGCGCGACGTTCATCGAGGGCTATGTGTTGAGCCTCGACGCGTTGCGCCGAAGCAGCGACTCGTTGCAGGTGCTGATACGCATTCTGAGCCAGGACCCTCAGGGGAAGAAATACTTGGACCAGCTCTCCGATACGTTCTGGACACGCTGGCTCACGCCGGAAAAGGCGGCGCCGTACATGCAGCCAGGGCCTAAGCCAGCGCCGAAGACTCGCTTCTACGGGGACAACTGAGCCGCAAGTGAATCAGGACCGGCGATCTAGTTCATTCCGTTTCCTTTCTTGCGGACTTCGGTGGTGAGGCGGCCGCGGTGGAGCTGGAGCCCAACGGAGTCGCCGATTTGGGCTTGGGCGGCGTCGCGGAGGACGATCCCGTTGGAATCGGTGGCGATGGCGTAGCCGCGTTCGAGGACTTTTAGCGGGCTGCGTTCTTCGAGCTGCACCGCGAGGCGGGCGAGGCGCTCGCGCTTGGCGCGCAGCAGGCGTTCGGCACGGACGCCGAGGTCGGCGGCGTGTTTTTCGAGGCGCAGGCGAAACGCAGCAATCTTCATACGAAAATCAAAAGAGACGATGCGCAGATGTGCGACGGTAAAGCGTTTGCGTGATTGTTCGAGGCGCGCGCGGAGGCCCAGAGCCAGGCGTGCAGTCATTTCATCGGCGCGCTGGCGCTGCTCGCGGAGGAGGTCGAGTGGGCGGCGGAAACCCGGACGCGCGGCGAGTTCGTGGACCCGGCGGCTGAGCACCAGGATGCGATAGCGCATTTGCTCGGCGAGCGTGCCACGGAGGTCAGCGATGTGCTTGTCGAATTCGCGACGCGTCTGCACAACGAGTTCGGCGGCGGCGGAAGGAGTGGAAGCGCGCACGTCAGCGACGAAATCAGCGATGGTGAAATCGGTTTCGTGGCCGATGCCGGAGATGACGGGAATCTGCGAATCAAAGATGGCGCGGGCGACGATTTCTTCGTTGAAGGCCCACAAATCTTCGAGCGAGCCACCGCCGCGAACGAGCATCAGCACGTCCACGAATTTTTTGGCGCTAAAAAATTTCAGCGCTTTGACGACTTCCTGAGCCGCGCCTTCGCCCTGCACGCGCACGGGGAAAACGGTGAGATGCACGTTGGGAAAGCGGCGCAAGAGGATGCGCACAACGTCGCGGACAGCGGCGCCGCGCGGCGAAGTGATGAGGCCGATGCGGCTAGGAAGCAGCGGAAGCGGCTTTTTGCGCTCCGCGGCGAAGAGGCCTTCGGCTTCGAGGCGTTTTTTCAATTGATCGAAAGCGAGCTGGAGCGCGCCGAGGCCGACGGGCTCAATCTTCTCCACATAAATCTGATATTCGCCGCGCTGCTCGTAGACGCTGATGGTGCCGCGCACGGTGACTTGCAGGCCGTCTTCCGGCCGGAACTTGATGCCGCGCTGCTGCTGTTTGAAGAAAACGCAGCGGACTTGGGCGCGATCGTCCTTCAACGTGAAGTAGATGTGACCGGATTGCGCTTCGCGGCAGTTGGAGATTTCGCCTTGGACGAAGATGTCGGTGAAATTCCGCGCGAGCAAGTCACGGATGCGGCCGGTCAGTTCGCTGACCGTCAGGATCTGGCGTGTGGGCTGGAGGTTGAAGGTGAGTTGGCTCATCGGAAGTTGTTAGTTATAAGTGGTTAGGCCTTCAGGTCTTAATCCTCAAAATGGAAAAGTGAAGATGGAAAATGGGCATGAATCGGTGCGAGCCGCGGCTTGTCGTAAGCGCACGAAAGAAGCATACGCCGTGGATGAGGCGTGTGCCAAATGGAGAAGAGTGCCTCGCCGGCCCGAGCTGTTACTGGACTTTGGCGTTGAGGACGAGAGAGGCGCCGGGCTTGAGTTCGATGGGCTGACCGGCGGGGAGGTATTGAAACATGATTTGGGGGTCCGCCCATTCGAGGTCCCAGCCGTTTTCGATGGCTATAAGGATGTAACGGCCGGGAAAAATCGAGGGCAGAGTGAAAGAGCCGTCAGAGTCACTTTGATCGCGGTGGTAAAGAGTCATGTCGTGGCCGGGATCCTGAGGAACGAGAAGAACCATGGCTCCGGCGACGGGCTTTCCGTTCTTGATGGCGAAGCCGGAGAGAGAGCAATTGGCTTCCGCAGCGTGGACGACAATTTTGACAGGCTGGCCGACAGGGATTTCGATGGTGCGGCCGGAGACGGTAGCGCCCGAGGCTTCGAGCGAGCTGACGCGGAGACCGCTTTGCGGAGAAAATTCCAGTTCATAGGAGCCGGCAAGGAGAGTCGAGCCGGGAAAGGAGAACTTTCCCTCGGGCGAAACAGTTGCGTCGTAGGAATCGCCAGCCTTAAGGGAACGAAAGGTCAAGGTTGTGTTGAATCGGGCTTCTTGCGCTTCCTGAATTGCTCGAAGAATGGCGGCGCGCCCAGTAGAAGGCTGATCTCCTGGAGGTTGTTCCGTGTTGAGTGAAGCCAGGTGGAATTGACTCGACAGAACCACGCCGGAGACCTTGGCGGAACCGCCTTGGGAGCTAAAGTCCACCTCGGTGTCGCCGGAGACATTCAGGGTCTTTCTGCGAGAGGCATAGGCGATCCCTTGCGGATCGAGGATGGAGCCTTGCGCTGATGCCGCCGCCACGTTGATGTCGCCTGGAGGAACTCCCGAAAGCTCCATGAGGCCGGGGGCAATCTCCTTACGAACGGGATCGAGCTGATCGGAATAGCCCTCAGCGATTTTGAGGGTAAGGCTGATGTCCGGAGCGGCATCGACTTGCGCGAGATCCGTGGATGACTCCTTCTGATTCGCAGCTTGCCGCCCGTCCTCCTGCTGCTGCCTATCGTCCTGCATAGCGGTCATGATTGTGATCGGGGTAGAGGCTGGCACCCGGACGCGGAGATGGACGGAGGGCACGGCACGGAGCTGAAAATCGGCGGTTTCCGTGGCCCCCGGAGCAACGGCGAGGCGGCCAGCTTCGGCAAGAGTTGTCACGCCAGGGAAGAAAGTGACGGGGTAGACGACATCGGAGAGCTGGCTCTGGGTGACAGAGGAGGGCTGCGAGGCATGGTCCACGACAACGTCTCCGGAAGAGAGGACGATGTCTCCGGAGATGGTTAGAGGGTGTTCGCTCGTAAAAACGTCATACTGCCCTTGCGCTTGCGTGTACCAGGGGCGGGTGTAGACGGCGACGGCGTAAGTGCCGGAGAGGAGATGAGCGAAGCGGTAGCGGCCCTGGTCGTCGGTCATGGTTTGGGTGACGTTGCGCAGGGTGCGCGAGCCGTCCGACATGCTTTGCTGAAACAGAAGAACCTGGGCGTCGCGCACCGCATCGCCCCATTCGTCGGTGACGACACCGGTGATGACAGAGCTGGGAGCGAGGGGAAAGCGGGTGTGTTCGGAGTCGAGGCCCGGGCCGACGACGATGGCGGTCGAGAAAGCCTCATGTTCATGGAAGGCTTGCCTGGCGTAGCCGCGGCGGCTCGCCATGAGCCGGTACTTACCGGCTAGCAAATCTGTAAACAGGAAGCGGCCATCGGCGGAGGTGAGGAAGCTTTCTAGTTCGTGGGGGGTGGTGACAGAAGTGATGGTAACTTCTGCGTCATCGAGTGGCTGACCGGTGACGGAGTCTACGACCGTGCCAGCGATGCGATAAGTGGAGGGAGGAGCGACCTGATAGGCGGGAGCGTTTGCGGAAAGAAAAAAGCCCAGGAGAGCGAGAGCGGCTAACCTGAATCCAACTTTCATGGCGCTACTCCTCCACCGTGGCGAGTTCGAGATTCAAGGAAGCGGATTGTTTGGGGGAGAGAGTGATTTCCTGAATCTTGGAAGAAATTTTTTGCCAGAAAGCAGGATCAAGATAGTCGGGGTTCACGGCAGGCACCGTAGCGAAAACGCGGTAGGAGCCGGGAGCGAGGCCAGCGATCCTGAAGGCGCCGGTGCGGTCGAAGGTGGAAAGCATAGTGGGTTTGCTGCGGCTGTCGGAAAGAAGAACAACGACACCTGGAGCAGGCGTACCGCCAGAGTAGATGAAGCCGCTGAGAATGGCGGGATCGTCGCGAAAAACAACATCAATTGGAGGAATGGAGCCCGAGAGAGGGAGATTTTCGCGAAGCAGATTAGTAGAACCTGACGAAGCGGATTCGACGTAAACGGAAGCGTTAGACAGAGGACCAATCACGAGCTCATAGGTGCCGGGAGGAATGCCGGAAAACACCATTCGGAGGTCACCGGAGAAGTGAGTGTCTTCGGGATTCTCCCAGCCAGGAAAGTACTCCGGGCTGGAAGCGCCGGGGCTTTTGGGAACGAGGGCGAAGAAACGGGGGAGGAGATTGGGACGCTCGTCGGAATGATTGGAAGGGAAACCGTGCACGATGAGTGGGACGTTCACGGTGGGCTGGAGGACCATGCGCATGTCCGAAATGCTGGAGCCGGCATTGATTTGTTGGCTGGCGAAAGAATGGGGAGAGGATTCCCGCGCTTGGACGAACTGAAGCACAAGCCCGGATTGAGAGGCAAGAGCGGAGGCTTCGGGCGATGCGGTACTCGTGGCCTGCGCGATGAGGGTATAGGGGCCTGGAGGAATCCAGTCGGTTCGGAAAGAGCCGTTGGCGGGATCGAAGACGATGTGCGGGTCTTGAACGCCGGCAGCTGCCCAAAGTGTAAGAGTAACTTGATCACCGGGGTTGTAGCCAGAAACGGTTCCAGAGAGGCGAACGAAGGGTTCACGCTTGAGAGAGAAATTGACTTGCTGAGATTTACCGGGAAGCAGTCTTACAGCGGTGGCCGAGAAGAGATCGTTTGCGCCCGAGTAGATGAAAGGCGCATAGCCCGAGGGGACGGAAGACTTGGCAAGTAATTTCTGGGCCCCGCCCTCCGGCGGGTTGACCAGCAAAATGTAGGAGCCAGGGGACAATTTGGCTATGCGAAATTTGCCTTGGTCGTCGGTGTGAGCACTGAAAGGGCTACCCATGCCGACTTCACTCAAGTTGGTATTGAAAATGTGAGACCAGATAGACAGCGTGAAACCCTCGAGGGGCTCACCGCGCTCGTCCGTGACCTGGCCAAAAATGATGCTCTCGGGAGTGAGCTTGAGAGTCACAGGGGGAGAGTTGGGCGCAAGCTGGACGGAAACCGGGAGAGAAAGATTCGGCCCTATGGAATCCCGCGACAGGTATCCGGGCTTTTCCGCTTCGAGAGTGACGAGGCCAGCGGGGAGGTTCTCAAATTGGAATTTGCCTTCGGAGTCGGTGAGCGCGGCGCGGGGAGAAGGCGCAGCGAGCCTCACGAGAGCGTGGGGCACGGGCTGGCCGGAGACGGAATCGACGACGGAGCCTTGCAGGGTGCAAGGGCAAGAGGAAGAAAGCGGAAGAGATTGGGCGGAAGTCCCATACGCGAAGAAAAGGAATTGCGCGGCGAAGAGAATCGTTGGGATGAAGCGAGGCATGGTGAGAATACGAGTTCCTGAAGGCAGACCCGATTCAGTTTACTGCAACTTAGACGCGGTTCGTTTCTACAAGTTTGTATGAGGGTCAGGGCATGAGGGCCGGGCCGAGGACGTCAGGCGACTCGATAGGGCCCCTTAATTCTGGTCGCCCGCCCCGTGTTTGTGGCGGCAGAGTTTGCAGAAGGTGGTTGGCTCGGAGTTGTCAACGCGATGGCGGACGGGTTTTAGTGTGCGCAGGTAGGCGAACATGGCTTTGAGGTCGTCGTCAGTGAGATTTTTGTAGACCTTGACGGGCATGACGGGGCTCAGGTGGCGTGCTTTGACGGAGCCGGTACGCATGACGTCCATAAAAAGAGCTTCGTCGTAATACGAAATGCCGGAGGCATCGGGAGTAATGTTCGCGGTGGTGACGTCGCCCCAGGGGCCGGGGAACGGGAAGCCGCCGGCGAACTTCATGCCGGGAAGCTCCTGACCTTTGTCCTGAGGCGTGTGGCAGTCACTGCAACCCGCGAGATTGACGAGGGCCGCGCCGCGCTCGATTTGAGACGAAGGAGAAGGAAGATCAGGGACGGGAGAAGTCACAGGTTCAGGGACGCCGCGAATCAGGTACTTGACGGGGAAAATGATTTCGGTGGGCGCCAAAAGATTGTGAATCGCAGGGAGAGACCGGAGATAGACGATCACGGACGCCACGTCTTCATCCGACATTTTGCGGTAGTGAGGGTAAGGCATCAGCGGGAAGAGTGTGCGGCCATCATGGCCGATGCCTTCGCGAATGGAACGAGCGAGTTGGTCGTCGGTCCAAAGGCCGGCCCCAGTTTCGGGGTCGGGAGTGAGATTGGGGGCAACAATGCGGCCGGGAAGATCCCCGTAAGGAAGGATTTCGCCCGAACCCTCTTTTCCGGGGATGTACGGAGTGCCGGGGGCGTTCCAATCGTGCGGAGAGTGGCAGTAACTGCAGCCGCTAAGGGCGGTGGCGATGTAGCGGCCGCGTTCGAGGCGCTGCGGCGTGCGCTCGAAAGCGCGAGCGGTGAGCGGACGCGCCTTAGGTCCGAGGAACGGGCGCCAACCGATGGTAAACGTGATGGCCGCGGCGGCGAGGCACCCAAGCACCACTAGAAAAAGCAAAAGCCATTTGGCAAAACGCTTCATTCTTTTCCTTCAGAATTCAGTTATGACTGCCGGAGGATTGGCAGTGAATTCCTGCCGTCGAGACTATATACCAACCGCGCTCTGACATGTTCCTCGAAGGGAAGAAAAGCGGGACCTTAGAGACTCACGGTAACCAAGGTCCTGTACTCCCAATGGAGCTAGCGGCGGAAGTGGGAAACGATCCAAAAAAGTAGGGAGAGAGCGACGCTCAAGAGCAAACAAGTGACGATGGGAAAGTAAAACGTGGTGTGTTCGCCGCGGTGAACGATGTCGCCGGGCAATCGTCCCAGGCGGAATGGCAGTTTGTTTCCAAAGTAAAGAAAGACACCAATCAGGACAATCAGCCCGCCGAAGAAGACCAGCGAGCGTCCAAGCTCGCGAAACGCGTCCATGAGAGAAGTCTACCCGAACCGCAGGCAAGTTTTGGAGTGCAATGTGTTCTTGCGAGTCAAAGAAGACGAAAATCAAATGAGCTCGCGGCCGGGGAAGAAGTAGCTGATTTCGAAGGCAGCGGTTTCTGGAGCGTCGGAGCCGTGCGTGCAGTTCATCTGGATGCTGGTGCCGAGGTCGTGGCGGATCGTGCCGGACGCGGCTTTTTTAGGGTCGGTGGCGCCCATGGTTTCGCGCCATTGCGAAATGGCGCCATCGGCTTCTAGGACCATGGCGAAGATTTTGCCGGAGCTCATAAAGTCGGTGAGCTCGCCGAAGAAAGGGCGCTCGCGATGAACCGCGTAGAAACCGCCGGCCTCTTCCTTGGTGAGCCGCATGGACTTGATGGCGACCACCTTGAAGCCGGCCTTATGGATGCGAGAGAGAATTTCTCCTTGAAGGTTGCGGCCAACCGCATCCGGTTTGATTATCGCGAACGTACGTTCCATGGCCACGAAAGGATCCTCCTCCAGAATCGCACAAACTCGCCGGGCTAAAGCCCGGCTACAGAATCAAAAAATACCAATCGAGGGCACGCCCAGGCAGATTTGGCGACCTGCACAGGCTGGAGCCCGTGCTACCAAAACCTATTTCAGAACCGTGACGACGGTGGAGCCGAGTTCGGCAGGAGTTTCCACCGTGCGGATCCCGGCTGCTGCCATCGCCGCGTATTTGTCTTTGGCCGTGCCTTGGCCGCCGCTGATGATGGCGCCAGCGTGGCCCATCCGACGGCCCGGCGGCGCGGTTTGGCCGGCGATAAAGCCGACCACAGGCTTTTTCATGTTGGCCTTGATCCAGGCGGCGGCTTGTTCTTCCGCGTTGCCGCCGATCTCGCCAATCAAAATGATGGCGTGCGTGTCAGGGTCGTCATTGAAAAGCTTGATGGCGTCCAGAAAAGGCGTGCCGATGATGGGATCGCCGCCGATGCCGATGCAAGTGGACTGGCCGATGCCGAGAACCGTCAATTGGTGGACGGCCTCGTAGGTCAGAGTGCCGCTTCGGCTGACGACCCCGACGTTTCCTTGCTTGTGAATGCGCCCGGGCATGATGCCAATTTTGCATTTGCCGGGAGAAATAATGCCCGGGCAGTTGGGACCAATGAGACGCGTCTTTGTGAAGTCGACTGTGGAGGCTACCCGAACCATATCGAGCACGGGGATGCCCTCTGTAATACACACGATGAGAGGAAGGCACGCGTCGGCGGCTTCCAAGATGGCATCGGCGGCGTACGGCGGCGGAACGAAAAGGACGGTAGCGTTCGCACCAGTGGCTTTTGCGGCTTCGGCAACAGTATTGAATACGGGGCGCTCGAGATGTTTGGCGCCACCTTTGCCGGGAGTCACGCCGCCAACGACGTTCGTGCCGTATTCGATCATCTGCTGCGCGTGAAAAGTGCCTTCGCGGCCAGTAAAGCCCTGGACGATGACGCGCGTTTTTTCATTCACGAGCACGCTCATCGCGCACCTCCGGCGAGGCGCACGACTTTTTCCGCGCCGTCTTTCATGCCGTCGGCAATGGTGAAGTTGAGGCCACTTTCGCGGAGGATTTTCTGGCCTTGTTCGACGTTGGTGCCCTCCATGCGAATGACCACGGGAACCTTGAGTTGCAGGTCTTTGGCTGCGCCAACGACTCCGGTGGACAGCACGTCGCAGCGAAGGATGCCGCCGAAAATGTTTATGAGAACGGCTTTCACGCTGGGATCGCCGATGAGGATGCGGAAGGCGTTCTTGACCTGGTCGGCGGAAGCGCCTCCACCGACGTCGAGGAAGTTGGCCGGCGAACCCCCGGCGTACTTGATGATGTCCATGGTGGCCATCGCCAAACCGGCGCCATTCACCATGCAGCCGACCGTTCCATCAAGCTTGATGTAGTTCAGTCCGTGCTTGGAAGCTTCTACCTCAAGCGGGTCTTCTTCGTTGGTGTCGCGCAGTTCGAGGAGATCTTTGTGACGATAGAGCGCGTTGTCGTCGAAGTTGATCTTGGCGTCGAGCGCGTAGACTTTGCCGTCCTTTGTGAGAATGAACGGATTGATCTCGGCG
>DATFSR010000003.1:0-7309 GCA_035262505.1 Candidatus Acidiferrum sp. | reverse complement strand
TGGGCGAGAGCAACCGGCAGGCCAATGGCGAGTGAAAAAACTGATACAATTACGGTTCTTGCTACCCGTGACATGAAACACCTCAAGCTCTAGGACGTTGAGATTCTAACCCCCGGACAAGTTCGCCGTCAATTCTCCGTCCATCCCCGGAAGCCCCTGCATTTTCTGACACTTGTCCCCCGTGGGGCTTAGACCACGGAAAGGGAAATTTGGTTGCCTGCCAGAATTTGACCTGAACGGAAGTACAGGGTGCCTCGAGCGGTGAAAGGCGAAAAGCAATTCGGAACGGGCGGAAGGCGAGCGAGATGAGGTCTAAGAACCCGGAGCTACTGGACACGCTGCGGCTGACCGTCCGACCCGACCAGCGCATCGAAGATCGCGAGCACGTGGCGGCGGTAATCCACCATACGCTCGAAGACGTCTTTCAGTTGCGGATCGCGCTCGGCTTCCCGATGCCATTTGGCGAGAACGGCGCTGGGCACCTCGATGTCGCGCCGCAACTGATCGGCGGAATGGCCGCGCAGAAACAGGCCGTAGAAAAACGCGGCCTCCCGCTGCGGATACTCGAGATCCTGCAGCGTCTCGGCGGGAACGAATTGCGGCAGCGTGGCCATAAAGAAAAATGCAGTTTACCGAAAAGCGTTTCGGCGTCAAGTAGGACTTACGTCCTTTTGACGCGTTGCTGCTAACCCTTGATCCTTTTGGTTTTCGCTCTCCTTGCGCCCCGGAAGACATCTTTCGAGTCGTCGTTGCAGGGGCGTCCGGAAGGCTTTAAGATGCTAGAAGGCATGACAAGGTCACAAAACTCCCGCACCTCGCTCTCGGGAGCGGCTCGGCGCTTCCTGCGATTCGGCGCGCTTCGAGGATTGCGTTCCATTGAAATTGACCCGGAAATGTTTCGCCGCGAGCTCTCTGAACGGCACGGTCTGTGGGTTCCCAGTCTTGCGCGAATGAAGGAAGTTCCCATCGAACATTTGGACACCGTGGCCGCGAAATTGATTCGCGATGCGGAGCGGCTCGCCCTGGTGGAAGGCGCGGGGCTCGGGCTGGGCGGTCTGGTCACTTTTCTTCCCGACGCGAGCTTCCTCACGATCATCACGCTGCGACTGATTCAGCGGTTGGCCCTGCTCTACGGATTCGAAACGCGCGAAAGCGAACAACGAATTGAGATGTGGAAGGCGGCTGCGGCGGCAACCGGAATTGACTACGGCAAGGATCTGGCCGGAAAACAGATGTGCGAGAAAATCGCTCCGCGCGTGGCCAGGGGGCTGGCGGCGAAGCTGGGAGCCGAAACGGCGGAAAAGTGGGTGGGGCGAATGATCCCGCTGGCAAGCTCGGCCATCAGCGGCGCGCTGAATTTTTCGTTCGTTCGCGGGTGGGGCCGCCGCGCCCAGCGCCACTTGCGCGAGAGACATCTGGAAGAGAAAGCGCGGACCGTTGCTCCAGCGCCGACCTACACGGCCGCCTAGAACGGCCCCGGAGGAGAAAATGCATAAAGTTGGAGGAATCGGTAGCGCACTTGTTCTCGTCGGCGTAGCGCTGGCCCTCGCTTTGGTTCCCATGACCGCGACGTCCGGTGCGTCTCAGGAAGCAGGCGGGCAGGACAACTCCGTACCCGCGTACCATGCGAAGGCTCCCAAAGGCGGGTTGCCGGAAACGTTGAACGCGGAAAATTTCACTGACCCTCTCGTGAAGAACGCGTATGCAGTTGCCGCGAAGATCAGGAAAACGCTTTATCAGCAGCCCTGCTATTGCCATTGCGACCGCAGCAAAGGCCACACGAGTTTGCTCGATTGTTTTGCAAGCGAGCATGGCTCCGGCTGCGGCACGTGCATCTACGAAGACCTCTACGTTTACGAGCAGGTGCACAAGGACAAGACGGCGGCGCAGATCCGCGAAGGAATCATCAAGGGCGAGTGGAAATCGGTGGACGCGGCGAAGTACCGCCAGCCCTTACCTGCCAATTGAGGGTTCCCCAAAGCACGCTCAAGATGAAATAAACCAAACCGACCCGTTGCCTGCATTGCGCGCCGGCATTGCACACCTTGACCTTCGACCTATCGCGGGGTATCCTCAACTGTAGAAGGTTGAGGTGTCAATGTCTTCCTCGCGCTTTCCCATTCCCCAAGGCACATTGGACATGCTGATTCTCCAGATGGTCTCTCTGGAAGCGATGCACGGCTACGGGATCGCTCAAAGGCTCGAGCTGATCTCGCGCTCGGTGGTCCAAGTCAATCAAGGCTCTCTGTATCCTGCGCTGCACAGGTTGGAGCAGAAGGGATGGCTGAGGGCCGAGTGGAAGGAGTCGGAAACGGGTAGGGAAGCCAAGTTCTACGCGCTCACCCCTTCCGGCCGAAAGCAGCTGGCCGCCGAAAAAGACAGTTGGGCGCGCTTGGCTGGAGCGGTTCAACTTATTTTCAATGAGGGAAGCGGGTCATGAAGCAAGCAGCGAATTGGTTCCGCCGCAAGAAGCTCGAAGCCGGTCTAGACCGCGAGTTGAGCTACCACCTCGAACGGCGCATCAGCGACTTTCGGAAAGCCGGTCTGTCCGCATCGGAGGCGCGCCGGCGAGCGGCGCTGGAACTGGGCGGCATGGCGCAAATCCGTGAGGAGGTGCGCGACGTTTGGCTGACCCGATGGGTGCGGGACTTCGTCCATGACCTGCGCTTTTCGGTGCGCTCTTTTCTCAGAACTCCCGCGTTTACGATTACCGCCGTGCTCTCGCTCATGCTCGGAATTGGCGCGACGACGGCCATCTACTCCCTTGTGAATCAGGTGCTGCTGCACGCGCTTCCGGTACGCGAGCCCGAACGTATCGTCTTGATCGACTGGAGAGGCGATCAGGTTGCCAACGGTTTCGGCAGCTGGAATCTCATGTCTTATCCCATTTGTCGGGACCTTGACAGGCAAAAGCAATTCTTCGAAGGCGTATTCTGCCGCGCTCTCACTACCGTCAATCTCTCAACAGGCGGCGATTACTATCCGGCAAGGGTAGAAATTGTTTCTGGCAACTACTTCCCGGTGCTCGGAGTGGGACCCACCCTGGGGCGCGTTTTTTCTGAAGTCGATGACGGTACTCCGAACGCCAATCCGGTGGCCGTGGTTTCGTATGACTTTTGGAAAGCGCAGCTCGGAGGTTCTCCCGATGTGGTTGGCCGCAAGGTGCTGGTTAATCGCCATCCACTGACGATTGTCGGCGTAGCTGCTTCCACTTTCCGCGGCATCGACGTGGGCCAGGTTCCGTCGCTGTGGATCCCCGCGTCGATGTCGGCCGAAGCCATACCCGGCTTCAACGATCTTCTGGATCGCCGCACGCGATGGATGCAGATACTGGGCCGCTTGAACCAAGGTATGACCTTGCAAAAGGCCCAAACGGGGCTCGAACCGTGGTTTAAAGCGATGCTGCAAGAGGATACGCGCCGTCAAGGATTTCCTGTAGTTACGGCCGCACGCCGGCAGAGATTTCTCGACTCGTCGCTCGTGCTCACCGCAGCGCCACAGGGTCATTCGAGCCTGAGACGCCGACTCATGGAGCCGTTGTGGGTGCTGTTTGCGGCGACCGCAGTCTTGTTGGGGTTGGCCTGCTTGAATGTCTCCGGCCTGTTTCTCGCGCGCGGGACGGCCCGAGATCGTGAAATCAGTACCAGGCTGGCTTTGGGCGCTTCACCGGGAAGGATCGGCCGGCAGCTTCTTGCTGACAGCCTGCTCGTCGCGCTCGTTGGCGGCGCGCTTGGAGTAGCAACGGCTCCGATCGCAGTGCGAACTCTCATCGCCCTCCTCCCCACGGATGTCGCCGGTACGGCTTTGCATGCGGGCGTTGACCTGCGTTTGTTGCTCTTTGCATTAGCCGCAAGCCTCACAGCAGGCATTTGGAGCGGCCTGGCTCCGGCCTGGCAGTCAGGACGCCGCCCGCTGGCGTCATCGTTCCGCGAACGAGGTGGCACCGCATTCGGCGGCGTCCGGCTTCGAAAGGCGATTGTGACCGTACAGATTGCCTTGACTCTGACACTCGTCATAGGAGCAGCACTTTTTGTGCGTACTTTGGATACGTTGATGGCTAAAGGGCCGGGCTTCGTAACCTCGAGCCTCGTCTCGTTCGGCATCGACTCGCTGCGAAGCGGATACTCCCCGTCGGAAGGAACCCGGCTGATTCGCCGCATCGATGAGGCTATCCGAAACTCGCCGAGCACTCAGGCATCGGCGGTAGCCCGGTTCCCGTTGCTGACTGGCGGAAGCTGGAACGACCCGATGACCATCCTGGCGGGCGAACGAATCGTGACGGACCGCGACGTGAATCTGAATTCTGTTACGCGAGAGTTCTTCCAAACCATGGGTATCAGAATTGTTGCGGGTCGAAACTTCGATGAACAGGATGCCCAGGCATCGGCCGAGGCGAGGTCGGCGATCGTGAATGAGGCGTTCGTGAAGCGCTACTTGGCGGGGAGAAATCCGCTCGGGGTGAGGATCGGCGAAGGGTCTGGACCGGACGTTAAGCCCGACATGGAAATCGTCGGTGTTATGTCGGACTTTCATTATCGTGGGCTGCGGGAGGAATCCGAGCAAGTCTATGTTCCCTTTTTCGGAGGAGAGGCACCCGGCGGTGCCTTTTACGTAAGGGTTCGTGGAGCAGCCGAATCCTCGTTCCCGTCGCTGCGCGCAATTGTCCGCAGCGTGGACCCCACACTGCCGATGACAGATTTCCGCACTCTCGATGAGCAGGTTGATCGATCCTTGAATACCGAGCACATACTCGCGATGCTATCCAGCAGTTTTGGCACACTGGCCCTGTTGCTGTCGCTGGTTGGCCTTTATGGCGTGATGTCTTTTGTTGTGACCCAACGCACGCGCGAAATTGGGATTAGGATGGCGCTTGGCGCCAGACGCCGGGCTGCGATCTGGCTGGTCCTTCGCGATGCGCTGACGATGATCCTTTGCGGAATAGCCATCGGTGTGCCCGTTGCCTGGGCTTTAGGGCGGCTCGTCGAATCGCAGCTCTATGATGTGAAACCTTCTGACCCTGCTGTAATCGCAATCGCTATCCTGGTTCTTGGTTTGGCGGGCCTAGGGTCCGCGTTGGTTCCCGGATATCGGGCATCGAGCGTAAACCCGACAGAAGCTTTGCGAGCCGAGTAGTTTCGTCGAGAAAGGCCGAAGCCTGGCGTCCTTCCAATACTTTAAGCAACGACGGATAGCGCGAAAAACTGTTTCGCAAATATGCGGATGACGACCTAGGCGGAAACTGGCGGAATGGCGCTAAGAAGTTTCTTGTCACTGCGCGGGGCAATTCGTAAACTATTCCTATCCCCCCCAGCCAATCATAATAGGAGGAAGAATGCATTCACGGCTCAAGTGGACGGCATGTCTGCTGGTGCTCGCCGCTTTGTTCGTGGCGGCAGGAGTCCCGGCACGGGCTCAGGACAAGCAACACGTCGTTTCTCTGGGTGATTTAGGCAAAGACGCGGCTCGTCCAGCACAAACCCGTCAAGCGAATGAAGACGCTGTACGAACCTTGCTTTCTTCCGAACAAGGCCAAAAAGCGCTGAAATCCGCCAATCTCGACTACCAAAAGGTGGATAAAGCCATTGGCCAATTGAGCGATGAAGACGTCTCCAAACTCGCGGAGCGTTCGCGGCAAGGGCAGGCTGATCTTGCCGCCGGACGTATTTCCGACCGCGATTTGCTTTGGATCATCCTCATTGCGATTGCCATCGTGGTGCTGGCGGTCGCGCTTCGCTAATTCATAACCAGCAACAAGAAAGCAACCGGGGTCATTCGGTCACGCGCGGAAAGTGGGCCACGTTCGCTTCGTTCCTGACGCTATTCCTGGGGCCCGCCTTGCAGGCGGCGCCTCAGGAAAGCGCGGGAGTTTGGCTGGACGTGCCATTTGTCAAGCAAAGCGAGGACGGCTGCGGTTCCGCCGCGATTTCCATGGTCTTGCAGTATTGGAGCGGACATGGCGTGCGAGTGGACGCTCCCCGCGCCGATGCCACCGCCATCCAGAAGCAGCTTTATTCGCGGAAGGCGCGCGGCATCTTCGCTTCGGACATGGAGAATTACTTCCATGGGTCGGGATTCCGGGTATTCCTTCTCGATGGGAATTGGGCGGATCTTGAGGAGCATCTGAAGCAGGGTCGCCCGTTGATTGTGAGCCTTCAGCCCGGCAACGCCAAATCTCCGCTTCACTACGTGGTGGTGACGGGCATCGACTGGCAACACGACGCGGTGTTTGTCCATGACCCGGCACGTGGCAAACTGCTTCGGATAGAACGGGCGGACTTCGAAAAACAATGGCGGTCCAACCGCAATTGGTTGCTGCTGGCGGTTCCCGAAAAAGCTGCGTGAGCCGCTTCTTCCTTCTTTTCTTTACCTGGTTTCTTTTTTCCATGCCGTGTTATGGGCAGGATCAAAGTCCGGAGCAGTCGCGTCTGGCCGCCGCGCAAGGAGCCTTCGACGCCGGACGGTGGGAGGAAACGGCGAAGCTTACCGGAGGTCCCGCGGATCAATCTGCCGAGCTGGATTTTCTGCGCGGCTTGGCCTTCGCACGGCTCGAAAAATGGGGCGAGGCAAAACTCGCGTTTGAAGCCGGCGAATCGAAGTCACCGCGCGATTCCCGCTTTCCCGTCGAATTGGCGGGCGTCGCCTATAAGCAGAATGATTTTCGCGCCGCAAAGAAGGACCTGCGAACGGCGCTCGGTCTGAATCCCGCCGACGCCTACGCCAACGAATTCCTCGCCACCATCTATTTCGTCGAAGGAAACCTGGAAGCGGCACTAAAGTATTGGAATCGCGCCGAGAAACCGAGACTCCGAAGCGTCGCTTTCCTACCTTCGTTGCAATTGAAGGAAACCCTCCGCAATCGAGCGCTGGCTTTCAACGCGCCGCAAGTGCTGACGGGCGACGCGCTGCTCGCCAGCGAATCGCGACTCGAGAATTTGGGCATTTTCTCGAGCCGCCGGATCGACCTCGAGCCGGCAGACTCGGGAAGCTACGACGTCACGTTGCATCTTGCGGAGAGGAATCTTTGGGGTGATTCAAAAGCGGAAGGTATCGTCTCCCTTCTCGGCGGGCTGCCGTATGCCACGGTTTATCCGGAGCTCTACAATCTGGGAAGGGATGCCGTGAACGTCGCTTCGCTTGCGCGCTGGGATGATCAGAAGCGGCGTTTGTTTGGTGAGGTTTCGCTGCCCATTTACGGCGACCCGAGCCTGCGCCTCCGTTTCTACGCCGACGCGCGGAATGAGAATTGGAATCTGTCGCAAACTTTCCGAGGCGCCGTAACTCCGCTCACCGACTTGAACCTCCGTCGGGT
>DATFSR010000002.1:0-14930 GCA_035262505.1 Candidatus Acidiferrum sp. | reverse complement strand
GAAAACGAGCGGATGGACAACGGCCAGCTGCTTCACGGCAGCGGGGGCAGCTTGGTCTCGGGTGCGAGGACGCGGCTCTCCGACACCTCCAGTGTCTACATCGAGGAGCGTTACCAGGATGGTACGAACCTGAGCGGGCTTACTCACGCAACCGGAATCAACATCACCACGAAAGACCACTGGAATTTCGGCAGCAGCGCGGAGGTCGGCAAGCTGCGCGACTCGCAGACCGGGGCCGAAACCGACCGTAAAGCGGCCGGGGTCAACATGGGCTACGGCTTGGATAAGATGCAGTTCTCGAGCGCAATCGAGTATCGCCGGGATAACGCGGAACAACCCGACCAGACGCATAACGAAACGACTGCGTGGGTGTTCCGTAACAATTTCAAGTTGCAGGTGGCGCCCGACTGGCGCTTAATTGGCAAGCTGGACCACTCGGTCAGTGACAGCTCGCTCGGCGAGTTCTACGGTGGCGGCTATACCGAGGCGGTGGTCGGTTACGCGTACCGTCCGGTGACGAACGACCGGCTGAACGCGCTGGTCAAGTACACGTACTTTTATAACGTACCGACCACGGGTCAGGTCGGAATGCAGAACATCGCGACCGAGTTCCTTCAGAAGAGCCACATCGCAGCGGTCGATCTTACTTACGACCTCACGGCCAACTGGTCCATCGGCAGCAAGTATGCCTACCGCATGGGAGAGGCGAGCCTGGATCGCGTGCAGAGGAATTTCTTCGACGACGCCGCTCAGCTCGAGGTGCTCCGCGTGGACTGGCGGTTCTTCAAGCAATGGGAGAGCCTGGCGGAGGTGCGAACGCTCACGCTCGCACAAGGAAGTCAACGGCGGAGCGGTGTGCTGACTGCGATCTATCATCACCTTGGCAAGGACTTCAAGGTTGGCGTGGGCTACAATTTCACCAACTTCTCCGACGACCTGACGGACTTGAAATACAACCACAAAGGAGTGTTCCTGAATATCGTCGGAACCAAGTAACGCCTGTGTGGCTGTGCTGGGCAACGGGCAGGCCCGCGTCTGGCTTCCAAACAGCAAACCTTCCGTGCCCCCATGGACGGACCCCTTGAATTGAGACGCCGCACTCGCTGCGCCGGGGATTTCATTGTTGACCTCATTCAGGACAGGCTCCGGGGGCGCAGATGCCTCGGAGGCAGTGCAGGCTCAAATCCATTCGTTCGCGACATTCGAAGAACAACAGTGGGCGCGATTTTTGGGGAAACGTCGTACCATCATGTGGCAAGGTCGATCGCGGCGCGCCGCAATCGGACGATGGGTAAACGCGCCCAGGTTCCGAGCGGCTACTCGCCGTAGGGCACCCAGATGTTCTTGATCTGGACGGCGTGGTCGAGTAGCCAGCGCCCTTCGCCCTGTTTTGCATCGAACCAGTCGATGGCGCGGCCTTCGTTCGTAAAGACCTGCTTCAAATTGCCAATCGATAGCGCTTTCGCCGCGGCAGCGCCGGCTTCATCGGTGAAGCTCCAAATCGCATCCACGTCGTCGTGCTCCGCGAGCGTCTTCAATAGTTCCGCGGCGCGGCCCGTGAGGATATTCACCACACCGCCGGGTAGATCGCTGGTTTCAAAAACCTGATACAGATCGCCGGTGATCAGTGGGTATTTCTCCGAAGGAATTGCAATCACCGTATTGCCCGCGCAGATGGCCGGCATCACCAACGACAGAAAACCGAGCAACGGGGTATCCGGAGGACAGAGAATACCCACCGTTCCGATTGGCTCCTTCATTGCAAGCGCCACGTTGCGAAATGGCGGATTGTGCACGCGGCCATCGAATTTATCGGCCCAGGCGGCATAAGAGAAAATCCGCTCGATTCCCACCGTAACCTCGGCGGCGGCCTGCTTCCTCCCCACGACAGCCGACAAACGCGCGGCAATTTCCTCTCGCCGTTGCGAGAGGTTTTCCGCAATGTAGTAGAGCACTTGCGCGCGATTGTGCGCGGTCGCTTTGCCCCAGGCTTCCGCGTGGCGTGCCGCCTCGACGGCATTGCGAATGTCCTTACGATTGCCAAGCGGCGCTTCACCGAGCAACCGGCCATCCGCCGCGCGTACCGCCATGCTGTAGCCGGAATCCGGTCGCGCCTGCTTTCCAGCGATGTAGAGCTTCACGGTGCGGTCCATCGCCGGGTCCGAGGAATCCGTTGCCGGTTCGGGTGGCTGCTCGATGGCCAGCGGCGTCGCGCGAATCGGCGGAGCTTGTTTGAACCACGCCGGCTCCAGATATTCCAGCAAGCCTTCGCGCCCGCCCTCGCGCCCAAATCCGCTTTCGCGATAGCCGCCGAATCCACAAGCCGCGTCGAACAGATTCGTGCAGTTCACCCAAACAACGCCGGCCTTCAACTGCGCCGCGACATGCAGCGCAACGTTGATGCTTTCGCTCCAAACGCAGGCCGCCAGGCCATACACCGTGTTGTTTGCAAGCTCGACGGCTTCGCGCGGCGTTCGAAAGGTCATTGCGGCGAGGACCGGCCCAAAGATTTCCTGCTGCGCCACGACCGAACTCGGATGCACGTTGCTCAAGAGTGTTGGCGGAAAATACAGTCCGCGTGACGGAACAGGGATGGAAGGCTGCCAGCACGTGGCGCCTTCGGCCACGCCTTGATCCACCAGCCGCTGGATTCGCTCCAGCTGCACGCCCGCCACAATCGCGCCAATATCCATCGCCTTGTCGAGTGGCGGGCCGATGCGCAGCGTGTTCATGCGGTCCTGAATTTTGCCGATGAGCTTTTCGGCGATGCTCTCTTGCATGAGCAAGCGCGACCCGGCACAACAGACCTGCCCCTGGTTGAGCCAGATGCCATCCACCAGCCCTTCGACGGCGCTGTCCAGGTCCGCATCCTCAAAAATGATGAACGGGGATTTCCCGCCAAGCTCGAGTGAAAGTTTCTTGTGACTCTGCGCCGTAGCTTTGCGAATCGCGCGACCAACCTCGGTAGAGCCAGTGAAGGCGATTTTGTCCACGTCGGGATGCTTTACCAGTGCCTCACCGGTCGAGCCATCGCCAGTCACGATGTTCACTACGCCTTGCGGCAGCCCAATTTCCTTGCAGATGTGCGCAAAAGCGAGCGCGGTCAGAGGCGTGAACTCTGCAGGCTTCAGGACCACGGTATTTCCCGTGGCCAGCGCCGGAGCGATTTTCCAGGCGAGCATCAACAGCGGAAAATTCCAAGGAATAATCTGGCCTACGACACCGCACGCTGCGTAGCCGGGGAACTCTTGTTCAAGGATTTGCGCCCACCCCGCGTGATGATAGAAATGTCGAGCAACCAGCGGAATATCAATGTCGCGGCTCTCACGGATCGGCTTGCCGTTGTCCAGTGTTTCGAGCACCGCAAGCCAGCGTGAATGTTTTTGCACCTGGCGCGCAAGCGCATAAAGGTATCGTGCTCGAGCATGGGATGTGAGCGCTTGCCATCCCGGCAGCGCCGCGCGAGCAGCCTTCACTGCACGATCCACGTCCTCGGCCGAGCCTTGCGCCACGGTGGCCAGTTTTTCACCCGTGGAAGGATCCGCGGTATCAAAATAAGCTCCCGAAGCAGGCGCTTGCCAATCGCCATTGATGAAATGTCCGAACCGGCGCTGATGAAGATCAAGCCACGCGAGAGCCTCCCGCGGATCTTCCGGCGCGGGTCCGTACTCCATGGTCATGAATTTTTCGACAATGCTCACAAGTTTTGTTTCGCTTCTTGCTTCATCGCAGGAAAATTCTTTCAATCACGCAATCGGGTGCCGGTAATCCGCCGAATAACGTCCAGTCGCATAATGCTCAAGCTGACGCTCAATGTCAGCCAGCATGCCACTCGCGCCAAAGCGGAACAACTCCGCTTTCATCCAGGAAGTGCCCAGTTCCTCTTTCATCAGCGCCAGCCATTCGAGCGATTGCTTCGCCGTTCGAATGCCGCCCGCGGGCTTGAAGCCCACGGCCATCCCAGTTTCCTGCGCGTACTCGCGAATCGCGCGCACCATCGCCAAACTCACCGGCAAAGTGGCGTTTACTGCCTCTTTGCCCGTCGAAGTTTTGATAAAGTCCGCTCCTGCCATCATAGCCACCAGGCTGGCGCGCGCTACGTTGCGCAACGTCAGCAAGTCTCCCGTTCCCAGAATCACTTTCAAATGCGCTGGCCCGCACGCATTCTTAAATGTCGCGATTTCGTCATAAAGCGCCTGCCATTTCGCGCCAAAAACGTGGGCGCGTGTAATCACCACATCAATCTCGTCCGCCCCTGCCTCCACGGATCGCCGAATTTCATTCACGCGCTCGTGCAGCGGCGAAAGGCCTGCAGGGAATCCTGTCGATACCGCGGCCACATGAATCCCGCTGCCTTCAACTGCGCGCCGGGCCGTTTCGACGAACCTGTGATACACGCACACCGCCGCTACTTTGATGTTCAGGCTCTCGACGCCCAGCTCTTGGACAATCTCTTGCTGCATGGGCTGTCGCGCCTTCGCGCACAGTCGCCGCACGCGCTCGTCGGTGTCGTCGCCGGAAAGCGTCGTCAGGTCCATGCAAGTGATGGCGCGAAGTAGCCACGCGGCTTGCCATTCCTTCTTTACCGTGCGCCGCGTGACCAGCGTTTGCGCTCGCCGTTCGACCGCGCTGGTGTTCACGCGGGCCGCATCGATCCAATCCAAATTCAGGGGAATCCCGCGATTCGGCTGCAGCTCGCGACCGCCATATTGTGCAATGGCTGTGTCGGAAGGAGAAATAGAGTTCGCGTGCGATGCCGATAAACGCTCGAGGCTGGAGTCACGCACGGCGGGCGGTTTGTCGCGAAGGGTCATGGAAAGGTGTGCAAAATCAAGGAATTGCAATCGCTATTTGATCTTATCACTTTGCCGTCGCTCGTTTACAGGCTCGCACAGCTTCTGCCACTGTTTCTCGAATTCTGCCCGGGCCCAGAACGATTTTTGCGTACCTACTTTGGTCGTCGAAAGGGCCGCATAAAGGCTTGCCCGCTTTAGTGCCTCCTTTTCTGAAAAACCCTCGCCCAAAAACACCGCGAAGCTGCCGATAAATGCGTCTCCGGCGCCGGTCGTATCCACAGATTCAACTTTAAACGGCGGTACCAGTTCCATACCTTCTTCGCTCGCCACCAGGCAGCCATGCTCTCCGCGCGTTATGATCACGCGCTGCACTCCTTGCTCGAGCAAGTGCCGCGCGCAGTCTTTGGCATCGCCGGCCGTGTGCACAGGCATTCCGGTGATCGTTTCGGCTTCGCTCTCGTTGGGAATGAAATAGTCCACGCCTCGCAACTGCTCGAAATCCACCACCTGTGCCGGGGCGGGATTCACGATACATCGAATTCCCTTGTCCTTCGCGAATTGCGCGGCGTGATAGACAGTTCGAAGGGGGATTTCGAATTGCAGCACGATGGCGTTTGCCTTTCGCAAGAGTGGTCCGGCCGCATCAACATCCTCGGGACTCAGCAGATCATTCGCGCCTTTCACCACCAGGATGCGATTCTGCCCTTTGGGGTCTACAAAAATGGGTGCCACGCCACTTGAAACGCCTTCGGCGACACTCACATAGCTGGCATCAATACCCTGCGACTCGAAGTTCTTGATGGTCGCGGGGCCAAATAGGTCGTTCCCAACCTTCGCCACCATCTCGACGTTGGCTCCGCACAATCGCGCCGCCACCGCCTGGTTTGCGCCCTTTCCGCCGAACCCCAGGTCGAAGCTTCTGCCAAAAATGGTTTCGCCGGGTTTCGGAAACGCGTCATGAAACGTGGTGAGGTCCACATTCGCGCTTCCCACGACAGCGATGAGCGATTGGCCAGGCATCTCGTTAGCTTTCTTGCCCGCGCGGATTATATAAGAATACGGCTCGTGAAACCCATAGCGGTCGCCCGGGGATGCGCACGCTCAACACAACTTCGTAAGTTCTTGACAGATTTCCCCGCTGTGATTATAAGCAGCGGCAGCGCTAACAAGAATCGCTTCACGTTGCTGTTTTTTTGTCGTAATCAAGGGTCTCGGGATACCCCGGCAAAAAGGAGCCGCAAATTCATGTTCGCCCCTCATACGATGACCGTCGCGCTCCTGATGATGATCACCAGCGCCGTCTGCTGGGGCTCATGGGCGAATACATTCAAGGGCGTCAAAAACTACCGTTTCGAGCTTTTCTACTGGGACTACGCCGTCGGAATTTTCCTGGTATCCGTGGTGCTCGCCTTTACCATGGGAAGTGTCTCGCACGATGCGCCGAGTTTTATCAATAACCTTCATTCCGCGGATCGTTCGAATTTTCTCTACACACTCGTTGGCGGCGCCATTTTCAATTTGGCCAATCTCCTTCTGGTAGCCGCCATCGACATGGCTGGCCTGGCTACTGCATTTCCGGTTTCCATTGGCATCGCTCTCGTCGTTGGCGTTGTTTCAAGTTATGTTTTGCAGCCAAAAGGGAATCCGGTCCTGTTGGCCGCGGGCGTCGCATCCGCCATTATCGCCGTGGTTCTCGACGGCAAGGCTTACGGCAGCTTGCAGCGATCTGCAAGCTCGCTCTCAAGAAAGAGCATCATCGTTTCTGTCGTTTCCGGAGTCCTGATGGGCCTCTGGGCGCCATTCGTTACTCACGCAATGACGCAAGGACACGCACTCGGCCCCTACAGCGTCGGCGTTTTCTTCACGCTTGGCGCGCTTGCTTCCTGTTTCCTGTGGAACATTTATTTCATGAACAGACCTCTGGTGGGAACTCCTGTCAACTTTGCGGAATTTTTTCACGGGCCAGCCTTGGGTCATCTGCTTGGTGTTCTGGGAGGAGTGATTTGGGGGACTGGCACGGTTTTCAATCTTGTCGCGGCAAACTTTACCGGCGTTGCGATTTCCTACGCCATCGGTCAGTCGGCTCCAATGGTGGCTGCACTCTGGGGAGTCTTCGCTTGGCAGGAATTCCAAGGAGCCAATCGCCGCGCGAAAACATACCTCGCGTTGATGTTTGTGTTCTACCTTCTTGCGATTCTAATCGTTGCCAAAGCAAGCACTACAAGCTGAGGGGACCTGGGAGGTCTCGGGTTTTACGATGCAAACACATTCCGCGCAATAAACCAGAGATTCGCGGGGCGCTCCGCCAGCCGCCGCACGAACCAGGGATACCAAAACGTTCCGTAGGCCACCAGAACAATCGACGTGCAACCATCCGTCGCCAGCCGTTCCTGTTCGCCGCGCTGGATTCCATAAAGCATCTGCACTTCAAAGTCCGCCTTCGAGAAGCCTGCCTTCGAGGCATGCTCGGAAAGCCGGCGGATCATTGCCACGTCGTGCGTTGCAAACGCTACACGCGCGCAGGCCTTCTCTTTCTTGGCCTGCAGCAACGTCTTCCCCAGCTCGAAATAGCTCGCGTCCACGTCCGCCTTTCGCGGAAACGCAATCTCCGGCGGCTCCATGTACGCGCCCTTCACCAGCCGTATCGACGGCCGCAGCGGTAGCAATTTCGCAATATCATCTCTGGTTCGGTGGAGATACGCCTGCAGGCACACGCCCACGTTGGGAAATTCGCCCAGCGCACGACAGTACAAATCCAACGTTACGTCCACGTAATTGCTTGCCTCCATATCGATCCACACCGTTGAATCCTTGGGCGCGCGTGCAATGATGGCGTTCAAATAGTCGAAGCAAAGGTCGGGTGAAAGGTCCAAGCCCAGCTGCGTCAGCTTGACCGAAATCTCGGTCCGGAGCCCCTTCTGGCCGATGCGATCGAGAACTTCAAGATAATGATCAGCGACTTGCTGGGCTTCTCCACGGTCGCTGATGTTTTCCCCCAGGTGCGTAAAAACGGTTCCGATTTTTTTACCGCGCAGAGTCAGCGCGGCAATCAGTGCGTCATCCAGCGTTTCTCCCGGCATGAAGCGCGCCACGCTCTTTCGCACAAACCTGTAATGCGAAGCATGGTCGCGCAGCCAGTGGTTCTGGGAAGCAGCCAGCAGAAAGGAGCGCATCAAGCCCATAACGTGTTCAGCCCTCAAAAACCGTAGGATGCAAGCGCTTGCAGCAGCGCATTGGCACCCTAGATTCTAAACTACTCTTCGCTAAACTCCGAGTGCCCGCAGCAGCGCCCCGGCCAACAATCCCCCGGTCAGCGGACCAAGCACGGGAATAGGCGCGTAGGTCCAATCCGATCCGCCCTTGCCTGCAATCGGGAGTATGGCATGCGCTACCCGCGGCCCCAGGTCGCGCGCGGGATTAATCGCGTAGCCAGTTGGACCACCGAGCGACAATCCAATCCCCCACACCAAGCTTCCCACCAGATAAGGACCGAGTCCCGCCGCTGGCCCGCTCGCAGCGACGCCCTTTGAGAAAATCGCGCCCGCGACAAACACAAGCACAAATGTGGCAATCACCTCGCTTGCGAAATTCGTAATGGTGTTCCGAATTGCTGGCGCTGTGCAAAAGCATCCCAGCTTTGCCCCGGCGTCTGCGGTCTCCTTCCAGTGCGGATGATAATGCATCCATACGAGCGCCGCACCGGCTATCGCCCCCAGCATCTGCGCAACGAAATACGGCAAGAACTTTGCAAAATTTCCGTCACGCAAAGCGAAGCCCAGCGTCACAGCGGGATTTAAGTGCGCATCGCTGCTCCCGCAGGCCATCGCCGTAAACACGCCAGCCATCACCGCGAGCGCCCATCCGGTCGTAATCACGATCCAACCGCTGCCCTCGGCTTTCGAGCGCTTTAGCAGCACCGCAGCCACCACTCCGTCGCCCAGCAAAACCAAAATCATGGTGCCTAGAAATTCACCCAGCCACGGCGAACTCATAAATCCACCTCTTTCAGGATTCCATCCAATCGAAAGACCGCGTCACTGTTTTTTTCCATTGCCCGTAAAGCGTTTCGCGCTCGGCCTCCGCAAGGCACGGCTTCCATGTCCGGTCTACCGCCCACTTCGCGCGCAACTCTTCGAGCCCCGCAAAAAAGTCCACCGCCAAGCCCGCCGCGTATGCTGCCCCCAGCGCCGTCGTTTCCTGAATCACAGGCCGCACCACTTCGCGGTTCAGAATATCCGCTTGAAACTGCATTAGCAGTTCGTTCGCGACCATGCCGCCGTCTACGCGCAAGCTCGCTAGGGCAATCTGTGAATCTTTTTCCATCGCTTCGATTACTTCGCGCGTTTGAAACGCGCTGGCTTCCAGCACGGCGCGTGCAAGGTGCCCTTTGTTTGCAAAGCGCGTCAGCCCGGCAATCACTCCTCTCGCCGAATCCTTCCAGTACGGCGCAAACAGTCCGGAAAACGCCGGCACAAAATAAACTCCGCCGTTGTCGTTCACCGTTCGCGCCAGCGCTTCCACATCCGGACTTTTTGCAATAATGCCCAGATTGTCGCGCAACCATTGCACCAGCGCTCCGGCAATCGCCACGCTTCCTTCCAGCGCGTAATGTGCAGGCGCGCCGCCAAACTTATACGCCAGTGTTGTAAGCAATCCAAAGTTCGACGGCACCAGCCGCTCGCCTGTGTTCATCAACAAAAAGCAGCCCGTGCCGTAGGTGTTCTTCGCCTCGCCGGGACGAAAACAGGCCTGCCCCACAAGGGCCGCTTGTTGATCTCCCAGAATTCCCGCAACCGGGACTCCGGCAATCGCCGCGACGGAAGCCTCGCCATAAACTTCGCTGCTGGACCGAACTTGCGGCAGCAGCGCCCGCGGAATATCAAACGCGGCAAGCAGTTTTTCGTCCCAACCCAGTGTTTTTATATTGAGGAGTTGCGTGCGGCTCGCGTTCGTCACGTCCGTTGCATGTACGCCGCCCTCGGCGCCGCCTGTCAGGCTCCACAATAAAAAGGTATCGATATTGCCGAAAAGCAGTTCTCCCGCTGCTGCTTTTTCCTTTGCGCCGGAAACATTTTGTAGAAGCCAGCGCAGTTTCAGTCCGCTGAAATACGTGCTGAGCGGCAACCCGGTGTCCGCGCGGAAGCGGTCCTGGCCGCCCGCTGCGGAAAACGACTTCACTTCATCGGCCACGCGCGTGTCTTGCCAGACGATGGCATTCGCAATCGGCTTTCCGGTCTTGCGCTCCCAAACCACGGTGGTCTCGCGCTGATTTGTGATACCGATCGCCGCCAAATCCGAAGCGCGCAAACCTCGTTGCGCAAGCGCTTCTGCGATCACTTCCTCGGTGCGCCGCAAGATCTCGAGCGCGTCGTGTTCCACCCATCCGGGTTTCGGATAAATCTGCTCATGCTCCTTCTGCGCCACAGCAACGATGCGGCCCGCCCGGTCGAACACCATGAACCGCGTGCTCGTGGTTCCTTGATCGATCGCCCCGACGTAATTTTTCACCGAAGTCCGCCTTTTTGCCGCGCCGCAGCATACTACGGCATGCCGCTGTTTGGGAGCAGGGAAATCCGTGACCAGCAGGGCGCGCTCGGAGCTGGAGCAATGCGGGCAAAATAGGGAAGCGACAGAACCGAGCGCCTCCGTGGGGCTCTCCTCCAACCCGACCAGGTCATGCCTCCTTGAAGTTCCCCACTGCATCTAATGAATGAGGAACAAATAGGGAGAAGGAACATGAGAATGCTGAGACCCAGTTGTTTTGCGGTGGCCATTGGTGCGTTCGCGTTTCTTCCAGCAATTTTCGCGGCCGGTGCTTCCGGGGTGGAGCTGGGGAGTGTCACCATGACGGTGACCGCCCTCGGCAAGAAAGATGCCGCTCCACCGGTCATTCGGAAAGAAGATGTGCAATTGTTTGTGAACAAGGAGCGCACGCAAATCGCCAATTGGCGGCATGGCGAAAAACTCTATCTGGCGGTCCTCATCGATGATTCGCTGGACAGCGATGTCGCGAGCCAGTGGAATGATTTGAAGGCATTTTTCAACGCGCAACCCGAGACGACTTACGTCTCCGTATCGTACGCGCGCAACGGCGCTGCGGAGGTAGCGCAGGACTTTACCAATGACCACGAGTTGGCCGCCAAGGCTTTGCGCATTCCGATTGGCCCGCAAGCCTTTTCAAGCCCGTATCTTGCGGTCATCGATTTGTTGAAACGCTTGCCAGCCGGGCCTACCGAGCGCCGTTCCATTCTATTGATTTCCTCGGGAGTTGATTATTTTCACGGCAACTTCCCGGAGAGTCCGGACCTCGAATCCGTTTATGAACGCGCGCAAAAAGAGAACGTCAACGTCTGGTCTATCTACTATCCCGATGCCGGGCACTTGGGCCGCAGGTTCTTTCGCGCGTTCCGCGGGCAGAATGATCTGAGCCGCCTCGCGGAATCCACCGGAGCCGAATCCTACTATCTTGGCACCAACGAAGCCGTCACCTTCAAACCCTATTTCGACGAACTGGCGACTCACTTCCGCAACCAGTATCTCCTCAGCTTCAGAGGTAGCGTCGGAGCGAAGGGCCGGTTCGAGCGCGTGCACACGGCAACAGAAACGCCGGGCGTTCAGTTTCTCCATGCCCCGGAGGCTTTTCTGCCCCCCGCTAAATAGCGTTGGACGAACCTCCGGGTCCTGGTGTGAACGCAGACGGCCCTCGGCACCGTCGAGTGCGGTACCCTGCCTGCCGCAGGCAGGCGTTCCCGCTTGGATTTGGATTGGGACGGTTGGCGAAATATGTTAATCGTCGGCGGCCGACAGCATAGTTCTGGTTGAGTCGCGAATCACCAGCTCTGGCGTCATCTTATGCCGCGAAATGCTCCAATCGCGCTTTTCCAACCCAGCTTTGATGCCTTCGACCACCAGGTTCACGGCCATGTTTCCCATGGCCTCGAGCGGCTGCCGAACGGTGGTCAAGGAAGGAGCCGCCAAAGCCGACAGAGGCACATCATCGAAGCCCACGACCGAGCATTGATCCGGCACTTTTACGCTGGCCTTGGTCAACGCGCGAATGGCTCCAAACGCCGTCAAGTCGTCGAACGCCAGCACAGCCGTGAACTTTTTCTTCCTCTCCAGCAATTCTTCGGTGATGCGGTAACCGCCTTCGAATCCCGAGTTGGCTTCCAATTCATCGGGTAGTTGCACGACCAGCGACGGATCGATTTCCAATGCCACGGAATGCGCGAATTTTTGGATGCCTCTCCATCGGGGTCCGCTGTCAATCAACATTTTGGGCCCGCGAATGAAAGCAATCCTGCGATGCCCCAGGTGGTAAAGATGCTCGAGCGCCAGCCGCCCACCCGCCTCGTTGTCCACCATCACCGAACTCACCGAGTCTCCCGGCACCTCCCAGCCGATCGTCGCGGCGGTAATGTTTCTCTTGCTTAGGTCCGCCAGGAGCTGAATGTCCACAAAGAGCCAGTTGGCCACCACGATCAAGGCTTCGACGTGGTGCTCCAGCAGCATTTCGAGGTAACGCTCGAAACGGGCTCGCTGGTTGTGGGCATCGGTAAAAATCGGCACGTACGAGGATTGGTAAAGCGCGTTCTCAATTCCGCGTAAAACCGGGGTGCAGAAAGGATCCGTGATGTCGAAGATCATTACCCCGACAGTCTGGCTTCGCCGGCTGCGCAGGAACCGGGCCATCGCGTTTGGGCGGTAACCCAGCTTCTTCGCGGCGTCTTCAATTCGTTTCTTGGTGGCGGGAGCGATGTAGCGCGCCAGCGGCGCGTTGTTCAGCACGATGGAAACAGTAGCCGGGGAGAAGCCGCTGGCCTGCGCCACGTCTCGCATCGTGACCATCTTGACCTTCCCGCTCACTCCGGCGGCACCTCAAACGAAAGTTGCTCGCGGAATCCTCGCGTCTTCCATATGCCGAACAAGATACCCACGGCCATCCACATGGCTCCCCATTTGAGTGCACGGTGGCTCAGATTGCACCACAGGCCGAGACAAATGAGAAAGCCTGCAAGAGGTGAAATGAAATTGATGACCTTCTTCTCGGTGGCGCGCACAAAATAACGCATGAATGCAGAGGCGTTTACACCCATGAACGCGATCAGCGCTCCGAAATTCAGCAGCTCAACCCCACGTTCATAGGTTAGTACAAAGGAGCCGTCACCGTACCTTAATTGCGACAGAATCAGTGCTATCGCCCCTACCACGAGCACGTTGTTGCGAGGAACCTGGTGCTTTCGATCAATTGCGCCAAAAAAAGATTTCGGCAGCGCGTTGCTCCTCCCCATGCCATACAGCAAGCGCGCCGCACCGATGTGCGCGCCCATACCTGAGCCAAAGTTGGCGACAATCAGCGTCAAGCCTAAAATGCTGAACAATGGCGCCCACGTCCTCGCGGCCGCCCAAACATACGCGGTATCCGGATTCGGAAAGGGCTGCGATGCCGGCCATACCAGTTGCGCAATGTAGACTTCAGCTGCCGATAAGAACCCAATTACCACGCAGGTAAGAACGGTTGCCAATGGGATATTGCGCCGCGGATTTTCGGCCTCTTCGGAAAGCGTGGAGATGGCGTCGAACCCTATGTAGGAGAGCACCGCGATGGAAGTGCAACCAAACAGGTTTCCCCACGTAAATGTCTGCGGATCGTAGAAGGGCCGAGTGAAAAAATGTGGGTCGGCGTGCGGATGCCCAAAGATGTAACGAACCGCAGTGACAAAAACCAGGATCACGACCGCGCTCATCCCGATGGTCAAACCGGCGTTGACGCGCGCCGAAGTCTTAATTCCCTGAACGTTTATCAGGGTAAACGCGACCGCAAAGAAAACCTTCCAGCCCCAGATGGGAATCGCGGGCGCAAACTCGTGTGCTTGTACTGCACACCAGATGACGCAAATCAATGGATTTACGATGTAATCCATGACGAAGCTCCACCCCGTGACGTATCCGATTGAGGGATGGATCTCTTGC
Organism: Candidatus Acidiferrum sp.; assembly: GCA_035262505.1. Classification (GTDB taxonomy): domain Bacteria; phylum Acidobacteriota; class Terriglobia; order Acidiferrales; family UBA7541; genus Acidiferrum. The sequence continues at coordinate 1,161 of DATFSR010000002.1, read as the reverse complement.
GCGACATAAGTGAACGCCGACCCCGCGCTTGGGTAAGCACGCGCCATCTGGCCATAGCTCATGGCCGTGAATAACATCGCCACCATAGCGATTAGAATCGCGGTTACGACGTGGCCGCGGCCACGGTCGCTCAGCGCTCCAAACACGGACATGGGCGCAACCGGCTGAAGCACAATCGCCCCGTACAAAATCAAGTCCCACAGTGTGAGCGAGCGCTTCAGCCGCGGTCCGGAACTTGCGCTGCCTTCCTTGTCCAAGCGACTCTCCTGTTGGAGACAAATCTACAACGCCATGGGGTCCAGCAATTTGAATCGTTTCAAGTCAGACAATTCTGCGCACTCTGGCCCTTTGCTGCAAGAACAAAAGTTTTTCCCTCCGGCGGCGGCTTTCTTCGTCTCCTCCGCCAACTTTTGACCTGTTCTTTAGGACAGGTACTCAAATGCACAGGAAGTGTCGTTTATCTCACCCCGCGGTTGATTCTTGCACAACGGACGCCCGCGCTTTGTAGTCTAATCTAGTAGGCGTTCGCCCCGATTCGCGGGGCAATAATAAAGGGACCATGGGCCAAAACTCCCTCTCACACAGGCGCACCCGCACGACAATCTTTTTGTCGCATGTGGCGGCATTTCTATTTGTCGTTCTTGCCGCTTACTGGCTGCGCAGCCTCACGATTCCCCCCGACGCTCTCCTGCAGGGCTACCTCGAGGTCATCAGCAGCCTGCTGGCTTTTGTCTTCGCCGCCGTCACCTTGGTTCGCTTCCAAGGCACCCAGGACCGTATCTCCCTGATCCTCGGGGCCGGCTTCTTTCTATGTGGTGGCGTCCTGATAGCCACGAGCGTTCTCTTCTTCCAAGTCCTTCCCGAGGCCGCTCTCCGCCTCCCTTCAGCGCATATCGCTTGGTGGCTCGGACGTTTGATTCTGGCAGTGCTGGTGGTTGCAGCGCTCCTGGTTGAGCACTTCATGCCACGTTCCCGGCATCCGAAGAGGGAAATTGCCGGGGCCTTGGTTGCCGCCATCGGCGTGACCTATGGGCTCGCGGCTGCCCTTCGTCACTTGCCCCAGGAAGTCTCCCCCCATCCGAGTGCCTTCTTCCCCAGCCCGCAGCAGTTGCTGCCTGGCGGCCTCTTCTTGGTAAGTCTCTTCTGGTACCGCCGACGCCT
>DATFSR010000001.1:0-5008 GCA_035262505.1 Candidatus Acidiferrum sp. | reverse complement strand
CTGCCCTCTGCCCTCTGCCTTCTGCCTTCTGCCTTTCTGCCTGCTGCCTGCCCGCGGTGGCGGGCCTGGTATCCCCCTTCTTCCGCCGTTTGGTATACTCGCGCCTCCAACCATGGAAAAGTACGATCTCATCGTGGTCGGCTCCGGCCCTGGAGGGCAACGCGCCGCCATTCAGGCCGCCAAATTCGGTAAACGCGTCGCCCTGATCGAAAAGCTCGAAGTCGTCGGCGGCACGGCCATTAATACCGGCACCATCCCCAGCAAGACCATCCGCGAAGCCGTGCTACACCTTTCCGGCTATCAATACCAGAGCATTTACGGCGTCAATTACCGCGTGAAGGAACCCATCACCATGGCCGATCTTTCCTTCCGCGCACTCAACGTCATCAAGACCGAAATCGACGTCATCCGTGCGCAACTTTCGCGGAACGGCATCGACGTCGTCACCGGAACGGCCAGCTTTCTCGATCCTCACCGCATCCAGGTCACTAGCTCCCGCGGTCAGCAGGAGTTCGACTCCGAGCACATCGTCCTCGCCACTGGCACCAAGCCCGCGGTTTCCCCGCTCGTGCCGTTTAACAACAAAACCATCATCAACAGCGATCAAATCCTCAGCATGCCCGAGATCCCCAAAGCCATGATCGTGGTCGGTGGCGGCGTGATTGGCGTCGAGTATGTCTGCATGTTCGCCACGCTTGGCGTGCGGATCACCCTTATCGAAAAACGGCCGCGGCTGCTGGAGTTTGCCGACCAGGAAATCGTCGAAGCGCTTTCTTACCACTTGCGCGACCGCCGCGTCACGCTGCGGCTTAACGAAGAAGTCGAGAGCGTCGAGGAAACTCCCGACCACACCGTCGTCGCCAATCTAAAGAGCAAGAAAAAAATCTCCGGTGAAGCGCTGCTGTATGCTGTGGGCCGCCAGGGCAATGTGGACGAATTAAATCTTGCAGCCGCCGGACTCGAAGCTGACTCGCGCGGCCGCATTCCTGTGGACGAGCAGTACCACACGAAGCAACCGCATATTTTCGCTGTCGGCGACCTCATCGGGTTTCCCAGTCTTGGCTCCGTTTCCATGGAACAGGGCCGCATCGCCGCCGCAAACGCTTTTGGCATGCCGGTGCATTCCAATCGCGCGAATTATCCTTACGGGATTTACACCATCCCCGAAATTTCGTTCATCGGCAAAACCGAAGATCAGCTCACCGATGAAGGCATTCCTTACGAGGTCGGCATGGCGTATTTCCGCGAAATCGCGCGCGGGCAGATTCGGGGCGACACCACTGGCCGCCTGAAGCTGCTCTTCGATCCCACGTCGAAGGATCTACTCGGCGTGCACATCATTGGCGAAGGCGCGTCGGAATTGCTTCACATCGGCCAAGCAGTGTTCGCACTGAAAGGCACGGTGGAATATTTTGTGGACACGGTTTTTAATTATCCGACGCTGGCGGAGTGCTACAAAGCCGCCGCGTTCAACGGGCTCAATAAACTGGCCAAGGGCTGATAAGCATTGGCGAATGGTGCGAGCGCGATTTTTCTGAGGGACGCACTTCTTTAGGAGCTGGCGGCTTTAATCCCTGAAGCCTAGGGGACGATCCGGTATTTTTCCTGGCCTAACAGGGACGACGAAAGAATGAGATGATCTCCACAAAATCACACGGCACGAGACGGGCAGGCGAGCGATGAGCAGGACGGTCGGCGTTTTGGTGCAGGAACATATCGCGGCGGGCCTGGTGGACGGCAGCAAGGTTGTCGGCCCGCTCAAACTTTTTCCGGAGTCGGCGCAATCGCCCGATCCCTTGCAGTCCATGCCCTCGGCGGACATTGCAGAGACTATCCGCGGACTTGTTGAAAAAGTCGCGGGCGGAGAAAAGCTTGAAGCCGTCGGCGTCGGCTTCCCCGGAATCATTCGCAACGGTGTCGTCGAGGAATCGCCCAACCTGCAGCAGGTAAAAGGCTTCGCGCTGCAATCCGTGCTTGCCTCTTCGCTGAAGGGGAAAGTTGCCGGAGTTCCCGTGGGCGTCTTCAATGACGCGGACGTGATGGCTGCGGGCATCGCCGCGACGCAGGGCAAGCTGAACCAGCTCACGCGCGTGTGGACGCTCGGAAACGGCATCGGCTTCGGGCGGTATCCTGCAAGAGAAGGCGTGTGGGAAGGCGGCCACTCGGTGGTCACGCTGGACCCGAAGGAAAGTTTCTGCGGCTGCGGCGGCAAAGGCCACCTCGAAGGAATTCTCGGCCGCCGCTCGATGCGCATGCGCTTCCTCGATCTCGAACCGGAGGAAATCTTTGAAGACGCGCGCGCCGGAGACGCCCGCTGTGTGGAGTTTGTTACTTTGTGCCATCGGGCGCTGGCCGCCGCCACCGCCACCAGCATCCACATGAGCGGTCCCGGTATGTTCTTCATCACCGGGCCGGAAACCAAGTTCATTGATACGGGTCTGCTCGACCGCCTGGTCCACGAAATGGTGAAAATGAGCCCGCTACAAGGCAGTCGCTTTGAGGTGATCCCCGCCATGTCCGACGAGCTCGGCATCATCGGCGCCGCCGTCAACGCCTCCCACGCCTTGAAGTCGTCGTAAGTGTGGAAGACTACCGGATTCAAACAGTTACTGCATCTGTAGCGACAAGAGCTCCGGCCATAAACCCAAAAAATTCAAGAGCTTGTGTTTGGAGATACAAAATGCCGGGGGTGGGAGGTATATCGCTGCGGCCGTACGGTTAGGCCTTAGCAGGCAAGGCGGGAGCGGTCCAGGGTGAAGCCGTTGATGGGGCCGAGGACGGTGACGGCGATGTGATCGGTCTTGAAATAGCGCTGGGCGAGCGACTGAAGCTCCTCGCGGGTTACGGCTTCGATAGCCGCAAGGATTTCGTCGAGCGAGAAGAAGCGGCCGAAATACAGCTCCTGGCGCGCGAGATTGGACATGCGCGAGCTGGTGGACTCGAGTGAAAGCATCAGCGAGCCTTTGAGGTGGTTCTTCGAGCGGCGCAATTCTTCTTCGGTGACCAGCGTTTGCTTGAGCGAGCGAAACTCGTGAATGGTGAGGTCAATGACCTGGCCAATGGCGTCGGTAGCGGTGCCGGCGTAGATGGTCATCATGCCGGCGTCGGAATAGGGCGTGAGTTCGCTGAAAACGGCGTAGGCGAGGCCGCGCTTTTCGCGAATGTTCTGAAACAGGCGCGAAGACATGCCGCCGCCGAGCAAGTTGTTGAGCACGGCGAAGCCGAAGCGGTCCTGATGGGCGAGCGGGACCGAAGGAATGCCCATGCAAAGGTGCGCCTGCTCGAGGTCGGACTTTTTCTCGAGGCGGATGGGCGCCTCGGTCTGCGGCGCGCCGCCGTCTTCTGCCGGTCCTGCCGGCGCAAGCGCGCCAAACTCGCGCTGCACGAGGTCGAGCACTTCGTCGTGGGTAACGTGGCCTGCCGCGGTGACGACCAGATGATCGGGCGCAAACCAGTTCTGGAAGCGCGCGCGCAGCGCTTCCTGATTGAATTTTTTCACCGTGTCCGGGGTGCCAAGAATCGGGCGCCCCAGCGGGTGCCGGGGCCAGAATCCGCGCGTAAAGATCTCGTGGAGCAGATACTCCGGATTGTCCAGGTCCATCTTGATTTCTTCGAGGACCACCTTGCGTTCTTTTTTCAGATCTTCGGAGTCGAATTTCGGACGGAGAACGAGATCGGCAATGACGTCGAAGGCGATGGGCAGGTGCTCATCGAGAACCTTGGCGTTGAAGCAGATTTGTTCCTTGGAGGTGAAAGCGTCGAGCATGCCGCCGACCGAATCCATTTCGCGGGCGATGGCTTCGGCGGAGCGGCGCTCCGTGCCCTTGAACACCATGTGCTCCATGAAGTGGGCGAGGCCGTTTTCCTCGGCGATTTCACGGCGGGAACCGTTGCGGACCCAGACGCCTACCGAGACGGAGCGGACGTGCGACATGGTCTCGGTGATGACCACCAGGCCATTGGGGAGGGTGTGCTTCTGAATGTCGCGAATTTCCGTGGGCATTCAGGCATTGTGACACAGGTGCAGCGGAAAGAAAAAAGATAATGACAACCCAATAACGCCCCTTTTTTGCAATGGTTTACCGGATGAGAAGTTACACTGAATCGACCAGTTCCTGTGGGCGAGCGCGGGAGAACTTAGTTTAGATGAGCTTTTCGTGGGGATTGAGCTTGCCGTATTCGCTGGTGAAAAACAGGGGCACGTCGGCGTAAGAGTCGTGGTCGCGATAGTAGACCTCGCACGTATCGAAGGGCTTGGAATAGATGTGAATGCTCACGGCGCGCTCGTTGAATTCAGCGAGGTTCATGACTTCGTGGACCGGCTCCATGGGATTGACATAGGCGGGATGAGCACCGTCGAGATCGTAGAGTTCCGTGGGAACGATGTGGCAGGTGCCTTTGGCGGCGTCGCGGTCGTCCACGCGGTAATTCTGGATGCGCAGGCGGCCGATGGGAGCGGACATCCAGCAATTCTGGCCGCGATGATTGTGAATGCGGCTGTGCTGGCCAATGTCCCAGCACAGCGTCATACATTCGAAGAGGGCGTTGCGGAAAACGAGGTTGCGCGTGTAACTTCCCTTGGAGAAAAAGCAGTATTTTTCGAGGGATTCGGGGCGCACGGCGTGGCGGATGACGTAGTCCTGGACGTTCTGTAGCGAGAAGTCGGATTCGGGAATGGCTGCGAGGCCCTTCACCCAGTCTTCCATGGTGAGTTTTTCAGTTGCGACAGTATGCGCCATTCTAAAGGCCTCCCAACTGTGGTTTTGGGATTCGCGGGGATTGCTAAGGAATTATAGCTCAAGGAGACGCGGCTGGCGCGAACTTGGTTCCGGGTGAACTGGATGGGATGATGAAGAGGCTGCGATTTTTGGCGCGATAGCATGATCGAACTGCTGGGAAAATCGAAGGAAGAGTTGCGCGAGTTCTGCGCGGCGCTAGGCGAACCTGCTTATCGCGGGGGACAGATCTATCACGCGCTATATGCGGAGAGGAAATTCGATTTTGGGCG